>JAKQKQ010000120.1 GCA_029560585.1 Verrucomicrobiota bacterium | reverse complement strand
GGCGGGGCGTCGGCCCTGGGCGATGCCAAGAACGTTGTGTTGACGCGGGGAGCTGGGGGACGCGCGTCGGGCGCCGACTCTGCCAGCGGGAAAGTTGCCGCCGGTATCGACCTGGATATGTTGGGTCATGACCCGAAGAGCGAAGGCAACGCCGTACTTGCGGATGGAGACGTGGTGTACATCCCCGAGGCCCCGGAGAAGTTGAAGAAGCAAGTCGCGGTGCTTGGCGCGGTGGCCCGTCCGGGGGTGTACCCCGCGGATGAAGGCACTCGCCTCATAGAGGCCATAGCCGCGGCAGGCGGGCCGCTCGATGCGGCGGACCTCGCGCGGGTGAAGGTATACCGCGCGGGCGAGCCTGCGGAAGGGATGGACCTCGAGGTCGCGGACGACCGCCTGGCATACGACGGCGACATCAAGGTCAACCCCGTGGTTGAGCCGAGTTCGGTGATTGTTGTGCCCGGGACGGAAGTTAGGGTGTATGTTGCGGGCTTTGTGGCAAGGCCGGGCCAGGTGACGCTGCGGCGCGGCGCGACGGCTCTGGATGCCATTGCCGCGGCGGGCGGAGTGACCTCCGCCGGCGACGGAACTCGGGTGGCCCTGGCGCGCAAGACCGGCGAAGGCGTTTTCTCCCTGGATATCGACGTGACGTCGGCGCTTGACGCCCGGGAGGCGCCGGGCGAGGCATCGGGCGAGCCGTTGGCCCAGATGCCGGTTGCGCCCCTGCCTCTGCTGGAAGACGGCGACGCGCTGTTCGTGCCTGAGACGGCGCCTGAGCAGGTTCTGGTCATGGGAGAGGTAGCGCGGCCCGGGGCATACAAGCTCCAGCGCGGGGCGAAGCTTCTAGACGCCATAGCGGCGGCGGGAGGCGCCACTGCCAGGGCTTCTTTGGATAACGTAACGGTCTACGCCGCAGGAAAACCCGATCAGGCAGGTAAGCGCGCAATCGGCGAGGGGCGTGAGCTCTTTGCCGGAAGCGCGCAGGACAACCCGGAGCTTTCCCCCGGCGACATGGCGGTTGTAGGTTCACGCGCCATATACGTGAGCGTGGTTGGGCGAGTGGCCCGTCCGGGTACATACGAATTGCTTTCAGGCGCCCGCATTGTGGATGCCCTGGCCGCGGCAGGGGGCATGGCCGCTGACGCGGACGCAGGCTCAGCGGTGCACAGCCGCAGGGGGTCCGAACCCGGTTCGGTCGTTTTGGATGCCGAAGCGCTGCTCCAAGATCCCAGCCTCGACGCCAACGCTCTGCTTGCGGATGGGGACGCCCTGTTCGTACCGGAGGCGCGGGAGCAGGTTGCGATCATGGGAGAGGTGGCGAGGCCTGGGGTGTACCCCGGAGGGCGCGGCACGACTGTGATGGACCTGATCGCCGCTGCGGGCGGGCCCACCGGCAAGGCGGATCTTGCCAGGGTGAAGGTATATGAGGGGCAGGGCGTGAAAGCCGCTCCGGCAACTGATGCCGGCGGCGCCGACAGCGTATCGGGCGGCCTGACCGCGCTCAGCCTTGCCGTCGCAGACGAATCGCTGGTGTATGAGGGCAACATCAAAGCCAATCCGCCCGTCAAGGCGGGGCAGGTGATCGTGGTGCCGTCCGCCGGGATACGGGTGCAGGTGGCCGGGCATGTACAGCGCCCGGGCAGCTACGAGTTGAAACGGGGCGCTGGCATTGTCGAGGCGATCACTGCGGCGGGCGGGGTTTCCGCTGCCGGGGACGGCGCAAGGGTTGTAGTCACCAGGCGTGGCGGCGAGGGCGATGGTGAGGGTAGTATTGACGGCGTGGACGGCACGAATGCGGCGCGCGCTGTCGAGATAGATGTAGACGCGATCCTCGCGGGCGGGGCGGCGGGCCTTGAGCTCGCGGACGGCGACACGGTGTATGTGCCGGAGCTTTCCGGGCAGGTAGTGGTGCTGGGGGAGGTCGCGAGGCCCGGGGCGTACAAGCTTCCCCGCGGGGCGAAGCTTGCGGACGCGGTAGCTGCCGCAGGCGGGTTGACCGCTCGGGCGTCGCTGGAGAGTGTGACGATCTACGCGGGCGGGGACGCCTCCGCCGGCGCCGGGGCTGCCTTCGGGCAGGGCAAGGCGGTGTTTGCAGGCGACGGAGCGGCCAACCCGACGCTCGGCGCAAGCGATGTTGTGGTAGTCGGGTCCCGCATGATCAACGTGACCGTGGTGGGCGCGGCGACGCGACCGGGGGTGTACGAACTTGCGGCTGGGGCGCGTCTGCTCGATGCCGTTGCAGCCGCAGGCGGGGTGTCGGCCCTGGGCGATGCTAAGAACGTCGTTCTGACGCGGGGAGCTGGGGGACGCGCGTCGGGCGCCGACTCGGGCGTCGGGCGAACTGCCGCCGGCATCGACCTCGACGCGCTGGGGCATGACCCCGGGAGCGAAGGCAACGCCGTACTCGCCGATGGAGACGTGGTCTACATCCCTGAGGCCCCGGAGAAACCGAAAAAGCAAGTTGCAGTGCTTGGCGCGGTGGCCCGTCCGGGGGTGTACCCCGTAGACGAGGGCACTCGCCTCATGGAGACTATAGCCGCAGCAGGCGGGCCGCTGGACGCGGCGGACCTTGCGCGGGTGAAGGTATACCGCGCGGGCGAGCCTGCGGAAGGAATGGACCTCGAGGTCGCCGACGACCGCCTGG
>JAKQKQ010000008.1 GCA_029560585.1 Verrucomicrobiota bacterium | reverse complement strand
ATCAGCATGCGCTCCTGCGACTCGCTGAGCATCAGCTCGTATGCCGTCATCCCCGCCTCGCGCTGTGGCACGAGATCCAGATCGATCTCGACGCCCGAGTGCCCGCGGCTGGCGGTCTCGCACGTGGAGCATGTGAGCCCCGCCGCGCCCATGTCCTGGACGCCCACGATCGACTCCGCGTGCTCGAACAGCTCAAGGCACGCCTCCAGCAGGAGCTTTTCCCGGAACGGATCGCCCACCTGGACCGCCGGGCGGTCCTCCTTGGATTCCTCGGTGAGGTCGCGCGACGCGAACGCCGCGCCCGCGAGCCCGTCTCGCCCCGTCTTGGCCCCCACGTAGAACACGGGATTGCCCTCGCCCGTTGCCTTGCCCAACCGGATCTGGTCGTGGCGGAGCACCCCGAGGCAAAAAACATTCACGAGAGGGTTGCCGGAATAGCTGTCGTCAAACGCGATCTCGCCCGCCACCGTCGGCACCCCGATGCAATTGCCGTAGTGCGCGATGCCGCACACCACGCCATTGAGAAGCCGCCGATTCTCGGCCGCCTTGCGCGACCTGCCCCGGATGTCTCCGAATCTCAACGAGTCCGCCAGCAGCACTGGCCGCGCCCCCATCGTGAAGATGTCCCGCAGTATGCCACCCACCCCTGTTGCCGCGCCCTGGAATGGCTCCACCGCACTCGGGTGGTTGTGCGACTCGATCTTGAACGCCACCGCCCAGCCATCGCCAATGTCTATGACGCCCGCGTTTTCCTCCCCCGCCCGCACCAGTACCGAGGGGCCCTCGGTCGGAAACTTCTTCAGCTCCGGCCGGGAACTCTTGTAGGAGCAATGCTCGCTCCACATCACCGAGAAAATCCCAAGTTCGGTGATGGTCGGCTCGCGGCCCAGGATGTCCTGGATGAGCCGGTATTCATCGGGCGTGAGCCCGTGCCTCGCCACCAGCCCTGGCGTCACCTCCGCATCCTCGGGAATCTTGCCCATGCCACGCCTCAATCGCCGCTCAACCGTGCCGCCCGGCACGCGCGCACCGCGTCCGAGAGGCTCTCGAAAATCAACCGCCCATCCGCCGATCCCAGGATCGCCTCGGCCGCCCGCTCGGGGTGCGGCATCAGGCCGAGGACATTGCCGCGACCGTTGCACACCCCGGCGATGTCACCCAACGAGCCATTGGGATTCGATCCTTCAGAGTATCGGAAAACCACCTGCCCGCCGCGCTCGATCCGCGCCAGCGTCTCCGCATCGGCAAAGTAATTCCCCTCGCCGTGGGCCACCGGCATCCGCAATACCTGCCCCGCCCTCATGCGCCCCGTGAACGGAAGGCCCGCGTTCTCCACCCGCAGCACCACCTCGCGGCACGCGAAACGCAGTTCCCGGTTGCGGATCAGGCAGCCCGGCAGCAGCCCCGCCTCGCACAAGATCTGAAACCCATTGCAGATCCCCAGCACGAATCCCCCCCGCGACGCGAATTCGCCCACCGCCCGCATGACCGGAGAAAACCGCGCGATCGCCCCGCAGCGCAGATAGTCCCCATACGAGAATCCCCCGGGCACCAGCACGACCTCCGCATCGCCCAGTGAACGCTCCTTGTGCCAGAGATATGCCGCGTCTTTGCCCATCACCGAACGCAGCACGTGGATCAGGTCCTGATCGCAGTTGGACCCGGGAAATTGGAGCACCGCCCACTTCATCGGCGCGCCCGGCGCCCCTTCGCCATGGCCTTGCCAGGCTTCGCCGACTTCCGCGCCGCTTTCGCCGCCGCGCGCGCCTTGACGCCCTTGGACCCCCGCCTCGCCCCCCGAGCCGCCTTCGGCGCAGCCCCTTTCGCCTCCGCGCCCCTCTCAAAAAGCAGCGAGTACTCCTCGATCACGGGATTCGAGAGCAACTCGTGGCAGATCACCTCCAACCGTCGCCGCGCCTCCGCCTCACCTATGCCATCCAACTTCAATTCGATGAATTTTCCCACGCGCGCGTCCACTACCGCCTCGAAACCCAAATGGTGGATCGCCTCCTTCACCGCCTCACCCTGCGGGTCCAGCACCGTCCGCTTCGGCATCACCGCGATAAGCGCCTTCATCGGCAACCAGATAATCAGATTCCCGCCCCGCGTCCATCACGAAAGAAGAGTCTTTGCCGATCCCCCCCCCATTCCACGGCGGCCCCCAATCACCCAGCTAACATTGCCTCGCGCACCTACCGAATCCCCGCCAGCAAAGGACTCGGGTCAAATTGGAACGCATTGGTTAACAACATGTTACACACAAACCAAGAACACCGATCCGCCCACTTCCCCACGGCATCACCCATCCCTATGTTCTTCCCCCTGTGCGGAACTCCGCCGCGCCCAAGTCGTTCCACAGCCGATGGCGAACACTTCAAGCCCACGCCATGGGGCTCGGCTCCACAAACGCGCTGGACTAGGCGGTTCAGCCCCCTATACGATTCCGGTACTCCGTTTCGACGGCGAATCGCTCTTGATGCACCCTCGTTCGGGGCGATCAGTCCCCGGCCATCGAAAGGTCGGCTTGGGTCGTTGAACTGGAGAAAGGCCAAACGATGAAATTGATTTGCCAGAGTCCCCTCCAAGCAAGCCCGGCCCGACGCAGTTTTCTGCCCGCCCTTGTCGCTGCGCTGATGGGTCTGGCCAACCATGCCGCGGCACAAACCAGTGGCACTTGGGCGAACGCGACCAGCGGCGGCCTCTGGAGCGATTCCAACAACTGGAGCGGGGCTGCGGTGGCCGATGGTTCCGGCGCGGCCGCCTTCTTCAACGCGCTCGATATCACGGCGAATAACACGGTGCACCTCGACACGGCCCGCACCATCGGCTACCTGACTTTCGGCGACACCGCCACCAACACGCCCGCCGGATGGACCATCGACAACAACGGTAACGCCGCCAACATCCTGACCCTGGCCGGTACCACGCCCACCATTACGGTCAACGCCCTCGGGACAAACCGGATCGACAGGTCCGCCACGATCAGTGCCGAGATCGCCGGAAGCAGCGGCTTCACCAAGGCCGGCGCGGGTCTCCTCAACCTCACGGCCTCCAATTCCTACACCGGGGCGACCACCATCAGCGGCGGCAACGGGATACTGGCCATCTCCCACGCAAATGCGCTGGGTTCGACGAATGGCGGCACGACGGTCGCCAGCGGGAATCAGTTGCGCCTGACGGGGGGCATCACCGTCGATGGCGAGGCGCTCACGATCAGCGGCAACGGCGCCAGCCCCGGCGATAGCGAACGCCGTGGGGCGCTGCGCAGTCATAGCGGGAGCAACGTCTGGACCGGACCCATCACCATCGCTGGAAGTTCGGAAACCTGGATCACCACGGGCTCCGGCAACCTGACGGTCAGTGGCGGGATCACCGGCAGCACCGCCACTCTGCGCTTGGACCAGGGATCGCCTATCATAACCGGCAATCCGATCAATCTCGGATCAGGTGGTTCGCTGTTGGTGAACAGCAGCGCGCGCCTGGATGTCGGTGGCAACACTTTCGGCACCCTCAGGATCGACTGGGGCGGCAACCTGACCACGACCGTCGCGGGCGCCATTCCGACCAACGTCACGCTGCTCATGGGCACCGCAAGCACCCTTTCGCAATCTGGGATCGGCACCTTCAACCTGTCTGGCTTCGATGCGACCATCGCGAGGCTCACGGACGGGGGCACCAACTATGTCAACGAGGTGATCAACAATTCCTCTGCCACGGCGGCAACGCTCACGATCAACCAGTCGGCCAACACCAATTATCTGGGGAGGATCACCGGCAACCTGGGCCTGACCAAGGGTGGCGCGGGCACGCTGACCCTCGGCGGCAGCAACACCTATTCCGGCGGGACGATCGTCTCAAACGGCACGCTGCTCGTGAACGGCCGACACATCGGCGGCGGCCAGTACCTCGTCGCATCCGGCGCCACGCTCGGTGGCACAGGGGTGATCAGCGCGGCCCTGGCCAGCATCAGCGGGGGCGTCGTCGCCCCAGGCAACTCGATCGGCACGCTGACGTTCAATGGGAACGCGGACTTGGACGGCATCCTCAAGATCGAGCTGGATTCGAGCGGGCTCGGCTCAAGCGACCTGCTGTTCGCGACGGGTTCCCTAGACATTGCATCGGCGACCCTGGATTTCGATCTCCTCGGGGGCACGCTGGACGACGAGGCCTACGTCTTCGCGCAATACGGTGCCCTCGTGGGTACCTTTGCAAATACTTTGGATGCGCCCAGCGGCTACCAGATCAATTACGCCTACAACGGCAACCAGATCGCGCTGGTCATTCCCGAACCCTCGGCGCTCGCCCTTCTCTTGGTCGGCGTCGCCACGGTGGCCATCTGCAGGCGCCGGAGAAACGGGTGACGATTTCCCCATCTGATTGAATCGGAGGAATGCCACGGTCTGTTCCGGCGCCCAGCGCCCTCGGCCAACAGCCCGTTGAAAAACCCACACAACGGGCTGCTAATCGCGGGATTCCGGTCCCCTCTCGCGATTCGACATCCCGCGGGTTCTGTGTTAAACAGCGGCGTCCAGCGCTGGCGCCGCGGCCCGCGGCAAGGAGGATTCGATGCAACCGAAGGCCCGTCACCGTTTCTCAAACCCCGCAGTCTCGGCCCTGTGCATGGCGCTCGTCACCACGACCGCGCTTGCCCAACCGGCCAGGGAGTCGCGCCACATCACCGTCTCGGTCGTCCTCGGCCTCAAGGACAAGGAGGCCACCGTCTGGGAGGGCAAGATCACTCCCACCAACTGCGAGGTGGTGGACGCCGATGGCTGGCGCTTCGCGGGCGATGATTATGTCACCAAGACCGACTACCGTATCAAATCCCGTCCCTTCATCGCGCGCTTCGCCACGCTCAACCCGAAATTCGATATCACCAAGACCCCTATCACCCCGAACGGAATCGTCCTCAGCCTCGCGACCGCCGGACCCGGCGCCACCCTCAAAATATCCACGCCCAAGGGCGACATCGACATCGCCTTTGGATCCTTGGGCTACGGGCCCACTCGCATGTCCCTCAACGGGGAAGCTGAGATACGGCGCCTGCCGAACTATTCGCCCGTGGTCCTCTCCCCAAAGGAAGACAGCTGTCCGGCCGCGGCGATTGGCAAAGACGGGTTCATCGCCAGCTACATCGCCCTCACCCACGGCCCCAACTTCGACGCGCCGTTCAGATTGCCCGGCGACGCCGGCGCCCCGCGCAGTGGTAAAAAGAAGGGCAAAGGCAAGAAGGCCGCCGGCGATGGCGGAGGCGTGCCCGAAGTGAAAGCCCCCGAGAACTTCGACTTCCTGGCGGCTCCATCCGGCGGCGATCAGGTGTTGTTCATCGCCCAGCAAGACGGCGCCTGGGGCCAGCCCGAACCTGTCACCGATCCCGGCCAGCGCGTGCTCGGCACCGCGGTCGCGATCGATGGCGAGGGCCGGGCGTGGGTCTTCTGGTCAGCGCGCGATGGGGAGAATTGGGACATCTTCGCCCGTGCCCGGTCCGGGGGCACGTGGTCCCCGGCCATCCGCGTATCCACCGCCAGGGGATCTGACCTGTTCCCCCGCGCAACCACCGACGCCAAAGGCCGAGTTTGGGTCACCTGGCAGTCGCTGGGCGACTCCAGCGCCGACATCCTCGCCGCCACCCAGAAGGGCGACGAGTTCTCCCCACCTGAAATCATCGCCTCAGGCCCCGCCAATGAGTGGGAACCCGCCATCGCCGCCTCGACCGACGGACAGGTCGCCATCGCTTGGGATACCTACGAGGCCGGCAATTATGACGTCATGGTCCGGCTCTGGAGCAACGGCCAATGGGGAGATGCCCAGGCCGTCACCCGAGGCCCGCTCGGCGAAGCCCGGCCCAGCATCGCCTTCGACACGCGCAACCGGCTCTGGATCGCCTACGAGGTCGCCCCGGAAAACTGGGGCAAGGATTTCGGGCCATACGACTTCGCGCCCAACCGCACCGCCCTCTACCAGAACCGCTCCATCGGCCTCCGCGTGCTCGACGGCTCACGTTGGCTCGCGCCCGAATCCGGGCCGGCAGAGGCATTCCCCGCAAGCAAAGCCCGTCCCGGCGCGGGGATCATGGTGGCCGAACAGGACCGGCGCCTCCTAGCCCACCCGCGCATCGCCATCGCCGAGGACGGTCGCGTGTGGCTTTCCGCGCGCGCCAAGATCGCTCGCTTCGAGGCCCCCAGCGGCGACACATGGGTCGAATACCTCACCTTTCTCGACGGCGAGAAGTGGCGCGCGGCATTCCCCTCCCTCGGTTCCGACGCCTTTCTGCATCAGGCCGCCGATCTCCTGCCCACCCCAAAATTGGGCGTGGCCATGGTCGCGGTCTCCGACGGTCGTTTCCGCGCCGCCGCGCGCACGAATCTCCCGCCGCTCTACACCAGGCGTTCGCCCGACGCCCCGCCCGCCAACACGCGCGCCCACCCAGAATACCCCGACCCCATTTTCAATCAGGAGCTTTACCTCATCGAAACCGGCAGCATCGCCAGGCAAGACTCGGACCCCAATCTCATCGAGACCGCAGCCGCCACACCCGTGCCTCCCCCGCCCGATCTGGTCGCGGAAGCCCAGCAGATCAGGGCCTTCCGCGAATACCGCGCCGAGGTCGGCGGCAAACCGCTGCGCATCGCCCGCGGCGAATTCCACCGCCACACCGAGCTCTCTGGGGACGGCGGCGGCGACGGCTCCATCTTCGACATGTGGCGCTACGCAATGGACATGGCCCGCCACGACTGGATCGGCTGCGGCGACCACGACAACGGCAGCCGCGAATTCTCCTGGTGGCTCACGCAAAAGACAACGTCCGCGCACACGATCCCGGGCGTGTTCTTCCCCGTCTGGTCCTACGAGCGCAGCAATAACTACCCCGACGGTCACCGCAATGCCGTGTTCGACCACGAGGGCGTCCGCCCCCTCCCCCGCCTCCGCAGTGGCCTCGGCAAAATCATGGACGACCTTGGCCCCGACGCCCAGCGCCCCAATTCGCCCGACAGCCTCATGCTGTTCAAGTACCTCGGCGCACTCGGCGGAATCTGCGCGAGCCATACCAGCGGCACGGATATGGGTACGGACTGGCGCGACTTCGGCGGCAAAGTGGAGCCCGTCGTCGAGATCTACCAGGGCGACCGAAATAGCTATGAGCGCCCCGACGGCCCCCGGGCCAGTTCCGCCCAGTTCTCGCTCGGCGGCTTCCGGCCCTTCGGCTTTGTCTCCCTCGCGCTCAAAAAGGGTTACCGCCTCGGATTCGAGTCCTCGTCCGACCACACATCCACCCACATGAGCTACTGCTGCGTCTTCGCCGAGGAACCGACGCGCGCCGCGGTCGTCGAAGGCTTGAGAAGAAGGCACGTCTACGGCGCCACAGACAACATCATCGCCGACGTCCGCTGCGGCGAACACCTCATGGGCGACGAGTTCACCACCGACAAACCACCCACGATCCGGGTCAAGCTCGTCGGCACGGCCCCATTCGCCGAGGTCGTCATCATCAAGGACGACGAGATCGTCTACTCCTCGAAGCCCGATAAACAGGCCGTCGAATTCGAGTGGACCGACGCCAAGCCCATTCCGGGGAAGACCAGCTACTATTACGTCCGTGGCACCCAGCAGGGCGAAACCTCCTCGCGCAAAGCAAAGTCCCCCACCAACGAAAACATCGAGATCCCCATAAATAATGGCGAGGTCGTCTGGACCTCGCCCATGTGGATCACCCCAAAGTGACGCCGCGGGAAATGACGCCGACCCGCGGCCGAAGGCGTGAGTGTCGGGTCGATGCGATTCACCGTGGACGGGGCGTGATTCGCGCCTAAGCTGCAATTCATGAAACAAGCGATGGTCTACCTGTGGGCCGGTTTGGCGGGTGCAATGGCGCTGGCTGGTTCGGCTCGCGCGGGAACGGTGCTGATCGGTGAGGAGCGACCGCTCCCAGACGGCCAGGCCAAAGAGGCGATGATCTTCGTCGCGCCGACCGGCGTGCGCATGGGCACGCTCGCCATGGGCGGGACGCTGGCCTCCAAGAATGACTACCTGATCTTCCGCGCCGACAAGCAGCTCGTCTGGATCGTCCAACCCGAAAAAAATCAGTATTCACAATTGGACAAGAAGATGATGGCCGGCGTCACCGAAAAACTCTCGGCGGCCGCCGGCATGCTGCAGGCGCAGATGGCCATGATGCCCCCCGAGCAGCGCGCGCAGATTGAGGGGATGATGAAGGGCCTGGGCCTCGGTGGGGGCAACCAGACACAGACCCAGCCACTCGTTCAGAAGGTCGCGTCCGGAGAAAAGATCGGGTCGTGGACCTGCGACCGCTACGCCACCCGGACACCCGACGGCAAGCTGCTGCAAGAATCGTGGGTCGCCCCCGCCGACGCCACCACGCTGCCTGCCGAGGACGCCGCGTCCCTGCGCGCCATGGGAACGTTCTGCGAAGACTTGAGCAAGGGCGTCCAAGACGCAATGAAGGGCGTCATGCCGGGATTCAGCCTGCCTGTCGGCGGCGACGCACTGAAGGGCCTGCCGGTCCGATTCATCTCCTATGACGCCGCGGGGAAACCCGACTCGCAGTGGGAACTCAAGTCCATCCGCCAAGAGACCGTGGCCGCTGATACATTCGACGTGCCCCCGGGATTCAGCCAACAGAACCTGACGCCCCCAGCCATGGGCTCAGGCATCCCAGGCGGCCTGTTCCCTGGCACCCGCTGACCGATGAAACTCCCCCTGCTCGCCCTGCTGCTGACGGCGTCCCTCGCCAACGCCGAAACCCCAAAACCCAACATCATCATCCTGCTCGCCGATGACATGCGCTGGGACGCCATGTCCTGCGCTGGCAACGCCGTGCTGAAAACCCCAAACATCGACCGCCTAGCCGCGGATGGCACCCTTTTCCAAAACGCGTTTGTGACAACCTCTATCTGTGCCGTGAGCCGCGCCTCCATCCTCACGGGCCAGTACGCGCGCCGCCACGGCATCAACGACTTCAAAACCCCCATCGCCAATCTCGCAACCACATATCCGAGCATCCTTCGGAAGAACGGTTACTGGACAGGCTTCATGGGCAAGTGGGGCACCGCGCAGAATGATCGCGAATACTTCCAGCGCTGCGCCATGGAATTCGACTTCTGGGCCGGCGACATGGGCCAGACCTCTTATTGGCATGGCAAGAACTGCAACTACGTCAACAACGATGGCACAACGAATCGGGCCAATTTTTTCTGCGATTGCCCCAAGGATGCCCGGGCCAAAGACGGCACCGGAGAGAATGGCCCACACCCATCGCTCCAGAACCCCCAGCACCTTGAGACACAGATCCTCCCCGAAAAAATCCGGAGCTTCCTCGACCAGCGCGACCCCGCGAAACCTTTCTGCCTGTCGGTCAGCTTCAAGGCGCCCCACGGTCCATGGGGCGGCTTCGCCCCAGAGTTTGAAAAAAATTTCTCCGGCATCGAGATGCCATCCCGCCCCAACGTCTCCAGGGAAGATGCCCTCCGCCAACCCGACTTCCTGCGGGCCTCGCTCGAGAACGATAGGGGCCTCAAATTTGCCGAGGACCCCTCGATCGACGGTCCCCGCCAGAGCAACCAGCGGCAGTACTACCGCCTCATCGAGGGCATCGACCGATGCGTCGGCGGCCTCTCGTCCGAACTGCGCAAACGCGATCTCGCCAAAAACACCGTCATCTTTTTCACGTCCGACAACGGACATTTCCTCGGCGAGCATGGCTTTTTCGGCAAATGGCTGATGCATGAGGAATCCATACGCGTTCCCCTGATCGTCTCTGGTCCCTCCGCCATCGTCGGCCGACACGGCCAGGCCTGTGGCGAGATGGCGCTCAACATCGACATCGCCCCCACCACGCTCGATCTGGCGGGAATCCCCACACCGCCCACGATGCAGGGCCGCAGCCTCCTGCCCCAGCTCCGCGAACCGAACCGGCCCATCCGCGAAAGCTTCTTCTACGAGCACGCCCCCAAGCCACCCAGACACATCGAGCCCTGCGAGGGTGTTCGCACCCGCGACTGGAAATACATCACCTACACCAAACAGAACGGCCCCGGCGCCGAGGCCCTCTTCGACCTCAAGAACGACCCCTTCGAAACAACGAACGTCGTGCCCGATCCCTACTACAGGCCGAGACTCACCGACATGCGCGAGCGCGCCGAGACATTCCGCAGATCGCTCAGGTGACGCCCCCCTCACCCCGGGCAACATTGACGCGGACGCCCCGGCGCCGGGCGATCTCCACGGCCGCCTCCATGAAGATCCATTCGAAACTCAAGTCGTGATACCTCGGATCCATCCGATCGGCTGGCCGTGTCATGAACTGATACTCCGACGTGTCTTTGAGCCCGCGGTGACCGTCGAACCCCGTGATCGTGATCTCCTCCTGCGCCCCCGATAGCAGCCACAGGGTGATGTAGAAACCTGTAGTCAGCCGAAGTCCCGTGTTCCCCGACCGGCGCCTGACGGCGCGGTTGTACGCCTCGAACCATGCCCCATCCCGCCCCCGGTTCACTGGAAAGTTGAATACCCGCGCGCCTTCGTCACGCAACATCCGCGCCCCCTTGCCCGAATCGAACACGAACACGAGCGGGCGCGCCGGATGCCGCAGGGCGAAATCCTCCACGATGCCTGCCGTCGGGCTCTTGCGGGTCACGATCGCATACGGCGCAAGATGCGAATAGCTCCCGACACCCAACATCTTGTCATTCACGAAGACCGCACCGATATCTTCGCCGCGCAGCCATGCCTCCGGGCACTGCGTCAGCCCAGATCCTATCACGACCAATCGTCGCGGCTGCGGCCGGCCCAGCACAACCGGCGCAAAAGGGCAATCGCGAAGCAATGGGTGCAGCCCGCGCAGATCCCGGTCCCTCGCGCCCAGCCACGCGCCACGCACCCCAAGTGCCGCCCTCTCCCAGAAAGTCATCCCTGGAATCATTAACTGCGCACACTCTGCCCACCTCTCTCCGCCCTTTCAATGCCGACTCGCGCCCATGGCGGCGCTGCGGTATGAGTGTCGGGCGTGGATCTGCTGCCGCACCCGTTCCGCCGACTGTGGCCCGGTTACCGCATCGTCATCTTCATGCCCAATTGGGTGGGAGATGCGGTGATGGCCACCCCCACCCTGCGCGCCCTGCGCCACCATTTCGGCACCGTCTCTCGTCTCGTCGGAATCGCCAGGCCCAACGTGATCGGCGTCCTGGAGGGTTGCCGATTCCTGGATGAGCTGTGGCCCTTCGACCACCGCTCCCCAGACAACGCAGTCCGTGCCAAGGCGGTGGCCGCACGCATGCGCCGACGGCGCTTCCATCTGGCCGTCCTGTTGACCGACAACGTCCGCACCGCCGAATTGGCCAGGGCCGGCAGCGCCAGGAGACGGATTGGCTACGCCCGCAACGGCCGCGATCACCTGCTCACAGAACCCCTTGGTCCACCCGGCGCAAACGGCGAATGGCCGCGCGCCGTCGCCGTAGATTATTACCTCGGGATCGCCCGCGCCCTCGGTTGTCCAGTGGGAAACCCGCGGATGGAAATCGCCACCAGGCCCCAGGACGAGGCCGGGGCCTCGGCCGCATTCGCCGCGCTGGGACTCCCGGAGAATGGTTCCGTGATCGCACTGAATTCCAGCGGCGCCTATGGTGGCGCGAAACTCTGGCCCGATGAATACTTCGCCGAGTTGGCCCGCCGCATCGCCACGGAACTCGGCCGCCACGCGCTCGTCATCTGCGGGCCAGAAGAGCGCGACCGCGCGCGCCAGATCTGCCGCGCCGCGGGTCACCCGAACGTCGCGCACATGGCTGGCCAGGATGTCTCCCTCGGCCTGACGAAGGCCTGCCTCAGGCGCTGTGCGGCGCTGGTCACGACCGACAGCGGCCCACGCCACATTGCCGCGGCCTTTGGGCTGCCCGTCATCGCGCTCTTCGGGCCAACCGCACCCGAGTGGACCGACACGCACTACCCCATCGAATCGTGGCTCAGGATTCCCGTCGAATGTGGCCCATGCCAGCAGAAGGTCTGCCCGTTGGAACACCACCGCTGCATGCGAGGACTCAGCGTGGACACCGTCATGAGCGAACTCCGTCGGGCCCTCGCCAGGACAGGTGCCCTGCCATGAGGGTTGGACTCATCCTCAACCGGTTCGACCCATCCTGGGGCGGACTGGAGAACTGGACGTGCCATTACGCCCGATGGCTCGCGGAAGAAGGGCACGGCGTTCACGTGGTCGCCTTCGTCATCAAGTCCGCAGCCCTTCCTCCGGGTGTTGAGCCTTTGCAGGTGACCAGACCCAAGTCTTTCGCCGCGCGCGCCTCCGCCCTGGAAAATGCGGTCCGCCAACTGGCGCCGGACATCATCCACGACACCGGAAGCATCGGCTACTGCGACATCTACCATCTTCACGGAGGGACGCGCCTCGCCTCCCGCAAGGCCGAGTGCCCCGCCCGCCCACTCATGCAGAGATGGCGGGAATTCCTCGTGCCCAAGTGGCGCCGATGGTACCGCGCGCACAGGCGCGTCGAAGAACGGGCGTTCGCGAACCCCAGGGTCACCCTCGTTGCCGTCTCCAATCTGGTCCACGAACAACTCGTATCACTCCACCGCGTCGACCCAGCGAGGATCCGGGTCATCCGCAACGGCATCGACACGCGCCGATTTTCACCATGCGGACGCGACGCCAATCGCCCCCGGATCCGCGCCGAATTTGGCGCGGGCGACGCGATCGTCTTTTTGCAGGCCGCCCAGAACTTCGCCCTCAAAGGGGCCGAAAATGTCCTCCGGGCTCTGGCGATCACCGCCAGAACCGAGCCCGCGACCGCCCTGCAATATTGGTTGGCGGGCAATGGCCCCGTGGAACAGTACCGGCAGAAGGCCCGCCGCCTGGGCGTCGCCGACCGGGTCCGCTTTCTCGGCTACGTCAAGGACCTCAGGCCCTTCTACCACGCCGCCGACGCGATGGTGCATCCCGCCTTCTACGACCCGTGCCCACTGACCACACTGGAGGCCTTGGCCAGCGGCCTCCCGGTCATCACATCCCCCCACAATGGCTCCTCCGAGATGATGGCAGACGGCCTCGATGGTTTCATTGTCCCGGACCCGTCTGACGCGCGGACCCTCGCGGCCGCCATGCTCGCCCACAAGACCCCGGATGGCTGGGCGCAGATGGGCACGGCGGCCGCCGGGCGCGCAAATCGGTTCCGCGACATTGACCAGTTCGTCAAAATCACATCCCTCTACGAGGAAGTCATGCGCCACCGGACGGCGACCGGCCGATAGGCGTTGCCACCTCGATCGTGCGACGTTTCAATGGAACCCGTGCCATGCCAGTCATAATGGGTTTCACCTACAGCACATTCGATCCGGCCAGCCGTTTCAGATTCATCCAATACCGCCCCCACTTCAAAAAGGCCGGCTGGCGCGCCCTCGTCCGGCCCAATATCCCCCCACGGCCTTTCCCGAGACCATTCCACAAACAGCCGTGGAAATCGCGCTACAAACTGGCCCTCCGATGGCTGCGGGAGATCGCGCGCCGACGGGATATCCGCGATGCCGCATCCGTCAACGTCGTCTTCGTCAATCGCGATACCCTCGACTGGGACATCGGCTGGGAGCAGGCCCTGCTGCGGAGCAATCCCCGCGTCATTTACGATTTCGATGACGCCATTTACTTCGGGGAACAGGGACCCCAGGTCCAGTGGATGTGCGAGAACGCCCGATGGGTCACCGCGGGAAACGAATACCTCGCGAACCATGCGCGCCGATTCACCGATCGCGTCACGGTGCTGCCCACGGCCGTGGACACCGACCGCTACCTCGTCCGCGACTACGAGGAACCCACCGCCGGTCCCATTCGCGTCGGCTGGCTCGGCTCGGACCTCTCCATCAAGATGACCCTGTTCCCGCATTGGGAGACACTCGGCCGCCTGCAACGGACCCTCGGATTCGAGTTCGTCATCGTCTCGCGACCCAGACCGTGTCCCCCCTCCGCCGATCTCCGCTGGCGCTGGATTCCGTGGTCTCCCCGCGTCGAGGAAAGAATCTCCGAACAAATGGACATCGGCCTCATGCCGCTGGTTGACGAGCCGTTCCAGCGACACAAGTGCGCCACGAAGATCCTCCAGTATATGGCTGGAGGATTGCCATTCATCGCGACGCCCCTCGGCGTCAACGCCCAGATCATCGCCGCCAGCGCCGCGGGGTTCGCCGCGCGGTCCGAGAACGAATGGGCGGAAACCATCGGCGCCCTCATCCGCGACCCCGCCCTGCGCCATCAGATGGGCCATCGAGGCCGCCACCACTGCGAGGCAGAATACTCCGTGCGCCGGTGGTTTCCCGTTCTGCTCGAAATCGTCGAGCGCCTCCGCGCCGCTGCCTGAGGACGGATCGGCCTGCGGCGCACAAACGCCGGGTTGACCGACCGCATCAGGGCAGGCGCCCGGCACCGATGATTCGGGGGGGCACCATCACCCGGCGCACCTTGACATCGCGCATCCCGCCGAAAAACACATCCCTGACCGCCTGCTCGCTAAAACGGTAGTAATCCCCCGGGTAATCGTGCACCACCAGCGTCGGCGTCGATGCGCGCATCGCCTCGGACAGGCGCCGCCCCCCCGATGCCGCTCCCCGCCGTTTGATCCGTTCCAGCCAACGGTGGCTCGCGTAGCCCGGAACCCCGATGATCACCACCGCCCCCGGCCTCCCCACCCGCCTCAACTCCTCCAGCGTCCTCCAAAAGAATGGATCGTGCTCCAATGTCGCGTTACAGAGGATCGTGTCAAAACTGCGGGATTCGAACATGTCGAGCCGATTGGCATTGGCCTGCACGATCTGGAAATCCCGGAACTGCGATGGCGGATCCAGATTGACCCCCACCTTCCGCGCGGCATGCGCCAGCGCATCGAGGCACAGCAGCGAATCGGGCCCGGGTACCGCCCCTATCTCCAGTACCGAACCCAGCGCGCCATACTCGCGACAGATCCGTCCAAACTCGCGGAAAATACGGGGATGCATCTCGTTGCTCGACCGCCATCGCGGCACCCGTATGCTATCTCCTGAGACCGTTAGCACAAGCGCTGCACGCTGATCATGAGCCCTGGCGACACTCCCCTCGACGCACTCCGCCATGCCATGGCCGGATTCTCTCCCCCCATCGTCGTCTACAACAAATCGCACTCCGGAAGCCGACTGCTGGCGAACCTCCTCGAGGCCAGCGGCATCTTCCTCGGCGCCAACCTCAACGAATCGCGCGACTCGCTCGATATCCTGCGCCTCGTCGAATCCCTCGTCGGCCAATATTACCCCGACTACGGGCCCCTTTGGAAAAACCCGCGCGATGGCGGCGAATTGGCCGATTTGGCGCGATCCGCATTCGACGCGCACCTGGAGGGATGCTGGCCGGGCCAACCGTGGGGCTGGAAACTCTGCGAGACCGCCTACGTCCTCCCGGTCATCGATCGCATCTTCCCCGATGCGAAATATATCCACCTCATCCGCGATGGCCGCGACGTGGCTTTCTGCGACCACCAGGCCCCAAACACCGCCTTCTGGCGCAAGATCTACTTCGACACCGACCGCATCCGCGTTTGGCACGGCGATCGCCTGAAGAAGGAGCAGTACCTGAGGCGCAGCCATGTCTATAACGCCATCCACTGGACGAACAGCGTCGCCGTGGGCCGCGCGTACGGTGCCATGATGCGCGAACGCCTCCTCGAGGTCCGCTACGAGGACCTCTGCCTTTCGTTCGACAAGACTGCCCGCGAGATCCTGCGCTTCGCGGGCATCGCCAGGCCGGAACCCGCGATCCGCGCCGTCGCCCCCTCCGTGCGAACCGCGTCCATCGGAAAGTTCAGGGCCGCCCACAAGAGGCAGTTGCAGGAGGTGCTGGCCATCGAAAAACCCCTTCTCCTGTCCCTCGGCTATCTCCAGGAGGACTCCGAGAAACCCCTCGTCCAACCACGGCGCCGCGCCCCATGGTGGCGCCGCCTCATCTCCCGCCACACCTGAGGAGTTCCCGCACGCACACCGTGACCGCCGTCGGCCCATCCGGCACATGGCCACCGGACGCCGCCTCGTACTTCGCCGTCGCCAGCTCGCACTCGCTCCTCGGCACATGCCCCTCCCGCAAGAACGACGCCTCCTCCCAGAGGGGCGCGTGATTGCCCAGCGCCCTTGCGGCGGCCACAATTTCGATCGGCACGGGTTGCACCGCATGGTAGATCCCCGCTGGCGCACCCTCCACGACGCGCAACCATCGCGTAGAAAAATCCTCAAGCCACGTCGCCGATTGCCTGCCCGGCAGTATCCGCCGATAATCGCGAAGTTTGGATAGCAGATTCCTGGGGTGATCGCCCCCGCTGAAAGCCAGCCTGATCCGGAATATCCACGCGTCCCCGATATCGCGAATCCGTCCCTCGGCCTCCAGTTTGTGCCGCGCGTACACCGTCCTCAGAAAATTCGGTGCGTCCCCCTCCGCAAATGGTCCGCGGCCGTGAAAGACGCATCCCGTCGAAAGGTGCGCGAAGGCCACCCCCCTCGAGGCGCACACGCGCGCCAGGCTCTCTGGCAGGGCCACGTTGGCCTCGCGGCTCTTCTCCGCATTTCGCTGGACGTCATCCACATTCCGCCCGTTCCAGCCCGAGGCATTCAGCATCACCCTGGCGGGATGCGCGTCCAGCCATCGCTCGAGTTTCCCGGGATCGCAGTAATCAACCCCTGCCCGTGACAGCAACTCATATCGCCTCCCCGCCGACGCCAGCCCCCGCGCGATCGCCGTCCCCACGAAACCCGCACCGACCACCACTACCATTGATCAATCCTAGTCGATCGCGCCGCCGCCCGCCAGTGCCCCCTGGATGTGCCTGACGACCTCCGCCACCGGGATTGAGTCCAACGCCGCCCGGCAGTCGGCACAACCGGTCCGCAGTCCACACCCCAGAGGATAGCCGGGATGCGGCACCGCAATATTCCTCTGAGATGCATACCCCGTCACCGCTGGGGACACGAAAGCCCCAAACACAACGACCGCCGGGATGCGGAGCGCAGCCGCGGCGTGATGCAAGGCGCCCTCGGATCCCACGAACAGCGCCGCACCAGCAAGCGCCACCAGCGCTCGCCGGAATCTGCCGCTCTCGAACGGCTCCGCCCCCTCAAGCCGCCGCACGCCAGCCGGCCCGGCCTGCACGAAGCGCACGCCCGATAACGCCCGCGCAACCGCCTGCCAACGCTCGAACCCCCAGTCCTTGTTGACCGTGTGGCCGAAGCCCGCATCCACGTTGGGCTCGATCAGCACGTACGGTCGTCCCGCGCGCATCGCCTCCACTTCCTCCTGCTCCGCCGCATCAAACCATATCTCGCCGGGCGCCGTCACCGCCCCGGCCCGGAACACGAATCTATCGCGCCGCGCCTCCACCAGATAGTGCCGGCATCCTGGCCCGTTCCGCAGCGTTGCGACCTCACCGCAGAAATCTCGTGCGGCCACCCTCGGATTATTCTCCCAGACCTCGTTCCACCGGGACCGCCCATGCCTGTCCACGATCCGCACGGCCCTCCCTGTGGCATCGTTCAGCCGCCGCGCCTCCGCGGTCACCATGATCTCATCGCCAAATCCCATGATAGTTCACCGGGTGCCCGAGTGATCATAGGGCACAATCCAACCGCCCGGCAATCGTGGCGCTCCCCATCGGCTTGACATGCGCCTCACGCGGCAAGAACCTACCGTTCACGTGATCAGCCGGTGATCTCTTCCAGGATCCCCGGCGGCGGTCGGCCCAGATACAGGAGACAGATACCATGCAATCAACCCGCCCCACCCTCTCCCGCAGGAGCTTTATCCGAACCACGGCCGCCGGAGCCACAGCCCTCGCCGCACCCATCCCGGGGGTCTTCGCGGCAGGCTCCGACAAGGTCCGCGTCGCCATGGTCGGCGCCGGAAGCCGCGGCACCATGGACGCCGCCTTTCTCCTCAAATCTTCCCCGGGCGTCGTACTCGTCGCCATCGCCGACATGTTCCAAGACAAGGTCGACGCAGCGCTGAAGAAACTCCAGAAAGAGGCCCCCGATCAAACCACGGTCGGCCCGGACCACATTTTTCTCGGCTTCGACGCATACAAAAAGGTGCTGGCCCTGAAAGACGTGGACCTCGTCATGCTCCTCACGCCCCCCGGTTTCCGCCCCGAGATGGCGGCGGCCTGCGTCGATGCCGGCAAACACATGTTCCTGGAGAAACCGGGCGGCGTCGATCCCGTCGGCCTCCGCTCCCTCGCCGAAACGACGAAACGCGCCGAGGAGAAAAAACTCTCCATGGTCGTCGGAACGCAGCAGCGCTACGCCCCCCAATACCTCGAGCTCATCCAGCGCATCCGCGATGGCCAGATCGGCGAACTCACGCACATCGAGTCCCACTGGATTGGCGACATGGAACTCTGGCACTATGAGGACCGCAAGCCCGAGTGGAGCGACATGGAGTGGCAGATCCGATGCTGGCCATTCTTCACGTGGCTCTCGGGCGATCACTTCGTCGAACAGCTTGTCCACAACCTTGACGTCTCCAACTGGGTCATGGGCGCGACCCCGAAGGTCGCGCAGGGCGTGGGCGGCCGACAGGTCCGCACCGGCCCGCAGTTTGGCAACATCTATGACCACTTCGCGATCCGGTACGAGTACCCGAACGGCCTGACGATGTTCGCCTTCGCCACCCAGATCAAGGGCGTCACCAATCGCATCGGAAACATCATCCATGGCACCAGGGGCTTCGCGGAAGTCGACCGCGGCCAGGCCCGCATCGACGGCCAGAAACCGTGGAAATTCGAGGGCAAGCCCGCCAGCGGCGACGACATCATGCACAAGGCCCTCATCAGTGGCATCCGCGAAGGAAAACCCCTCATCGAAGGAACCCGCCTCGTCGAGGCAACCATGACCGGCGTCCTCGGTCGCACCGCCGCCTACACCGGCCGCGCGATCCAGTGGGACTGGATCATGAACGCATCCAAACTCGATCTCCGCCCGACCAAGTACGAGCTGGGTCCCCTGCCCGTTCCTCCGGTCCCGCTCCCCGGGCGCACCCAGCCGGTGTAAGTCGATCAAAAGCCGGCCCACCCAAACGCCCAGCAGACCGTTGAAGAACCCGCCCGCGATATCATCGCGGTGGGCATGGGAGGGACGCCGGCAGAACGACTCGTAACTATCTGCGATTATAGAAGATGAATTCCGTCCCAAGCCCGAAAAACCGTTTGATCATCATGTCCCGGTGCATAATTTGAAGTAAGGTTTTCGTTTGATTGGAAGCACCGATTTGATCCATTGCCCTCGCGCGAGCGGCGCATTGTCCTGAATCCGAGACATGGTCCCCTGATTTCGACGCGCCGTCGAAGCGAGACGGTGAGTGTGCCTATGAACGAGTTCTTTCGGTCGCGTGCTGGGATGTGTTCTGTGACGACCAAGAACGAGGCAGGTGCCCCTCCGCCACCAGCACAACCAACATCGACCCTCAAATCTCCTGCTGCAGTCATGGGCAGTGACCACAGGTGCCGCATCTGGATAGCCCTGGAACACATGGATTCTCGAATCGCCCACCAGAAACAGGCATCGGCCCAGCGGGCATCAAAGCGGCGATGAAAAAAACATCGAAAAAGAAGGCAGAATCTCTTCGGCAAAACGCCGGGCTGCGTGCCAGGCTGAAGAAAGCGCAGAAGATCCCGCGCGCCGTCCGCACTGGCAAGACGGATGCCCCAGTCAGGGGCGGGCAGGCCAGACGCGCCGAAGCGCCCTACCGCGCCCTCATCGAATCCTCGAACGAAGGCGTCGGCATGCTGGCGAAGGATGGCACCATCCTGTATGCGAACCCCCGCCTTGCCCAACTGCTTCGCACGCCGCTCCCAAACCTCATCGGCTCCCAACTGCGTGGTCTCGTGGCATCCGCCTGTTGGCCGACCTTCGATTCGCTGCTGGCACGAGGCAAGCGCGGTCCTGTAACGGGCGAACTCTTGCTTCAGCCCAAGGATGCCGCGGCCGTGCAGGTGCAGCTGACCCTCAGCATCCCCGATGAGCCGGGCGCGCCCATCTGCGCCGTGGTGGCCGATCTCTCCGAGCACCAGCGGCTGCAGGAGTCACTGCGCCGGGTCAACCGCGCGTTGCGCACGATCAGTACCTGCAACCAGGAACTCGTCCGCGCCACCACAGAAACCGGATTATTGGAGTCGATATGTCAGACCATCGTCAGCGAGGGCAACTACCGCATGGCTTGGGTCGGTTACGCGGAACACGACGAACTCAAAAGCGTCCGGCCCGCCGCCTATGCCGGCTATGAGAAAGGCTATCTCGAGAAGGCACACATCACCTGGGCCGACACCGAGCGTGGGCGCGGGCCCACCGGCGTCGCCATTCGCACGGGCCGCCCAACGACTTGCCGCAATTTCCTCACCGATCCCAATTTTGCACCATGGCGCGCCGAGGCGATCCGCCTGGGCTTTGCCTCCAGCGCGGCACTGCCGTTGCGAATGAACGATATCGTGTTCGGGGCGCTGACAATTTATGCCGGCGAACCCGGGGCATTTAATGACGAGGAAGTCGAACTGCTGATGAAACTGGCCGTGGACTTGGCCTACGGCATCACCGCCTTGCGCACGAAATTTGAACGCCAGCAGGCCGAGGCCGCGCTGCAGAAAGCCAGCGCCTACAACCGCAGCCTCATCGAGGCCAGCCTCGACCCGCTCGTGACCATCGGCGCGGACGGCAAGATCACCGACGTGAACGCCGCCACCGAATCGGTCACCGGCCGCTCCAGGCTCCAGCTCATCGGCACCGACTTCTGCGACTACTTCACCGAGCCGGAGAAGGCCCGCTCCGCCTACCAGCAGGTCTTCCGCGACGGCCTCTTACGCGACTGCCCGCTGGACCTCCGCCACTCCGATGGCCACGTCACCGCCGTCCTCTACAACGCCTCCGTCTACCGCGACGAGCGGGGGGACATCACCGGCGTGTTCGCCGCCGCCCGCGACATCACCGACCGCAAGCGCGCCGAGGCCGTCGTGCGCGCCGAGCGCCAGCGTTTCAGCGACGTCCTGAACAGGCTGCCGGCCTACCTCATCTTGCTCACGCCGGATTATCACGTGCCCTTCGCCAACCGCTATTTCCGCGAACGCTTCGGCGACTCTTGTGGCCGACGATGCTACGAATACCTGTTCAACCGCACCGAGCCCTGCGAGAACTGCGAGACCTATACGGTCCTCAAGACCAATGCGCCCCATCACTGGGAGTGGCTCGGCCCGGATCACCGAAACTATGACATCTACGACTTCCCTTTCGCAGATACCGACGGCTCGCCCCTGGTCATGGAGGTCGGTCTCGACATCACCGAGCGCAAACGGGCGCAGGCACAGATCCAGCAGCTCAACGCCGAATTGGAGCAGCGCGTCCGCGACCGCACCGCAGAATTGGAGGCGGCCAACAAAGAATTGGAGAGCTTCGCGTACTCCGTCAGCCACGACCTGCGCGCGCCGCTGCGGGGCATCGACGGCTGGAGCACGGCGCTGCTGGAGGACTACCGCGAGAAACTCGACGAACAGGCCCGGGAATACCTGGCGCAGGTCTGCGCCGAGGCGCAACGGATGGGCCAACTGATCGACGACATGCTGGAGTTATCCCGGGTGGTGCGCGCCGAGTTGCGCCAAGAAACCGTGGACCTCACCGCGATGACCCACGCCATCGTCGCCAGCCTCCGCAAGTGTGAGCCGGGGCGGCAGATTGAAATCATCGTTGCTCCCGGCCTCGCCGGCACCGGCGACCCCCAGCTCATCCGGCAGGTGTTGGAGAACCTCCTCGGCAACGCCTGGAAATTCACCGAAAAGAAAGACGCGGCGAGGATCGAGATTGGACGAATCACAACCCCGCCGTCCTCGGGGGACACCCCCCCAGCCGCCCCACCAGGGATCGCCACGACGCACGATGATGTCTTCTTTGTCCGCGACAACGGCGCGGGCTTCGACATGGCCCACGCATCCAAGCTCTTCGCGCCATTCCAGCGGTTGCACCGCCCGAGCGAGTTCCCGGGGACAGGCATTGGCCTGGCCACCGTGCAGCGGATCCTTCACCGGCACGGCGGCAAGGTCTGGGCCGAGGCCCTGCCGGAGCAGGGCGCCACATTCTATTTCACCCTCCCAAACAAGGAGCCAAACCATGACTAGTCGACCCATCTTGCTGGTGGAAGATAACCCCAGCGATATCAAACTGACGCAAAGGGCATTCGCAAAAAGTCATATCGCCAACCAGCTCGTGGTCGCCGAGGACGGACAGGCGGCCCTGGACTTTCTGTTCGCGCAAAAGAGCCACGAGCTGCCGGCGGTCGTGCTCCTGGACCTGAATCTGCCGAAGATGGATGGCCTTGAGGTGCTGCGGCGCATCCGCGCGGATCAGCGCACGCGGTTTCTGCCAGTCGTGGTGGTCACCACATCGAAAGAGGAACAGGATCTTGTGGACAGCTACAGCCTCGGGGCCAACAGCTACGTCCGAAAACCCGTGAGCTTTGCCGAGTTTTCGGCCGCCGTGGCCCAGCTTGGCGTTTACTGGCTGGCGCTGAACGAGGTGCCGCCCAACGGACGATAGGATCATGGCGAAATTACTGCGCATCCTCATGGTCGATGATTCCCCCAGTGATGTCGGGTTGATCGCCCGCCACATCGAGCGCGCGGGCTACGATGTGCGCTACGAACGGGCGGACAGGGCCGAGACGCTGAAGTCCGCGCTGGCCCGGCAGACGTGGGACGTCGTCCTCTGCGACTACACCATGCCAGGCTTCAGCGGCGCCGACGCGATGGACATCGTGCGCTCCTGTGGCCACGACATGCCTCTCATCTTCGTCTCGGGCACCATGGGCGAGGATGTCGCTGTGGAGGCGATGAAAGCCGGGGCGCACGACTACGTGGTGAAAGGAAACCTCAAGCGCCTGGTGCCGGCCATCGAGCGCGAATTGGGCGAGGCTCAAGTGCGGCGGCAGAAACGCCAGGCCGAACAGGCGATGCACGAGAGCGAGCACAAGTACCGCCAGCTTTTTGAATGCCTGAGCGATGCGGCCTTCCTGTTTGACGTGGCGAGCCGACGCATCATAGACACCAACCCCCAGGCAGAAAAAATGCTGGGCCAGACGCGCGGGGAAATCGTCGGCACGAGGTTCGGCTCGACCCCACAACTGGCGTCGTTGGGAAAGATCCTCGACCAGCGCACCACCACCGTACGGCACGAAGGACGCGCGTGGCACGAGGCAGAAATAACCCGGAAGGACAGATCGGTGGCCCCCGTGCACATGGACCTGACACCGATCATCCTGCACGGGAAGGAGCTGATGCTGGCGCTGGTCCGGGACGTCACCGAGCGCAAACAGCTGGAGGAGCAACTCCGCCAGTCGCAGAAGATGGAAGCCGTCGGACGGCTCGCCGGCGGCGTGGCGCACGATTTCAACAACTTGCTGGCGGTCATACGGGGCAACGCGGAGCTGATCCTGGGCGCGGGCGAGAGCCTTGACGCCAAAACAGGCGACCACCTGAGGCAGGTCATCGCCGCCTCGGAGCGCGCCGGCGGCCTGACGCGCCAGTTGCTTTCGCTCAGTCGCAAACAGGTCCTGCATTCCCAGCTGGTGGACCTGAACGACGTGATCGGCAACCTCGTCATGATGCTCCGCCACATCATCGGCGAGGATGTTCAACTGCAATGTAAATTCTTGAAACCTCTGCCCCCCGTCCAGGCAGATGTCGGCATGGTGGAGCAAGTCCTCCTGAATCTGGCAATCAATGCCCGCGATGCCATGCCGCAGGGCGGACAACTCACCCTCTGCACATCGACAGAATCGATTGGCCCTGAATATGTGGAACTCAATCCCCAAGCCAGGCCGGGTGAATACGCTTGCCTGACCGTTTCAGACACGGGGTGCGGCATCCCGCCCGGGATCATGCCGCGCATCTTCGAACCATTCTTCACGACAAAGGCGGAGGGCAAAGGCACCGGCCTCGGTCTGGCGACCGCGTATGGCATCATCCACCAGCATCGCGGATGGATATCGGTCGGCAGCGAAGTCGGCAAGGGCACCGTCTTCCGCGTGTACTTGCCTTTGGCCGATCGGCCCGAGCCGAAAGAGGGCGAACCGGTCGTGGGAGAACCGGTGCGCGGGGGAACGGAGACAATTCTCCTCGTGGAAGACGAACCCTCCGTGCGCATGCTGGTGCATCATATTCTCGAACCCCACGGCTACACGGTGCTCGAGGCCAGTTCGGGGGTCGCGGCACTGAAGATCTGGCCGGAGAACCGCGAGCGCATCGACCTTGTCCTGACCGACATGGTCATGCCCGACGGAATGACCGGTCGCGAGCTGGTCGCGAGGCTCCACGCCGAAAAGGCCGACCTGCCCGCCATTTACATGAGCGGCTACGGCGCGGATGTGGTCGGAAAGGAGTTCGAGCTGAAGGAGGGGGTCAACTTCTTGCAGAAGCCTTGCTCGCCCCAGAAACTCGTTCGCGCGGTCCGGGACTGCCTGAACCAACGGCCTTGAACTCGTGCGGTGCATCCGGGGCGGGCAACCGACACCGTCCCTCACACCGGCCGATCAGTTCACCCCTTTGGCCGGCCCCTCTTTTTTGGTTCCGGCTTCTCGGGTTCCGGCGGAGGGGGCGGCAAGAAATCGGCCTCCAGTTGCGCCGGCCCGCCGCTCCGCGTCGGCAACACCCCGGGAAAGCTCTTGCGTTTCTTGCCTGCGACCACGTTCACGGTATGCGGCCCATCGCGAAAGACTCCAAGGTTGTACGTCGTGCCCTTGATCCGCAGTGCGTATAGGACCTCGCCGCTGGCATCATCGACCACCTCCACCAACGGATCCTCCGCGCCCTTGATCGTCAGGGTACCGAGATGCCCGGTCGGTTTGCGCTGGTTATTTTCCTCCTGCCGGATCTTGATTGGCCATCCGGGGTACTGGCGCGCATCGCGGGAACCGATATCGACGTTGCGCGGCCAACATTCAAAAGTGACCTCGCGCGTTGGCTTATGGAATCTTATGACCCCGAATCCGGCCGCGCGCGTCGTTGCCGCGCCGCCTGGGCCCGGTTCCTCCGGGGGGTTCGCCACCGCCAGCACCGTCATCCTGTTCCCGAAACCATCCAAGAACTCCCCCCCATATTCCGGAACTCCGGGCGGTCGATTTTTAGCGGGCGCCTCGGGAGCCCACCACCGCGGTTCGCCGTTCACCATCGGCGGCACGCCGAAGGTAAAACAGGCATCATTCCATGACTCGATCCCTTGGTGCACAACGCACCCCAGGTGGCCACCGCCCGCGATCTGCACCGCGAACGCAGGCCGGATTCCCTCCAGCGCGCGGTCTCTTGCCGACTTCGGCCAACCATTCGAATCGAGATCCGCGTACACGCGTTGGTCGCGGGCCCCATACAGCTGCGCGATGCCGCAAAACGCCGCCTGCGAAAGGACAGCCTTCATGTCGCAGTCACCCCAGTCCGCCACCCACCCGCGCAAGAAACTCAGCTGCCGTTCGCCCAGCAGTTCCGCGCCTGGCACGTCCAGCGCCGCGGGATCGTATGCATTCGTCATCACGCACCCCGGCCTTGTCCCCGCTTGCGGCATAACGCCAACCGGAGCCGATTTGAATTTCCTGCCATCGAGGATGGCGAAACTCACCCGGCCCAGCGTCAGTGCGGTGTGGTACACCCCAAGGCCACACGGCAAAGGCGCCCCATCATGTGGATCAGGCAGATGCCCTAGCTGCGCGCGCTCCACCTCCCGCACATACGCCATCGGCCGATAGTATCCGCCATCCTCGCCCGACTCCTTCTCCGACCTCTTGCCGCCAGCGCCCCAGAGGCGGTCCTGCCCCACGTCATCCGCGTCCGGCAGGCACACCGCCGGACACTCCCGAAGCACTTCCCCAAATTCCCTCCCGAATCGCAGCCAGTGCGCCAGATGATTCTCGTGCGCGCAAACCTGGCCGCCCGCGAAGAATAGGAGGTCCGGCTTCAGCTTCTTGATGTTCGCCAAAATATCGCTCTTGGGGATTTCGGGCCCATCCCCGAGTGGCGGCGCATTTCCCGAAAATGCGGCCACCACGATCGTCTCCTTCGCCGCCGGATCCTTCCGGACGATCCCCAGGTATTCGGCCACTCGACCGTGCCGCACGCGATATGGCACGTCCCCAGACGCGTCCCAATTCTCCACGCGGAACGTCGCCGCCCAGCCATCGGGCGACGCTTTCTCGCACCCGACTTGTTTCCAGCTCCCCCCGCGCCTTACGTCCAGATACACGTCCCGATCGATCCCAGAAGGAATCGGATACAGTTGTGCCGTCAGCTTCAGCACCCCCCGGTGCACCGTGTACATCGCAAAGCATATCCGTTTGTCCGCTTTCACCTCGGGGATCAGCAAGGCCGAGGACGATGCGGGATTCGCGCCACCCGAAAGAGGCCAAATCAGCAAAATGGGCATCACCGCCGAGATGATTCGGCCAACAGCCATCAAACAAAACAAGACTCTCACCATGCGCGCCCGAAGACGGACGTATTTTCGTCCCAACCGCTCACTCCCTCAAGGCAAAAGCACGGCCACATTCACGTTGCTTTGCGGATCGACGTGCGAGCGTTTGATCCGCGCGACGTTCCGTGACCGCGAATACCCGCCTTGACGCCCCGGATCCATTAGCCATCCTTCTAACCATATTGAGCACAGTTTCACATGAGAGAACGCGGGCCTCCGCGGTGGCCGCCGCGATCACCGAGCGGTTACACGGGGATCTGGCCCGCGACGGCTTCAGCGTGGATGCGGTGGCGGCCAGGACGCGCCAGGATTGGGACTGGGCTTGCTGCTTCGGCAAGGACGCGCTTGAGCTGTGCTTGAATATCGAAGGACGCGGCGAGATCCGGGCGGCCGGTCGGGGCGCCATGTTCTTGCCGGGCACGGCCGGTCTCTATTTCCAGCGGGAAGCGCCTCTTTGCGGGACGCGGCACGCCGAGGAGCGCCACCTGTTCGTCACGGTTCGCTGGGCGAGGCCTTTCATCGAGCGCACCCTCGGCCGCCAAGGTGGGGGCCTCGTCCCCGCCGCCCGCGCCTGGCTGACGGGACGTTCCGCCACCTCGGCCGTCGGTCACGTCCGCGACCTCTCCGCGGCCGAACACGTGCTCGCGCTACATCTGCGCCGCCCGCCCCTGTGCGAACAGGCCCTCCCCATATGGTATCGCGCAAAGGTCTTGGAACTCGCGGCCAACTTCCTGTTCGTGCCCCCGCCCGCCCCCGAGACCGCCACGACTTTCGATCTCGCCGATATCGCCCGCCAGGCCATGTCGATCCTTGCCGAGAATCCAGCCTCGCCCCCGCCGCTGCATGAACTCGCCCGTCGCGTGGGCGCAAGCCCGTTCCACCTCAGTCGCCTATTCTCAAAACACGTCGGGATGACGATGCCCAAGTTCATCCGCAAGCTCCGCGTCGAGCGCGCGGCAGAGCTTCTCTCGTCCGGTTCCTGCAATGTCACCGAGGCCGCGCTCGATGTCGGCTACTCGAGCCTAAGCCACTTCAGCAAGGCGTTCTGCGAAGTCATGGGCTGCTGCCCATGTCTGTATCCCTCGGCACACCCCCGCCGAAAAGCGTGACGGACCCCGGATGACCTCCCGCAGAGACGCGGGGACATTGGCCCTGGAGGTCGCTTGCTGAATGTTGGGTGTCGGGCGTTGACATCGGCTTCCCCGCAGCAATCCCCCGTCAAAGACGCGCAACCCACCGGCAGCAGCCCGGGTGCCCGATCGGTACCATGGCGCCATGACAAGGATCTGCATTGCCATCGTTCTGGCCTCCTCCGTCTTGCCACATGGGCGCGCCGCCGAGGCCCCGACGAACACCCAGCTCCTCAAGCGCATCGAGGACCTGGAGGCCGAAGTGAAATATCTCCGCCAAAATAGTCCGGCGGATGCCGTCCCACAACCCGGCGCCGCCGAACACAAGCGCCCGCTCGAGTCATTCGCAAATTCCGTCGCCAAGGAGATCTCCCTCGGCGCCTACGGAGAAACGAAAATCCGCAGCCGTGACGGCGCCACCCGCTGGGACCCCCATCGCCTCGTCCTCCTGCCCACCTACCAGTTCAACGACTGGATCGTGCTCAACGCCGAGATCGAGTTCGAACACGGCGGCTCGTCCACCGACTCGTCCTCGAAAACGTTTGAGGGCGGCAACATCGAGGTGGAGCAACTCTACGTCGACTTCCAGTTCACCGACTGGCTCGCCTGGCGCGCGCCCGGCATCGACCTGGTGCCCGTCGGCTACTTCAACCTGCACCACGAACCAACTCAGTTCTACTCCACGGAGCGCCCGCCCATCTATCGGGAACTGATCCCCTCCACATGGTTTGAAATGTCCACCGGCCTCTACGGCCAGATCACCGAGGGGCTCCGCTACCAGCTCCAGATCAGCTCGGGACTCGACGATGACGGCGATAATACCAAGGGCGCCGGATCCAAGCCCGGCATCACCTTCGACGGGGGACTCCGCGGCGCCCGCCCGGCGGTCGGCGATTTCGCCCAGTCCAACGATGCGCTGGGCTACGCGTTCCGCCTCGCCTACGACCCACCCGCCCTGCGGGGCCTTGGCGCCAGCGCCAGCTTCTACTATACGGACACGACGCCCGAGCGCGGCGGCTCCGACAACCCGAACTTTGGCGCATCGACCGCGTTCGACCATGACCCCCGCGCCCTCGGAGGCACCGGCGTATTTATCTACGATGCCGAATTCCGCTATCGCATCCCGCGGACGCCCGTCGAACTGCGCGGGGAATACGTGTTCGTCGATCTCGATCGCCCGCATAACCTCGTCTCCAACAACGACGGTGACTTTGATAACAACGTCGGTTCCCACATGCAGGGGATCTCTGGAGAGATCGCCCTCCACCTCTGGCCGGAATCGTGGAACACGGACCGGGGCGAGGGCATGGATCTGGTCCCCTTCTTCCGCTACACGCGGCTCGACATCCAGAACCCCTACGCCGGAGGCTCAGACGAAAACGATTTCGATCCGGAAGCGTCGCCCGAGTCACCCGACCGCCACGTTTTCGAGCTCGGCCTGTGTTGGCTGCCGACACCTGAACTGGCCGTCAAATTCGATTGGAAGGGCGAGCGCTTCGACGGCGGCACTGGCCGCGATACGTACCAGATGGCCATCGGGTTCTTCTTCTAATCCGCATGCACCGCCCCACGCCAAAGATCGAACCATGGCTCGCCGCTGGCCTCTGCGGTTCCGCGATCGTCGCAACGGCCCCCTGCGGTTTCGCGGCGCAGTACCTTGACACAAATCAGGCGCTGCGGCTCTGTTTCCCCTCGGCCGCCTCCTTCGAACCCCGCGCAATCAGCGGCGGCGCCACCCGCTGCTGGGACGCGCGCGGGCCATCCGGTTTGCTCGGCCACGCATTCTTGGACGCCGTCATCGGCAAACACCTTCTGATCGATTACATGCTCGCCGTGGATCCTGCGGGCAAGATCCTGCACCTCGAGATCCTCGCCTACCGAGAAAGCTACGGAGGCGAGATCCGGGGCGCCGCATGGAGAAAACAGTTCCAGGGCCATGGCCCGTCCAAGCCGCCGCGGTTCCAGAAAGACGTCGTCAACATCGGCGGCGCCACGCTCTCCTGCCGCCACATCACCGAGGGCGTCAGCCGCCTGCTCCGTCTCTTCGCCGAAAGGATCGTCCCGCGATGATGAACAGCCTGCGCCCGAATATCCGCAATGATCGAGTGGCGAAGGGCTTGCGCCCTTCGACCAGAGAATCAACCCCGAGGCCGGAAGCGTCTTCGCTACAGCCTCTCCTTCCAGTGCGCCGCGCCACCGCGGCCATCGGCACCTTCCTCCACCTCGAACTCCACGGACCCGATACCACCGCGCTCCACCGCACGGCCGACCGCGCATTCGCGTTAGCCCGACGACTCTCTCACCAGTTCTCGCGATTCGAGCCCAATGGCGAAGTCGGAAGACTGAACGCCTGGCCCGCGCACCGCCCATTCGGCGCGAGTTTGCGCCTGCGCCGGCTGCTGGCGAAGGCCCTCAGAATCTGGCGCGAATCCGACGGCGCCTTCGATCCCACGCCGCTCACCGGATTCCGCCTCGGGCCCGCCATCCGGATCCAGGGCACGCGCGTCATACGCGAAGACCCGGATGCCAAGCTCGATCTCGGCGCCATCGCGAAGGGCTTTATCATCGACGAGATCGTCTCGCTCCTGCGTCGAGCCGGCGTCGTCGCCGGACTGGTGAACGCCGGCGGCGACATCCGCGCCTTCGGCGAGCGCACGTGGCACATCCATCTCCGCGACCCGCATCATCCGGGGCGATCCATCGCCGAGATCCCAATCCGCGATGCCGCGCTCTGCGTCTCCGCGGAGACCTTCCGACCCGGCCACATCCGCGATCCGCGCTGCGGCGGCGTCCCAGCGGGACCCGCCGCCGCGGCTGCCGTCCTGGCCCGCACCGCCGCCGACGCCGACGCGTGGGCCACCGCCCTATTCGTCGAATCCCGCGCGGGCCTGCGCAAATGGTTCGCCCACCGGGCCATGGCCGGGCTTGTCATCGAGTCATTTGGCACCCAAGCAATACGCTCATGGAGAACGAACAACTTCCCGACCGGACCCGCGTCGGCCGGATCGATCGTCCGCTGATCGTGGCGCTGTCGGTTGCGCTCGGCGCCAACTACCTGTCGGGCGCCGGCCATGCCATCGCGGGCTGGATCGCCGGGCCGGAGACCCCACCCCCTTATGCCCTGATCCGGATTCACGGCATCTCCGCCGTCGCGGTCCAGGTCCTCCTCGGCGCGCTCGTCGTCGCCCACATCCTCCCCGCCTGGCGCGCACGACGGCATATTGCGTCCGGCCTCGGCCTCGCGGCGGCGCTTGCGGTGCTCGTGCTCTCCGGCGTCGGCCTCTACTACTCGGGCGATGAATCGCTACGCGCGCTCTCGCGCTGGTCCCACATCATCATAGGCCTCACCCTCCCGTTGCCCCTCGCCATCCACATCGCCCAACGCCGCCGGTGGCGCGATCCCGGCCGTCGCCACGATCGCTAGACTGTCGAGGCGCACGCCGGAACCGCCCCTCGACAAGCTCAGGGCGAACGGCCTGGGGCCTCCCTGGTGGCAACTCGCGCTCATCCGTTCGCCCTGAGCTTATCGAAGGACCTAGGTCCTCGCGAATCCGCCAATGTTTAAGGCTACAGGTGCCCCGCACGGCTGTGGTATACTGTTGTTTATGTCCCGACCGCTGCTCCCTCTCGTTGCGGCACTGGCGCTCGCCGTGGGCTTCGGCATCGGCTTCCTGATCGGCCGATCCCCGTCGCGACTCGCCACTATGGACGGGGCGCAGGCTGGCGCGCGGTCCCGGCAGGATTTCGCTCCTTTCGAGGGCCGCGATCCCGACAGCCAGCACACCGCCGCGCGGGGCAAGGGCGCGAACGTCAAGTCCGCGGCCCTGACGCGAAAGACGGCCCAGTGGCTTGAGGAACTCGCGGCCCTCGACATAGCGGAGATGGGCCGAAGGCTCGATGCCACCCCCGACATCATCCAGCGGATCAAAATGCTGCTCTATTACAGCGATCAAGTCGGGCCCGAAAGAATACGCGACGCCATCGCCCAGGCCAATCAGTTGGACAACCCCGAATCGAAACACCTGCTCAACTTCGCGCTCATGGCCCGGTGGGCCGATCTCGACCCGGCGGCGGCCGTCGCGCACCTGGAGAAGTCCGCATCGGCCGAGCAAAAAAGCGAGATGGCCCAGATCGTGGCGGGACGTTGGGCCACCCAGGATCTGGATGCGGCGCTGACCTGGGCCCGGTCCCAGCAGGATCGGCGGCTCCAGACAGACGCCATGAACTCAATCCTCGGGCACCTGGCGCACTCCGATCCCGTGCGCGCGCTCGCGCTCTTCGGCGAGATTCCGGAAGCCGACAGGCGGCCGGGCACGGTCTCCGTCATCTTCAACGAATGGGCCAAGAGGGATCCCTCCGAGGCATCGAAAAAGGCCCTGACTCTCGCTTCGGGCGATGACCGGAAGAGCGCAATCGACGGTGTCGCGCAGCATTGGGCCACGCGCGATCCCGCCGCGGCCCAGGAATGGGCCGCCTCGCTCACCAACCCACAGGAACGCAACAGCGCGCTCGCGGCCGTATGCCGCGGCTGGGCCGACGCCGACCCCGGCGCCGCGTTCGCGCTGGCGGCAAAGCTGGGACCCGACAAGGATGCGTTCGACGCCATCAACACCATCTCCCGCAAGTGGGCCGAACGCGATCCCGAGGCCGCCTGGCGCGCGTGCGCCACGCAATTGCCCAACGGCCCGATGCAGCACAACGCGCTCGAGACCATCCTGAATCATCTCGCCGCCACCAATCCCAAGGCGGCCGCCGAAAAGCTCCCCGCCCATCCATCCGGCGCAATCCAGAGCCGTGTCGCCGGCAACATCGCGCGACAATGGGCCACCCAGGACGTCGACGGGGCCTTGCGATGGGCGGCCAACCTGCCCCCCGGCAATACCCAGCACGCGGCCATGACCAGCGTCGTCTCGGCATGGGCGACAAAGGACCCCTCCGCAGCGGCGGCATACGCGCTGCAGCTGCCAGACGGCAGACTTCAGCGCGAGGCCCTCCAGACGGTCGCCGGCCAGTGGGCCGCCAAGAATATCGAGGCCGCAGCCAACTGGGTGACGCAGCTTCCAAACGCCGAGGCGCGGCAAAACGTCCTGCCAAACATCCTCTACGGCTGGACCGCGCAGCAGCCCAATCAAGCATCCTCATGGGCAATGAAACTGCCCGAAGGGGATCTCCGGCAGAATGCCGTCCGAGGCATCGTCAACAATTGGGTCACCCGGGACACTGCGGCCGCCGCCAACTGGATCAACTCGCTGCCCCAAGGACAGTCACGCGACACGGCCGTCGCCACCTTCGCCCCGCACATCCTGGCCGACGACCCGGAGGGCGCCTTCTCCTGGGCACAGTCCATCGGCGATGAGAGAACCCGCCACCAGGTGCTCGGCCACGTCGCCAGGCAATGGGTCCGCGACGAACCCGACGCCGCCCGCGCCTGGATCGAACGGAGCCAGTTGCCCGACGACATCAAGAGCGCCGCCCTGAGGCGGTAGCTTCACCGCACGGGGACGAGCTGCACGGCGTCCGCGGCGACGTAGCCATCGGTGCCAGCGTTGCCGATGGTCACGACGGCTGGCTTCCCAACGCTAAAACGGAATGCGCCGACCGAGACGAAGAGACCATCGATGGGCGCCGCCTCGCGCTGGTTGACGCGGGCCTCCGCCGTGCCGTCGGCGTGCCCGATCGATATCGGGACGTTCGTTGCGCGATTCGATGAAGGGATGTGCGAGAGCCGCACCTCGTATTTCCCGTCGGCGGGCACCGCGATCTCGTAGCGCGCCGATTTCGTCCCCTTGCCTGCATTGCCATCATGGCGAAAGGCCCCTTCAACCCCACCGCCCCCGAACGTGCTCGTTGTCCACGTGCCTATGAAAACCGCCTTCCGGTCGTCGGCGACGAGGCCCGCCAGATTTTTCGCGCGCACCGTGCCGGGTTGGAAGAACGTCAGCACCGCCCTCTGTGCCAAGAGCTTCGCCCGCAGGGCCGACACATCCACGCCATGAACGGACGCATCCGTGCGCGCCGCCATGGCCGCCGCGACACCCGATGCATGCCCCAGCGCCATGTACACCGGCTCCATGCGCATCGAGCAATACGCGGCATGCGACGCGGAGAAGCACACCGGCACCAGCAGGTTGCCACATTCCGCCTCCTTGGGCGTCAGGCAGCGGTAAGGGATCTCATAGGGCATCACGGAACCATCGAAGGCACCCTCGTCAATCACCGTGCCATCCGCGGCCAACAGCCGCTGTACGATGTGGCTGTCGATGATGAACGAGCCCATCCCGACCCCATCCGCCTTCTCGACATCATCCTGGACGTCCTTCTGCGTCATGACGAATGCGCCGATCATCCGCCGGGCCTCGCGCACGTAGAGCTGGTAAGACCAGTGCCCGTTGTCCTCGAACTCATCCCGGCAAAGGCCCCATGAGAGCGTCTCCTCCCGCAACTCGGCCGGCACCCGCTCGTCGTGCCCCAAGAACCAGAGGAAACCCTGATCATAATCAACATGATCCTGCCATATCCTCGCCCGTTGCTCCGGCGAACCATCCGGATAGCCCGCGTTGCCCCCGACATAGTCGGTCGAATAGAGGCCCTGTGCGTTCAGGTCGAATTTGCCGTTGGCGAGTTTCGCCAGATGCACCAGCCGGCCGAACCGGATTCCGGGGTACGCCCGGATCAGCCGGAGCAGCAACTCGTATCGCGCGGGTTCGTAGTTGGCGGGTTTCGGAAATGGCACCCGGATATCCTCGCGCCGCGTCACGCACAGCCGAAAATTGTACGACTGCGTCAGGCCATCAGCGTCGCCCGGCGCCGCTGCCGCTTGCTGGATTCCCCAGAGCGGCCCGCCATCCTCCCCGCGCCCATCGATCGCGCAGGGCGCACCGTGCACGTAGTGCGGGCCCTCGCCACCCACGCAAGGGCATTCCGATGTCATCACATCCGCTCCAAAACCCCGCGGCTCGTTGGGATGAAACCCAGCAAAGGTCTCGCCATACTTCTCCCGCGGTTCCCTGCCCACGATATATCGCACACCCGACCCCGCCATGAGATCCCCCTCATAGCTGGCGTCAATAAACACCCTGCCCTCAAGCACGCGACCCCCCAGCAATTCGATGGCTGAAATGCGCCCCCCTCCCATGCGCGCTCCCTTGAGGCGCGCGCCGATCTCCGGTTCGACGCCAGCCTCCGCCAGCATCTCCCGGAAGACGGCCATGTAGCCCTTCGGCTCGCAATCGAATTTTTCCTTGGCACCATACCGCTTCTCGCAGCGGTCGAAGAACTCCATCGCCAGCCCACCGATGGTCTTCACATTTCCCGTGTCCGTGGAACTCAAACCACCCGCCACCATCCCCCCGATCCTTCTCGACGGCTCCACCAGCGCCACCGACGCCCCCTCCCGCCTCGCCGCCACCGCCGCAGTAATACCCGCTGGCGTCGCCCCATAGATCACCACGTCTGCGCTATGCGCCGCCGAAAAACCCCATCCAGAACACAGCAGGCCAACGAATAGCGCCCGGCACGAGCCGCACGGAAAGGCGCCATGGCACCATGTTTTCATCCCCTCAATGCTCTCGGAACCGCCCCCCGAGATAAAGGAGTTTGTCGGATCTCGCGACCCCGGAAAGCCCACCCAAGGATCTGAATTCGGGTCGGAGACGCCCTCAACCGGCGGGGGCTCTACGCTGGTCCACGGCTAACAATCTCCTCGATCGGGGATGTGATGATGGTGCCCGCCGGAGCCGAGGCAGACACCAGGGTGTATTGACCATTCTCGAATTTATCGACCAACCGCGCCACCACCCGCTTGCCCACTCCAGGCTCTTTCTCAAGATAGCTGTCGATCGCCGCGGGGTCGATTACGCCTATCCGCCCGTTTGGGAGTACCACGCACAAGAATATCCGCCTGTCATCACCCACGACTTGCAACGGATTGTCAGGCCCAATGAACCCAATCACCCGGTGCTCCTTGCCCTTGTGGATCCCTTTCTTCGGAAAGATCGACTCCAGCCCCGGTGATTCCCACCGGTGAAACACGTCATACAGATGATAAGGGGTCCGATACGCCTTCATGGTGTTCTCAGTGACAGCCGGTTGATATTAAGAATTACTTAACACGTTTTGGGCACAGCGCCAGCCCCACTAATTGAAATCAAGGAACGGAAATCAACGCGCGCGGGTGGATCGCGGACGCCGGGGCCGACGTCCCTCCCACGCCCATCGCGAAGGTGCGGCGGGCGGCCTCCTCAACGGGCTGCTAGCCCGTGCTCCCACTGCGCACCGTCCCCTTGAGTTTCTGAATTTGCAGCATTAACTAATGGCAATGGGATCCCGGCAACCACCGGGCCACGAGATCCACTATGAGAAGACGTGCGTTCCTAGGAATCATCGGTGCGGGCGCCAGCGGCTTCGCCGCGGGAGTCCTCCCCACGCTCAGGGCAGCGGCCGCATCCACCATCCCGCGTCGCCCCCTCGGACGCACTGGCCTTGACGTGCCGATCATCGGTTTCCCCGGCCTCGGCCTCATCCACGACGAACAGTCCATCTGCACCGAACTCGTCCATGCCGCGGTCGATGCCGGGGTCAACTACCTTGACGTCGCCCCCGCCTACGGCAAGGGTGACTGCGAGATCAAGATGGGCATCGGTCTCCAGGGGATCCCGCGGCACACCTACTTTCTGGCATGCAAGACGAAGATGCGCGATGCCGCGGGCTGCACCGAGGAATTAAATCGATCCCTGGTGCGCCTCAAGACAGACCACTTCGACCTCTATCAGCTCCATTGCCTCATGAAAGTCGAGGAGGTTGATCAGGCGCTCGGCCCGGGCGGCGCCATGGAGGTCATCCTCAAGGCCAGGGAACAGGGCAAGATCCGACACATCGGTTTCTCCGCCCACACCACCGTCGCCGCGCTCGCGGCCATGAAGAAGTTCCAGTTCGACACCGTGATGTTCCCGATCAGCTATGTGGAGTATTTCAAGATCGGGTTCGGCAAAGAGGTTCTCGCGCTGGCGAGGGAACAGAATGCCGCCGTGCTCGCGATCAAGCCTCTGGCGGGCGGGGCATGGGCACCCGACGCGAAGCGCACGCGAAAATGGTGGTATCGTCCCATCGACGATCCCGCCGAAGCCAATCTCGCCCTTCGGTTCACCCTCTCCCAGCCGGCCGTCACCGCGGGCATGCCGCCCGCGTGGCCCGATATCTTTCGGCAGGCCATCGGCATCGCCCGCGACTACAGGCCCATCACCGCCCAGGAAACCTCGAAGCTCGAGAGCATGGCCGCCGCCGGATTCTCGGTCTTCGAGAAGCAGCAAAAAACTGCCTCGGCGCACGATTACGGCCATGATCCATTTGGCTGCGGCGAGAGCCTCGCGTGACCCCGGCCGATCGGGCCATCGATGGGCCCCGCGCACCGGACGAGAACCGCACCGCGCGTTCTCGTGACCGAATGCCCATCTGTTCGGCCATGATAGTTTTCGCAATCTCCGCTCTGGTCTTGCATCTCCTCGCACCCGACCCGTAAAAGGTAACAGATAGAATTTGGAGTGCCCCATGACATACAGACGCACCATCGCATGCACCCTCACGATCGCAATCGCCGCGCTCGCGCCCACTGCGGCCGAAGACGCTGGCCCCGCCGCGCTCATGAAGGCCGCGGGCAAGGGTGACATCGCCGAGGTCCAGCGCCTCCTCGCGGCTGGAACGAAGGCCGACGCCGCCGACCCCAATGGCATGACGGCCCTGCATCAGGCCGCCAATCCACAGGTCGCCTCCCTCCTCATCGACAAGGGGGCCTCGGTCGTGGCCAAGAGCAAGGGCGGCTACACGCCCCTCCACAACGCCGTCTCGCGCGGCCTTAAGGAAGTTGCGGAAACCCTCCTCGACAAGGGCGCGAACCCCAATGCTGCCCTCGACAATGGCCGCACCCCATTGATGCTGTGCGCGGAGCGCAAGCGCCTTGAGATCGCAAAGGCCCTCCTCGCAAAAGGTGCCGACCCCAAGCTCAAGGAGGAGCGCGGCTGGACGGCCCTGCATTACGCCGCCATGAAGAACGACATCCCCATCTGCACCGCCCTTCTCGATGCCGGCGCCGATATCAATGCCGCCAGTAACGGGGGCGGGCGCCCCCTCCACGAGGCGGCGCCAGGGGGCAACGCCGAAACCATCGAATTCCTCATCTCCAAGGGCGCCGACATCAACGCCAAGACCAAGGATGGCAACACCCCCCTAGCCTACGCAGAGGATTTCAAGAACCAGCCCGTCATCGACACCCTCAAGAAACACGGTGCAACGCGCTAGGAATCTGTCGGACTTCGGCCGACAGATTCCTACTGCCTCGGTGCGAGTTCCCACGCTCGCGCGCTCCGCGCCGGTACGGTAATCTCGCGCTCAAAAATCGGATTCACCGCGACCCCTTCGGCCCCGGCCTCCGTCAGGGATAGCGGTACGGATCCCATGCCATAGCGCCCCGCCTCGAATTCCACCACCGCGCGAACTGGGGCATCGCTCACGTTGACGAATATCATCGCGAGCCTGCCATCGCGCGGCAGCCGCCATGCGCCTCCCAGGAGCGCATCGGTGGTCACCGGCCAAGTGCCTTCCCATTGCCAGTCGGCCGTCACCCTCGGGATCTCCCCAAGCAGCCGGGGTGGGCGCGCCATCTCCCCGGCATAGAAGTAGCGGCGCAGCGCATGCCTCAATCGAACGACCTCGCGAAGGAACGCAGCATTCTTCTCCTCCTTCACCACGGATGGACTCAACCAGCCGATCTGTTCACCGAAAACGAGTTGCTGGCCGGCCTTCATGCGCAGGGCCAGATCCTTGGTCGGACCGCCCCGATAGGCACGGCCGAACATCTGAATCGCACCACCGTATACCGCCGGAAACGCCGGAACCTGCCCATCGTACTGCCAATGCCACGTGAGATAGCCATCGAACACCTGGATGTACGGCTCTGCGTTGCATTCCGTCGTCAGGATGCGGTCGGCGGGCTTGGTCGCCCGCAGCCCCTCGAGCATCGACCAATAACCTTCTGTCCACCAGTGCCCCCCGCCCAATGGATGGCCGTGCGTCCGATCGAAACAGAGCGCCGGCTTGGCCGCCGCCACTTGGTCGATATACACGCCGCTCACCCCGCATTCGCCGAACAGCTGAAGCACGGTCTCCCGAACCGTCTTCTGCCACAGTGCCGTCTTCGGGCACATGGCCGCGAGCCTCACCTTGCTGCCGTCGGTCTCCTTGCTGCCGTAAGTCTCCTCGTACGGCTTCCCCGCCTCGTCTTTGCTGGCCGCCGGCAGGGCCACCTTCGTGAATTCAAAATCCTCTGTCCCGCGGTCGCGCGTGTCCCAGAGACGGCCGTTGATGTAGGGCATGACGTGCACCCCGGCCGCCTCGAGACCGCGCACCGCCGGCGCGAATCCATCTTTCGCGGGAAAGTAGTGCGGGTAGTCGTTGTCGAATGGGATGCGGTGCCAGCTGTACCAGTGAAAACCCACCGGCACGCCAAGGAACGCGGCAAATTCTTTCACCCTGTCCACGCACTCGGCGGGCGACCCGCCCGTCTGCGCCCACGCCGGAAGATCCCGCATCCAGGCGGGCGTGTCCATTCGGCCTTCGGGCCCGAGGCGTGGATACCATCTCGCCTCCGCGCGCACCCAATCGCGGTAGATGATCGCGGCGTCGAACCAATCTCCGCGGAAAAGTTGCCACACCGCCGTCCCGGACAGAGAGAATCCATTGGCCCCCACCCCCATGTCGGCCGCCGGATGCTCGACGGAGATCGCGACCGACCCCTCCTCAGGCCGACTTTCAATCGAAATATCTTTCGTGCTCGCCGACGGATCGTGAGTCGCGACGTACAGGCCGGTCCGGCGCTCCCCATCGTAAGCCGCCATGAACTGCATGCTCACCCAACCGCTGGGATACGTGCCGTGGAATCGAAACGCCTTTCTCCACACGCCCGCCCGCACCTCGCCCGAGCCGCGAGGGAACAACAGCTTCGATTGCGCCCCCGGCTCCGCCAGGCACACCTGCGGAAAACGCACCCGCCAGACGCTCCAGTCCTTTGGCACATCCCGCACATTCAGCGTCCAGCGCATCGCCCCGACCGCGTCGCACGTCACCCCCGCAACGACAGAGAGCTTGCCCAAGCGCGCATCATCAGCCTGTCGCCAGTAGATCTCTGAGACCCGGTTCGTCGTCGAAACCGCGAGCGCACAGTCCTTCCAGCCCGCATCAGCGACGAGGCGACTCTCCTCCCCTGTGGGCACATGGCGCAGCGCTATCTCAAACAACGGCGGCGTCCTCCCGCCTAAGACCTGCCTCCCCTGGGCGACATCGCAAAGGCTCTCCAGCCGGACACCACCCCCGACAAACCGCAGCACGCAGCCCAGCTCGCCCGCGGTCAAAACCTTCACGCCAGCCGATTCACGGCCCGAAAGTGATTCCAGCGCCTCTCCAAATCGTCCTTCGGCCTCCAGGTGATCGGCCACGGCAAGGCGCCACCAGGAAGCCGAGCGCTCCTGCGACGTCGCCGTGGCGAGCCTCTCGCGCTCGCGATCAATCTGATCCCGCACCGCATCGACCGTCACTCTTGCGGTTGAGCATGCGCCCATCTGGGCGGCGATCTTTGCGATGGCCGCCGCGGGTTCCGAATCGCTCCCTATCCAGAGCCAGGCAGAAAACTGCCGCTGCAGGGTGTCCCAGCCCTGCCAGGCCGCATCGCCGTGCGCGTGCAGATAGGTCCCGCCGCCCCCGTCGTACACGCGCACTCTCCCGCACTGAAACATGCCGACCGTACGTGACCCATCGAGAATCGCCCCCCAGTCCGACAGCGCGAATGACTTCTTCGTGCCACCGAACTCGCCGCGCTCGCCCGGTTCGCCGCCAGCCCAATTGGGGAACAGTTCCTTCGGATAATTCAGCTCCAGGAAATGGATCTCGGGCCATCGGATGGCCTCGCGCTGCCTGATCGTGGCCCGGACCCATACCAGGGGTTCGCCTGCGACATAGAACCAATCGTAGATGGCCGAGGGTGCCGAAGCGGGAGCATTTCCATCCGCCCTCTGGTATCGACCCTCCACCCGGATCACCGTTCCCAGGGGGCCTTGTGACAGTCTCTCGACGCGCGCCCCGGAATCGTTCGCAATGCCAAACGAGCCCAGCACACGATCGAACAGCCGATCATTCCATCGAAAGCCTTCGATCGACTTGCCATCGCGAAAGGTGATCCGCGAAGGGAATCCGCCCTGCCTCTTTGGATCGTGCAAAACTGAGGCACCCGGAAGGCGAACCTCTCCGCCCCATGCGCCCGGCTTCGCCTCGGCCTTTCCGCCCGTGAATTTCAGCCTGAGCCTTCCATCACCGCCGGCAGGCAGACGCAGGAAAAGGGTGCCCACCAGGCACCCAGTGCCATCCGATTCCGGGGCGGGAACCATCTGCACGGGCACGCTCTTCCCCTCGCGGCAAGTGCTGGCAGCGATGACCCCAGCATCCGCAGACGCACCACACCACTTCGCCGCACCGGCCAAATCCACATCGGCCACCACCATCCCCCCCTCGGTCGCCCGCGACCCTTCCACGAGCAGGAGGACCTCGTCCGCCCCCGCACCAAGGGCGCCCCCCAAAACCACCGACAATCCGAAAAGCACCCGGACCGAGCGGGCACCCAAACCAAGTCCTCGTGGGCCATCAGTCATAGCTCGCCCACGCTACACCAACGTGATGGCCGAGTGGAATCTTTCGAACTGTCCGACCGCGGAGGGCCGCATGCCAAGGGCCGAGCCTGGCTACGGGCGATCCGAGAACAGCCACCGGTCACTGCGCCGCTAGTCGCGTGATCCGGATGTTGCGGAAGAGGAACTGACCGCCCTTTGGCACCTCGGCCTGCAGGGCGATTAATCCCGAGGCCGGCTCAATGCCCTCGACTTTCCACGCGGCCTGGCCGTTGACCTTCAGTTCCGCCGTCTTTCCCCTCACCGTCAGTTCGAACTTGTTCCAATCCCCGACTTTCACCGGCACGGCGTTCTTGCCATTGGGAAATCCGTCGATGTTGCCCTCCATGCCCTTGCGCAGATTCACCTGGTATTTCTTCGGCCAGGGTCGTCCCGCCGGTACCTCCGCATAGCGGAAATACACGCCCGAATCCCACATGTCCGCCGACAGGGCCTTCCACTCGTACTCCAGCACAAAATCCCCGAAGTTCCCCTTCGCCTGGACGAGGCCGTTTCCACCCTTGACCAGAATCGCCCCATCCTGCGCGACGGCCTCGCAGCCGATCACGTCCCATCCCTCGAGGCTCTTGCCGTCGAATAGCGCGACGGACTCGGCCGCGAATACGCCGTGGCTCGCAAGCCACACCAGGGCACAGACACCGCAAAACGTCACTCTCATAAGCACTCCAGCGCGTCGCACTCAAACTCGAACAACAGATCGTCCCGACAGACGGTGGCGTTGAAGATCGCGGACGGAAAATCCGGAAGGTCGTGCGACTCCACGTATCGCTCCCATGCGCCCAGGGCGTCGGGACTGGCGAAATACCCCATCGCCCGCACCACGTGCCCCCAGCTCAGCCCCCGCCCCTCCAGAATCGCCGCCACCACGTCCATCGTCAGTTCCACTTGGCCGTCCAGATCGCCCACGCGCGCCGTCGCCCCGGCTGGCTCGATGCTCGCCGTGCCAGACACCAGCACCCGCCGCTGTCCCTTGGAACCCATCTCGGCCCCGCGGCTGAACGCGCTCCCGTACTCGATCGCCGGACACTGCAGCGGCGACGGCGTCGGAACCACCCGCGGCGCCTTCCCTTTCGGCTTCGCGCCCAAAAGCTTCGCCACCAGCCCCGCGCCCGATGCGTTGTCACAACCCACCGCCGTGCTCGCCGGCACATAGCGGTCGAAAACCCCCCTCTCCTTGAAAAACTCCCGCCGCACGCGGTTGAAATCATCGTACCAGGCCAAGATGTCGCGATTGTAAAACCAAGTCCGCGCGGTGTCGTGAAAATCCCACCCCAGCACACCCAGAACCTTGTCAAACTTCGCAAACAATTGCGCAGACTGTTCGCCCGGAGGCAACGTCAGGTCCGGGGGCAATACGTTCCCCAATTGCACATACTTGTAGTCCTCGTCCTCAAACAGCGTGCCAGCGATCTGACCCCCGTACTCCATCGGTTCCACCGACGAACCCGACACCGCCCAGACCTCCACGCACACCATATCCGGCACGTTGTCTTCAAGCCATGTCACCGGCCATTGCACCCGCCCAAACGCCCGCCGCATCGCCGACAATGCCGCGTCCTTTACCCCCCGCCCCACCACCTCGCACGATACGATCTTGGCATCCACCTCCCGCAACATCCCCGCCAGCGCCACGATCACCGCGCCCATCCGCCACGGCTCGCGACCCGTTACCGTCACGAAATGCTCCACGATCCCGGCCCGCGGAACAGACCTATGTTGAACGTTCCATCCCTCGCGCGCCAGCAGCTCCAGCGTCGGGACGGTGATCGATGAATCGCTGGGGGAAGAATGCTCAGTCATGGTGCTCGCCATGCCCTTTATATACCGGCAACCTTGTTCAGTTTCACGACAAAACTGGTATCCGGCAGGCGCGGCAGCGCCTTTGTTGGGCGTGGGCATCGGCGCGTGTATCTCCTTCGCCTTGTCGGGCATGGCCGCCGCCAGGTTTTTCGTTTCGCCAGTGTCGCCGTGCGAGTTGTAGAGCTCCAGCCACCCGGCCTCGAAAGACCCCATCACTTTCCGATCACCGCAGATGATCGTCGCCACGGGCGTGGTGTAAACGGTGACCTGAAACTTCGGGCGCTGTTCGCGGGCGCGGCTCGTGCCCCGACCCAGGATCCGGGCCCGGAGGGTTTTGGACTGCGGTGGCAGAGTCCGGCAACCGCCGGACGGCGCCACCGCTTTGGCGGCGCGCGAAGCGCGTGCCGGGACCAGCGGCTTCGGCTCCGCCGGGGGCAAAAGCGGTGGCGCCGCTTCGCTCTGCCACCGCAGTCCAAAACGGCCCCGCCCCCAGAAGTTTCATCATGAATAATCCGGCGCGTGGACGACTCTGTTCGGCGCCGCCCCACCGCTTCGATGTGACCGCGTCGAAGATCCGCGTTAGAAATCGGGACCAGGGCAGCTATGCCATTCGTGCCCGGCGCCATCGGCACTAGCCGGTTCCGCGCCCCTTCGGCAACACGCCGTCACGGGCGTCCGCGGCCACCGCCCGAGGATCGCCTGACGAACGCCAGGCCCTCCATCTCCACCAGCAGGTCCGACCGGCAAACATCCGCCACGACATAGATGACCGGGAGAGCTTTCCCGCAGCGCCTTTCGACGGCCTTGCGGATCGCGGGATAATCCTGTGGGCGCTTAACGTAAACGCGCAGCTTGGCAAGATCGCGCAGCGTCGCTCCCGCACCTGGCGCGCCGCTCCGCGCCAAATTCTTCTGCGCGATCAACAGTTCGATGTTGGTCAGCGTCTGATCGGCCTGTTTGCCGGGTTGGCCGACGTGCAGCGTCTTGGAACGCACGATGCTCGCCGTGCCGGAGATCCAGATGACGATATAGTCACCGATCGCTTCGGCCATGGCTCGGACGAACTTCGGGCTCTCGGGCGAGTACACCTTCTCGTACTCGTAAACGGGCGTCTGCTGCGGGTTCTCCAGCGGCATGAGAAAGACATCCTTTCGGTCGGTGTCGATCGCCGTGGCGCTGATTGTGATCCCATCGCCGCACATGCCGATGCCCGTGCTCGCCGGATAAACCGCCTGGCCCACGATGGCCATCGTGTGCCGGCGCCCGAAACAGACGCCCTTGTAAAAGTCCGTCCGGGCGCGGTTGAGCTCCATGTAGCGCTCGAGGTCGCCCTCGGGGCCGGTGATGTTGCCCAGGTAGAGCCAAGTCCGGATGAGATTCTCCAGCGGGACGCCGACCTGTTTGAGCTTCTGCTTCAGCTGGCGGAACACGTCAATCGTCTGCCCGTAGACGCCGCCGGACGCATCCCGCGGCGTGATGCCGCCGCAGTGGGTCCAGGTGATGTTACCCATGCTGACCTGGAGCACGTTGGGCTGCGGCAGCTCGACGTAGACCGTCTTGCCCCCTGTGGCCCAGACCTCGATGGCCAGCGCCGCGCCAGAGCAGGGCGGCTGGTGAACGAACGTCGTCACGGGCGGCTCGTACACATAGCGCGCGGCGAGAATCTGCTCGCACAGCGTCTGGTCGCGGGCGTCTTTCAGGAATACCGTCTGTACGGTCACGTGCATCTTCTCGGGCTGACTATCGAGGACGGTCCGGAGGCTGCGCAGCGCCTCTCCCAACTGGATGTGAACCGGGCCGCGGCTGATCGGCGTGACCATTAGCGCAAAGCGGGTCACTTTCCCCATCCCGATCATGGCGTATTGCACCCCTGGCGCGCGAAACCATTTGACGATCCGGCCCGTGGACCGAAAGGCCGTATCGCCTGATTTTTTCGAGGCGGCGGCGGCGCGCCTGCCCGCCCTTTTCGCGCCCCGGTGCGCGCCCGGTTTGAGTCCCCGCTTCCGAGCCATTCCGACCCCCGTCACTCTTTTAGCCGTTCTCTTCATGCCTGCTATTCCGTTCTCTTAGCGGCCGTCATACGATTCAGAATCTATGGATTTATCGCGCCAGGTAAAGCGATCCGATCAGATTTTGGCGGCTGGGTGAGCAAAGGTGGGGGAGCCGGATAGCACCGATTTTCAGCAGTATTTTCTTGCATCGGATTATTCAAAGATCTCAAATAATTCTTATGGCGCATTTCCCCGCACTTCCGTGCGGCGCGTGCAACTGCTGCACGGTCTCTCGCCGCCGATTCCTCGCATCTTCGCTGCTGGCCTTCGCGGCCACGCCTTTCGCGGCGGTGGCCGCGCCGGGCGAGCCCCCTCCGGAGGACCTGGGCGAATTCATCGACCTCAACAAGCTCCGCCCCCGGCCGAAGGTGCGGATCAAGGAGGTCATCGTGCGCGAGAAACCGCCCTACTGGCTGGGCTGGCCGGGCACTTCGTATGATCTTGAGGGCCACAGGAAAGAATACGAAGCCGCCTTTCAGAAGATGGCCAAGGCGACGGGTGTGACGCTCGAACTCGATCCGGCGCCACTGGAGGCACCCGAGGCGGTCGCCCCTTGGCTGGAGAGGGCCAAGGCGGAAGGCCACGACGCTATCCTCTTTCACATCCAACACATCCACTGTTGGAAATGGCTTGAGCCCATAAAGACGGCCGGCGTTCCCGCCATCATCTGGGCGCCCGTGGGCACCGCCTTCACGCAGCACGTCCTCAAGATCTCGCGCGTGCCCGGCGTCCATGTCATCTCGTCCCTCCAGACCGAGGCCATCGAACAGGCTCTCCGGATGATCCGGGCGAAACGCCAGTTCGAAGAGACCCGCCTGCTCGTGCTCAAGGGCAACGAGCGGAAAGAGACGGTGCTGGAGCGCCTCGGGACGAAAGTTCGCTATATCCCGCGCGACACCCTGCATGAGCTTTTCAACCGCATGCCGCTCAACGACGAGGCCCGGGAGATCGCCTCGGCGGCGAAGATGAATGCCGAGAAGGTGGTGGAGCCCAATCGCGCCGATCTGCACAACGCCGCGCGCGCATACATGACCGCCAAACGGCTCATCCGCAACGAGGATGCCAACGCGATCACCTCCGACTGCCTGGGCATGGTCTCTTCCCGGGTCGTGCCCACGCCACCGTGCATGGCGGTCTCTATGTTCCAGGACCGCGGCGTCACGTATGGCTGCGAGGCGGACGTCTTCGGCGCCCTCTCCCTGATGCTCACGAGCTACCTGCTGGACAAGCCGGGATTCATGAACGACCCGGTGCCCGAGACCGTCAAAAACGTGCTGATCGCGGCCCACTGCGTGTGTGGCACGAAACTGAACGGTTTCGATGGCCCGCTAGAACGCCACATCCTGCGCTCGCATTCGGAGTCGAACATCGGGGTCGCCCTCCAGGTTCTCTGGAAAAAAGACCAGCCCTGCACCCTCGTGCGCTTCACCAGTCCCCACGAGCTGATCGTCGACACCGGCGTGGTCGTCGGCAATGTCAATACCCCGCCCGCAGGCGGCTGCCGCACCAGCGTCGAGATCGCCATGGACAAGGTCGAGGACGTGCGAGACGTGGCGGGTTTCCACCAGGTCGTGCTCTACGGCAATCATCGGCGCGACATCGAGGCATTCTGCCAGATGTGGGGCATCCGGGCCGTGAGTTCCCCGGAGAAAGCCCCCAGGGAATCGACCGCGTGAGACGCCGCGCGATCATCCTCTGTGCGGCATGGGCCGCCACCGCATCGGCCGCAGACATCGAGATCCGCTCCCCGGGCTTCGCCCCCTCCAAGGTCGGCCCAGACGGTGCACTGATCGAATCCTGGGGCACCGTCGCGCTCCGCATGGTCGCCCCGGAGGGTGGCACGACGCAGCAGACGAAGCAGGACGAGCCGATGCCTGCCGCCATGACGGCGTCTCGGGCCGGATCGCTCGAGTTTCGCCAAGTCGCGTACCGCGCGCCGATCTGGCCCGAGGGCGCCGATGTCATCGAGGCCGCCGCCCAGAATCACGGCGCCAAACCCGCGGAAGCCGTGATCGAGCTGGCCGTTCCGGCCAAAATGTCCGTCGGCGAAACCGTCGGCATGATCGAGGGCCGCCCATCACTGGCGCTGCCCTTCGGCCTGCGCCATGCGCGCGAGGAGCGCGAGTGGGGCTGCGCGGGCGGCGTCACGCCCTTGCGCGGCTGGGCCAAGCCAGACCGCGCCTGCGACCCCGCGTTCAAGAATATCGCCGCGGGCATGGGGGGCGTGCCAATCCGCTACCGTTTTGCCACCGCGCCTGGCGCGGCAAAGACCGTCGTGCTGGGCTTCTGCGAGACCCATCACCAAGCCCCGAACGCGAGGATCATGATCGCCACGGTCGAGGGCGCCCCACCCCAGAAGGTGGATCCCATCGCCCGATGGGGCCGCCATGTCCCCGGAGTTCTCCGCTTTGCCGCCACCGATTCGGATCGCGACGGCCGTCTCACTGTCACCGTGGCGCCCGATGCATCCTCTTCCGATCACAACCCCATCCTCAACGCCATCTGGCTCTTCGGGCCGACCGCAGCGCCGGACGATGCCGCCATCCTGTCTGGGGACGCCAGTCCCTCGGCGGAAAGGTATGTGGACGTCGGCGGGGACGCTGATCAGGCGCTCTATCCGCCGGGTAACCTCCGCTACACAATCCCCCTGCTGTCGGGCGAGACGAGACAGATCCTCATTCTGGCACGATGCCCCGGCGCCCACACCGTTCCAGACCCTGCCAACTCCGTTTGGACGGCCACATCCCTCCGAAAGGCCGCAGCCGATGTCTGGCGCGACCGATGGGTTGAATCCGCCATCACCCCGACAAAGCCCAAGCCCCGATAAGCGTGCCCAAGGGTTCCCCCGCTCATCCTATCTCCGACCCAGAATATCGGGCAACCGGGGCAGAGAATTCGCTGGAGCGTAACGCGGGAAATCTCACACCCCGGCGGATGGTCTAGCCTGCATATTTCACGCTCCCGCGTGAAACATGCAGGCTCAAAGGAAAACCGCGCTCCGAAGAGCGCGACTTTGAAGGGTCTGGGGCCAGCGGTCCGCGAAAAACACTCTGCAACCGCGAAAAATCCCAGTCTTTGCCAGACCTTTCCCAATAAATGGCTCTCATGGCGCGGTTTTCCCAGAGCCCAGAATTTCACAGCCCGCAAGGCTGTGAAATCTCCGGGCTAGAACCCAAAGAAGCGGGGGGCGCCACGACCCCGACGTGCGGCGCAGATGCTGCTAGGCGTCCCGCTGGCGGCGGCGCCAGCCAACCCAACCCATGATGGAGAGGCCCACGAGCGTCAGGATCCACTCCTCGGGTTCGGGAATCGCGTAGCCCAGATAGAGATCCCCGCCGAGCCCATAGCTGGTGTAGAAGTAGCCCTTCGTCAGCGTGGCGCCGATCGAATCCACCGATACCGACGCGATGTCAAACAGTGCCGTGGCACCGTTCGTCGTTGCCGAGCCCGCCAGATCGATCACGAGCCACTGCTGCGGGTGCGCGATATCCCAGAAACTGTTGGTCCACACGACCGCGCTGCCCGCGCTGTTGAACAGGAGGCTCAGGTCGGCACCCGAAAGAACGTTCAGCTCGCCGCCCGAAAGATCCACGCCATCGAACTGGAGCCCGCGAGTGCCTGCCGCGTTCGCGAGAAGTTCCCACTGGAGGACCGCGTTGTTGGAATACGTCATCCCCAGCGAGAATGTCTCGATTCCCGCCCCGACGCCCGGCGCATGGATGCCCCCGTTCTGGATGAACGTCGCGCCGCCGATGATGCCCGTCCCACCCAGCGTCGCGCCCGAGAAGACCGAGACCAGGCCGGTGGCAGCCGATTGGTTGCCCAAGATGTCGAGGCGGCCCTGGCGGACGAACGTGGACCCGGTATAGGTATTGTTGTTCGTCAGCGTGATCGTGCCACTGCCGACCTTGCTCAGGTCACCGATCCCGTGAATCCCCGCGATATGCGTGTGGGAGCCGGAGGTGCGGTTCAGCTCCAGCATTGCGTCGTTGGTGACAACGCTGCGGAAGGCGGTGGCATCCGTGAGGCGCAACACGCCCTGCGTGATCGTCGTCGGGCCGGTGTAGTTGACCGAGCCACCGGCAAATTCCTGCGTGCCCAGCCCCACCTTCACGACCGACAAGAGACTATTGGACCCGCCCGCGCCGGCCGCATCGCGCAGCAGGCCCCGGTAGCTGTACCCCTCTCCCGCCGCGACGTTCAGCGTCATGGTCGCCGGCCGATTCGGCACGTTGTCGCTCGCGGCCTCGACGATCAGCGGCCGCGTCGCCTGGGTACCGCTGAGCCCGCCGAAGACCTCGTCAAATCCGTTCAAGACGAACCGAGCCTCGCCCGAGCTTCCGGGGTGGGAGATGTAGACGACGCTGGTGTCGGCGATCTGGTTTGAATCCATCAACTGCGCGCGGGCCGTCAGGCCGGTGTTCCCGATCGAAATAATGAGGTCCCCGCGCACGATGTCCTGCGTCGGCCCCGCGAGATTCAGGATCCCCTGCATTAAAATCGTGTCGCCGAGATAGCTATTCGAACCCGCAAGCGTTATGGTCGAACCGCCGATCTTCACAAGGTCGCCCGAGCCCGCCACCAGATTGCTGAAGGTATGGGTGCCCCCGCTCGCCGCCAGCACCAGCGTGCCATCGTTCGTGACCCAGCCAGGGCCGACCGAACCCAGAGTCCCGCTGCCGTCGCCCGGGTTGCCCAGCACCAGGAGGCCGCTCGCGATGCGCGTGCCCCCAATGTACGAATTGGCGTTGTTCGTCAGGACCAGCATGCCGGTGCCCGACTTCTGAAGCATCAGGTTGTTTTCATCCTGGTGCGTCCCGCCGATGTAGCCGCCGAAGATGTTCGTCCGGGTCCCGCCGATGTTGAGGTCGAGCAGCGACATGATCGAGGAGCCGCCCACGACGCCGTTGTTGGTGCCGGTCCCGATGGTCTCGAGGCCCGCGAGCTGCTGCGTCACGCCAGCCAGCACCATCCGGCCATTGGCCGCGCCGTTGGCGCCGCTCAATTGGGCAAATCCCGTTCCCCCGAGAAACACGGTCGTGCCGGTCGGCAACCGATTGTTGCCGTTGCTCAGCACCAGCGACATCGTCTGGCCCGACGCGGACAATTCGTTTCGGAGCGTGACGTAGGTATTGCCGCCGTAGGTGTTGGATCCCGTCAGGATCATCCGGGCCCGCGAGAGGTAATTGGAATCCTGGGCGGTGACGTTCTGCCCGGCGAAGACCACATTATAGCTCCCGGCACCGTCATCGATGGTACCGCTGACGGTCGCATCGCGCTGCAGGTTGTTGACCATCCTGACATTAAGGATGGTGTTCGTGCCGAGCGTGATCGGCCCGGTCAGGTTGACCTCCGCCTGGTCGAAGTACAGCGAGCCATCACCGCGCGTGCTGTTAAGCGTGATGTGCTCGGCATAGGCCAAGTTGTTGGTCATGTTCTGGAAACGCAGCTGCCCCAGCTCGTTGACCGTCGTGACGCCGTTGGTCGTTCCCAGCTGCGTGTTGCTGTTGAAGTCCGAAATGGCCCAGTAGATTGCGTTGCTGTTAACGGTGATGTCGCCGTCGAACACGAGGTTGCTTCCCTGGTAAAACAGGTTCGATTCGCTGCGAATTTGAAGCTGGCCCGCCGCCACAGTGATGTCATTGCTGCCGTGAAACGCCAGGCCGCCGCTCAAGGACAGCACACCGTTGCCCGTCTTCACGAAATCGTTGGTCACCAGGACGGGCGCCGTGTCGTTCAGATACATTGTGCCCACACCCACGTTGTGGTTGGTCGGCAGCACCACCACCAACTCGAAGTTGTCGTCAAAATCACTGACGCGGTTAAGTTGCAGTGTCCCCGCGCCATTCGTCTTATTAATCGCGGTCCAATCAACATACGGGGCGTTGCCGCCGCCACCGAAAGACAGTGTCCCGCCCAGCACGTTCTGCCAAACCCCGTCCCCCTCGCCGATAATGTTCTCTGTGTCCAAGCTCAGCGTGCCGCTGCCCGACTTGATCAGGACACCATTCAGGAACCTGACATTCGTCCTGATGGTCAGCGTGTTGTTGTTCGAGACGAATGCGTTGGCGCCCGCGAACACGAAGAAGTTGAGCGTGTCCCCCGTGTCACCGATGACCATCGAGTTGTCCGTCCCGGACCCGATGTCGGTGAACAGGACGCCGTTGTTCGTTATGTTGACAGGGGCGGGGTTCGTGATTGGGCCGCTCAGACCCAGCGCAACCGTCAGATTGCTCTGCAGATCCACGTTGAAATTCGCGACGGCCCCCGTCGAATTCGGCACGCTGGCCAGAGCCCAATTGGAGACGTTCGTCCAATACTGCGCCACGCCCGTGTTGGTCAGCCCCACCCACAGATTGGTCTGCCCCTGAGAAGGGCGCGCCAATACCGCCAGAAGGACCAGCGGTAGCGCGGCGCGGTTCAGACTCATTCTCCTCATCGGGTCAAACCTTCTCGAAACGTGCCCCGAAGTTGCAGGAGAAACCCGCCCCCCGGCAAGCGAAAAAACCACCTGAACGCCAACTATTTTTCGCCATCCCCCGGGACCCCAAAATCGCCGCCCAAAACCGGGCGCGGCACCCACCCCGACAGGCCGCCAGGCACCCGGTATGGAACCTTCCATATCCCGGACCGGGTGGGCGCGGCTGCCTGGGGGTCCTGCCGGGTGGGGTGACCCCCGGCTTGCCTTCTGCAGCCCGGTGTCCCATGCTTCGCTCCTGCACCAACTTATGAAATCTCTCCAAATCGTGTCCCTTGGCCTCATTTCGATGGGTCTCGCGGTGGCGGGGCCGGCGGCGGTTTCGGCGTTTGACGGGCTCGCGGTGGGCCTTGAGAACCTCCATCGGCTTTCGGACGTCCAGACGCGGTCGATCAGCCCGGAGAATTTCACGGGTGAGAAGGGCAAGGGTGGGGCGGCGACTCTGGAGCAGGGGACGGCGGGGGATGCGGCGCGCGATCTGGGCCGCGGCTGGAAGGTGAATCCGTTCGTGAACATCAAACCGGGCCAGACGTTCACGCTGGCGGAGATCGCCGGTCCGGGCGCGATCCAGCACATCTGGATGACGCCGACGGGCACCCGGCGCTTCAGCATCCTGCGCATGCACTGGGACGACGAGGAGCATCCGTCGGTGGAGTGCCCCGTCGGCGATTTCTTCGCGAATGGTTGGGGGCCGTACGCGCAGGTCAACTCCCTGGCGGTGTGTGTCAATCCCGGCAGCGCCTACAATTGCTACTGGCCCATGCCGTTTCGCAAGAAGGCCAAGATCACCATGACGAACATCTCCGAGCAGCCGATGCGGCTCTACTACCAGATCGATTACGCGCTGGGTCCGGTGGCCGACGACGCCGCCTACCTCCACGCGCAGTTCCGCCGCGTGAATCCCCTGCCCCAGAAGGATGTCTTCATTATACTCGACGGCGTCAAAGGCCGCGGCCACTACGCGGGCACCTACCTGTGCTGGGGCGTCCACAGCAGCGGCTGGTGGGGCGAGGGCGAGATCAAGTTCTTCATCGATGGCGACAAGGAGTTCCCGACGATCTGCGGCACGGGCACGGAGGACTACTTCTGCGGCTCCTACAATTTCCACGTCCGAGATCCCGCCACCAACCAGGGCGACGCGGCCGGCTATCGGGAATTCACGACCCCGTACTCCGGGCTCTGCCAGGTGATCCGGCCCGATGGCCTCTACAATTCCCAGATGCGCTTCGGCCTCTACCGCTGGCACATCCCGGACCCCGTCCGCTTCACCCAGGACCTGCGCGTCACGATCCAGGCGCTCGGGTGGCGCGCCGGCCACCGCTATCTCCCACTCCAGGACGACATCGCCTCGGTCGCCTTCTGGTACCAGACCGAACCCCACGGCACCTTCCCCCCCCTCCCCTCCCGCGACGATCTAGAGATCAACTGAAAGCACCCATGACACTCGAAGACTCCGCCACCCTCTGGACCGGTCGCTACATCGAGGCGCACGGGCGCGCGCTCCGGTCCATCCCCCCCAAGAAAATCGCCGAACTCGTCGGCGTCCTCCGCGCCGCGCTGGATGCCGACCGCCAGATCTTCGCTTTCGGCAACGGTGGCTCCGCCGCCAACGCCTCGCACTTCGCAACCGATCTCGGCAAGGGCGCTTCCGACAAGATCGGACGGCGCTTTCGTGTCATGTCCCTCAATGACAACGTGCCGTGGCTCACCGCCCTCGGCAACGACTATGCCTACGAGGACATCTTCGTCCGCCAGCTCCAGACCTACGCGCGGTCCGGCGATATCGCCCTCGGCATGTCCGTCAGCGGCGCCTCGCCCAATATCGTTAAGGCCCTGCGCTGGGCCCGCGACAACGGCCTTGTCACCATCGCCCTCGCCGGCTCCAGACCCGGCGGCATCCGCGATATCGCCCAGCACGTCATCGTCATCGACGATGCCCACTACGGTCGCGTCGAGGACGCCCACATGACCATCTGCCACCTCCTCTGCTACGCGTTCATGGAATCGAGTTCCTAATTCTGGGTTCTGTGTTCTTGATCGTTGTTGGGAGTTGATTGTTGGTTGTTGAGCGTTGAGGAAGGCCACGTGCCCACCGAAAAGCGAAAACGGCAAACGGCTGATGCGTCACCGACGCTGCTGGCGCTGGAGATCGGCGCCTCGAAATGCCAGCTCGCGCTTGGCACCCCCGGCGGCCGCATCCGCCTGCGCCATCGGGGCGCCGTGGATCGCGCGGCCGGCGGCGCCGGCATCCGCGCCCAGATCGAGGCGACCGTTCGCGGATGGCGGCATGACGGACACCGTTGGACCGCCGTCGGCTGCGGCTATGGCGGGCCCGTCGATTGGCGCACCGGTCGTATCTGCTGCTCGCACCACGTCGAGGGATGGAATGACTTCCCGCTCGGGGAATGGCTCGGTGACCTGTGCGGCGCCCCCGCCATCGTCGATAACGATACCAACGTCGCCACCCTGGGCGAGGCCATCCTCGGCGCGGGCTGCGGCTCGGATCCCGTTTTCTATACCAATTCTGGCAGCGGCGTCGGAGGCGGACTTGTCACCGGTGGCCACATCTACCATGGCGCCACGCCCGGCGAGGCCGAATTCGGACACATCCGCCTGGATCGCTCCGGCACCATCATCGAGGACCGCTGCTCCGGGTGGGCCGTGGATAAGAGGATACGCGCCCTCCACGATTCGGGTGCCACGGGCACCCTCGTGCAAAGCCTCCCCGACACCCCGGGGGGCGAAGCCCGCCTTCTCCCTGCCGCCCTCGCCGCGGGGGATCCCCTCGCCCGCCGCATTCTGAACGAAACCGCCAACGACCTCGCCTTTGCGCTCTCCCACGCCGTCCACTTGTTCCATCCCGCCGCAATCGTGCTCGGCGGCGGCCTGTCCCTCATCGGCGAACCCTGGCGTGCCGCCGTCGAGTCGGCCCTGTCCCCGTTCGTCATGAAGGCCTTCCTGCCACCGCCCCCGGTCCGACTCGCCGCGTTGGGCGAGGACGTCGTCCCCACCGGGGCTCTGTTGCTCGCCGCACAGCACATGGCGCGGTAGACCGCCTGAAACTCCCCCGGGAGGGCCCGCGGCCCGGGCCTTCGCTCAGAGCCGCAGCAGCGTGGAGCCCCAGACGAAACCCGACCCGAACGCCACGAGGAGGACGAGGCTTCCCGGCTTCACCATGCCCGATTCCCGGGCCTGATAAAGCGCGATCGGCAGGCAGGCGGAGGCCATGTTGCCAAATTGATCGACGTTGACGAACACCTTCTCTTTGGCGATTCCCACCTTCTCGACAACCGCCTCGAGCATGCGGAGATTGGCCTGGTGAGGGATGAGAACGTCGATGTCATCCAGCCTCAGCCCGTTTTTCTCCAGCGCCTCGAAAACCGCCTCGGTCATGCGGAGGACGCCGTTCTGGAACATCTCCTTGCCAAGCATGCGGAAGTGGATTCGGCCGCTCTCGATGTCCTCGGCGTTGATCATGTCCGGGCGACCGAGCGCGCTGCCGGGCGCCGCCGTGTACAGCACCTTGGCGCCGCCGCCGTCGGTGTGCATGATGCTTGAGAGGATGCCCGGTTGCCCGTCTTTCGCGGGACCGACGACCAATGCCCCCGCCCCGTCGCCCAACAGGATCGCGATGTTGCGGCCGTCATAGGATCCATCCATCCGCTTCGAGAGGACCTCGCTGCAGACGATCAGGATGTGGCGGTACATGCCCGAGGCGATGAACGACTCCGCGATCGCCATCCCGTACACGATCCCGGCGCACTGCGCCCGTATCTCAAGGGCGGGCCGATGTTCCATGCCCAGCTTGCTCTGAAGAAAGTACGCGCTGCCCGGGTCGGCGTGATCCGGGGTGATCGTGTTCATGATGACCAGGTCGATCTGGTCCATCGTCAGGCCGGCGTCCTTGACCGCGGCCCGGCACGCGATCGCGGCGAGATCCGTGGCACCCTGGTCCGGCTCCGCGTGCCGGCGCTTGTGAACGCCCGTGCGCTCGACGATGAATTCGTTGGATGTCTCCATCATCTTCATGAGGTCGAAGTTGGTGACGACCTTTGGCGGCAGGTAATGCCCGATCCCGAGTATGCGTGAGGCGCTCATCGTGTCTCCTTCCGGTATGTCTCAGCTGGTTGCGACGCCAGCGTGCTTCAGCGATTGTTTCACCAGCAGCCCGCAGTTCTTCTGGAAGAAATCCAGCGGCAGCAGCGGCGGCAGTTTCTCGAAAACCTCATCGGCCAGGCCGTTGGCGATGTCCGCCGCCGGGCGCCCGGCCTTGGCCTCCGAAACGATGCGCCCGTGGTATGCCTCGGTCGCCGCCATGGCCCGCTGAAAAAACCCCTTCGCCTCGTCGGCCCCGCGGATGGTCGCGGTGTGGCCGAGGCAGACGACCTCCGCGTCGAGGGCGGCCATGCGTTCCATCGACGCCACGTACGCCGCGTAGCCCGTGAAGTAGTTCGGCCACCAGTAATCGTGCGCGGAGATGTAGTAGGGCGTGACGTCGGCGCTCACGAGGATGCGCCTGCCCGGCTCGAAGAAGCTCGTGCTGCAGTCGCTGTGCCCCGGCGTGGCCATGACCTTCAGCGAGAGCCCCGCGGTCTCGATCGTGTCGCCTTCCACGACAGTCTCGTCGATGGGTATCGTGGCCCCCACCGACGCGGTGGGCCGGTGGCGCTCCCCGATCACCCCGCTCTTCAGCAAGGACTCCGTCAGCATCCCGTCGATCTTCGCGAAAAAGCCGACGGCCTTCTCAACCTGCAGGGTCTTCGCGGCCAGCTCCGACGCCGTGAAAATCGCCCCGGGGAAGAGGTTCCGGAACATCGGCAGGGCCATCACGTGGTCGGGATGAGCGTGGGTCACGAGCACGCGCCTCACGTAGCCGAGGGGCACGCCAAATTTTTCCAACTGCTCCGCGACCATCGGTCCCATCGCGCCGATCGTGCCCTCGACAAGCACGCCCGCGCCCTCCCCTTTGAGCAAATAGACGGGGTACGGGCTCGTCCCGAGCATCAGGACATCCCCGGAGACCTCGGCCGGCGGGTTCTCGATCATCATGGCGTCGCTTCCTTCCTTGTTCTCTCCCTGGCAAACAGAGCGGCGCCAAACGCGCCCACGAACTGTGGCTCCGGAGGCACGAACGGCCTGCGGCCAAAGGACTCCCCGATGAGCGTGACGAGGAGGGGATTGTGTGCCACCACCCCGCCGCTCACCGCCAGATCCCCCTCGATGACGTCCATCTCCATGACCCTCTTCACGACCGAACGGAACGCCCCCTTGACGATGTCCTCGACCCTCTCGCCATCCCGGATCCTCGCCAGGATCTCCGTGGCCGCAAAAACCGTGCAGAAACTGCCGAGGGAGAGATCCTTGGTCGACTTCTCCGCGAGCCGGTCCAATTCCCCGACATCGAGGTTCATCCGGTACGCGATCTCCTCCAGAAAGGCGCCGGTGCCGGCCGCGCACTTCCGGTTCATCTTGAAGTTCGTGCGCCGCCCGGAGCCATCCAAATGGATGACCTTGTTATCCTGCGCGCCGATGTCGATGACCGACACCGCCTTCTGATAGTAGTGGAAGATGCCCTTCCCGTGGCAGGCGATCTCCGTGCTGGAATCGCCGGCCCACGGCACGTTGTGGCGGCCGTATCCGGTGGAAACCGCGTGCGCCACGTCCTCTTTCCGCAGTCCCGCGCTCGCGAGGGCCTCGGTCAGGCAGGCCTCGGCGGTCTCGGCATAGGCGACGCCGGAGCGACGGAGCGCGCGCGCCACGATCTTCCCGTCGCCATCGATAAGCACCAGCTTGGCCGCGGAGGCGCCCACGTCTATGCCGCAGTAGTGGCTCATGTTCGAATCACGGGGGCGACTGTTCGTTCCGCTGCGGCATCGGGCCTCCCGGCATCTCTCGCCATTCCAGGACCGGGCCCCCGGATCAGGCCTCCGCGAGCTGTTCGACGAACGCCTCGATGTTCGTCCGGGTCTGCTCGTCCGAATACAGGCGCAGGTCGTTGAGGTCCCCGTTGACGATCATGTACGGGATGCCGAGCCTCGCCTGGAGCCGCTGCGGCATCTGATAGCGGCAATTGGAATTGTTCGGGCACGTCTTGGCATCGTGATAGAGGATGCCGTTGACCTTGTACTTCTCGACCATCTCCTCGATGTAGCGCTCTTTCGGATCGTCGCTGCGGCAGATGAAGATGCTCGAGTAGGCGCGGGCCATGCTCTCGAAAGGATCCCGCGGATCGAGTGCGTCAAAGATCCAGCTGTTGCAGTAGGTCGATGCGACCACGCACGCCTTGAGGTGCATGAACTGCGTGGAGAGATCCTTGAGTTTGCCCCAGATCGGCATGCCCTCCCAGTATATGCGGAACGACTCGCCATCGACGGCCGCGACCCCGTCGGCGACCCGCTGCTTCAGCTCTTTCAACAGGAGGCTGTAATAATCGATGGCCGGTTGCGTGCCGCGCAGCACCACCGCCGGGCCCATCTGGATCGTCTCGTCGAAGAAGCTGATGGGCGAGGGCACATTCGAGGCCGTCTCCAGCACCTCCCGCCAGAGCTCCGTGCACCGCCGCGAGGACCCGATCACCTCGCGCAATCGGTCGATGTCGAACTTCTGTCCGGCGACCTTCTCGAGCGGCTCGACCAGCTGCTCGATCTGCCTGGCGACACCCTTGATCATGGCCCCGTCCAGTTCACCCGGGGCGCGCGGGGAGTGGATCCCGATGCACGGGACATCCCACTCTCTGGCGTAGAACTGGAACCAGTCCTTCACGTCGCGGCACTGGTTGGTGTTGAAGACCAGCACGTCGGCCCTCGGCGGACCGGACAGCTTCATCTTGTGGAACGGGCTCTGCTTCGCGAGGTACGACCCGATGTCGGCCGTCAGATAAGAGCAGATGTCCGGCGAATACCCCTGCGCGTTGGCCAGGGGGATGAGATCGGTCGCCATCCGGCTCGCGCCCAGCATCGCGCCGTGATTCTCGGGGAAGTATACGTTGAAACCGAGCGACAGCAGCAGCTCGGCGGGGCCCACGCTGGTGCACCATGCCGTCTTCTTCCCATTCTCGGCCCCCTTCGTCAGCTCGACGAAGTAGTTGTTCATCACCTGCCTCATGGCCTGGTTGGACTCAAAATCTTTTCGCTCGGCCGCCATATGTTCTCCTTAATTCTGGTTCAAGAAATTGCCCGGCGCGAACCGCGCGCCAAATCGTGACTCGAGTTCCTTCAGCCGCCGCCTCACCGCGCCGATGCCCAGGTCGCGGGCATGCCGCATGACGCCCCCGCAAAAGTCGGGGAAACCGATCCCGAGCACGGTGGCGACATCGAGGTCGGCCTCGCCGCGGGCGACGCCCTCGTCAAGGACGTGGGAGGCCTCCGCGACCATGCGCAGCACGAGTCGCTCGCGGATCTCAACGTCGTCCACATGGCGTGGCATGCGTTTCAATTCTTCCCTCACGTCGGCGATCAGTCGCCGCGTGATCTCACTGGACCTGGCAGTGTATGCGCCTTTCTCGTACTTGTAAACGCCCGCCCCGGTCTTCTGCCCGAGGTGCCCGCCCTCGACCAGGCGCACCGCAATGGGGGAGAGTTCCCCGTGGTGAGGGAACGCCCGGCTCATGACCCTATCGGTCGCGACGAGGATGTCGATCCCCGCCATATCAATTAACGCGAGGGGTCCCATCGGAAAACCGAACTCGACCATGGCCCGGTCAATCGCTTCAGCCTCCGCGCCATCTTCCAGCAGCCAGAACGCCTCCTTCAGGTAGGGAATGAAGAGCCGGTTAACGATGAAGCCCTCCCGGTTGTTGACCAGCACCGGGGTTTTTCGGATTGCCCTGGCCAGGGCGATGGTGGTGGCGATCACCCGCGGCGCGGTGCCCCCGTGACGAATCACTTCGACGAGCGGCATTCGATGGGCCGGATTGAAGAAATGCATGCCCACCAATCGTTCCGGGCGACGCATCTCGCCGGCCAAGACATCCAGCGAGATGGTGGACGTGTTGGTCGCAAGGATCGCATCCCCGCCGCACACCTCCTCGAGCCGCCGATACACCGCGCGCTTCGCGGAAGGATCCTCGAAGACGGCCTCGATCACGATGTCGGCCCCGGCGAGGTCCTGCCATCCGCCGCCGGCGTTGAGCAACCCCAGCATCCCCGCCGCACGACCGGCGGCCAGTTTCCCCTTCTCGACGCGTCCCTCGATGGACTTCGTGATCCGGTCGATCCCCCGGGTGATCGCCGCCCCATTCTCGTCCAGCACGGTGACAGGCACCCCTCCGATGATCAGTGCGTGCGCGATACCCGTGCCCATCGAGCCCATGCCGACGACCGCCGCGCGCGCGATCTTCCCGGACTTGATGCCATCCAATTCGGGGATCTTCGCCGTCTGGCGAGTCGCGAAGAAAAGATAGATCTTGTTACGGGTGGCAGCGGTCTCCATGCACCGGGCAAAGGCCCCCTGCTCCGCCCTCAGCCCCGCCTCAAGACCCTCACCCATGCCGATGCGGACCGCGCTGGCGATCTCGCGCGGTGCGATGAGTTCTGATCGCACGCCCTTCAGGTGCTTCTCGGCCCATGCGAATGCGGTGGCATTGGCCTCTGGATCCGCAATCCTGTCGGCGCGCGACCCGGTCCTCACCGGTACGCCAACCGAACGGACCAAGGAGCGGGCCTTTTCGACGAGGGCCTCCGGCGCGACCACTGCATCCACCAGCCCGATGTCCAATGCCTCCCCGGCATTGATGGGTTCACCCGCGAGCAACATCCGCAGGGCCGGGTGAGGGCCAACGAGGCGCGGAAGGCGCTGTGTGCCCCCCGCGCCCGGGTTGAAGCCCAGATTGACCTCTGGCATGCTGAAGCGCGTCGAGTCCGTGCAGACCCGAACGTGGCACGCCAGCGCCAGCTCCAGCGCCCCTCCCATCATCGCGCCCGCCACCGCCGCGGCAACCGGCTTGGCCGACCCTTCGATCTCCCCAAACGCCTCCTGAAAAATCCGGGAGATGCGCACGGCGTCAGCGGCGCCTCCGATCTTCTCGAAAAGCCCGATGTCCGCCCCGGAGCTGAAATGATCGGGCCTCCCGGTGATGACGATCGATCCAATCGATGGGTCGCCGTTGGCCTCTCGGACCGCCTGCACCAGTTCATCCAGCGCCTGGAACGTGAGCGTATTCACGGGTGGCAAATCCAGGCGCAAAACGCAGACGCCCTCTGAAAGCTCGCGGATAATCATTCGGATTGGGCGGCGACTCTATCAGGCGGACCAGCGAGGATCAACCCATGACCAGCCCAGACCGGCAATGCGCATCAACGATCCTGCCTGCGGAGTCCCGGATGCAGGAGCCCGCTTGCGGGCGATGACCGAGACCCCGCGAATCGCGCCCGAGCTCTCTCCTGCGCCGCCCGTCTCTACGCGAAGTCCCTCACACACCGCCAGTCACGCGGCTGGCCAAATTGTCCGAGTTCAGGTAAGATTTGATTCATGGAAAGGGTGGCCAACAAGGCCCGCTCCCACGCGGAGGCCGAGGCATGGGACAGGCGACAGCGCCTGGCGATGAGCGTCCTGGAGCGGACTTCGGCGGCCGCGGAGCTTCGCCGACGGGTTTTCGGCAACGACCATCCGGACGTCCGGGCATGGCACAGGAAAAAATAGATCCGGCCCTTTTCTCCGAAGACATCCGGGAGTTCATGGCCCTCCTGGACCGGCACGAGGTCCGGTGGCTCCTCAACTTCAAACCCGCTCTGGTCTCCGGGACGGCGCGCTCTTTACGATCCGGGACTCAGGAAGGCAGACCGCACCGGGCGCGGGGCCAGCGCAAGGTCCCTCACAGTGGCGCAAAGGCACGGAGGGGGAGCGGGTTCTCCGCGGCTCTCTGCCCGTGAGCGCCCTTCAACCTGATTTTCCGGTGATGTCGCCCTAGCCTGCATATTTCACGCTTCCGCGTGAAATATGCAGGCTCAAAGGAAAACCGCGCTCCGAAGAACGCGACTTTGAAGGGTCTGGGGCCACCAGTCCGCGAAACACACTCCGCAACCGCGAAAAAACCCAGTCTTTGCCTGACCCTTCCCAATAAATGGCTTTCATGGCGCGGTTTTCCCAGAGCCCGGAATTTCACAGCCGGCAGGCTGTGAAATATCCGGGCTAATCCGGCGGGGGCCGGCATCACTCGACGCGTGAATACAGGTTGATCGGCGTGACGGGATTGATCCCGTTGCGCGTCAGGGCCGAGATCGCGGCATCGATGTCGCTGAAACGGAACACCAGGACCGCGCTGTTGCCCATGCGGCACGTGAACGCGTACATGTACTCGATCCCGATATCGGCGTCCTCGAAGATCTTCAACAGCTCGGCCAGGCCACCGGGGCGGTCGGAGACCTCGATCGCCAGCACCTCGGTCACCGCGACGGCCCACCCGTCCGCCTCGAGCGCCTGGCGGGCGCGCCCGGGATCATCGACGATCAGGCGCAGGATGCCGAAGCGCGTGGCGTCGGCCAAGGACAGCGTGACGATGTTGACGTCCGCGTCGGCCAGCACCTTGCAGGGGCGAACCAGGTGCCCGGGCTTGTTTTCGACGAACAACGATATCTGGGGAATCCTCATCGTGCCATTCCTCCTGGTTGCCTCCTAGATGCCGCGCCGGTCGATGACCCGCCTGGCCCTGTCGCCCGAGCGCTCGATGCTGCGGGGTTCGACTAGGCGCACGGCCACCGGGATGCTCAGGGCGTCGCCGATTTTTCGGGCGAGCTGCATCTCGAGCGTCTCCATCGCGCTCACCCGATCGCTGAAGATCTCCGGCGTGATCTCGATCTGCACCTCAACCTGATCCAACCCCTTGTCCTGCGTCAGCACGATCTGATAATGGGGCAGGTTCCCCTCGACGGCCAGCAGCGCGGCCTCGATCTGCGAGGGATACACGCTGACGCCCTGGATGACGCACATGTCCTCGCCCCGCCGCCCCACGCGCCGGATCTGCCGGAGCGTCCGCCCGCAGGGACAGGGCTCCGCACGGATCGCCGCAAGCTCTTCCGTCCGATAACGGATCAGTGGCATCGCCTCTTTGCTCAGCGTGGTGAGCACGAGTTCCCCCTCCTTGTCGGGCGGCAGGATCGCGCCGGTCTCGGGATCGACAATCTCGGGGTAAAAATGATCCTCGAAAATATGCAACCCGTTCTGGTGGCATCCCTCGGTCCCCACCCCCGGCCCGATCAACTCCGCCAGACCAAATATGAAATACGCCTTGATGCCGGCGGACGCCTCGATCCTGCGGCGGATGGACTCGCTCCACGGCCCACCCACGAAAGCCCCCACCCGCAGGGGCAGCTTGCACAAATCGATCCCGAGCTTCTCCGCCCGCTCCACCAGATATAAAAAATAGCTCGGCGTGGAGCAGACGGCCGAGACGTTGAAGTCCCGCATCACCATCACCTGATGATCCGCGTCGCCGCCGGAAACGGGGATGACCGTCGCACCCAGGGCCTCCACCCCCGCCTGCAGGCCCAGCCCGTCCGCAAAGAGGTGGTGGCCGCACGCGTTCTGAACGATGTCGCGCTGGTGAAACTCGCACGCGACCAGGCATCGCACGATCACCTCAGTCCAGACTTCCATGTCGCGCCTCGTGTACGCCACCACGATGGGCTCCCCCGTCGCACCGCTGGACGTGTGCAGGCTCGCGATCTGCGCCGACGGCACCGCGAACATCCCCGAGGGATACGTGTCCCGAAGATCGGCCTTCGTCGTGAACGGCAGCCTCTCGATGTCCTCCACGCCACGGATGTCCACCGGTGTCACGCCCCCCTTGTGCATCCGCTGCCGGTACAGCGATACATTCTCATAGACATGGCTCACCACGTGCCTCAACCGATGCGACTGCAGCGCCCGCAGCTGCTTGATCGGGACGTAGTCGAGACTGCTTGCCGGATAGAATGGGGCCTGGCTATCCGAGACGGCAATGCTGGCGGAGTTCATCGTGGGCTTCCCTCTTTCGCGATGCCATGTTCCAAGCTCGAAATCCAAAGTTCAAGGTTCAAAGTTACCGGCCCACGCGCCACCGTCGGCGCGCGGGAACGTCAACGGCCCCCTGTTTGAAAATGAAACTGCATCTGCACAAAACGGTTGACACGAACGGCGCCGGAGAGAGATTTTAGCGGGATGGCGAAGACCCCCAATCCTCCCCCCTCCCCCGCATCTCCCGCCCCCACCCGCCGCCAGTTCATCGGGCTCGGCGGCGGGGCAATGGCAGCGTCCGCGCTCGCCGGAGTGGCGCTTCCACATGTCCACGCCGCGGAAGACAACACCATCCGGCTCGCCATCATTGGCTGCGGGCCGCGCGGCACCGGCGCGGTCGGCAACGCCCTCTCCTCGCCCAACGGACCCTGCAAACTCATCGCGATGGCCGACCTCTTCGAGGAGAAACTCAACAAGGCCCACCAGGCGCTATCGACTGAGTTCGCCGACAAGATCGATGTTCCCCCCGAGCGCCGCTTCCTCGGCTTCGATGCCTACAAGAAGGCCATGGACTGCCTCCGGCCCGGCGACGTGGCGCTCCTGACCACCCGCGCGGCGTTCCGGTCCACGCACCTCGACCACGCCGTCGCCAAGGGCGTGAATATCTTCATGGAAAAATCCTTCGCCGCCGACCCCGGCGGCATCAAGCGCGTCCTGAAGGCCGGCAAGGCGGCCGCCGCAAAGAACCTGAAGGTAGCCTGCGGCCTCCAGTGCCGGCACTCCCCCGCCCGGCAGGCCATGATCGCAAAGATCCGCGATGGCGCCATGGGCGACCTCATCCTGATCCGCGCCTACCGGATGATGACCGGTGCCATGATGGGACCGCGCAAGCCCGACGCGGACGAGTTGCTCTGGCAAATCCGCCAGCCCGTGGCGGTGCTCTGGTCGTCAGGCGGAAAATGGATGGAGAACATGATCCACCAGGTGGACGAGTGCTGCTGGCTGAAGGACTCGTGGCCGGTCGCGGCCCATGGGCTCGGCGGCCGCGTGCCCCAGAGCACCGACTGCAGCCAGAATGTCGACGATTACTCGATCGAGTACACCTTCGCCGACGGCACGAAGGCGCTGGTCAACGGACGATTCTCGCCCAAGTGCTACAACGAATTCGCCACATACGTCCATGGCGCCAAGTGTGCCGGCCAGTTCTCCGGAGAGACCCACGCCGCCACCGTCCAGATCTACAAGGACCAGCGCATCGGACCCGAACATATCGCCTGGCGCGCGGACAAGGAAAAGGCCAGCCCCTGGCAGGCCGAATGGGACAACTTCCTCGAGTCCATCCGCAAGGACCGCCCGCACAACGAGGTCGAGCGCTCGGCCCTCGCCAACCTCGCCGCGATCATGGGCCGCGCCGCGGTGCACTGCGCGCGGATCATCACCTGGGAGGAGGCGATGGCCTCGGATTTCCGGTTCTGCGACGTCGACGCCCTCACGCCAAAGAGCCAGCCCCCCATCATGCCCGACGCCCAGGGCCGCTACCCCGCGCCCGTGCCCGGACAATGGACGGAAATCTGAGCCTCGGCTTCGCCGCCGACGATCATCCCGATCTGCCCGGCCCTTGACGGCCGGATGAGCCACCGCTGTCGACGCCGATGAAGCGCATCGTGCCCACGAACTCCTCCACGGCGGTCTCGAATTCGCCGGTGTTGTTCTGGATGATGCGCAGCAAGCAGCCGCTCCGCGCAGAGAAGGCCGCGGCGTAGGCGCGATTGATCAACTTGTGCTCGAGGATGTCCTCGTACGACTCGATCGTGCGATAGGGGCGAGACTTGTCGAGCCTGCGGCGGCCGCGGATCTCGGCCTCGTGGGCATCGACCAGGATAATGGCGCTCGGCGACATGCGTTCCAGCATCCGGGGCGTGAAGCCGGGCAGGTAGCTGCCCGACCCGGTCTTGATGGCGCAGTGCGTGTCCAGCAGCACGTTCTCGGGCCGTTCGGCGATGCGCTTGGCCGTCCGCCACTGCATCTCCTCCTGCACGTCGGGGCCAAGGTCGCGCATCTCGTCGCGATCGCTGACCAGGCCGGCCTCCTTGCAGAGATTCAGCATCTCGGTCCCAAACGAAACGATCGAGTAGTTCAATTCCTTCTCGACTCGTTTCCAGGCCTCGATCAGGAGAGTGGACTTTCCGGCACCCGGCACACCGGCCACGATGATGATCTTGCCCATACCTGCTTCCCCGGCCTATCGCCCCCGTGGCCGATCCCCTCCCCCGCAGGACCATCGAAAAACAACCTCGGCCGCAAAGTCGGTTAAAAGGAGGACCCTGAGGGCCACATTCACACCCAAAGGCTAACATGGCGCCCGTCACACCGGCAAGATGGCACTCGTCATCGCCCCATTGACGGCGGCGGCGACGATCCCCACCATTTGATTCCGAGATGAGGATGCTTGACCGGCTCAAGACAGGAACCCGATGGCTTGGCGCGGCGACCGCCCTCTGCCAGGCGACCATCCCGTGCCGGTGCGCGGATCCGGGCGGTCTCCCCGCGAAATTCACCGAGACCATCGTCGCGAAGAATGGCTCAAAGATCGCGTTCGAGATGGTCCTGGTCCCGGGCGGCACGTTCATGCTGGGGAGCCCGGATGACGAGGTGGGCCGAAAGCCCCATGAGGGACCGCAGCTGAAGGTGCGCCTTGATCCCTTCTATCTCTGCACGACCGAAACCACCATGGAGCTGTTTCTCGCCTACTACGCCGAAACCGGGACGGGCAAGAAAGATGTGGCCGAAGGCGAGATGCCCCAGGCAAGCGCCCCACCGCTGCCGGCGGGCGTGGACGCCGTCACCGGACCGACGCCCGTCTACGGGGACCTGTCGATGGGTTTTGACAAGGCTCACCCCGCCATCGGCATGACCTGGCACAACGCAACCACGTTCTGCGAATGGCTATCCAAGAAAACTGGCAAGAAGTACCGCCTGCCGACCGAGGCCGAGTGGGAATGGGCGGCCCGGGCCGGGACCACGAAACCGTTCGGGGAATGTGCTAACCCAGAGACCTTGCCGGACTACGCCTGGCTCGAGACCAACTCCGACCGTCAGCCGCACGCCGTGGGCGCGAAGAAACCCAATGCGCACGGCCTCTATGATATGCGGGGCAACGTCTGGGAATGGGTCCAGGATCTCTACAGCCCCAAGGCCTACGAACAAGCGACCTCGGAAAAAGAGATCATCAACCCGGTCGGCCCCAAAGAGGGCAAAGTCCATGTCGCTCGCGGCGGCTGCTACGACAGCCCCGAGGCCGAATTGCGGAGCGCGGCCAGGGGCTTCGAGGAGGATTGGTGGCGGATGAACGATCCGCAGATCCCCAAGAGCAAATGGTGGCTTCCCCAGATGGATATCATCGGCTTCCGCGTCGCCCGAACCGTGGAGTGAGACAAGCGGCGGTGCCGGCTTGACGCGTGCGGGCCCGCCCCCATCCTCGGCCTAACCTTCGGTCGAAAGGATATCCCGATGAACACCGCCACGGATCCCACGAACAAGCCATCCGCCCCATCGCGTCGCACATTCTTGAAACGAGCCTCGGCTGCCGCTGCCGGGGCATCGCTCGCCAGCGTGATTCCCGCAGCCGTCCACGCGGCCGAAGAGAACACCATCAAGATCGCATTGGTCGGCTGCGGCGGGCGCGGCACCGGCGCCGCCGGAAACGCGCTCTCGACCCCGGGCCCCACCCAACTCGTCGCGATGGCGGACTTCTTCGGCTCCCGCTTGCAGGGCAGCCTTAAGAATCTCTCCGAGAAGTTCGCCGAGAAGGTGAACGTGCCCGAGGATTCGCGGTTTGTCGGGCTCGACGCCTACCGGAAGGCGATCGACGCCATCGCCCCAGGCGGGGTCGCCATCCTGACCACTCCTCCCGCGTTCCGGCCCATCCACGTGGAGTACGCCGTGTCCAAGGGCTGCCATGTGTTCATGGAGAAATCCTTCGGGGTGGACGCGCCAGGGGTGCGTCGAATAATGAAGGCTGGCGAGGAGGCGCAAAGGAAGAACCTGAAGATCGCGGGCGGGCTCATGAGCCGCCACAGCCAACCGCTGGAGGACGCCATCAATCGGATCCACGCCGGAGACATCGGCGAGGTCATCACCTGCTGGGCCTACCGGATGCACGGCCCCGTCCCCTTCAACCCCCGAACCCCAGACGTCACCGAACTCGGCCACCAGATCCGCAACTACCACTGCTTCACCTGGCTCAACGGAACCTTCCTGCTCGATTGGCTCATCCACAATCTCGACGTCTGCTGCTGGGTGAAAAATGCGTGGCCCATCTCCGCGCAGGGCCAAGGCGGACGGCAGGTCCGCACCCAGCCCGACCAGCTGTTCGATCACTACGCGGTCGAATACACGTTCCCCGATGGCACGCGACTCTTCGCGCAAGGCCGACACCAGGAGAATACCTGGGGCTTCTTTGGCGACGTCATCCATGGATCGAAGGGCTCGGCCGTGCTCGGCGAAGGGATCAACCAGCCGAGAATCTACAAGGGCTACCTTCAGACCCCGGAAAACGTGATCTGGCAGTACAAGGGACGACCGTTCAACCATTACCAGCACGAGCACGACCTCCTTTTCGAGGCCATCCGACAAGACAAGCCCTACAACGAAACCGAGCGGTGCGCCCGCGCCACCATCGTCGGCATCCTCGGCCGGATGGCGGCCGAGAGCGGCCAGACGATCACCTGGGAACAGGCGATGGCCTCCAACCTCGAACTGGCACCAGGACTCGAAAACCTCACCGTCGAATCCGAGCCGCCGATCAAACCGGACGCCAACGGAAAATATCCCGTCGCCATGCCCGGCATCACCCATGTACTGAAACAACCGGGTGCCGCGGGCTAGCAGCCCGTCGAAAAACCCACACAACAGCCGCCCTGGGCATGGGAGGGCGACGCACGCCATCAGGGGGAACCGATGACGCTTTTCAACGGGCGGGGCTAGCCCAAAAACAGGGCGTAACGACCCAGTGGCGAATGACTTGCGCCCTCCGGCGTGGGCCGGGCGCGGCAACACGAGTCGCGATTGCCCCGCCCACGACGACATGGCAATCTCGGCCCATGCGGTACCATGGCACGGTGATCCGTCCACCCAGCGAGGCGGACAGCTACATCCTCCAGGTCACCTATGGCTGCTCGCACAATCGTTGCACCTTCTGCGGCACTTATCTGGACAAACCGTTCCGGGTTCGGCCGATGGAGGAGATACGGGAGGATATCGCGTTGGCCCAGCGGCTCATGCCCGAGACGCGCCGCGTGTTCCTCGCCGACGGCAATGCGCTGATCCTGGGCACGGAGAAACTGACGGATATCCTCGATTCGCTCGCCTCCGGCTTCCCGCTCCTGCGGCGCGTGGGCATCTACGCCAACGCGCGCGACATCCTGAGGAAAAGCGATGCCGATCTCGCGCTCCTCAGACTGAAGAGGTTGGAGATCCTCTATCTGGGGCTGGAGAGCGGGAGCGCGGAGGTGCTCCGGCGAATCCAGAAAGACTGCACGCCCGCCGAAATGCTCGAGGCCGTCCAAAAGGCGAGGCGCGCCGGCATCCGCGTGTCTGTCATCGCCCTCCTCGGCATCGGGGGGACAGCTCTCTCGGCCCAGCACGCCGAGGAAACTGGGCGCCTCGTGAGCGCGATGGATCCCGAATACCTGTCGCTGCTGACCCTCATGCTGGTCCCCGGCACGGAATTGCACCGCCAACATCAGGCACGCGCGTTTGAATTGATGCGCCCCGAGGAGCTCCTCGCCGAAATGCGCGCGATCATCACCCACACCGAGGGACTCTCACGCTGCATCTTCAGGACGAACCACGCCTCCAACTATCTTCCGCTCGCTGGCACACTATCCCGCGACAAGGCCCGTTTGCTGGCGGCGCTGGACAGGGCCCTCGATCAGGGCCCCGGCGCGCTGCGGCCCGAGGAGTGGAGGGCGCTGTAGACCTGACGCGCCGAGGGCTCGAGAATACAGGCCTTGACCTGCCAACTCCGCCTGAAGGCGGTACCACGAGCGCTTTTTAGTGATTCAAAATCGGTCGTTGGTAGTGCCGCGTTTACGCGGTCCGAATCCTCACACCCCGTGACCCCCAATGCGGTGGGCATAGAATCTCGCTTGAGAATGCCCCAAGACCACGACCGAGCGTTCGCGGCGATTGGCGGTTGGCGGGTGGGTCGAGCGCTCACGTGCTCTGTCGGACCCGACAAACTCCTCGTGTTCCCCTTCCCAATCCGCTATCCGTTTCACATGGTCGGAACGACTCCGTCGCTCACCCCGGCCCTCAGGATCCAGCCCGCGGCAGCCGCCGCCACCGACAGGGCTGGAGCCAACGCCCCAACTGTCCCAGAGAAAGGACCGCACGCCATGCCACCAAGCCCAGCCAATCGCATCTCGCGCCGCCGGTTCTTGCAGCGCGCCGCGGCGACCATTGTCGCACCGATGATCGTGCCCGCCTCGACCCTCGGGCTGAACGGCGCGACCGCGCCAAGCAATCGCATCGCGTTCGGCTGCATCGGCGTCGGCAACCGCGCGCGCCACGTCATGCCCAGCTTCCTCGCTCAACCCGATATCGTGTTCACGGCCGTCAGCGATTGCCGCGAGGACCGCCTGAAATCCGCAAAGGAACTGATGGACGCCCACTACGGCAACAAGGATTGCCGCACGTATCCGGATTTCCGCGATTTGCTGGCCCAGAAGGATATCGATGCCGTGTTCATCGCGACCGGCGATCGCTGGCACACGACGGCGTCCATCCACGCCGCGCGCGCTGGCAAGGACATCTACAGCGAAAAGCCCATCTCCCTGTACATCGGCGAGGGCCGCGCGCTCGTCGAGACCTGCCGCCGCTACGGGACGATCTACCAGGGCGGCACGCAGCGCCGATCGACGGCATCGTATCGATTCGCCCTGGAGATGGTGCGCCAGGGAAGAATTGGCCGCCTTCACACCGTCGAAATGCAGGTGTGGACCGGACCAACCATCCCGCACGACAAGCCGGCCCCGGTTCCCGCGGGCTGGGACTATGACACCTGGCTCGGCCCCGTGCAGTGGCGGCCGTTCGTGCCTGGACGCGTCAGCGGCGGGAACTGGAATTACTTCTGGGATACCGGTGAGGGCCCCATCATCGGCATGGGCTGCCATTACACCGACCAGATGCAGTGGACGCTCGAGCGCGATCACACCGGCCCGACCGAATTCGATGGCAAGTGCGAATGGCCCGATCCGGTCAAGTTCATGAGCGAAACGCCGGTGGCAGCCGAGGTCCGCTGCCGCTACGCGGATGGCATCACCGGAGTCATGTATTCTCGAGGGACCTTCAAGGAGCGCTACATCAGGTACATCGGCGACGAAGGTTGGATCCAGGTCGACGACGAGACCAATGCGGTCACCGCCGAGCCGAAATCCATCCTGGGTCTCCGGGCAACCGCAGGCGTGAGCTGGGATAACGCGGGCGATCACGTCCGCAACCTGTTGGACTCCATCCGCAGCCGCCGTCCGACGATCTGCCACCCGGAGGCGGCCCATCGCGCCCAGACCATCTGCCAGGCGATGAACATCGGCCTCCGCCTGGGACGCAAGCTGCGCTGGGATCCCGTGGCAGAGCGCTTCGATTGCGACGAGGCCAACCGCATGATGTGGCGCGAGGCGCGCGCGCCCTGGCGCGTTTAATCCAAGGAGGAGCCATCATGAAAATCCACACGTTCGGAATCCTCTGGATGCTGCCGCTCATGGCGACGGCGCAATCGGCGTTGGCCCAGCCCGACCTCGCCAAGATCGCGGCCGATGTCGCCCGGTACGAATCGGGCGGAGACATGGAGCCGCTGCGCGCGATCGACGACCTCGTCCGCGCCACACGCGATATGCCCGACTTGCGAAAGCCGCTCGAGAGCGCGCTGGCGTCAGTCCTCAAGGGCGACTCCACGTTCGAGGGGAAGCGCTTTGCCTGCCAGAATCTCGGGATAATCGGATCCGAGGAATCGCTTCCCGCACTTGCCGGATTGCTGGCAAGAGACGAAACAGTCGGCATCGCCTGCCTGGCGCTCGGCTCTTACCCCTCCGCGAAGGCCAACTCGGCGTTGCGCGATGCCCTGGCCACCCGCAAGGGCACCGCCCGCGCGCAGATCATCAACACGCTCGGTGATCGACGCGATGCCTCGTCGGTGGAACTCCTGGCCGGCCTCTCGCACGACGCCGACCCCGCGGTCGCGGAAGCGGCAGTCGCCGCGCTCGCGAAGATCGGCGACGCGCCGGCCCGCGCGGCCATCGCCTCCCTCCGTCGCGAAAACGCGCCCGCGCTGGCCAGCGCGTTCACGGAGGCATCGCTCCGGATCGCAGACCAGATCGCCGCGACCGGCGATCGCGCGGCCGCCGCGACGGCCTACGAAGAGTTCTGCCAACCATCGCAGCCCACCCACCTCCGGCGCGCCGCATTTGCGGCGTTGCTGCGCACTGACGCCGATGGCGGAGAAAAGCGCATCCTCGCCGCGATCCACGGCCAAGACGCAACGCTGAAACCGATCGCCATCGCGGGCGTCGCGTCGCTGAAATCGGGGGGCACCTCGGAGAAATTCGCCGCCGAGATAGTGAACCTGGACCCGGTCATGCAGGTCCTCATGATCGGCGCAATGGCCGCGCGCGGAGACGACGGTGCGCGCCGGGCAATCACCTCGGAGGTGCAGAACGCCAATCAGAGCGTCGCGATGGCGGCGATCCGTGCGCTGGGCGCGCTGGGCGACGCGACATCCGTCCCCGCCCTGGCCAAGGTCGCCACCCGCCGCGAGGAATCCGAACTGACCGGCGCCGCGCTGGCGAGCCTCCAGCAACTCAAGGGCACCGCCGCAAGCGAGGCCATCCTGGCCGCGGCGAAAGAAGCGCCGCCGGAAGCAAGAGTCCGCCTCATGGGCGTGCTGCTTGCCCGCCAAACGACGCAGGCCGTTCCCTTCCTCATCGAACAGGCGAGCCACGAGGACGCCAAGGTTGCCGCCGCCGCATTCAGGGGGCTCGGCAAACTTTCGGAACCAAAGCAACTCCCCGCACTGGTCGAGATGCTCGCCAACCTCAGGCGGCCAGAGATTGAAAAGGACGCCTGCGGGGCAGTCGTTCAAGTGGCGCGAAGAATCGCGGATCCGGCAAGGCGATCTGACGAGATCCTTGTGGCCTATCGGAAGACTGACGCTGCCACGGCGCGCTGCGCCATGCTTGGCGCGCTGGCCGAAACCGCCGGTCCCCAGGCGCTCGACGCCGCGTTGGCGGCCACCGAGGACCGGGATCAGAAGATCCGCGATGCCGCCACCCGGGCGCTCGCCAACTGGTCCGATCCCTCCGCGACACCACGCATCCTCGCCAAGGCGGACTCCGCCCCAGATACGACCTCCAGGATACTCCTGCTCCGCGGCTGCATCCGCCTCCTGGGACTCCCCGGTGATCGCCCAAAAAACGAAATGTTGGCAGACTACGCGACCGCGCTTCGGCTCGCGACGCGCCCCGAAGAGAAACGCATGGTGATCGCCGCTCTGGCCGCCACCCCCCTCCCCGGCTCGTTGGGCATCGTCGCGCCATTGCTCGACGACGCCGCGCTCCAAGCCGACGCCGCCCACGCCATCGTGCGAATCGTCAAGGCCAACCCCGCGGCCGACCGCGAGCAGGCCAAGGCCATCCTGCCCAAGGCCGCCGCCATCGCGAAGGACCCGGCCCAACAGCGCGAGGCGAGCGAACTGCTCAAGAAATTGAAGTGAGCGGATAGCGCCGGCCTCTGGTATTCGAATCCTGACCGAGGATTTGAGTTCGTGTATCGCACGAACCGACCGGCGGGGGATCCCGCTCGCCCGCAAGCGCGCCCACACAATCCATCCGGATCGCCGCGGTCACGCGCGAGTCTCGTCCCCCCTTGGGGATCCGTCATCGCGAATTCGAAACAGTTCGCCGATATGCAGGACCTCGGCCGCCTTGCCATGCCGAGAGAGCGCGTCGCGGAGCTGGATCATGCAGCCGGGGCACGCGGTGACCACGGCGTCGGCACCCGAGACCACGAATCCCGCCACCTTGTGGTCCGCGATCCGCTTGGACACATCGTAGTGCGTGATGCTGAATGACCCGCCCAGGCCGCAGCATCGGTCCGCGTCGGGCATCTCCACAAATCGGAGGCCATCGAGGGCGTTCAGTATCTTCCGCGGCTGTGCTGCCACCTGCTGGTGCCTGAGCAGGTGGCATGGGTCATGCCACGTCACGGTCTTGCCCCTAAACTCGGGCCTCAATTCAAAACGGCCGGCGTCCGCCTGGAGCACATCGATGACGAATTCATTGAAATCCCGCACCTTCGCCGAAAATGTCTCCAGGCGCCCCTTCTCCTCCCCCGTGTCCGCAAGGTACACGGGGTATTCGCTCAGGCCCGAACTGCACGTGGCGCACCCGGTTACGATATAATCGCAGCCATCGAACGCCGCGATGTTCCGCATCGCCATCTTCTTCCCCGTCTCAAGGTCGCCGGAAAGGAACACCGGCGCGCCGCAGCATCCCTGGCGCCTGTCGAACACGACCTCGCAATCGAGTGCCGTGAGGACGTCAACGATCATGCGCCCCACCTCCGGAAACATGTATTCCGTGGCACATCCCGAGAAGAAACCGACGCGATATAGCGGTCTGCCCCGCGGCGCATTGCGCTCCGGGAGCATCTGTCTCAGGAATCTCGGGGCGACCTCGGGCACCGCTCGCCCCGCGCCAAGCGCCGTCAAGAACTGCGGGAGATGCCGAAATCTCCCCTCGCCGCGAGGCAGCAGGAATTGGAACCAGGACGCGATCCGCAGCGCCAACCCGAACAGACCACGGCGCGGAAGGATGTGCCGAAACACGATGCTCTTGGAAAACGGCAGCCCTTTCTCGGCCGCGAAGTCACCGCGCGCGGCGACGATCGCGTGATCGATCCGCGTCTTCGCGGGACAGTACTGCACGCAGGTCTTGCACAGAAGGCAGTTGTCAATCGCCTGATAAAAGCCGGCCGTCAGGGCCTGTTCGCCCTTCAGCAGGAAACGGATCAGCTGATTCTTGCCGCGGGCCAGACCCTTCTCGTCCTTCTCCTCGCGGTACACCGGGCAGAAATACGAGCAGAACCCGCACTTCATGCACTGCTCGACATCGGAGGCAAACTTGCGCGTGTTCCTGAGGCTCTCGGTCACCGGGCGGCTCCGCTCAATCTTCCCATATCTTGCCGGGGTTCAAAATACCGTTTGGATCGAAGATGCGCTTAATCTGCTTCATTATCTCGATGAAGGTGGGGTCCTGCGTGCGCCGCATGAACTTCTGCTTCTCCAATCCAATGCCGTGTTCGCCCGAAAGTACGCCGCCGAACTCGATCGCGGCTTCGATGATCTCATCGATGGCCCTCTTCGCTCTCTCGAAATGGGCCGGATCGCGCTGGTCGGTCATCACGCTGGGGTGAAGATTGCCATCGCCCGCGTGCCCGATCACGGTCACCTCGAGATCGGCCCTCTTGCAGATGTCCGTGACCCTCCTGATGAACTCCGCCATCCGTGTCCGGGGCACCGTCACATCTTCGGCGAGGACCGTGGGCGCCGCGCTGAATACCGCGGCGAATCCCGCGCTCCGCGCCTTCCAATAGGCCTGCGCCTGCTGCGCGTCCTTGGCGATGATGACCCCCGTTGCGCCCATCGCCCTGCACACGCCGATGACCTTCTCCGAGTCGTGCGCGACCATCTCCTCGGCGCCATCGCATTCGAACATCAGCATCGCCGCGGCCTCCTCGGGCAATCCCATGCCCGTGATCCGGTTGATGTTCCTGACCACCCAATTATCCAAGAGTTCAATTTTGGCGGGCACCGTCCCCGCATCCAAGATCGCGCTCACCGTCTCGCCCGATCGCGGCAGATCGTCGAAAAGCGCAATGATCGTCTTGCGCGCCGGAGGCATCGGCATGAGGCGCAGCACCGCCTCCGTGATCACCGCGAGGGTGCCCTCGGAACCGGTGAGCAGCGACACGAGGTCGTAGCCCACCACATTCTTGAGGGTGATGCCACCAAACTGTATCGTCCGGCCGGTCGGCAACACCGCCTTGATCCCGAGTATGTACTGCTTGGTCACCCCGTACTTCAGGCAGACCGGCCCACCGGCGTTCTCCGAGATGATCCCGCCCATCGTGGCGCCAAGAAAGCTCTGGGGATCCGGCGGGAAAAACAGGTTTTTCGCCGCGAGCGCCTTCTGCAAATCCATCAGCACCACACCCGCCTGCACCGTGGCGGAGAGGTTCCCCGGATCGATGCCCAAGATCCGGTTCATCTTGGTCATCACGAGGGCGATCCCACCCCGTATCGGCACCGAACCGCCGCTCACGTTCGTGCCGCCGCCGCGCGGCGTCACGGGTATCTTCGCCTCGTTCGCGACCTTCAGGACGGCCTCGACGTGCGCCGTCTCCGTGGGGAAAACCACCAGGTCCGGCATGTGCATCCAGGTCGATGTCCCATCGTAGGAATAGACCCTCCGGTCCTCTTCCGAGGCCCGCACGTTATCCTTGCCCACGATGCCAGATAGTCTTCGGATGATTTCCTGAGCAACCATGTGGCGGTCAGTGTAGCCGCACGCGCCGCGAATTGCCAGCGCGGGGGGACCCGGGACCAGAAATGGCGCAACGCTCCCGTGGCCTACTCGCGTCGCACGGGCCTGACAAAGTGCAGGAGCAGCGCGGACACGAGCACGCCGATGCCAGATCCCATCAGAAGGACATGCAGCCCCACGTCCTGCTCCTTCATCCAGCCACCGAGATACGACGCCACGCCACCGATGCAACAGCTGAAGAAATTCAACATGCCATAGCCAGTCGCCCGATGCCGTGGCTCGGCAACCTGACAGAGGATGGGCATCATGTTCGCGTCCGAACAGCCCCGCGCAAAGCCGAACGCGATGAGGCACACCACCGCGAACCACAGCGCGCCCGTGTACGATGTCATGAAAACAAAAGGCGACGCCAGCGCCAGCGCTATCATCGGAACCCGCACCCGGCCTCGGAGCTGGGTCCGGCTCCAGCGGTCCGCCCACGCCCCCCCCACCAGCACGCCGCAGAATGCCGCGACCTGCATATAGGCCGTGGCCGTGAACCCCGCCGCAGTCTGTGACAGCAGGAATTGCTCCCGCAAGAAAGTCGGCATCCAGGTCACGAAGGCCCACCCCGCAAAACCCAGCAACCCCCAATGCGCCGCGATGATCCAGAACGATCTATTGCCCCCGAGCGCGCGGATCGCCGTCATCGGATACGCCATCTCCTTGCCCGAACGGATGGCGCGCGGCGCATCGCGCAACAACAGCATCAGCACGACCGAATAGACAACCCCGACCAAGCCGAATGTGAAAAAGCCCGACGACCAACCGTGATGCTCCGCCATCCAGCCGCCCATGCCACCCATCGCCATGCCCGCATAGATCCCGCTCATGTGGATACCGGTCGCCAGCGAGCGCGTGCTGCCCCGGTGGTAGTCGGCGATCAGCGCCAGGGCCGCGGGGATGTAGCACGCCTCGCTGATCCCCATCAACGCGCGCGTCACAAGCAGCTGATTGTACGTCTGCGCGAAAGACGTGGCCCACGTCACCAGGGACCACACGGCAAGGCTCGCGAGGACAACCCGGCTCCGGCTGAACCGGTCCGCCAGCCACCCGCCTATCGGGCTCAGCACGCCATAGACCCACAGGAAGACCATGGTCAGCGCCCCGAAATCATCGTCGCCCATCGGGATCGCCTCCTTGATGGAGTCGCGCATCGTGGTGAGCATGATGCGATCGAGGTAGTTGAGACAACCCACCCCCCAAAGCAGCCCCACGATCAGCCACGCCCTTGGCAACGGTCGCGTGTCGGCGGCATCGCATTCCGTTGCAGCGGGGCCAGACATCGAAAAAGTCAATCAGGAATGACTAAATGCGTCAACCCCCCATGTCCCCAAACGAACCGGGCGCACCGCATCGCCAAAACGCGCGACTGGCTTTGGGTTCTCGGTGGCGAAGACCGGCAGAAGGACCGCTCCGCCGTATGCTGGCGAATCCCCGGGCCAGTGCCCTGTCGCACTCGCCCGCTGAAAACCCACACAACAGCCGCGCCGGGCATGGGAGGGACGCCGGCCCCGGCGTCCGCATCCCACCGAGAAACGAAAGGCACCTGTCCTTCGCGGTCCGCCAGCCCGCGGGCCCTCCCGGCGGAATCGGGCCACGCACGCCATCAGGGGGGAATCTATGACGTCTTTCAACGGGCGGGGCTCAAGGAAAACTCATATGCCGGGCAGTGGAAGCCTGCTTGCAGGCGACTCGAATCGCGCGCAAGCTCGCTTCCACGTCCTATTTTCTGCCCCGGTCGTCCGGCAGCCGCCGGATGGGATCTAGCTCGAATCCCACTGACGATGGTGGGAGTCCGTCATGGCCCCGGGCAGGCGATCCACCACGGCGAAGATGACGCCCGATTCAAGCCTCACGGGTGCCCCAGAACACCAAGCCTCCGCGCTTTCCAGTAGGCCGCCTGGAGATAGAAGATGCCGCTGCTGGAGACGCGCTCGTAGTCCAGCCGACTGATCGCCTTCGCCAACAGGTGCCTCTGCTGTTCCGGAAACTCGCGCCCTTTGGCCATCAACTGGGTCAAGGCGGACTCGCCGCTTTCCCGGATGCAGTACCAGACCTTGCGATACTCTCCCCCCAGTCCCCCGGTTTTTCTCCAGTCGGGGCCGACCATGGTCAGGTCCAAATGCCCGGCGTTGTTCCCCGCATTGATGGACCGATTCTCGGCCTCTCGCGCGACCAGTAGTGCGACTTCCCGCATCTGCCCCTTGAGGGCGGAATCGGTTTCAAGTTCTTCGAGCAGTTCGATCGAAGCCTGCATCTGCAGCAGGGCGTAGGTCATGGTCTTCGGCTGGAGGTCGAACGATTGGCGGATGGCGGCCGACACATACTGGCGATACAGGCGATAGTATTCCTCTTTCTTCCCCACATCCCACGCGGCGGCATAAAACATGGGCAACCGCGCCGCCTCATGGGCCTGAACGTTGAACATGCGACATATGCCTCGAGGGTCGGGTTTCCCGTCGGCCCGCAGGAAATCGTAGTTGTTCTCTGGCGTCACATTGCGCGTCATGCGGTCGGCGATGCCGCCCAAGATTCTCACGATCTCCGCCTTGGTGCCACCATCACAGAGTGCGCTGTGAAAGTATTGCCGCAGTCCGTGTACGCAATGCGTATACTGGTCGCGGGAGGAGGTGACGTAGATGCCGGAACGGTCCTCGGGACAGACGCCGCGGGCGATGAAACCGGGCACCCCGTGCACGGTGGCGCAGCGCCTGATCCCGTCGAACACAGAGCGGGCGGACGCCTTCAACGAACCGTCGTGGGTGACCTCATATCGATCGATGATCATGGAAAGCATGACGCCGCCGGAGATCATGCAGTCCTCCATGCCAGTCCCATACCCGTACGGGTTAGGATACCCTCGGGAGACTTCGTCGGCCGTCGGCAGATGCGCCAATTCCCGACCGGCCTCATAACTGCTCAGGTAGTCATAAAACAAGTCGGTCTCGGGCCGATAGAAACGCCTCCAGGTGACAGCCCAGGCCTGGGTCACATTCCCCAGCAGTTTCTCGGGCGAGACCCATGACATTTGCTGGATGTCGGCCGGCCCCGTCCGACCATGATCGCTTCCGGCCGAGAACCCGACCTGTGCCACGAGCCCCAAGAACAGGACCAGCCCCACCCCGCCCAATCTCATGTCTCCTTTTCGGTCCGCCATCAACGTCGGAAGCCTATGCATCTTTCCCGGCCATGGGCGCGCTATTTTCCGTGGGCAACACGATGTCCTCGGGCCCCTCGAAATCCAACGGGGACGGTTTAAATGCCATGTTGTAGAATGGCGATTCGGCGCTCGCGAGCAGATCCGTCATTCGCACCACCTGCCCCGTGTAGGCGGAGATGCGACCCATGATCGCCGTCGCGGTGGCCATCGCCACGTTCTCGCCCTCGTTGAGCACGTTGCCCTCGAGAATGCCCTTCAGCAAATCGACGTGCTCCATGACATATGGATCGCCCTCATGGCCGACGGGCTCAAGGGCCACCTCTTTCCCGTCGTAGCGGCGCACCTTGCCCCCGCCCAGGATCTCGGCAACGTCCGTGGCCAGGCACTCTCCCATGCGATTATAGCACCCCGGGATCTGGCGGCTCAGGCTGTGGATGTGGAGCCCCTCGCCATAATCAAGATCGACGCTGAAAAAGTCATACTGGTTGCCGGTCGGGCGCCGCAGGCGCGCGCCCACACCCACGGCGGCAAGCGGGGGTCGGCCCACAAACCAATTCGCCACATCGATGTTGTGCACGTGCTGCTCGACGATATGGTCGCCGGACATCTCGGCCCAATTCATCCAGTTGTTGGCCATGTAACCCGCGTTTGTGTCGGCGGGACGCCTCGGCCGAATGCTGCCGCGGGCCTGGCACCAATAGATGGTGCCCCCCAAGATCCTCCCCAACTCTCCCTTCTGAATCGCCAGGGCCTGCTGGAGATACGCCGCCTGGTGCCGCCGCTGCGTGCCCGCCACCAGCGAAAGTCCCTTCGTCTTGGCCGCCGCCGCCGCCGACAGGAATTGCCGTACCCCAGGCGGGTCCACGGCCACCGGCTTCTCGGCGAAAACGTGCTTTCCCGCAGCGACCGCCGCCGCCACGTGAACGGGTCGGAATGTCGGTGGGGCCGCGAGGATCACGATCTCGCACTCGGTGTCCAACAATTGCCTGTATCCAGCCCCGCCCCCAAAAGTGAATCTCTCTTCGCATCCGAGCTTCTTCGCCGCGGCCCGCGCCTGATCCAGGAAGTAGTCGTGCGCCGCCACCAGCCGGATGTCCGCGCCGACGGTCCGCGCCGCCGCTTTCATGTTCTCGAAGGCGGCGCAGGCCCTGCGCCCGGACCCGATCAACCCAACCTTGAACACGCGCGGCGCACCCTGCCCTCGCACGAGTGACGGGGCCGCGGCCATCATGGCCGAAAGCGCCGTCGCCCCTCTTATGAACTCCCTGCGGTTTTGCATGTCATCTCTCCTTCTAATTCCTCGCCTAAAACTCAGAGGCCATCGGCCACCAGCTCCACGATGTCTCGCACCTGCATGCCGTCGCGATCCGCCGCCAAGAGTGCCGCCTTCGTTGCCGGACACGTGACCGCCAGCACGCTGGCCCCGGCTTGCGCCGCCTGATCGAGTACCCGTGCGGCCAACCCCAGGCTGAGTTCGGGATGCAGCAGTTGAAACACGCCCCCCGCTTCGCCGGCAGCGTGGGCCATCTCCCGCGACCAGATCATCTCGCTGTGCTCCGATCCCAACACGGTTGCCAATACCCGGCGGGGCTCCTCAAAGATCCCGTGATGGCGGCCGAGATACGTGCCATCCAGCAGCGTCGCGCCCGCCGCCAGATGCCTCCGTGGCGCGATGCGTTTCTCCGAGAGAAGCCGGTCGAGATATTGGGACGCGTGGAGGATCTCGATCCCGGAAAGATCCAGCCCCATCGCCGGATAGTCGCTCTTGAAAGCATCGTAGCTGCTGGGGCATGTCGTCACCAGCACCTTGCATGCGCTGGCCCGTATCTTCTTCACCAGCGACTCAGCCGCGGCCCGGGCGTCGTCGCGATATCCCAGGATCGAAAGCGCCTTGCCCGTCGAGCGCTCATCGGCAAGCAGCGAGAACTCGATCCCCGCGGCGCGAAGGATCTTGATGAACGCGCCGGCGACCTCCGGCTGCCGATAGGCGGCGTCGCAGCCGACGTAATAGAGCACATCCGCCCGTTCGGGGAGGCCGTTGCCACCGGCGATCGCCTTGAAACGATCCCGAGGGGGCAGACCAAACGGGTTACCGGTCCCCACCAGATTCTCCCGGATCCGCCGGACTCGCTCGGGCGCCATGCCCTTCGCCACAATGTCCGCACGGGCCGCCAGCGCGGCCGTGGGCGGCGTGCAGCCCGCCTTGCACCAGGTCTCGCACATGCCACACAGGCAACAACGGTACACCGTTTCGACCAGGTCTTCGTCGTACGCGATATAGCCCTTCTGTATCTTGGACAGGATCAGGCCCCGGCCGCGCGGCGTGTCTGATTCCCTGCCGCTGACGATGCCGACCGTGCACACGTGGCGGCACATGAAACAAAATCGGCAGGCCTCGATGGTTGATGTGTGATCGTTGATATGCATGGCGGGACTCCGTGTCGGAAATTTCTGATCAGCGGTATGTTTCAAACCCCATCTTTCCGGGATTCATCAGGTTGTTCGGATCGAGCGACCTCTTGATTTTCTCCAGGATTCCGTACGCCGGTCCGTATAGCTCTCGCATCAGCCGGCCGAGCTTTAGCCCGATGCCATGGTGCTCGTTGAGCAAGCCGCCTTCCCTCATCGCGGCGCGCAGGCAGGTGTCCCAGATCCGGTTGTAGAGCTGCGCGGCCTCGTGAGGGTCCTCGGGCGGCGCATCCACGATGAAGCGCGCGTACAGCATGCAGCCCCACTCATACCAATGGGAAAAGTGACCGATGTAGCGGGCCATCGGAAACTGATCTTCGATCACGCCTTTCATGGCGCGATAGACCTTCTCGATATTGGCGAATGTCGCCACCGTATCGAGCGTCCCAAACGCCTGGGGCAGATGAAACATGTGGTTGGGAAAGAAGAAATCGTAGCGGTGCTCCCACCAGTCCTCCCCGAGTTTGGGGCCAAGATCCTCGTGCGGAAGGGCGCGGCAGATCGCGAGGGCCTTGCCCAACTCGAGGTCCACCATGTCGCTGTCTCCGTCGAAACCGAACACCAGGTATGCCCCCTCCTTCTCGATCCCCAGCACGCGGCGAATCAGCCGCCGCGTCTCTGCCTCGTCGTAGAGCCGTATCACCGACGGCCGCAACCGCCTCGCCATGATCTGCCGGCCGGCCTCCAGGCCGCTGTGCAGATCCGGAAATACGAACGCGTGAAATCGCCGCACCTCGGGCAGGGGATGGATCTTGAGCGTGGCCTTGGTCATGACGCCCAGCGTGCCCTCCGAACCGAGAAAGAGCTGATTCAGGTCCGGGCCCGAGGCGTGGCGGGGCACCGGGAGCGTCTCGATGATCGTGCCGTCGGGAAGCACCGCCTCCAGCGACATGATCATGTCCTCGATCTTGCCATACTTCGTCGAGAGCACGCCCGTCCCCCGGTGCGCCAGAAAACCGCCGAGCGTCGCGCACCCGATCGAGGCCGGTATGTGCATGGTCGAGAAACCCTCCTGCTCCAGCGCCCACTCCAGGTGCTGCATGATGATGCCCGTCTCCGCCGTCACCGTGAGTGATGCCTTGTCGATCGCGAGGACTCGGTTCAGCTTCTTGGTGTCGAGCACGATGCCCCCGTGGATTGGCAGCGCGCCCCCCTGCGAGCCTGACCCACCCCCCCATGCCGTCAGCGGAATCTTGTAGCTGTTCGCGATGCGGCAGATCCGCGCCACCTCCTCGGCCGTGCGGGGATGCACGACGAAATCCGGCTGTGGGCTGCGGCACCCGCGGTCCGCCCAAAGCTCCGGTATCCAGAAGTAGTCGCAGCTGTACGCGATCTTGTCGGACTCGCTGGTCGAGACATTCTCCTCGCCAACGACATCGGCCAATTCGGTGTGCAGGAATTCGTGGAGATAACTTCGTGTTGTCGCACTCATGCGCCGGTGCCCCTTCATGGTTGGTTCGCGACGGCCCGCTCGCGCGAGCCATGCATCTGTTGATAAAAATCGTAGTGGGTCATGACGCTCAGCCGATTCGCGGCGTATTCCAAAAACTTCCGCGTCCACGTCAGCCGCTCGTCGTAAAAGACACTCGTCCAGTCGTGCTGGCAGTGCGACCAGCACCACCCGCCACCGGCCACTGCCTCCACCTGCCCCTCCAAGTACTCGTGATAGGGAGCCCAGTTCCGCCAACCGTGCTCCCGCCGCCACTGGGCATCGATCCATCCCTGCATGGGGATCTCGAGCATCTCGGGGAAACCCTGCCGCGCGTACCACGAGGGCTTCACGTCCCAGCCCAAAGGAAAGTAGTCGCGGCTGTTCCTGCCGTAGGAGCGGACATAGGACATCCCGTGACGGGCGACGATCTCCAGGATATCGGGCCTGTCCGCCAGCCCCCGGTAGTAGGAATACGGCGTTGTGACCCCACGGCACCGGACGCCCAGATGGCGCCCCAGCAATTCCACGGGCCTGGCCAGTTGCTCTTCGATCCGGCCAAACGGCAGGCCCGGCAGATAGACGTTGTACGGGCTCTCCTCGAGGACCGTCTTCAGCGGGAAATGGTCCTGCGTGTGCTGGGCGATCTCGAAAAGACCCGACGCAAGGCACGCCTCCAGCTGCGCCAGATGCCGTTCGATCTTGCATCCCAGGATAAATATCGTGGCGGGCACGCCCACCTCGCGGTGGATCCTCAGCACGTTGTCGAGGAACAGATCAGTCGCATTCTCGGGAACGGGCTCGCCCACCCATTTCTCCCCAGGCACACGGCCGGGAATCCGCTCGACGTCGTAGCCAATCAGGAGGGTCGCGCTCATGGGGCCTCCCTTCCAGTCGCCGCGAGGGAATCCCGCGCGACCTGCGACGCTTGCACTTCATCCCTCAGCCGCACCTGATCGTCCGCGCAGATAATCGTGGCATCGGCGTGCCCGGTGAGATAGCTGGCCGGGAGTTCAGGGGTCACGCGTCCCCCCCAGACCCGGCGAAGCGGATCACGCTGCTGCGGGAAGCACGCCAGCAGCACGATCTCCCTGGCCGCGAGGATTGTCCCCATCCCGAGCGTCGCCGCCCGCCGCGGCACGCCCGAGCGATCTCCGCCCGCGGTCAGGCGAGCGTTCGTCTCGATCGTGAGTGCCTCCAGGCCGACTACACGGCTGGGCAACTTGGCGAAGGCCTCGGCTGAAATCGTCGCCTCCCCCATCGGCTCATTGAATCCAATGTGGCCATTGAAACCGATGCCCAGCAGTTGGAAATCCAACCCGCCGACGTCGCGGATCCACTCATCGATGGCCGCCGGCCGCTCCGGGTCAGGGAAATGGATATTCCCTCGGTCCATCTTGAGCCGCGGATCCAGTCGGCCGAAGAAATGCTTCTGCATGTAGCCCCGATAACTGAGGGGGTGGCCTTCCGGAATCCATCTGCCATCCGCCCCCACATACTCATCGAGGTTGACCGTGCGAAGACACGACAGATCCAGTTCGCTCTGGTTCAGCACAGTCGCGAGGCACTCGTAAAACCGGAGCATCGTGTTGCCCGTCGCCAGGCCCAGCAGCATCGGACGCCGCTCCCGCAACCGTCGCCGAATGGCCGAGAATGCCCGCTCCGCCCCGGCGAGACTCATCGCCTCGTAGTCCTCGGCCCAGATCCAGCGCGGCGTCATGTCATTCACCCCTTGAAAACCGTCAGGCAGCCCAGCGCGCACAGCATCAGCAGCGCGCAAGGGATCGAGAAAATCGGGCCCCAGCGGAACGTCCCCCCGCGGCGCAGGGCGTCCATGATCGCGCCCGCAAACTGCGTTCCGCAGAATAGGCCCAGGCCATAGACTACGAAATAGAGCGATTGCGCGGAGCCGCGGATATCGGCAGGCGACACGCGGTTGACGTAGATGAAAGCCGTGTCGAAGAAGCACGCGAACGCGAACCCATGCAGCATCATCGACGCGACCACCAGCGACCGCGGCCGCCCCCTGGCATAGGCGAGATACATGAGCGCCCAGGCAAGAATCCCCAACGCCAGCGTCTTTCCATATCCGATCTGCGGCAGGATGAACGGCACGATCCCCCCCATCGAAATCGCCTGAACAATTTGGGCGACCGTCATCGCGGCGGGAATATTCCTCGGCGCGACCCCGATGTCCTCGAGAAACCGCGACGTGCCAACGAAGTAGAACTGCAGTTGGGTGCCCACGACGAACGAGATCGCCAGGAAAATGGCAAAGTCGTGATTCTTCAGCATCCCGAGCGCCTTGATGGCGGGCAGGACCGTGTCGGGGGCGCCCTGGGGCGGCGTGTGGGGCAGCGTGAAACAGAATAGGCCCATGGCGCACGAGCACGCGGCCGCCAGCATCAGCGCGTCGCTGCCCTTGATATCGCGCCGGCCCCAGCGACGCCATCCCGCCAGCGCCCAGCCGATGAGCACCCACGCCACGCTGCCCCACACCCGGACCCAAAAGTAGTCGGTGTCCGGGTGCGGCAGATGATGGAACGCAAGCGAGTTCACGAGCGCGAGTGTCGGCGCGTACAGCAGGGCATGGAGGCCCAGCGCCGCGAACATGCCGGGGAACGAGTTCCTCCTCGCCGCCAGGAGCAGCACACCGGCACCGATGAGGTGGGCGGCTGCCAAAAACCATTCGGTGGCCAGCCAGCGATCAACGATCTGCCCCGCGATGAGCGGCGAGACTATGCACGCCAGCGGCAGCGTGGCATAGACCCAGGCGGTCTGTTTCGCGCTCATGCGGAGCGGGCCCAGCAAATAGGCCGACAACACGGGTCCCCAAGCTCCCCAGATCGTGAACTGGAGAAACATCATCGCGCTGAGGCTGAAGTACAGTTCCCAGCTCATCGCTCCCCTCCCTGGCGAAGCCTCTCCACCGCCAAACGGATATCGCCCAGCCTATCGTCGCCCCCCTCGCGCTCGATCGCCAGAACCCCCGCGAATCCGACCTCCTTCAGCGCGCGCAAGAACCGTTCGCTGCCAACCTCGCCTTCGCCCCAGGGAACCTCCGTGCCCCACGTGCCCGGCATGTCTGTCCGCACGGCATCCTTGATGTGTGCGTGCTTGATCCACCTCCCGAGTGTTCGGACGGCCGCGACAGGATCGCCCTTGTCATAGAGGATCATGTTCGCCGGATCGAAATTCACCCCGAGCGCCGGGTGATCCAGTTTCTCCAAGAGTTCTCGCAGGCACGCGGCCGTCTCCTGGCCGGTCTCCATCAGAAGCACGATGCCGCGCTCTCCCGCCACATCCGCGAGGCTGACCAGGCGCTCCCGGATCTTCCCCCCCGCCACGGCGTCATCGTCCGCGATAAATCCCGCGTGCATGGTCAAGAACTGGACATCGAGTTCCGCGGTGATCGTCGCACACCGCTGGAACATTTTTCGGTTCTGGGGCCAATGCTCGTCTGGCAGAATCCCACCTGTTGCCCGGATGCTCTCCAGCGACCTGTAGTCCTCCTGCGGGAAACCGATCGTCGTTGCGCTGATCGCCCAGGCCTGCCGCCGGACCGCCTCCAGATATGACTCCCCGCCCTCGCGAAAAACCGGCTTCAGCGCCAGATTGACAAGGCCGACCCCCAGATCCCGCATCGCCCGGGCGACCCCGCCGACATCGGCGCGGAGCGACCAGCTGCAAACGGCCAGCGGCCAATCACCGCGCCCCACACCATGCTGCAACCGCCCCTTGCCGGGCAACCCCGCGCCATGTCCCTCGTAGCTGCCCTTCATGGCGGTCTAACCGACGGAAACCTCGGTTCCTTTTCGTGCGGACTCGCGTTCTGCCTCTACGATGCGGAGCGAATCCCACGCCTGCCGCGGCGTGATCACCGGAGGAACGGATTCGCCCCTGATTCTCCGGACGAAGTGCTCGATCTGCCTGGAGTAACCGTCGCCTTCCGCCAACGGCGGCGCAATCACGTCTCCATCAGCGGGACAGAGTCTGAGCGTCGGCCGGCGAGCGTGATCAAAGGCGATGGTCGCCCTCTCCAGAACGATGAGGAATCGCATCTCAAAACCGAAAGAACGCGTCATCGCCCAGCCGCCCTCGGCCGTCACCAGCCTGTCGTCGTCGTAGCGGTAGTGGGTGACCATGTGGGCGAGGCCACCGCCCGGAGTCGGCGCGCCGTGACTGCGCACGGCGCGCGGCAACCCGAAGAGATGTTGGACGAAATCCGTGTCGTGGATATGGAGATCGAGCGCCATTCCGCCGCTCTGGTCCTCGTGGGTGAACCAACTCCCGGTCTTCGCATGGGCGGTCGCCGCCAGGCGCTGGAATGTCGCGGCGATGACGCGCCCGTGGGCACCACCATCGATGATCTCTTTGGCCTTCGCGTACTCGGGCCAGAACCGGATGCAGTGGCCGATCTGCAGGATTTTCCCACTTCGGTCGGCGGCCTCAATCATCCGCTCCCCATCGGCCAAGTTCAGCGCCATCGGCTTTTCGCAAAGGACGTGGAGCCCCGCTTCCAGCGCCGCGATGGTCCAGGGGGCGTGCAGATGGGTCGGCACGGTGATCGAAACGGCGTCGAGCCGACCGCGGGCAAACATCTCGCCGATGTCCGAATAGATGCCAACGCCCCGCAGGTCCACCTCGCCCTCCGCCCCGGCGATGTTGCCCCGTCCCTTCGCAGAGCCTGCCATCGCCCCCGGGTCGGTCTCGCAGATGCCGACGACATCAACACCCTCCATCGCCCTCCAGCACCGATAGTGCATTCGGCCCATGAATCCGAATCCGACGATTCCCACCCTCATCCCCGGCCCCCTCTCCGAAGCGATTCCGTCACCTTCGCCAGTTCGGCATACGTCCCGGCAAGGTCGTCATGGATCCGACAATAGAACGGAAACATCCTCTCATACACCTCGGCCGTCGCAGGATTCGGATCGACCGTATCCCGCACCTTCGTGCACAGTCGCACCGCTTCCGCTTCGTCACGAAATACGCCGGCGCCCACGCCCGCCAACAGAGCCGCACCGAAGCTCGCGTCGCAGCCCGCTGGCCGAAGGATGGGCCGATTGAACACGTCGCTGGCGATCTGGGCGCAGAGATCGCTCTTGGCCCCGCCGCCGATGAGCCGGATCTCGTCGACCGGCAGGCCCATCTCCTGGATCGTCCTGAAGCAGTCCCGCAGGGAAAAAACAACTCCCTCAAGCAGCGCGCGAACGAAATGGGCCTTCCCGTGCCGCATCGTAGCGCCCACGAAACTGCCCCGCAAATTCACGTCCCAATACGGCGCGCGCTCGCCCAAGAGATACGGGTGGAAGAACAGGCCCTCGGCACCCGCCGGGATCTCGCGCGCCATCTCGTGCAACAGATCGTAAACGCTGCGCCCGGCCTTTTCGGCCAGAGCGACCTCGTGCCCGCAAAATACGTCGCGAAACCATCGCTCGGCCGAAGCCGCGGTATTGGTCGCAACCACGGTATACCACAGGCCGGGGATCACGTGGCCATAGGTCAGCGTGCGCGGATGCGGGTGCGGTTCCGCCGTCATGACGTTGACGTTCCCCGCCGTCGCCAGTTTCAAGATCATCTGCCCGGGCCGGATCGCCCCGGCAGCATAACCCTCGACGGCCGAGTCCGAACACCCAGCGATCACGGGCGTCCCTGCCCGCAACCCGGTTGCATTCGCAGCGGTCTCCGTCACCGCGCCAACGACAGTCGTGGGCTGGACCAGCGGCGGCAGCACCCCGACAGGCAAGCCCGCGAGCCGGCACAGCTCATCCGACCATCCCCTCTTCGCCATGTCGTAGAGCAGGCTGCCCTGCGCCTCGATATGATCCGTCTCCCACGTGCCCGTCAGCAGGTGGCGCACGTAGTCCTTTGTGAAAAGGACGTGCGAGACACGGCGCACCGCCTCTGGCTCGTGCGCCGCCAGCCAGAGCAACTGCGGCAGCGTCCATGTCGGTGACGGCCTCTGGTATGCCGTTCGAAGTATCAGCGCCCCGGCCTCCGCCTCCAGCCGCGCGGCCTCCCGCACGCTCCGCTGGTCCGTCCACATGATCGCGGGCCGCAGCGGGCGAAAATCCCGATCCGCCAGCACCGCGTTGTGCGTCGATCCGTCCAGGCTCAGCGCCGCAATCTGATCGGCCCGGCATCTGCCCCGCCCGAACACTTCCCGCAGCAGGTCGCACGCGACGCGAAACCAGTCATCCGGATCCTGCTCCGACCAGCCGGGGTGACGGCGGGAGGTGCGAAGCTCGGCGAGCGCCGTGTCGATCGTCTCCCCCCCGAAATCGATGACGGTGATCTTGCAACCGCTCGTCCCGATATCGATCCCCAGCAGCAGATCTTTCATCGCGCGCGCCTGGACTCAGGCCTGAAGGATCCAGCGATGGTCCGGGTCGATGCTGGAAAGGAATCGCCGGTTTTGGCCGGCCATGATCCAGAGATAATACATCGAGTAACCCGGTGCCGTGACGACCGGATGATAGCCCCGGGGTATCAGGATCGTGTCGCGCTCCCGGACGGTGATCGTCTCATCGATCGAACCGTCATCAGTGTAGATCTTCTGTATGCCAAAGCCTTTTGGGCGATCGAACCGGAAGTGGTAGATCTCTTCCATCTCGACCTCGCTGGGCAGCGCGTCGCGCTCGTGGCGGTGCGGCGGAAAACTCGCCCAGTTCCCGGACGGGACGATGGCCTCGCCGATGAAAAGGAGTTCGGCCGGAACGTTTTCGTCCACCATCATCAGGGCGCGGCGCGTCCAGTTGGCCTTGCCGAGCGTCACCTCTTTGACTTTATCAGGAGGAATGACGCGCGCCTCGCCACGAAGGCTGGAGGGCGCCTGGCAGACGGCCACCTCCGCATCGTCGATCGCCTCAATGTCGCATCCGCTTTGTGCGGGAAGCATCACCGTCCACGGCCTGTCGCCGAACAGGTCTTTGCGCGGGCCAATCACCTGGCGGGAAAGGCCGCCGCCCGAGATGGCCACCGTGCCCTTCAGCAGCACGAGCGCCGTCTCTCTGGCCCCCGGGATCAACGCATGTTTCTCACCCTGCGCCAGCGAGAGCAGTCCGAAACCGAGATGCTTCAGGCCCGCGTCCCCAGGCTGCGCGAGGGAAGAGAATCCAGGCCGCGGTGTCCACCTAACTTGATATTTCATGCTACGCCTTTCTTTTTAATGAGAGCGACGACCCATCACCATCCACGTCGAGCATTTCCAGCCCCAGCCACCGCGCGATGCGCCGCAGGTCAGCCCGGACATCGGCCTGGACCAGGGCGGTATGATGCTCGAGGCCTTCGCCAAGGATGATGTCGAGCAGTCGGCGGACCGGCGCCTCGAAACGCACGGCCCAGCAGTTGCCAGCCAGGGTCGCCTCGGGCTCAACGGCCTCTCCACCGGCGAAGAACATCCGCAGCCCGTTCGGCCCGACACCCAAGCGCGCCATCGTCACCGGACCGCTTCCCTCGACCGGAAAATTCACGGTGACCCCCCGCTTGTTGCCGCCCTCTGCGGTCGGGTGTTTCCCCAATCTGACGCGCGCGGTCTTCGCCGCCAGGCACGTCGGCGCCGAGCCGCAGTGCCACGCGAGACCGACATTCCGCTTCTCGTCGATCGCGATGAAATCGGCGAACATGGGCGTCTTGCCGCTGAGATAGTGCTCCATCAGCATGGTCACGGCCCCGTAGACGTCGCCCTCGCATGCGCTTAGCATCCCGAGGTCGGTCAGGTGGCTCATGGTCGAGCAGGGCATGATCCCGTAGTGCGCGGAGAATTCCGGCCAGCACTTGACCGCGTAGGCGCTGAGCCGATTCTTCGCCGCCACCTCGCGAAATGCCAGCGACAGGGCCGCGGCCTTATCCAACTCATCCGACGTCACGGCCGCGTCGCAGGTCGGCGCCGTGGCCCGGATCGCCTCAATCTCTTGCTTGACGCGCGCCGGTTCGAACCGCTTCGCCTCGTCGGCAAGCTCGGCCAGCGTAACGTGGTGCACTTCCACACCCAGCAATCGCCGCAGCCCCATCTCATCGAACGTGGAGGTGTAGAATCCGGGCGCGCGATAGCCGACCAGGCCCAACCGCACGCGCCGCAGCCTCTTCAGGCACTCCAGTGCGCGAAAAGATGGGCGCAACAGCTCCGGCGCCTCTTCGGGCTCACAGAAGATGTATTCGTACTTCCTGCCCAGCCGCATCAGGGTGTGGGCGTTCATGTTGACGCCGCAGAGGGAATTCGAGCGCAGCTTAGGCCCGCCGAGCGATGGCTCGGGCACGCCCCACAGGATGAAGGGCGTGCTCAGCCGATCGGCCAGGATTGGGATCAGCGTCCCCAGCGCAAACGTCCCGTACTGCACCAGCACCACGTCCACCCGCTCCGCGTGGAATCGTTCCGCCAGCGCCTCGGCGTCCTCCTCCGTCACCGTCAGATCCGGGGGGTGGATCACCTCGACGTCGAGCCGCGACAGGCTCTTCAGCGAGCGATCGAAGAGTTCCTTGGCATACGCGCCGTCGAAACTCAGCCGCGCGAGGCACGCATAGCCAACACGAAATTTGCCCATGTGATTGTCCTTTCTTCTCCGGGTTCAGGCCGCCCGAGAGGCGCCGGCTTTCTGGGGCACCTTCGCCCATGCGGCCAAGAACTGCTGGATGCCCACATCGGTCATCGGATGCTGATAGAGCAATTCCAAGACATCCATTGGAATGGTGCAGACGTGCGCGCCCGCGAGCGCAGCCTCCAGCACGTGCCTCGGGTGTCGGGCCGAGGCGACGAGGATCTGCGTCGCGAAACCGTAGTTGTCAAAGATCGTCTTCATCTGCCGGATCGACTCCATGCCATCCTGGCCCATCAGGTCCAGCCGGCCGACAAATGGGCTGACATAGGTGGCCCCCTGCTTCGCCGCCAGCATGGCCTGCATCGTGGAACAGACCAGGGTCACGTTCGTCTTGATCCCCTCCTCCGAAAGGCGCCGGACCGCGATCAGGCCCTCGCGCATCACGGGCACCTTGATGACCGCGTTCTTTGCGATTGCTGCCAACCGCCGCGCCTCGACGACGATGCCATCGACGTCCATGGCGACGCACTCGAGGCTCACCGGCCCCGGCACCGTGGCACAGATCTCCGCATACAGTTCGCCCGACTCGCGGCCGGTCTTTGCGACGAGCGCCGGATTGGTCGTCACGCCATCGATGATCCCCCAGCGGACCGCCTCCCGAATCTGGTCTAAGTCGGCGGTATCAAGAAACAGTTTCATCTATGTCAACTCCTTTTGGGTTAATGCTCATTGCGGTTGGTCATGATCGGGGAGAATCCTTGCCCCCGAGATCCTTCTGAAAGGCGGCGTCAAACGCCCGCGCCGATGGCTCGAAATCCAATCGCCGCACGTGGGCCAGCGCGTCCCGCGCGCCGTGCTCGCGGTTCATCCCGGGGTCCTCCCATTCCACCGAAAGTGGCCCGCGGTAACCGATCTGGTTCAGCGTCCTCACGATCTCTCCGAATCTCACGCATCCGTGGCCCGGCGAACGAAAATCCCAGCCCCGCAGACGGTGCCCAAAGGGCAGGTGGGAGCCGAGGATCCCCGTCTCCCCATCAAGCTTCAGCATGACGTCCTTGATGTGGACGTGGTAGATGCGATCCGCAAATGCTTCCAAGAACCGCGTCGGCTCCACCATCTGCCACACGAGGTGGCTCGGATCGAAGTTGAAGCCGAACGCGGGCCGGCCCCCCAGCGCATCCACGGCGCGCCGGGCCGTTATCAGGTCGAATGCGATCTGCGCCGGATGGACCTCCATCGCAAACCTCACGCCGCACTCGTCGAAAACATCCAGTATCGGATTCCACCGCCGCGCGAATTCCGCATAGCCATCCTCGATCCACGCCTCGGGCACCGGCGGAAACCTGTAGAGCATGTGCCAGATCGGCGATCCGGTGAAACCGGTCACCACCCCGACCCCGAGATTCCGCGCCGCCCGGGCCGTGTCCTTCATCGCGGCGATCGCCCATTCGCGCTTCTTCTCCGAATCGCCCGCGCAGTCCGCCGGCGCAAACACGTCGGTGCGACTGTCGTCGTTCGGGTCGCACACGAGGTGACCGGCGGCATGATTGCTGATGGCAAAGACCTTCAGCCCATGCCCTGCCAGCACCCCCAACCGCTCCTGGCAATACTCCCGGGAGTGCGCCGCCCGCGCGGCATCGAGGTAACCGCTCCGGCAGACCAGCTCCAGGCCGTCGTAGCCCCAGGCGGCGGCCTTCGCCGCCAACTCTTCAAGCGGCAGATCGGTCCATTGACCGGTGACCAGTGTTATCGGCCTGTTCATCGGATCCACCCAAAGGCAACCGCCAACACGAACAATGCGATGCACAGGGGCAACAGGAGCCGCATCCCATGCTGGACCGAGGTCCGGCGGGCCACGTTGCCGATCGCCTTCGGCACAATCACGCATCCAGCCAGGCCAATGGCGAAAATGATCCCGAACACCGTCCCGCGGACGTCCTTCGGAAAATGCGCGAACGTCACGCCGATCGTCGTCGGAAACACCAGCCCGAATACCAGACCAGAGCCGATCGCCAGCGACCTCACCTGCACCGTCCCCCTCGCGACCGTGATCGCAAAAACCACCGCGGCGGCCACCACCGCCGCCCCCGCGATGAACCACGGCCCGTATCGGGTGATGACCGGAATCTGGCTCACGGTGAAACGCCCGGCCATCATCCCCAGCGCGAACCACGAGAGCAGGCGCTGCGCGAGCCCATCGACGACCCGGCCCTCGAGCTCCGGGCGGTCTCGCCCGATCACCTCCTTGCCCAGCGTCGGCAGCCAGTGCGCGAACGACGCCTCCATCCCGAAATAGCAGAACAGCACCAGCCCGGCGACCGGCACCACCGCGTCGCCCAACAATCCCGCCACGCGCGAAAAATCCAGGCTGGCGTGGCTCGGGGGATAGGTCGCCAGCATCGCCAGCGGGAGCGGCAAGAGCAGCGCCACCCCAAGCACGAGCAGCGCCCGCTCATACGTGGTGCGGCGGAATAGCCAGCTGGCCGACAGCGGCGTCAGCAGAAGGCCAAGCCCGAAAAACACGTTCCCTAGATTGCTCGCCGCAGCCGGGTTCTTCCCGCCGAACAGCACCTCTGGAATCAGCGTGTTCCCGGCCGTGTTCAACGCCATCGCGCCAAACCCGAGCACCACGCACGCCACGATCGCCATCGGGAAGGTGGCCGCGCGCGACCAGAGCAATAGCGCGCACGCCGTCAGCCCAAATCCCGCCATGGCCACGGGCCCGAAACCCACACTGTCCAGCACCATCCCCGCCACAAGCGAGACGGCCAGGCACACGGACATGAAGATCGAGATCAGCGTGCCAAATCCCCCTTTGTCTATGCCCAGCCGCGGCATGAGCTTGACGCTGATCGCGCCCAACAACGAGAAGCACGTGCCCAGGCACGCAACGCAGAGTAGAGCCACAACCTTGTCCATACTCGCACCTCCATCCGGTCCGGTCCCAATCGCCGGAGGACCGGTCCATGAACTCGGATCTTGCCCCATTGGCCCCCTTGCCGTAAATGCAAGGACACGTATAATATGTAAGATTTTTTGTCATATCCCACTCCACGGGATCCCATCGAGACTACCGATGCTCACGCGCAAATGCCCGCAGGTCGCCCTGCTCATCGACACCGCAACCGGCTGGGGCCGGAGGATCATCCGCGGCATCGCGCGCTACGCCCAGCAACAGGGCGGCTGGGATCTCTGGCTGGAGCAACGGTGCCAGCATGCCCCCGGGCGACTCCCGCCCGGATGGCGCGGCGATGGCGTCATCGCCCGCGTGGCCGATCGCTCGCTCGCGCGGCATCTCTCCTCCGCGCCGGGCATCGTCGTGAACGTCTCCGCCGCCAGCATCCCAGGCGTGAATTTCCCAACCGTCGCCGCCGACCTGCGCGTCGCGGCCCGGTTGGCCGTGGCGCACCTCCTCGATCAAGGCTTCAAGAACTTCGGCTACTTCGCGCCCCTGGGCATCTCATTCGTGGACGTGCATCACGACAGTTTCATTCGGACGCTCTCCGATGCCGGCCACCCCTGTTCCGTGCTCGTGGCACGGCGCGGCGCGGGTGCTGTCCCGTGGCGCCAGCGCCAGCGAGACCTGCGCGCCTGGCTCAAGTCGCTTCCCAAACCGGTCGCGGTCCTGACCTGGACCAGTGACCGCGGGCGCGAGACGCTCTACGCCTGCCGCGCGCTGGGCCTCCTCGTGCCCGAACAGGTCGCCGTCCTCAGCGCCGACGAAGATATCCTCCTGTGCGAGACCTCTTACCCCCCCCTCTCGGCCGTCACCCTCACGTCTGAGCGCATCGGTTACGAGGCCGCCGCGTTGCTCGATCGCCTGTGGAAGGGTCGACGACCGCCCGCCCACCCGGTGCTCATCGAGCCCACCCACGTGGTCGTCCGCCAATCCACCAACACGCTCGCGATCGAGGATCGGCGGCTGGCGCAAGCGGTGGCCTTCATCCGCGGCCATGCCTCCGAACCAATCCAGGTCAACGACGTCCTCCGCGCCGTGCCCATGTCCCGCAGCAGGCTCGAGCGTCGCTTCATGGAGACACTTGGACGGAGCCCGGCCGCGGAGATTCGCCGCATGCATCTGGAGCGCGCCAAGGAATTGCTCGCCGACACCGACATGCCCATCCCAGACGTTGCCGAGGCATCCGGATTCCAATCGCGCGAGTATCTCGCCTACGCATTCAAGCGCGCCACCGGCACGACGCCGCGCCAGTTCCGCGCGCGCGGCCGAGGAAGATAGCCCTAACGAGCTTCGCCATGCCCAAAGCGGCGGCGTGTCGCCGCACTCCACGAGCTGGCGCATCCATCAAAGCGCCATGCCCCTCACTTCACTGTCGGCGAATCCCAGATCGCCACCCCCATGTGATAGCGATCATGATTCACGACGCGCTTCGCATAATATGCGGTTACGATCTTCCCATCGGGGCGCTGGACACTGCTCGGGTAACCGCAGTCCGCCTCGAGGCTATCCGCGATCCGGATCGGCCCTCCCCAGGTTTCCCCCTCGTCTCCGCTGAGCTTCGCCAGAACGCCGAACTCGCCTTTCACACGATTCCCATAGCTCAACAACAGGCGGCCGTCCCTCAGGCGCGCCAGGTGAGCGTTGATCTCGTTGCGCCCGGTCACTCGCCGGGGACCCTGCCAGGTCGCGCCATCGTCTTCGGAACGAAATAGCTCCATCGCGTCGGTGCGCGCGGCCGCCAGCCAGCGCTTGCCGCCGAGATGCAAAAGCGAGGTCTCATTGTTCTTTTCGCCAATCACCGATGTCGGCCGCCAGGAAACACCATCATCGTCGCTGCGGAAATGCCACGCCCGACCACCCTTCGTCTTGTAGCTCTTCGTCGGGTCGGCGAATTGCCCGCCGTAGCACGACGCGTGCAGTGCCCCGTCCTCGCCGATCACGATCGGGCCAAACGGGATGTATTCCGTCCATCCCTTCTCTGGCGCGGGGAATTCCCTGGCTTGGTTCCATGTGCGACCGTCGTCCGATGAACGGCAGACCCATGCTGAGAGTATCGCATCGCGAAAAGGCGGCTGCTTGGGCCGCTCGGGCTGCTTCTCGTCGGACCAGCCGGAACAGAGCACGATCAGGTCACCGTTCTTGGCGAGCCCCGCGGCGTGATTCATGCGAATGGTGTTCGGTTCGTGCCGCGCGGGCGTGCCGACCCTCACCCAGAACTCTCCAGTGGCGCTTGTCCAGCACTCGACATCGCCTTCGCGCTGGCCGTGCGAGGGCTGATTGTGGAGGATCGCGGCGATGGTGCCATCGCGGAGCGCAGTGAGCTGGGGCCACGCGCACACGTTGTCGATGGCAACATAACGGGAGATGGAAGTGGGCTCGGGCGTGTCCGCGGCATCAACGTGACGCGCGATGGCGGCGGCAGCGGTGACGAATATGATCGCGCGCATCATGGGACCTCATTTCTCGGATATCGTCTCCTCTAGGCGGCCGCGAACCTCGGCCAGCTTCACCGGGCGACCGCCCTGCTCGCGGCTTTGGATACCGGCGATGATCACCGCCATAAGCTCGATGGTCTCATCGAACGGATAAGGCCGCCGCCCCGTTCGCAGAAATTCGATGAATGCGACTAGCTGACCGCGAAACGCGCCGTAGGTATCGCGCAAAGTCAGGGCCGTCTGGCCCTTGGTGCCATAAAGGTGGACGCCCCCAAAACTGCCGTAGGCATCGTGAATCGCGGCGAGGGTGAGCTGGACGCCGTCGCGGTGCGTCACGTGCACGATGTCGGATCCATCGCGATGCGCGGTCCGCACAGCATCAAACCCAGGCCCCACCAGCGGCTGTGCCGCCTCGAGCGCGTGGATACCATACCGTTCCCACGTCTTGCAGGTGAAGCTCGTGATCCAGCGCAAATCGCCAAGCTCGTCGCATCGGGCGACCGCCTCGCGGATTTCGGGCGCATAGCGCATGCCGCTGTTGGAGAGGATCCGGGCCCCGTCGCGGTGCCAGCGCACAAACTGGCACAGTTCCCGCATATTGATCGCCATCGGCTTGTCCACAAACACCGGGAGTCCCGCCTCGACGAACGGCCGCGCGCGGCGCACGTGGTCAGTGCCGTCATCGGTCGCGATCACCGCGGCGTCCACCTGACCAATGACATCCTCCGGCCTCGACACCACATGTTCGATCAACGAGGCGGCGGCCACTTTGGGGGCGTCGGTCGGATCATCCGTCCAGACGTGCGTCACCCTGGCTCCCGGAATGCGGACCCCCTCGACAGGCTGCCTGCCGAGATATCCTGGGATGGCCGCGTAGGGGCACTTCTCCATCTCGGCTGGGTCGTAGCCGTTGATGATGGCCGACCACGAATAGGGGTGCCCATTGCCCTCGATCATGCCGAGCATCGCCAGGCGGATTTCCCTGCTCATGGAATCTCCACCGCCTTTCCGGTGCGCGCCGATTCGAGCGCGGCGAGGTTGAATCTCAGGGTCTGCGCTGCCTCGTCGATAGTGCTGAGGGCGGTCGGTTGCCCGCCCAGGCCATCGAGGAATGCCCTGGCTTGCGCGATGAACAGGTCGTCGCGCTCCAGCGGCGCGGCCTTGTGGTGCTCCCATCCGTCAGCACCGCGGCGGAATGCGCTCCAGCGCTGCTCGTGCCCCTCAACGCGCACGCTGCCGCCCTCGCAATGGATCTGCAGCGTCATTTCATTGGGCGCCTGGAACTGGTTAAGGGCGTAACTCACCAGCGCGCCGCCGTTGCGTGCCGTGACGTTAACGGTGTCCTCGACCGTCACGCCCTCGAGGGACTGATGGCCGGCATCGCAAAACACGCGACTCGTTGGCCCGATGAGCCACTCGACCGCATTGGCGACGTGCGTCAACGCATCCTGTATCGCCCCGCCGCCCGATTCATGCCGGGCGTAGTAGATCTCGCGGTAGGCCGGACGAAAGGTCGGGAAATGCTGTCCGGCCACGACGCTGGCGTGCAACGGCCTTCCCATCTCGCCTCCGCGCAGGAAGTCCCGCGCCCCGCGGATCCACGGCATCAGGTGATAGACGTACGCGACAGCCGTGAAACGGCCGGACTTGGCCGCCGCCTCGCGCAGTTCGTTCACCTTCGCGAGACTGGTGCCCAGCGGTTTCTCGACGAACACGCCCGCCCCGTGCCCCAGCGCCGCAATGGCGAGGTCCATGTGCGTGTGGGCCGGCGTGCAGATGACGACGCCGTCATACCGCCGAGCGGCCAGCGCCGAATGAAAATCGCCGAAACCGGCGACGCCGTATTGCGCCGCCACGCGGCCCAGCAGCGCCGGGTTGGCATCGCACGCAGTCACCTCGACCTGGCCCGCGCGCTGGAAGCAGCGCAAGTGCCGTTCGCCGATGCTGCCGCAACCGACGATCAGGATGGCCTCGCTCATGGTTTGCCCCCACCACTCTCGACCAGCGTCCACCGCGCCTGTCGGAGGACCGCCCTCGCGGGTGGCTTCATCTGCTCGTACCAGATCGTCAGCAGTGAGCCATCCGACAGTTCAACGGTGCTGGGATAACCCAGGTCGCCATTCATGCCATCGCCAGATATGAGAAGGGCCTCGCCCCACGTCTTGCCATTGTCGGCACTCACGCGCGCCTGGTTGCCGAATGGCGGGCGCCGATGGCCATAGGTCATCAGCAGGCGCCCATCGCGCAGTCTGAGCAGATGTGACGGCAGACCCCACACGCCAATGGGGTGTGGCTCGCCCCACGTCTTGCCCCCGTCGTCCGACTCGGACTGCAGGGTCTCGCCAGCATTGGCTTTGCTGTGGTTTCGGATATGGACGAGCAGGCGCCCATCCCCGGTTTCCACAGCGTGAAGTTCGTGATAGCCCTTCGTCGCGTCATCGCCCGCCCGAGTGGGGATCCCGGCGAGCCAATGCCAAGTCTGCCCGTCATCGGTAGACTCGCACACGCCGATCTTCTTCTCTTTGGTCCACAGTTCCTTTCCGGCGTAGAGCAGGCGACCGTCGCGAAGCTGTATGGGGCCGTGCGGGCTGCCGACGATGGTCGGCGACCGCACCGACCATGTCTTGCCGCCATCGGTCGAGCGAATGAGCCATTGCCCGACGTCGGCTTCCCGATCGGCGTCCCCCAACCGCAAGTGACATGCGTTCCAGCGGGCAAATTCCGCCGGCGTCATCGCCACCGTCGCCCATCCCTTCGATGTCAGCTCGGAGAATATGGTCTTCTTCTTGAGATAAGGCTCATAGGCCAGCGAAGTGAAGGTCGTGACCAGGAGCGTGCCCTTGGCCGTCTCGATCACGCCCGAATCACGATCATCGGTAGCGCTGTCGAGCAACACACGCGGCCATGTCCACGTCATCCCATCATCCCGCGAGGTCATGGCATGGACTTGCCCGAACGGACAGACATGCGCCTCGCGCCCTCCGGACCACGTCACCCACAGTTCCCCGTTCGCCTGGCGCGCGACGGTCGGCCAGCCGTGATAATACTCCGGCTGATGGCTGATGATTCCCGTTTCGATGACCCTTGCCATCGGAGCGGCCACCGCACCGTGCGGAAGACCCATGGCCGTGAGAGTGGCGAGGATGCCCATCGGCCAACGATGGGCGAACCGGATAAGGGGTGTCGGTCTTTTCGCTTTCATAGATCGCATCGCGTGGTCCGAATCCTGGGACGACAAACGGGGCTCATGGGCCGCGGTCGCCCTCCTGCGCCGCCTTGATTTTCGACAGTACCTCCGCGGGCGGGCGCCATCCATAGGTCCGCTGGACGTCCGGCCTGTAGGCGCAGGAGACGACGAAGACATCGGCCCCGCGCGTCTTCTCCGGCGGCACGTTGATCTGGACATTCGTGAAACCGTCGGCGAACCACGTTTGAAAACCGTCTGCTGCGCTCTCCTTGATGAGGTGCCCATTGAGGCGCAGGTCGAGCAATTCGGGCTTCGCGTACGATAGGCGGAGGAGGAACGCCAGGCCATGCTCTAGGCCACGGTCTTCCGCGGGCTGCAATGTCGGGTCCGCGTACAGCCTCACCTCGGGACCGGCCTTGACGAAGGTCTCGATGGCGTCGGCGTCGACCTCGGGCAGGGCCCTCATGCTCTCGATGAAACCTTGCGCGGTGAGCGCCTGGGTCTTCGGGTCACGTGGGACCAGGGCACTGCGCCCCGCCGGAGTCACGGCGCACGCCACGAGCGCGCGGCAGTCGCACTGCGGATAGAGCATGGCCAGCGTGATCGCGCCCTGGCGGCTCCACAATTCGACGCGGCTGGCGCGGCGCTCGGCCGCCGTGCGACCATACGCGGCCAGATAGTGGCCGCCGAGGCTCTTCACGCGATCCACGGCATAGCCCGGGTGAGGCTGAAAATCGGACCCCGTATTCCCGACCCGCAGCAGACCCTTCAACCGCGCCACCCCTCCTTCCTCCCAACCATTCTCGGTGAGCACCGGCAGCGTGTGATATTTCATGTAGGGGTAGCTGCCGGGATAGAAAAACACGCGCCCCATCCACAGCTTGGGCGCATGCGGTTCCAATTCGGGCCCCCACAGCATCCTTTGCGCGTCCGCCTCCCACCGATCGCTCGGATACCCCGCCTCCCGGCCGGCGGCTATCATCGCCTCGGTCACGCGCGAATCCCACGGCCGCAGCGCGTGATTGGAGCCGGCCGATCCCACGGACTCCGAGACCAACTGGCCGTTGAAGCTGAGCGTCACGCCGTGGACATCCGCGTGGACCTCCGGCTGGAACTCATCCGCCACGCCCACAAAGGCGCCCAGCTCCGGTGTCTTCTCGGGCTCCAGCAACCTCATCGCCGCGATGTCCCACATCTTGCCGCGTCTGCCGTCATACACCGGCAGGCCGGCCGCATTGCCGTTGCCCTCGGCGGCAAACATGCCGTGCGGGTTCATCACGGGCATGGCCAGGACTCGCTGCTTGCGCAACACCTCGCGCGCCTCCGCGTCACCGCCCAAGAGCCATTCGATGAGACGCAGGATGGTCGTTCCACCGCTGCGCTCCGGTCCCACGTGCAAACCCGTGATCAGGATCCGCTGCTTGTCGTCATCGGGAATCGACTTGGCCGTGAGATCGACGAGATAGAGAGGGAATCCGTCCCCGCTCTCGCCGCGCTTCGACAGCGAAACAACATCGGCGCGCTTCTCCGCCCAGTGACGCAGCGTGGCGTCATATTCCTCGAATGTGAACGTGTTTGGTTTCTCCAGCCACGGCCTCGGCATCCGCGACAGCGCCTCGACGTGGTCCGAGTGCGCGGCCACGGCCGGGAGCGACCACCACGCAATGAGCGCGGCGACAATCAAGCCCACCCGCACCGATGGACGGTATCTGCGTGCGGCGCCGGCCGGCGCGACCCCGATCAACATGGGCACATCCTCGGATGAGAGGGCGTTCGCGGACAAGCGCAAGATCCTGGTCATATTGCTTGACCAAACCTGAAGCCCGCCCGAGCCCGTCCGGCCCCCGTGGCCGAATCACCGCAATGGGCGTCGGCCCCGGCGTCGGGGCTCACCACGCCGTCCATCCGCCGTCTACGGGCAGGTTGACGCCGTTGATGTAAGAGGCGGCGTCGCTCAGCAGAAAAGCAACCGCTCCCGCGATCTCCCCGGAGCAACCCACCCGACCCAGTGGCACCTTCTTCGCCAGGCGTGCGACGAACTCCGGATGAAGCCGCCGCACCTCCGGATTCGGGAATGGCCCGGGGGATATCGAGTTGCACCGGACGCCATCCTTGCCGAAATGCACCGCGAGATAACGCGCCATCTGCTGGATCCCGGCCTTGTCCACTCCGTACTCGATGGGGTTGGGATTCATCGGCGACTCATACGCCGAAGGATCGGGCGAGACCGATCCGTACATGCTCGAGAAGAGGACGACACTGCCACGGCCCGCCGCGCGCATCGCGATCGCCGCCTCGCGCGCGAACACAAACGTCGCCGTCAGGTTGCCGTGATTGACACGGTCGAAGTCCTCCGCGCCCAACTCCTCCAGGCCCTTCGAGGTGGAGGAACAGTTCATCATCACCAGACCATGCGGAATCCCTCGCTCGGCGATCTGCGCGGCAATGTATCCCCCCACGGCGGCGGCATCGTCCGCGTCCATGCGGCTGGCGGTCACGCGCGCCCCCAGGCCCGCGCCCTCCACAAATGCGCGCGCCTTGTCCTCGAGATCCACGCAGAGGACGCGCGCGCCCATGCGAGCCAGCAACTCGACCACCGCCCGCCCCAGATAGCCCGCGCCCCCCACCACCCAATGGTCTTGGCCGGTGAGGCCGAACGGATTCGCGGGGGCTTCGATTTCTCCATTCATCGGACGGATACCTCCTAAGGATAGTCGATCTTGGTCTTGCTGGACCCCGGCGGACAAGCGTAGCCTGTTGGTCAGTTTACCAGACCAAATGCCCTCATCGTGCCCCAATCTGGCGGTGGTCTCCCTGCCGCAGCGCGTTTCGCTAATCTCGCAGACGGCGGCCTCGATCCGCGCTCACCTGCGTGCCGGGCATTGGGCGGAACGCTTGCCCGCCGAGCGCCCACTGTGCCGGCACCTGCAAGTTAGCCGACCCACGTTGCGCGCCGCACTGAGCGAGCTGGAGCGCGAGGGTCTCATCGGGCTCGCGGGGCGCACGCGACGGCTCATCGGGCCACGGCGCGGGCGCATCCCGCCCCGGTCATCATCGCGTCTTGTCACCCTGCTTGCGCCCTTGCCCCTTCAGTCGATGCCGCCCGCCACGCTATTCATGCTCGACACCCTGCGGGATCATCTCGCCGGCGTGGGCCATGCGGTCCAGTTCCACGTGGACCCCGCCTGCTTCTCCCCCAAACCCGCGCGCGCGTTGGAAAAGCTCGTCCAGAACAACCCTGCCACCATCTGGGTGGCATGGGGATCCAAGGAGCCCATGCAGCGCTGGTTTCTCGCGCGCCATCTGCCTCTGCTCGTGATCGGATCATGCGGGCCCGGCATTCCCCTCCCATCTGTGGACGTGGATTTTCGAGCGACCTGCCGCCACGCGGGCGATGTCCTGTTGAGGAGGGGCCACACGCGACTCGCCCTCGTGCTGCAGCAGGATGTCTACGACGGCGACTTGGAAAGTGAGCGCGGGTTTCGCGAGGCCGTGGACAGACATCCGGGCGCCCAACTCCGGGTGCTGCGGCACGACGGAGCCGCGGCTCATCTGTGCTCACTGCTGGACAAGATCCTGCGGACATCGGGCCCGCCCACCGGCTATCTCGTCGTCCGGGCGGTGCATGCCTTGACCGTCGCGATGCACCTGATGCGGCGCGAGCGCCGCCTGCCCCAGGACGCGGCCGTCTTGTCGCGCGACGATGACGCATATCTCCAGCACACGAGTCCCGCCCTGAGCCGGTACGCAATCAACATCGATCAGTTCGCCCGCAAGGTGTGCGGCGCGGTCTGTGAACTTGCCGCGACACGCACGCTGCCCGCGCAAGCGTTCAGGCTGATGCCGAGGTTCATCGCAGGCGAAACCGTCTGACCCGCAAAGAGCCGAGGCCTGTGGCGGCGAGCGGGAACATTATAGCCCGTTGAAGAACCCGCACACCAGTCGCGCCGTGCGCGGGAGGGACGCCGGCCCCGGCGTCCGCGCCCCGCGGGGTAGCGAAAGGCACCTGACATGCGCGGCCCGCGAGGCCGCGGGCCCACCCCTATTCCGGGGGAACGCTGCCATAGCTCCACGTCGCCTCGGCGGGTTTGGCCCGTTGCGGCTCCGGGGGCGCATCCGGCGTGAGTCGCCTCGCCAGCTCCACGGCAGTGTCGACCATCTGTCGCCCGGCCGAGTGCTCGAGGTTGCTGTAGCAGGTGAGCCTCGTCTCGTAGCCGCCTCCGCCTGGACCGAAGGCCGCTTCGGTGGGAACATAGCCGACGCAACCATTGGCCAGTTCCACCGGCCAGGTGAAGCTAAATGGGCTGCGGCGTTTGATCTCCAACCCCAATTCTACAAATAGCTCCGCCGGGGTGGTCAGGTACACCGCCGGACCAAGCTGGATGGCCTGCGCCTCCACCGTGGTCGCGCCGCCTTTGGCCAAGAGGGCGTCCAGCAGTACGATCTCCTTGGCGAACACCCATTCCGTGTGGCCGATCTCCCGCTCCGTCTTCTGCACCATTTCTAGACATCGCCTGACGCGCTCGGGCGAGGGGCGCCTGCGGTTGATTTCCCATGTCTCGGAGAGCGCATTCACCGAGATGTTCCCGCCCTGTTCCGCCAGCAGCAGGGCTCTCACGGCCTCTGCGCCGACGCACCCCCCCACCCTGCGTGCGGATTCTTCGCCGGAGGGTTCGACATAGGGGCTGAGATTGTTCACCTGCGTGATGTCTCCGCTCGCGCCCTGAAGAAAAACGACCGCGGCCTCTGGCCCCAGCGAGCCCTGGATGGTCCTCTCGAGGTAGTAGATCCAATTCGCGGATATCCCCTCGGGATTTGTCGTTGCGTGGCAGGCGTAGTTGACCAGACATCCCAACAATTTGCCGTTCGCGTCCCAGGCGCCAGTCACGCCCACCTCCGGATCGATCGGCCCCGCGGGAGCGACGATGTCGGGGTGCCCCCGCCCCGGATGCGTATAGGTCAAGCCGTTCTTCATCTTGAACCGGCGGTTGAAGGCCACTTCGCCCTCGTGCCCCTTGCCAAAACTGAGCCACGCCTCCTGCCTTTTCTCCATAGCCCGCGTGACGGTATCGACGATCTGCTCCCCCACCCGCCGCAGGTACGCGGCGTTGGCGCAAGAGGAAACCTCATAGGCCAACTTCTGCACCAGTGGCGTGGCATGATCGAACTCACCGGGCAAAACCATCCCCACGGGCCCCCCGGAGTGAGTGTGTGAGGCTGCGATCATGACGGCGCCCGGTTCGATGCCGCACCGCTGCTGGATCGCCGCCCGCGCGGCATCCACCAGAGGACGCGGCGCCACCAGAGTGTCCAGGCCGACCACTGCCACGCGGTTCCGGCCACCGTCAAAAACCGCAGCGCGCACCTTGCAAAGATCGTGCACGGTGTCCGCGAACGCCTTCACATAGCCGCCCGGGATCTCCATGCCCGGCGACGGGGTGATGTCGGCCTCCGCAAAGCCGACCCTGACTCTCGATGGGGCGCGACCTCCCTCGGCCCGCGGCAGATACAGTTCGTCAGTTATCATAAGCAGTCTTCGCGGGATAGTAGGGTTTCGCGGCCCCAGCGAACCGCCCACCCGCCAGAAACCCGATGAGGTCATCGTTCAGGTACCTGAGACAGAAGAACAGGTTGCCGCGCGCGCCATTGGACGCACCCATCGCCATCTGAGAGTCGACCAGTTTGATATCGCGCGTCACCGCCCCCTTGCCCGCCCGCGAATAGATGCTGAACCCCGGAATGATCCTGTCCATCTTCGGATCGGCGGCCTTCCACTCCGCGAAAGCCTTGGCCAACTCCTCGTTGTCCTCCGTGTAGGCCATTGGCAACACGTAATCGATGCATCCCTCCCTCAGCCATCCGTACCAGTCCTGGCACACGCCGTCCGCCGACGCCTTCTTATAGAATACCGCTGCGCTCACCTGGGCGCCGGGTTTGATCTTTTTCGCGCCGCGATAGACGGATCGGACAAGCTCCGTCACCGTCCACGTGCGATACTCCACCCATTTGGCCATCCTCTGCCTCTCCTTTTCGACGTCCAGCGGTGGGCCCGGCTTGATGACGTCCTGGTCCGGCGCGGGCTGGATCACGGTGCTGCCGTGGAAATACCGGGCCTGCTGCTGCAGGCCGACCACCCTCTTGAGCGAATCGTGTTTGATCGCAAACACCGGCCCGTCGATGAAAAGGCAATGCCCGCCCCCGCCCACGAAACCCTCGAGCCACCGTGCCGTTTCCTCGCCCATCAGATACTGGCCGACAAGCACGACGGTCCCATCGGCGGGAATTTTCTGAAGCGATGTCTCATCGATGATCTTCGTCCCGGATCCCATTCCCGCCAGCCAATCATGTGCGGCGCGCTGCACCTCAGGCCGGTACTTTGCCGCCGTCTCCGTCGTATTGAGTTGATACGTGTTCTTCGCGCCGGCGCCGAATCGCGCCAGCATCTGCCGCACGAAGCCGTCCACCGCCGGACACGTCGCCATCGCGGCACCCCAGTTGATCAAGACCGCCTCGCCCCGCCCCATCTGGTTTATCGTGATCGCGGGCACGCCGCTATCGAACGTGGCCAGCACCTTGGCGGTCGTCGGCTTGCCCAGGGGATTTGATCCCACCGCCAGCAATACCGGGAATGTGTCCTCCCCCTTCGGCCTGGGGGCAAATCCGTACTTCTCCGAGAACTCGTTCTGGCAATGCCCACAGCGGCAGACGACCTGACCCGAGTACCGAATGTAGTCAAAATGGATGCCATCCAGATTGTAGTCCTTCAGGCAACCCAGCATCACATCGCGCTCGAAGTCGCGCACCTCCGGCTTGCCGAGGTCATACCACGTCGAATCTGCGCCACGGCCGCCGCCTTGGAGCTCCCAGTCCGGGTGCCGTGAGAACACGAAACCCGGCTTTGCCTCACCATAGTGGCCGTTGACAAACCACGCGTGCACGTCGATGTGCCGCGCGTGGGCGGCCTCTATCAGATAACCCAGCGGATCGAATCCCTCTGGCACGCCTTCCCCCATCGGACACAGGTCGCTCCTGTACCAGCCCGTCCCCCCTTTGCACCAGACCAGCGGATAGATGGCGTTCAGCCGCGCCGCCGCGACCCTGCCAATCCATTCATCCGCCAGCTCCCGCGTCTTGAACTGCTCCGGGTGCAGCCAGATCCCGCGGTGTTGGACCATCTCCCCAAAGCAGCATGACGCGAAAACCACCGCGCCAATCAGCAATAACGTTTTTCTCATAAAGCGATTGGATATTCATATAGCGGAACTTTAGCCCGCGGCCAAGGCCAGTCCTCTCGATTTGCGGCCATCCATGGGTCGCGCGCCGCACCAAAACCTGGCGCGCCTCGCGTTTTGGAGTGCGGTGCCGCCGTAGGCCGGCACCGCTTTGGCAGCGCGCGAAGCGCGAGCCGGGGCCATCGTCCTCGGCCCCACCCCCAGAAGTTTCATCCTGAATAATCCGGCGCGCGGATGTTTCTGGTCAGCGACCATCATTCATGGCGCGGATGACATACGGCTCGCAAGCCTCTTGGGCCGCGATCCCGTCAGGAGATCTCCCACCCCTTGCGATACTCCTCGCGGATGAATGGGTCTGCCTCCGGCGCATTCGATGCCCTCATGTTCGGCCCATCCCAGAGCAGCAGTTTCTTCGTTCGCAGGGCGACGTTCCCGAGCAACGTCAGCTCGGTCAGGCGGGCGCTATATTCGAAGTTGCCGCTCGCCGGCGGCCCACCTTTGCAGGCGGCGAGCCAATCCGCGTGATGGCCATTGCCGCGCGGCAGCGTCTTTTCGGGCCGCTTGTAGTCGCGGTGCAGCGACAGGGGCAGCAGCCGCGGCATCTTTGCCCATCCGCCGCAGGTCAGAAGCCCCTTGTCGCCGACGAACAGCAGCCCGTTGCCGCCCTCGCCCAGATTCTGTCTCGGATCACTCGGATCCAGACCCTCGGGCGTCGGGGAGCGGAGCCCGCCATCGTACCACGTCAGCCTCACCGGCGGCAGATCACCGCGGGCACCGAAATGAAACGTGTAAATCCCACCGCTCATCGACGCCACCTCTTGATCCAGGCCGGTCGTCGTGGCCTCGACGCGCGTGGGGTTCTCAAGTCGCAGTGCCCACACGGCCGGATCGATGTTGTGGCATGCCATGTCACCGATGCCCCCGGTCCCAAAGGCCCACCACCCCCTCCAATTGTATGGCGCATAAGAGGGGTGATACGGCCGATATTCCCGCGGTCCCAGCCACAGATCCCAATTCCACCCCGCTGGCACAGGGGGCGTCGCCGACGGCCGCCCTGGCTCCGTGACCCAGCGGCCGACGTCGCTCCAACCATGGACCTCGCTGACTTTTCCGATCGCCCCATCCCAGAGCCACTCGCACGTCTGGCGGATACCCTCGCCCGAGTGACCCTGGTTGCCCATCTGCGTGGCCACGCCAGTCTCCTTTGCAACCCTCGCGACTTGCCGGACCTCCCAGACGTTGTGGGCCAACGGCTTCTCGCAATAGACGTGCTTGCCCATTTTCATGGCGGTGATGGACACGATGGCGTGGGCATGGTCCGGCGTAGCGCAGAGGACGGCGTCTATGGCCTTCTCCTTCTCCAGCATGACCCGGAAATCCTCGTACTCCGCGCACCGGAAACCGGGGCTCGCCTTCGAATAGTGTGTTTCCACTTCCGCGCGAACGGCCTTGCGGCCGCCAAGGCCCTTGTAATAGAAGGGGCTCAAATCCGTCGTCTCCGCCACATCACAGACGGCGATGATCTGCGCGTCCTTCTCGTTGAATAGATGGCGCACGTTTGTCCGCCCCATGCCGCCTGCACCGATGATCGCTATGTTCACCTTCTCGCTGGGTGGAACGAAGCCCGGTCCCCCCAACACATGGCGCGGGATGATCGTGAATGCGGCCGCCGCGGGCGCCAGCGAACCCACGAATCGCCGACGGGTGATCGGCATCCCTGTCCTTCTCGTTCCCATATCGTCTGACCTCCTGCGCGCGAGCGATCAGGCCAGCGCCTTCACCAGCCATGCGCGGCTCCGCTCGATCATCTGCTGTCCTAGCTGAGGGTCCATATCGCCCTCTGTTTCCAACGAAAACGCGCCCGCATAATGCCGTTGCCTCAGCACATCCAGGCAGCCCGCGAGGTTCACGCCCCCCTCCCCCAGCGCGACACACTTGGCGCCCACGACATCTTTCAGGTGCAGGTGCACCACCCGGTCCGCCACGGCCGCCAGCGTGGCGACCTCATCTTGGCGCTCGCCATAGGGTTGAAAAGCGTACGCGCCCTCCGCCTTTTCTGCGTACGTGACCCTGTGGACGTTCGCCGTGTCATAATTGATCCCGAGCCACGGGGAGGATGACAGGCCCATGATTCGTCTCAGGCCTTCGGTCGTCAGAGAGAACGAACCGTGTGGCTCGATGCCCAGATACACCCGACACTTCTCCGCCACCTCCAGAATCTCCGCGAGACGCCCTCGCATCAGTTTGAGCGCATCGTCATCCGACATGCCTTCGGGCTTTTTGCCGTCGCCGGCGTGAACGACCGGGATGCCCGCCGCCGCCGCCCAGCGGATCGCCTGCGTGATGCCCTCCACGCTTTTCGGATTTGCGATGATCGCGCCATGTGGCGACCAGAGTCCCGTGACGCCCTTGAAGCCATAATCTTGAACGCGCCGCTTGAATTTCTCCGGATCGTCCTTCCACGCATCCACGTGCGGGCACCACGGCCCGGTTGCCTGCGTCTCGCAATACTCGTACCCGGCGCGCGCGATCCGTTGCAGCGCATCATCCAGCGATAGCTTCCGAAACGTGACCGTGCCGCAGCCGATCCTCACCTCCTTCTTGCCCGTCCGCTCGGACGTAGCCTCTGCCCCATGGGCCCGCGTCAGCGCGAGCCCGCCCACCCCGCACGCGGCCAGCAATGCCTGCCGCCGAGTCATCACCCTTGTGCTCGCCATCATACTCCGCTCCTTTCGATCTCCCGTCTGCTCTCCGCCCGCACCATCTCCTCGACGATCACCGGCACCTCCGCCTCCGGGACGATCGCCTGGGTGCCAATGCCTTGGGCGCGGTTCTCTTCCCTCGCCGAGGCGCGGCATACCCCAGCCTCTCGCCCAGGTCCGCCGCGGCCGCCATGACTGTCTTGCCGACCGCGGGCAGCCTGTCACGCGCCAACCGCGCGACCGGCGCGGAGATCCCCATCGCCGCCACGATCTGCCCGCCCGCATCGCGGACCGGGGCCGCCACGCATCTCACGCCGTCATCATGTTCCTCATCGTCGATCGCAAACCCCCGCTCCCGAACCCGCCGGCACTCGTCCGCCAGATCGTCTAACCGAGTTATCGTCCGCCTCGTAAAACGAGCGAGAGGGGCGTCGCCAAGAAGCCCGATCAAGTGCTCGTGGTCGCAGTCCGCGAGCAGCGCCCTGCCCACCCCGGTGCAATGCAGCGGCACGCTCCTGCCGGCCCCGCCCGCCACGCCCACCGCCCGCTTTGTCAGCCGGTGGTCGATCAACACCGCCTCCCGGTTCACGCGGATCGCCAGATGGGTGGTTTCCCCCGTCTGACCCGCCAGCGAGTTGACTGGCTCGCGCGCCAACTCCACCAGCGCATTGCCGAAGGCTAGGCGGTTGGCGAGCCGCCAGATCGTCGAACCGAGGGCATACTGTTTGCTCTCCGGCAACTGAATCAGGAATCCTCGTAGCCTGAGGGTGTTCGCCAGCCGAAAGACGCTGCTGCGGTCCAATCCCAGAACGGGTGTCAAATCGGCCAGCGACACCGGCCGCCCCGCGTCGGCCACGGCCTCCAGCAGCACAAGGCCACGCTCGAGGCTCTGTATGGGGCGGGTTGATCGGTTCTGGGACATGTTGTATTATATGCAATCTTGTTGCGCTTTTTACAATATGCGTTCCCTCCGGCGCCGTCAATCGAATTGCGTCTCCGGGCCCCCTTTTCGGGTGCATGACGCCAAGATCACCCCAGCCCCCTGCGGATCCCCGGGCGCCGTGGGGCAACAATCCTGTCTGCCACCACCACCGGCGCAGGGCCGCTGCCGCAGGCAAGATTGCCTGCGCCACGGCAAGCGGGCGCGCCGCCAGCCTGCGACACACGCAACCCTGGCGCCACGCACCCTCCCTCTTTCGCCTGGCTTGCCATCGTGCGCCGGTCGTATCATCCTTGCGCGCTCGTCGCCATGGGCAATTTGTGCCTTCCGAGGCCAATATCCCGTGTCGCGCGGTCCCGCGGGGAGAAGAGATGGAGGCACCATGAAGAAGCTGTGGGCGCTGGCACCACTATTTGCCTGGGCGTGCGGGGCGGTCGCCGCGCAGGTGGAGCTCACCTACACGTTCAAGGACAAGCACGAAGAAAAGGCGACCGTCGCGGCCGAGCCAGACGCGAGGGGCGTCGTGACAGTGACGGTCAGGCGGGCCGAACTCCCCCCAGGCGTTGAGTATGTCACGATCCAGCCAGACTTCGCGCGCGCGGCGATTGGCGAGGAAGGTTACTACATCACTCCCGACGGTTTCCTCGGGACATTCCGTCTGCAGAAAGGCTCGTACACGGTTCCAGGGCCAAGCGGGTTCTACGGAAGGAACTTCATGCCGATCTTTGGCATGAAGAACCCTCGCGCGACGTTCGTCGCAATCGTGGCCACGATGCGGTTCGAGTACGACCTGATGGTGCGGGCGAAGGATGGCGCCTACAGCATCGCCCCCCGTTTCCTCGTGTCGGGTTTCGTCCCCCCTGATGACATCACCGTCCACTATCATCTGCTTTCCGGCAAGGACGCGGATTATGCGGGCATGGCGCGCACCTACAGGAACCACCAGCTTGCGCGGGGTGTCTGCAAACCAATCAAGGAGCGCATGAAGACTCACGCGGAACTGGCCTATGCCGCGAAAAGCATGGAGGTCCGCATCCGTCAGGGCTGGAAACCCGCGCCCAGCCCGGTGCTGGAACAGACCCCGGAGACCGAACCAACGATGAAGGTGGCCGTCACGTTCGACCGCGTCGGCGACATCCTGGACGCGTTCGAAAAGGCGGGCGTCAGGCGCGCCGAGATCTGCCTCGTCGGCTGGAACCAGAAGGGGCACGACGGCCGCTGGCCGCAGATCTTCCCCGTCGAGGAGACCCTCGGCGGCGAGGCGAGGCTCCGCCCGCTCATCAAGAAGGCCCGCCGCATGGGCTACCAGATCGTGGGCCACACCAACAGCTCGGACGGATACAGCATCGCGGATTGCTGGGACCCGGACCTCGCGGTCAAGAGGGCAGACGGAACGCCCTTCTCCAACGCGGTCTGGAGCGGGGGCAAGACGTACGCGCTCTGCCCGCAGCGATCATTCGAGCGGTTCTATCCCAGGGACATCCAGAAGGTCGCGGACCTGGGTTTCCGCGGCCTGCACTACATCGACGTCATCACCATCCTGCAGCCACCCCGATGCCACGACCCGCTTCACCCCTGCTCCTCCAAGGACAGCGCCATCTGGTTCGACCGGATCCTGCAGGCGTGCAAAGATCACATTGGCGGAGTCGCATCAGAGGGCGCGTTCGATTTCGCCTGCGGGAATCTGGACTACGTGCTCTACGTCTATTTCAATGGGCTTTCTGGAAAACGGAATCCTCTGCACGACCGCGTGATCCCGATCTGGCAGCTCGTCTACAATGGCATCATCCTGAGCAATCCCTTCACCGAGACCGTGAATCCGACAACCAAAGACGCGATGACCCAGCTGAAGCTCGCGGAGTTCAATGGCCGACCCATCTTTTACTTCTATTCGCAGTTCAAAGCCGACAACAAGAACTGGATGGGGAGCACCGACTTGAGGTGCGCGACGGAGGAGGAGTTGACCGAGGCGACCGGGTGCCTGAAGAAGGGTTACGATGAATTTGAGGCGCTGGCGCCACTGCAGCTCGAGTTCATGGAGCAGCACGAGCAGGTCGCAGCCGACGTGTTCCGAACCGCCTTCTCCGATGGATCGGAGATCATCACTAACTACGGCGCCAGCGCATTCCCCTACAAAGGGAAATCGGTCCCATCGATGCGGTACGCGCTATTCAAATGAGGGCCCGGTGCGGCCGATCGGCGCAGCCATCCACCATCGCGCCTTAGTCCGTCTCTGCGTGTCGGTGCCTCGGTGAGGGACTCGTCATTGGCCGGACGAGACAACGAGGCCGACTTGTGCCGCCAGGAATGTTGGCATCCCGCCTGTCTCGCCCTCCTACCTTTCCTTGGCGGCGCCGATCTTGTCCTCCCGCGCGCGGATGGCGGCGACCCAGATCTGGCTGTCGGCACCGCCAAAACCGAACTGCTGCGCAACGCGGTCGTGGTCGAGGGCCTCGCCCGGCACGCGGAATTGCAGCGTGTCCCATTGCGGCTTGCGCGAGAGCCGTTGCAGCGGGCGAAGCGGGGTCCAGACGCCCTTGCGCGTATTGACGGAGATACCCGTCAGCCGCGACTCGCCCCACACATCCATTTCGACCAGGAGGGCCTTGCCGCGGTCCGAGACTGGGATCGTGAAGGTCGCCCACCCGCAGGCATTGTCACCAGGCCCCGTTTCGTCCGAGTTCCAGCACCGCCTGTCGCCCTTGAGTTCCTCTTTGCCGAAACCGTTGTTCATTACGCCCAGCCGTGCCCCCGTCTTCCAGCCTTTCAGGAAATCCGCCGCCTCCCGGACCCCGCAGTACCCAAGCGCCTTCCGACCCGCCTCGCGGGCATCCTCCATTCGCGCGGGATCGCCAGTCTCCAACATCCTCGCGTGTTGCTCGAGGCATTCGATCATCCAGTAGCCGTAGCGGAAAGTCCGCGCCACGTCGGCCACGCGCCGCGCCACCGCCCCGTCGCCGCGCGCCGCATTCTCGGCCCGATCAATCGCCGCCATCGCCCGGTCGAGCCTCGCGCGGTCGTAAAGGCCGGCGGCCTGCGTGCGCGGGTCGTCGCTATAGGACTTGCCGGTCTTGCGGACCGCGGTCTCGACCTCCGCGTAGAATTCCCTCATCGCCGGCGCGGCCACACCGAACATTCCGTCCATCCACTCGCCCGCAATGGCGTCCGGGTCGGCGGATGGATCCCAGAGCAGCTTCGCGATCACGTAGTAGAGTGGCCCGTCGAGCGGCCAGTCGCTAAGTGAACTCTGGCTGTAATACCGCCGCACGCCCAGCTCGTGCAGGTATTTCACGTCCGCGGCAAAGGTGTGCAGCACCGGCCTGGGCAGCCGCCACCACATGGACTTGCTCACATAGCTGTAGATCATCAGGTCGGGCGATATCTTCAGCCACCGTTTCAACAGGTCGTCGAACTGGCGGTTGGCCTCGGAGGTCGGGTCGTTGATCGCGCGGCTGTAGTCGGCTGGAGCATAATGGCAGAGAAATGGCACCACGCTCGGCCGCGGCCGGATCGTGTCGGGGGGTTCGGCATAATTGATGTAGGCCAGCACGAGCAGTTTCTTATCCGGATGCTTGAGCGCGACGCGGTCCGCCACCTCGTTGGCGAACCAGAACACCCGGTCGCCCACGAAAGGCTTCGCCCTCGCCAGGCCCTGCTCTGTCGTGCGCCCGCCGCAAAGCTTGCGGTCGAGGGCCAGGCACGCGTCGCACTCGCACCACGCCGAGCCATCGTTGGGACTGACGGACACCATCGGAGCGTCCGGGCTCAGGTCGAGCGCCCGGATGACGTTTGCGGCAAACTCATCCGCCAGCCCCGGCGCGGTCACGCAGAGCTGGCTGCGGTGAACATCCGTCGGCACCCGTTTCCCACCCAGAAGCGCGCCCCATTCGGGATGCGCCGCGAAGTATCGTTTGGCGGGTACGATTTGGTAGTATGCGTGGACACCCTGAATGCCCCGCGGCCAGTAGATGCATGCCCCGTTTGTCGCAGCCGTGTCCGCCGAGTAGAACCCGTTCATGCCCATCTTTAGTCCCCAGCGCTCCCGCTCCGGTTTTCCCGCCGAAAAAAGCCTCCACGAGAACACCGGGCGCGCATCGAGCCTGATGGGCCCCAGCGAGATCGTCTTCCGGAGCGGCACCAATTCGTTCTCGGGTTCCGGCGTCAGCCACCGGCAACCGAGCGTCTCCAGAAACCGATAGACGGCAAACAACGTTCCCCGCTCGCCCCCGCCGCATACCGTCACGCCCTCCGGCCCAGCCTCGATCCAAACGCGCTCGGTGTCGCCCAGGAAACCGTCTGGCAACCGCCTCCGCGCCACCTCGGTTGGTCCCAGATCAATCCGAGTGCCCGTCACGGCCCCGCCATCCGCAACGATGGGAAGCTTCGAGCCCGACATCTTTTCCAAATAGCCAGACAACTGCCGGGCCGCCTCCCGCACGGTCGGCCCCGCATCGGCGGGCAAGATGATCGTCGCGCGCGCCTCCCCGTCCTCCACAATCGGGGTCGGTCCCGACGCAACGCACGGCACCGCCACCCCGGCCCAGCACATCGCCGAGAGCAGCAGGTTTCTCAACGGGCTCGCACCCGTGGGTCTGAGAATAATTTCGATTTCAAAATAATAGGTGCTGGACGGGCCTCGAGTAAAGCCCCTTGTTGCCCACATGGCATGGCCCCGCGCCCGGGGTCATGGGCGTGACCCCCGAGAGCCCCGCGCCGGGGTCGATGCTAGCGCGCGATCCGCACCCCCTCCGCTCAGGGTCCGGCGACCTCGAAATCCCTCAGGCTCTGGATGGTTTCCCGCCCGTCGGTCAATTCGGCCGCGATGGTATACTTGCCCAGTTTCTCTGGCACCCGGAATTGCAGGCCCATGATCCGCTGGCCCAGCGGAGCCACGTCGCATTCCATCTTCGCCAGGGCGCCCTCGTCTCCCTCGATCCGGAGCCGAACCTCGCCGCGCCACGCCGTCTGGCGATCGTTGATGACGAATACCTTGATCTCGCGCTCGGACCCGGGCGCGACCTTCTCCTCCCAGAAATCCAGCATCAGACCCACTGGATTGAAGGCCATGCGCACGTATTTCTTGAACGTCGGCTCGAACTCGAGCGTGGCGATATCGGCGAAGTCATCGCTGGTGGCGCCGCCCTCCGGCCGCGGCTTGTCGCCGGGGCGCGAATAGCCCAGCCCGCAGAAGTGGAGCACGGCCGCCGCCTGCCGGTGGCACCGCCAGAATTCCGTCAGCGCCGCCACGCCGCGCGCGTGGAACATGCGCCGCTGTTCGGCGGTCGCGCCAGCACCCACGTGCGCGTCGTAGTTGTGTTTCGTGAGACAAGTGGGATCGCCATCCCGCGTGAGCCAAAGCCAATCGTACTCGTTGATGATGATCGGGACGTCGAGCGCCTGCTGCTCCTTGTTGAGTCTCGGTTTGATATCGACCTTCGGCATCTCGGAGAGACGGAATGGGGCCACGTCCTTCTTCCCGACCCAGCCCCGGCTGAAAAGATACGGGTGCGATTCGACGCAGTCGCAGGCACCCTGTGGCTCGGCCCAGCCATTTTCCCACGGGCGATTCGAGTAATCCAGATGCCGGACGGTTTGGAGCGCCAATCCCGTCTCCCTGGTGTTGCTCTCGTTCTGCGCGTCCCAGATCGTCACGCTCGGGTGGTTCCAGCGCTCGCGCATCCAGGCGATGTATTCCGGAATTATCTTCGCGGCCTGAATCTTCTCGGGATCCTCCTTGAGGGTCCATATCGGGAATTCATCCTGGATCAGGAACCCTTCTTCATCGGCGATATCGTACCAGAAATCCGGCGGGAACCCTATGCAGTAGCGCAGCGTGTCCCAGTGCATCGTCTTGTATTGCCTGTGCAGTTTCCTGACCCACTCGCGGTCCCACGGTTTGTTCCCGCGCAGGGCGTCCTCAAAGAAACGGTAGATCGTCACGTTCGACCCCACGAGATAGCGCTGCTGCCCATTGATGACGGCGCACTTGGTTGAGGGATCGAATCGAAATTCCCGCATCCCGAATCGCGCGGTTAGCGAATCGCCGGCTGTCTTCAGCCGCGCCTCGTACAGAAATGGGTCCTCGGGCCACCAGAGGCGGCACCCGTGGATCGGCAGCGTCACGTCCAGCACCCGCGTTTCGCCGGGCGCGAGTTCGAGGGCCTGCGCCGCGCCCCTGGCCACGGTCTTCCCTCCCGCCGCCTCCGCTATCTCGGCCTCGACACGGCACGGGCCGGCCTCCGCGCCGCCTCGCAACTCCGCCAATAGCCGCACCCGTTTCCCCCCGACATCCGGAACACACTGCACGTTGGAAATGTGCGGCGGCCCACACAGGATGAGTTCCACCGAATCGTAGATGCCCGGGATGAAGAGGTATTTCTCGAAGTCCCAGCCGCTGGGCATCCCCTTCGGCAGGTATTCCCGATCGGCACCGACCCTCACCACCAGTTCGTTCGATGCCCCGGCCTTCAGGTGGGGACGGATATCCCAGTATGAGGGCGTGAAGCCCGACAGCTGTTCACCCAGCGCCTTGCCATTGATCCACACGGCGGTGCCAAACCGCGCCTTGTGGATCTTCAGCGATGCGAATTCCGGCAAGGCTTCGGGCGCAACAAAGGTGCGGCGATACCAGAAGAACCGCCTCTTCTCGCTCTTCCTGCCGACGTCCTCGAAGCGCGGTTTCGCCATGTCCGCGAGGCCGGGCACCGGCGCGCTGGCAGCATATTTCGCGGGGGGCGCCTCATCGGTCCCCTGCGCGATGTCCCATGCCCCGTCAAGGGTCACGATGGCGCGTTCCGCCCTCGCCCCCGGCGCGCACAGGCAAATGCAGGCGAGCGCCACGTTGCGAACAATTGCTCCACGGATGGTGTTTCTTTTCATTTGATCTCCCAGCTGGCCGTCCATTGCTTCGATTCCGATGTGATCTCCACTTCCCCGGCGGTCGCGCGGGTCTCGGCCCCGTCCGCCGACGCAAATGGCAGGCGCCCGAGCCGCGAGGGCAAGGTCACGCGCGCGGGCGCCGGTCCCTCGCCGCGCCGAAACCGCAACCGCCACCCGCGCTTGCCATCCGGCTCCAGCGCGATGCTCACGCGCCCGAACCGCGTCGGCGAGGCCTCGACCATCCACGGCTCGCGGACCGCCAGTTCCGGTTCGCCGATGCCGGCCAGGAGGCGGAGTTCGTCGCCGGCCTCGAACGCCAACATGTGCCTGAGGTAGAGGACGCACATCGCGCTCGCCCAATTGTGTGGCATGTCGCCCACGTATCTCGAGACCATCGATCCCCGCAACGGTTGCTCCTCTCTCCAGCAGTACAGCGGCGAAGCATGATTCAGGAACCCAACGAATGTCCGCCGCGCAAGATCGGGCATGCCCGCCCACAAGTAGACGTGTGCCACGAACGCCGCGTTGTAGGTCCACACGCCCTCGTGCGGGATCCACCCCGTCTCGGCGGGGATGTCCTCCCGCGTCACGGCCCGCATCAGCGCAATGTGGCCCTTGACCACGGGGTCATCCCGATCGAACACGAGCCCAGGATATATGGCGTGCGATAGCGCCCATTGCGCGGCCTGCGGCTGGAAGCGCTCCCATGGGTCGGGGTCTTCCCACTGCGGATCCTCCCGCATCACCATGGGCAGATAATCGAAACCGCCGGGGTGCCGCCTCATCTCGGCGCGCATCGCCACCACCGATGCCTCGCCCAACTCCGCGTACAGTTTCGACGCCTCATCAACGCCTTCCATTCCGAGGCGTTTCGCCGCACCCACGAATGCCTTGAGTCCCGCGAGCACCCAGAGCGTGTTGGTGAACTCCGATCGCCAGCTGGCCACACCGCCATCGCAGAAACCGCGCGCCAGCAACCCGTACTTCCCATTGGCACTGCCCTCATCGCGCGCCCGCTGTCGCAGCCCATCGAGGTAGCGCACCGCGCGCAGCACGTTCGGGTGCATCTTGCGGAAATAGTCCCAGTCCCCCGAGAGTTCCGCCTGCCGGACAAGGCTGAAGATCGCAATGCCCGTGTCCTTCCAATGGCCCTGCTTCACCGCGGCCACGACCGCGCCATCCTCCTGCTGGCAGGCCCACGTCGCCTCGAGCCCCTGCTGCGCCTCGCGGTCGAATCCGAGGTAGCGCGCCGCCTCCAGCAGGAAGTTGCCATCCACGATCCACAAACCTCGATAGCATGTGGGCCCCACTTGAAAGGTCAGCCTGCCCTCTTTCTCCTCGCGCGCCTGTAGGATGTTGCGCGAGCAAGCGCCCAGGAATTCGCCGTGCCGCCCCGGTGCCGACCATCGCACGGGATCGCTCGTTTGCTTCCAGCCCCGCCAAAAAGCCCTCGCTCCTTCCAGCAGCGAGTCCGGTTCCCCCAGTCCTGCGGTCAATCGGTCGAATGGCTGGCCCTCCTTCGGCAGGCGAAACAGGACGCGCATCGGTTTCGCTTTGGTCGCCTCGCCCGATCGGGTCGCCTGATGGATTGCCAATCCCGTGCTTTCCCGGCCCTGGCGCTGCCACGCGTCGGCCGGGCCATGGTCGCAGACGAGGAATGGCACGGCCTTGCCCTCGCGCTCGATCACGACCTCGAGATGCCCCTGCTTCGCCTTGCGCGTGTTGACCTTCGCCGCAGTCCTAATGACCAACACAGGGACCACGCGGATCGGAGCATCGCCCCTGGGCACAATCTCCATGATCACGTTATCGACGCGCCCCTCCGAGGGACTCGTGCTCGCGAATGCCGTGAGGTGAATCTCGGCATCCGGTCGATCGATCCGCGTGTGCACAATCGGAATCGCCGGCCCCTCGACCCTTTGCTCGCACACCACGTCTGTCTCCATACCGAGACATGTGAACTCCACCTGTTCCGGATGTGGGGC
>JAKQKQ010000117.1 GCA_029560585.1 Verrucomicrobiota bacterium | reverse complement strand
ACAAGTTGTGATCTTCAATCCCGCTTCACGCCGCGCAAGTCCGCCATTCGCTTGCCCAGCAGGATGTTGGGGAGCGAGTAGTTGTGCTCGTGGCAGGGCGAGGGGAACATGCCGGTGGTGGAGGCGTGGTAGGAATACTCTGCGAGCCAGGGGGTGGTGTAGGCTTTCGGGTCTTCGACAGTGAACTGGTAGAGCAATTCGTCTTTCGCGAGGCGCGTGAAACGCTCGATCACCTTCGCATCGGCGTTGACGAGGAATTTCTGGAACAGGCCGCGCACGGCTTCGCCCTGGGGCTGGCGGATGGTTTCGACGACGAGGGTGTCGCCATCCCACCGGGCGATCGAGTCGCCATACCAGCTGGTTGGGCCGGTCGGCGCATGGCGCTCTGCGAACGGGATGATGCGGGCTTCATCGCCGTTTTCACCGTGGATGACGATGTGATCCGGCGTCTGGATGAATTGCACGCGGTTATACGAGATGGTGGCGTGGGAGGGCGATGAGCCGCTGAGTACTAGGCAGCGCTCGCCGCTGGGGCGCTGTTCGTAGTCGTCCATCTCGTCTGATGATGCGGAGACGATCTTGCGGGCTTCCGGCGTGAGCGGGACCTTGCCGTCGGCGGGGAGGACGATGAGGCGCGAGCGGCGTTCGCCGCGCACCAGCGGCAGGCCATCCGTGCCGCCGATGATGATGTGGCCTTCGGGATCTATGTTGAAGACGGGGTTCTTCATGATGCCGCCGACCATCGTTTCGACGAAGGATTTCCCTTCCGCTTCCGAGACGACGAGCGTCTTGAGCATCGGGTTGGATTCGAAGACGGGGAAGAAGTTGGTGGCCCAGATGACGCCCTGGAAATCCGGGTGGCCGGATTGCGTGCGGGGCAGGCCGGGTTCGGCGACCAATGAGGTGGGCGTGTAGGCCGGTGGCGGTTCGGCGGGCGGCGGTTGAGAGGGCTGGGCGGCGGCGAAGGGCGTGGCGAGGAGGAAGAGCGAGATCGGGAGGAGGAGGCGATACATGGGTTTGTCCCCTGTTATTGTTATGTCCCATTCATCAGCGGTGCGGCTTGAATGCGCTATGAACGGTTGTTGGTTTTCGGGGGCGAGCACGTGACTGCTGATCTCAAAAGCATGATCGCAGGTTGCAGCGCCGGGTTTTGGAAGCATCGCGTATGACTGA
>JAKQKQ010000103.1 GCA_029560585.1 Verrucomicrobiota bacterium | reverse complement strand
AGAGCCATTTTTGGACGTCTTCTCGGCGCTGGCCTGGCGTCGGGCATCGTCGGTTTCGGGGCCTGGACCCTCACGGGGATGATGCTGATTGGTATCGCGGGCGGCCTGCTGGCTTTTGTGTTTGTGCTGGCCATGGGCTCGAGCGGGGGCACGCGCGGTGTCGGTGGCGGCCCCTGGATGGGCGGTGGAATGGGGGGCGGCGGCTTCGGCCGAGGGGGTGGTGGAGGGGGTTGGTCCGGCGGCGGTGGTGGTTTTGGCGGCGGCGGCGCTTCGGGGGATTGGTGAACATGTCTGCATTGCGCATCCTTCGACACCTGCTGACGCCGCCCTGGGTTCTCAACCGGGCGTTTCCATCACGGGTTCTGGCTGCCATTGAGGCCGCCGTGAAGGGGTCCGAGGCCCGTCACCGGGGCGAGATCCGGTTTGCGGTTGAGGCCGGTCTCGATCTCGGTGATTTGCGGCAGGGTCTGTCCACTCGGGAGCGGGCCGTTGAGGTTTTCTCGCGGCTCCGGGTTTGGGACACGGCGGAAAATACGGGCGTTCTGGTTTACGTCCAGTGGGTGGATCGCCGGGTCGAGATCGTGGCTGACCGGGGTATTGCCGCCCGGGTTGGTCAGACCGAATGGAACGGTATCTGCCGCGCCATGGAGGCCGCGTTCCGCGCGAGGCAGTATGAGCAGGCTGCGGTCGATGCCGTTGCGGCCGTGGGCGCCTTGTTGACGAAGCACTTTCCGGCCCGGCACAACAACCCGAACGAGCTTTCCGACCGACCTGTCCTGTTGCGATAGTCAGGGGCGCTCAGGCTGTGTTCTGTAGGGTGGGGGGCTGGCCGATACTGAAATAGAGCGAGGCGCCCTTGCCGACATCCCCTTCCGCCCACACTTCCCCCCCATGTCGGCGGACGATGCGGGCAACGGTGGCCAGGCCAATTCCGGTGCCGGGAAACTCCCTGTCGGAATGAAGACGCTGGAAGGGCCGGAAGAGGTTCTCTCTGTAGCGCATGTCAAAGCCGGCGCCGTTGTCGCGGATCACGAAGGCATCCGTTTCCCCATGGCGGGCGACGTTGAATTCGATGGTTGGATGTTCAACCCGTCCAGTGAACTTCCAGGCATTGCCAAGCAGGTTTTCCAGGACCGTCCGCATCAGACTTGGATCGCCCTCAACCTGGAGCCGGGGCGCAATCCGGATCTGAACATCCCGGTCAGGTTCCTGTTGGTGCAGTTCTTCGCAGATCACTTGGGCAAGTTGCGAGAGGTCGACGGGGCGTCGCTCCAGCTCCTTGCGACTGACCCGGGATAGCGTCAGCAGGTCGTCAATCAACTGCCCCATGCGATGTACCGCTGCCCGTACTCGGCGCAGGAGTTCTTTCGCTTCATCGTCGAGCTTGTCGCCATAGTCGGAACCCAGGATTGCACTGTAGCCCTCGATGGCCCGCAGTGGCGCGCGCAGATCATGCGAGACCGAATAGCTGAACGATTCGAGCTCGCTCAGGGCTGCACTTAGCTGCGAGGTCCGTTCGGCCACGCGGCGCTCGAGTTCGGTGTTGAGGCGCTTGATCGCGCGTTCGGCGAACTTGCGTTCGGTCAGGTCGGTACCGACACCTACGATATGCGGTTTGCC
>JAKQKQ010000073.1 GCA_029560585.1 Verrucomicrobiota bacterium | reverse complement strand
CCCGGGCGGCGCGGGATCGAGACGCGCCCGCCCGAAGTCGAGTTGCGGGTCGCGGTCGGGCACTGGGAGGGCGACCTGGTGGTCGGGGCGCACGCCACGGGCTACCTGGTGACGCTTGTGGAGCGGGTGACGCGCTACACGCTGGTGGGATGGTCGGCCACCAAGGAGGCCGACGAGGTCAAGTCCGTGGTCATCAGGCTGCTCGCCGCGGTCGGCGTGGCCTGCACGGGGATCACGTTCGACAACGGCAAGGAGTTCGCCCGCCACGCCGAGATCGCGAAGGCTTTGAGGGCGGACGTTTTCTTCGCCCGGCCGTACCATTCGTGGGAGCGGGGGACGAACGAGAACACGAACGGGCTGATCCGCCGCCTGTACCCGAAGAGCGAGTCGTTCGCGGCCATCGGCGAGTCGGATCTGAGGCGGATCGAAACGTTCCTGAACGACCGCCCGCGCAAGTGTCTCGGATGGAAGACGCCGAGGGAGGTGATGGACGCCTACCTTGCCGCAGCCGCCTGAGCGGCGCGGGCCAGCAATGGGTGAAACCGTCTCCCCTTCCCCCGCGCCGCCCGTCGGAATACCGCCGGACGGCGCGGGGGAAGGCGGCCCCACCGTGCCCTTGACGCCCGCGCCCGGTGCCCCGGCCGGCGGCTCAGGCCTGTTTCCCCTTGCAGGCACAGCACCCGCATGACAAACTTAGGCCCGTTCACACCTGAAGGAACCGCGAGCCCGTCAGCCAGTAGCCAGTGTTGCACTGGCTACTGGCTGGCGGGCCATATATCAAGGTGAGATTTCACTGTAGTCCCATAGTCGGGCAGAGAAATTGAAAAGTGCTGGTTTGCGTTGTACCCTTACCCCAAGATAAGGGCGTGAAAACAAACAACAAACCAGCAGGGAATAGTTTCCCCGTTCTGAGGCAGCTTTGCAACCTGATTCCCCGGCCGATGTTCGACGAGTTGTGCGGGCGTTACGGGTTCGACACGCGGGGGTATTCGGAGTGGAGTCATTTCGTGGCGATGCTGTACGCGCACCTGTCGCGTGCGGCGAGCCTGAACGAGGTGTGCGACGGTCTAAGGATGCACGCGGCGGCGCTGGCGTGCGTGAAGGGCGCGACGCCGGCGAGCA
>JAKQKQ010000060.1 GCA_029560585.1 Verrucomicrobiota bacterium | reverse complement strand
TCCGGGCTCTGGGAAAACCGCGCCATGAAAGCCATTTATTGGGAAAGGTCAGGCAAAGACTGGGTTCTTTCGCGGCTGCATAGCGTGTATCGCGGATCGATGGCCCCAGACCCTCCAAAATCGCGTTTTTCGGAGCGCGGTCTTCCTCTGCGCCTGCATATTTAACGCGGAAGCGTGAAATATGCAGGTTAGATGGCACACCCCCGTGGCAATGATCCGGGGGCGTGTGGCAGATCGCCTCCGGGGTGCACCGCCCGCGCCAGCCGCGCGCCTCGCCGCTGTGGAAGTGCGCCCACGGCATTTCGGGGAGTTCCTGGCCGATTACGAGGCGCGCTACCAGGCCCATGGTCGGCAGTGGTTCAGCCTGGGGTTCCACCCTCCCGGAGGCCAGGGGCGGGGGGTTCCGCCCGCAGGGCCGCCGAAAGCAATTTCCTATCCGCTTTAATCCTCGATGCCGCGGAGTCTGGCGATGACCGAAAAGTCCTCGAGGGTGGTTGTGTCGCCCTTGACTTCGCCGCCGCCGGCGACCTCGCGCAGGAGGCGGCGCATGATCTTGCCGCTTCGGGTCTTGGGCAGGCCATCGGTGAAGACGATATCGTCGGGCTTGGCGAAGGGGCCGATCTCTTTACCGACGTGTTCGCGCAATTCGCCCTTGAGTTCATCACCGGTCTGGACACCACCGCGGACGGTGACGAAGACGACGAGGGCCTGGCCCTTTAGGGGATCCGGGCGGCCGACGGCGGCAGCCTCGGCGACCTTGTGGTGGCTGACGATGGCGCTTTCGACCTCGGCGGTGCCGATGCGGTGTCCGGATACGTTGAGGACGTCGTCGATGCGGCCGACGATCCAAAAGTAGCCGTCTTTGTCGCGGCGCGCGCCGTCGCCGGTAAAGTACATTCCTGGGATCTCGGACCAGTACACGCTCTTGTAGCGCTCTGGGTCACCATAGAGGCCGCGGAGCATGGCGGGCCACGGTTGGCGGATGACGAGCTTGCCCCCGACGTTGGGCGGGACGTCCTTGCCATCGTCGTCCACGACGGCGGCGTCGATGCCGTAGAACGGGAGGGTGGCGCTGCCGGGCTTGGCGGGAGTGGCGCCTGGCAGGGGGGTTATCATGTGTCCGCCGGTCTCGGTCTGCCACCAGGTATCAACGATGGGGCAGCGGCCTTTGCCGATGACTTTGTGATACCACATCCAGGCCTCGGGGTTGATGGGTTCTCCGACGGTGCCCAGGAGGCGGAGGCTGGAGAGGTCATGTTTGGCGGGGTGCTCATCGCCCCACTTGATGAAGGCGCGAATGGCGGTGGGCGCGGTGTAGAGGATGCTGACGCCATATTTTTCCACGATGGCCCAGAAGCGGTCGAAGCCGGGCTGGTTGGGGGCACCCTCGTAGAGGAGGGTGGTCGCGCCGTTGGACAAGGCGCCGTAGAGGGTATAGCTGTGGCCGGTGATCCAGCCGATGTCGGCGGTGCACCAGAAGATGTCGTCTTCGCGAAGGTCGAAGACGTGCTTCGTGGTGAGGTGGGTGAAAAGCAGGTAGCCGGCGGTGCTGTGAAGGATGCCCTTGGGTTTGCCGGTGCTACCGCTGGTGTAGAGGATGAAGAGAGGGTGTTCGCTGTCGAGTCTGGCGGGGGGGCAATCGGCCGGGGCGGAGGCCATCTCCTCATGCCACCAGAAATCGCGGTTTGCACGCATGGGGACTTCGGTGCCGGTGCGCCTGAGGACGATGACGCTTTCGATGGTGGGTGCATCCTCGATCGCCTGATCCGTGGCGGCCTTGAGGGGGACGGAGACGCCACGTCGCCAGCCGCCATCGGCGGTGATGACCATCTTGGCGCCGCAGTCATGGATGCGCTCGCGGAGGGCCTGGGCGCTGAACCCGCCGAAGACGACGCTGTGAACGGCGCCGATGCGAGTGCAGGCGAGCATGGCCACGGCGGCCTCTGGCACCATGGGCATGTAGATCATCACCCGGTCGCCCGGGGCGATGCCGTGCCGTTTGAGGACGTTGGAGAATTTGCAGACCTCACGTTGGAGCTGGGCGTAGGTGATCGTGCGGGAGTCGCCAGGTTCACCCTCCCAGATAATGGCGGCCTTGTTCCGGCGTGGGCCGGCGGCGTGCCGATCTATGCAATTGTGCGCAACGTTGAGTTTCCCGCCCGCGAACCATTGGGCGAAGGGCGGTTTCCAGGAGAGGACCTTGCGCCAGGTCCTGAACCACGAGAGGTGCTCCTTGGCCGCGCGGCCCCAAAATTTTTCCGGGTGTTGGACGGACTCGCGCCACATGCGCCGGTATTCGGCCATGCTGCGGACATGGGCCTTGGTGGCGAAGGTGCGATGCGGTTTGAAGACGCGGCGCTCCTTGAGTCTTGATTCGATATTGCCGATCTGCGTCATGTCTGGTTCTCCGTGGGTTTTGGGATGGTTGCGGGGCGCGCGGCGGCTGGCATCGCCTGCCTATGCGCGTGGGTGAGGGTCAGGAAGATCCATGGCAAGATGGGGATGATGGACAGTTGCGCCGCCTGCCCGATGGCCTGGATGGCGGGAAGGGAATCGGCGAGGGGACCGCCGGGCGCGAAGTTCGACGGAGGGCTGGGATAATGCGGGAGGGGGGTGGCGAGATAGGCGAGGGCGAAGAGGAGAATGGCGACGAGTCCGATGGTGGTGAATATCCATGCGATGGGCTTCATGTTTCGCCAGGCGAGATGGATCGCCGCATTCAGGCATGGACCGAGTCGCGAGGCCCTCCCATCTGCCAGGAGGATCTCGAAGGGGTAGGTGAGGCACTTGATGCAGACGATGCCGATGGCGGCGGGGGAGGCCACGACCATGAAAACGGCGAAATCCCGAGGCGAGGGTGCGCCGGTTTCCGTCAGGTTGGAGCCGCTGAGAAGCAGGTAGATCGTCAGGATGAGGACTGTGGGTACGGCGAGCATGGCGACCGCGAGGGTGCGGAGGATATTTGCGAAGAGGGTGGGTAAGAAAAATGGAAGGCCCACCAACCAGTCGCCGGGCGCGGGTTGAGAGCCGTCGATGAGGACGAGGTAATGGCGCCAGCAGCCGATGATCGCTGGGCCCAGGAGCAGAAAGTTGGCGCACGAGCAAGCCACGGAGAAGGCGGGGTGGGGGAAGGCGGTTTTCAAGATGGAAATGGCCGCCAGTGGCACGAGGGGCACGAGGCCTAGGATCGCGGCGGCCGGGTGAGCCAGCAGGGAACGGCCACCGGCTCGCAGTGCGGTGGCGGCCTGCATCGTGGGGCCAGTGGCCTTGCGATTCAGGGGGGGGCAGAGGACTGGGGGTGGCTGTAGCATCCGGGCAACAAATTTAAGGGATATTATTGGCGTGAGGAGGGCATCTAATCAATGCCGCGTTTTTTGGGTAGGTTTTGACTTGTCGTTGAGGTGGTTGCGGCGAAAGGTAGGGGGTGCCCGCAGCGTCATCGAGTTGGTTTGATCCGGGATCCGCGACCGTCAAGACCGTGGAGGCCCTGGGGCTGGTGGCGTTGATTTGCACGGTGGTCATAGGTCTTTCGCTGCTCGTGCTGGGTGGGATCCGCTGCTGGGAGGCATCGCGTCGGCGCACGGCCAATCGGCGGGCGGTGCTGGGGCTGGTGGTGGTTCTAGTGGGGTGGCTATTGGTTTACGTGGGCAGTGGACTGGCCCTGACGGTGTACCGGGTCATGTTCTGGCCGCTGGTGGGTGTGGCCGTCGTACTGTTTTGCGTGGGCAGTGGCCTGGGCCTTTCTGGCATGGGGCAAATCCGGCGACATCCGAAGTGGTTCAACTATGGGCATGGGCACGCGGTGGCGGCCGTCTGGGGAGGGGCGGCCCCGATCGCCGCGATCCTGGTTCTTCTGGGCGCGATGGTGTGGGTATATCGGGCGGATTGGGGAATGATGCGATTGGTCGCGAGGGGCTATTACGAATCGGAACAATTTGGCTATCGGGTGAACTTGTCTGGCGACCTGTGGAAGCGCTGGCCCGAGGGTGCGGGGCGGGTTGGGGGCGCCGAGTTTGGGGTGGTGGGTTTGATGGGGGATCGGGGGTTATTCGTGCTGCCGGTCTGGCTGGCGGGTCACCGCGATGTCGACATGGGTGCGTTTGCGGAGGCTCTTCTGGCGGAGGTGGGGCACAAACCTGGCGAGCAGAGGATGGAGACGGTGTTGCCACCGAGCGATGCGGTGCCGGATGAACGGCAATTCTCCGTATTTGTCCAGCAGGACAAAGGGGGCATCGCCTATCGGTACCGGGTGGCAGTGCAGGGAGGGGTGGGGTATCTGATCGGCGCGTGGATAGACCAGCGGCAGGGCGCATCAAAAGAGCGTTTGGACGAAGAGGTGATGCGGGTGTCTCTTGAGGGTGGGGACACGGGCAAGGCGAGTCTTGCGGTGGATCGCGCGGAGGTCGTCACATTGCACGCCCGGCTTTTCAGGCGGATGGCGGGGTACCTGTCGCGTCACAACATGGCGGCGGAAGCGAAAATCTGGGCCGGCGAGGCACAGAAAATCGATGGTGCCGCCGGGGATGCGATCGATATTCCAAGCTCGGGAGAAACACTGGCGAAGGCGATTTTCGCCCTGGATGTGGGCAGTGGTTCGGGGGCGCTGGAGTTAGCGGGCGCGGTGCTGCGGGATGATCCGACAAACCATGTGGCCATGGCGGTCAGGGCGCTTGCACTCGGAGGAATCGGGAAGGTTGGGGATGGGCTGAGGGAGGCGGCGGCCGGGCTGAAGGCGGCACCGGCGGATCCGACGTTGGCGGCGGCGGCGGATTTTCTGCGTTCGCTGAAGTCGGGGGACGCGGGGGCGGTGCTTGGAGTGGCGGTGGATCCGGTGGCCGTGCCCGTCGGACTGTTCAAGGTCGAGGATCCATCAGAGGGCGGGAAAGCGGTGGGGGTGGGATACGACTGGTCGGTATCGGCGATACGTTTTCGGCGTGGCGAACCGCTGGTGGTGAGCCGATATGGGCGCGTTCGCATGCTGTCACAGGCGGGCGCCAAGTCGTTTCCTCAGATTGTGGAGGAATTCGATTCCGGCGCCGAGTTGCCCCATCTGAACAAAGCGGTGGTGCTTGATGAAAAGGGCGGTGAAGTCGCGAAGATCGCGGTGAACTCATGGCATGTGGAGGGAGATGGTCGGGGTGGACACGCGCGGCTGGTGGCGGGGGTGCCAGACTTGAAGCCGGGGCAGTCGGTCGAGTGGGTCGTGACGTTCAGGGGGGGGGCGCCCTCGATACGTGTCCCTTTCTGGGCGCATTGTTTTTCCAGGTCGCTTCCGGTGCGGCGGAGCGTCCTCTGGGTGGACGGTGATTTTCGTTCCGTTACCGCGAGCAGTTCGACTGGGGTACCGAGGCCGATCGGCGAACCCCGCCCGCACTGGATCGTGGAGAATCCTCCGGCTAGGCCGGCGTCGGAACCCTATCTGCCGCCGGATGAGGTGTATCTGCCGCACGTCTGGTTTGGCGAGGTGGGGAAGGATTGGCGGCGGCTCACAACGGATTACGTGAGCCTTCTGGGCCAAGGAAGGAGCCACGGGGATGACTTGCGTGGGGTGGCGGAGAAGGTGGCGTCAGGGTCGACGGCAATCGAGGCGAGGGTGGGGGCGCTGGCGCGATTTGTTCAGAGGGAGTTGAAACCGTCGCGCGAGGAATACGGCACGGGCAAGAGGGTGCCCGGGCGACCGTCGAGCATTTTGGCGGCGCACGAGGGGGATTCGATGGGTCATGCGGCTGTACTGCATGGGCTGTTGGGTGCGGCGGGCATCGACTCGAGTCTGGCGCTGGTCTCTGAGGGCGGACTTTTCCACGAGGGGATTCCCTCGTTAGACCAGTTTAGCCGGATGCTGGTGTTTGTTCCCGGAATACAGCAGCGGTTCGTGGACTGTTGTCACCGGGAGGGGGATCCGATGGCGGGGTTTCCCTCACGGGTTGCGGCGAGGCGTGCGCTGGTGCTGGATCCAAAGGAACCACAGTTGGTGGATGTGCCGCCGTCGCCGATCGTGGCGACCGTCACGGTCGTGCGGCGGGCGCGCGTCGGGGATTCCGGTGAGGTTGATGTGGAGGAAGAGGCGCAGTTCCTGGGGGCCGTGCCGACGATCCTGGCGGAACGGATTGGATGGGGGGCAGGATCGACAGCATTGGGAAAGGCGTATTTGGCGGGGGCAAAGGGGGTGGATGTCAAGGCCATCGGTGTGGACGGTGGTGATGGGCAGGCACCCATCCGGGTCAGGGTTTCTGCGGTGTGTCGATCTCGGGGCGATGGTGGCGTGCGGATTCCCGCCCTGGTCGAGACGCTGATGCTCGATCCAGGATCGGCGGCTGACAGGCGGGGTCCCGCGTGGATAGGGTCGCCCCTGATAGTCGAAGGGCGATTGGATGTCACGGATCGCACTGGGCAGGTGGCCGTGCCCGCACCGGGCGTGCGATTGGCTGGCCGACGATTGGTGGGATGCGCATTTTCGGAGAAGGGAGGATTCGCCTATTCCATCGAACGGGTGCCCGGGTTGATGTCTTCGGAGAATTTCCAAAGGATGGCGCTTGAGGCGCGCGAGGTCATCGATGCGGTGGAACCGCGCATAGGGGGCGGGGCGGGATCGGGGCGGTGAGCGGGAACCGACCTCACCAGTAGGTGACGGGGCCCTTGGGGACCGGCACTGGGCGCGTGCCATCCGCAGTGGCGTCCTGGTCGAGAAGGAATGACGCCACGGGCTGCGGGGAACAGAAACGGGGCTGGAGCTCGCCGCGCTCATCGAGGAACTGCTTTCGCCACTCGCGATACCAGGCGATGATCTCATCGAATTGCGCGCGGGTCTCGAGGCGGGTGATGCGCCGGTTGAATTCGTGGGAGGGGCCCAGGCGGCGCGCATACCACGGTCCGATTTTTCGGAACATGCAGCAGCCCGATTTTTCGCCGAATACATCCACCATCAATCCGAGATGGCGGGACATTACGAGGGCGCGTTCCTCAAATGAGGGCTCGGGCGACGTTTCGCCGGTGTGCAGGAAGTGCGCGATGTGGCGAAAGATCCAGGGGTTATAAAGGGCGCCGCGGCCGATACCGAGGCCGGCGCAGCCGGTGCGTTCCAACATGACCTTTGCGGCATCGGGCGTCGTGATGTCGCCGTTGCCGATCACCGGCGTGCGGGGCACGGCCTCGACCACGGCGCGAATGCCGCCGAGGTTGACGCGGCCACCGAAGCCCTGTTCGCGGGTCCGCCCGTGCACGAAGATGGCCGCGGCACCGACGTCGGCAAGGGCGCGCGCGAGGTCGGGGGCCGTGATGTTCTCGTCATCCCAACCGAGGCGCATTTTGCATGTCACTGGGATCTTCACCGCCGCGACCATGCCGCCAACGATCCGGGCTGCTGCTGCGGCGTCGGCCATCATGGCGGAGCCACCGCCGGTCTTGCAGACCTTGGGCACGGGACAGCCCATGTTGACGTCCACGGAGGCGACGCCTTGTGATTCCAGCAGGACGGCGGCATCGCGCATGTATTCCGGGGAATTTCCAAAAAGCTGAACGGCGAGGGGGCTGTCGGCCGGGCAGGTTTGGGTCAGGAGGCAAGCCTTGGGATTACCCTCGAGCAGGGACCGGGCGTTCACCAGGTCCGTGGTGCAGAGCCCGACACCCCCAATTTCCCGAATAACCAGGCGGAACGGCAGATTCGTGTACCCCGCGAGTGGCGAGAGGCAGTAGGGGTGGGCGAGCTGGAGAGAGCCGAGGCGCATGGTCTGGGGCAATGTCAAAGGGTGACGGGCTAGATCCTGAGGAAGATGCGTTTGCGGAAGAGCCAGTAGCAGGCGAGCCAGAGGGTGGCGAGGGTGGCGAGGCTTTGGGCGAGGGGGCCCCAGGTGCCGGAGAAGGCGTCGTTGCCGAGGTAGATGCGGAGGGAGGAAGCGATCCAGCCCGATAGGAGCTGGGACATGAGGTAGATGGCGATGGAGTTCATGCCGACAACGACGAGCGGAAAGGCCCATTTTTTCCATCCGAGGATCTCAGTGGTGGCGAAAAAGGCGGCGAGGATGAGGGTGACCCAACCGCCGCTGTAGAGGGCGAAGGTGGGGGTCCAGATGCGTTTGACAACGGGGCAGAGGAAAAGTCCGAGCAGCCAGCCAACGGCGAGGAGGGCGGCACCGGCGATGGCGAGGCGGGAGAGTTTTTCGCGGGGAGTGCGGGGGCCGCGGAGCATTTCGCCGGCCATGATGCCGAGGAGCATCGTGATGATGGAGGGGAGGAAGTTGAGGGTGCAGTAGCCGCCGGAATTGGCCACGAAGGGTTGTGGCTGTTGTGGGAAATGGTTGAGAAACCAGGTGTCGAAGGCGGCCGCGACGTTGGCGTTCTTGTTCCAGTGTGAGAAGAAGCCCGGGAATGTGACCTGGCCCAGTTCCTTGGCTGGGACCGAGGCAGCCGCATGATCGAAGTTGGGCGAAGGGGAGGGGTAGGTGGCGAACAGCAGCCACGAGATTGCGAAGATGGCGAGGCCGGTGGCGAGCTGCGTGCGGATGCCGCGAGCGGTCAGGAGAAAGGCGAAGGGGTAGGCGAGGCCGATCTGGGCCAGGGTGTTGGTGAAGGATACGGCGAATTGCTTTCGCGACTGGCATGTGAGGAACACCCCGAGGGCGATTAGGACGAGGGCGCGCCAGAAGGCGTGGGTCAAGGTTCGTGCGTACGGTTCGCCCTGATCGCGGCGGCGGGCGAGGGAATATGGGAGCGCCACTCCGACCATGAAGAGAAACGCGGGCTGGATCAGGTCCCAGGGCGCGCAGCCGGCCCATGTCACGTGTGAGAGGGACCACGCAAGACTTTGCATGATGCCGCAGTCCGGAAAGTTATTGGCAATCCTGGGAATCCCGAGACCGGCGGAGGCCATGGCGAGCATGATGAAGCCGCGATAGGCATCGAGGGCGAGGAGGCGGGGGGGAGTCCGGGTATCGGCTGAAGCGGGGGCGGGGGGAGTCATAGTTTTTTCAATGGGGATTGTATTTGGGCAAGGTGCGGATGGAAGAGGGAAGATCGAAGAATGAAGATCGTGTCCGAGTGGGAACCTCAGTTTCCGACAACGGACATTCGAAATTCGACTTCCAACGCTTGTCGGGGGCAGGGGCCGAGCTAGAAAGGGCGAATGATCGCGTATTTGGATGGGCGGCTGGTGAAGGCGTTGCCGACGCAGGTGGTGATGGAGGTGGGTGGGGTGGGGTACGAAGTCTTCATACCGATGTCGACCTTTGATCAGTTGCCGGCGGCGCCCGCGGCGGTCAAGCTGCTGACGCATCTGGTGGTTCGCGAGGACGCGCACGTATTGTATGGATTTTCGACGGAGGACGAGCGGGCGCTGTTTCGGCTCCTCATCAATTCGGTGTCTGGAGTGGGGCCGCGGCTGGCGCTGGCAGTGCTGAGCGGGATGTCGGTACGCGGATTTCGGGCGGCTGTCGTGGGCAATGACGTGGCATCGATCGCGAGGGTCAAGGGATTGGGCAAGAAGACGGCGGAGAAGATCGTGGTTGAACTGCGCGACAAGGTCGGGGTGTCCGCGGCGTGGGAGGTGGCATCGGCGGAGCACGCGCCCTCGCCGGAGGCACAGGCGGTCAACGATGCGGTGTTGGCGCTGATAGCGTTGGGATACAAGCAGGCCGAGGCGCACAAGGCCGCGAAGGCGGCGCTGGACGCCGAGCCATCGGCATCGGTGGAGACGCTCGTGCGCGAGGCGCTGAAAAGACTGTAACCATCGGGATGTGATTGGCGGCCACGCGCTGACGTGGTCGGTTTCACCCGAAAGCGGCGCGATAGCGCGCCGCAGTCCAAACGGTGGCGTGCTTTTCGAGGACCATGAAGACTCGCTATGCGTCATGGACTACGGCGGTCCACCGCCGCTCTTAAGACTGCCGACAGACGGGCGCTCGGGGTTCGATGGGGCTCGGGGCGAACGGTTAGGCGGTGATTCGCTTGGCTTGGGCGGACAGGGGTTAGTCCCGTGCTGCGTCGGCGATACCCTGTGCCTTCATGGAGAGTTCGGCGGCCTTAAAAGCGTGGGCCTGGGTCATGGCGTTCTCGGTGCGATGGATCACATCGAGGATCAGTTTTCCAAAGAAGGGGTATCCGATCTTGCCCTGGCATTCGATGACTTCGACCTTCTTGGCGTCGATGAGGTAGATGCGTTGGCCGGGATTGCCGGGCTGGGCGATATCGATGTACTTGCGGACCTCGATCGTGCCCGTGGTCCCCAGCACAAAAGTGCGGCCATCGCCCCAGACGGGGTTGCCATCGGGGGTGAACCAGTCCACGCGGCAGTAGCATGAGGCGCCGGTGTCGGTGGTGAGAAGGGCCTCGCCGAAATCCTCGAGGCCGGGCTTATCGGGGTTGGCGCGGTTCGCCACCCGTGCGAATTCGATCCTGGCGTCCTTGGCGCCGCAGTAGGTGAGGAATTGCTCGAACTGGTGCGAGCCGATGTCGGTCAGGATGCCGCCATAGCTCTCCTTGTCGAAAAACCAGCCGGGGCGGGCGGATTTCGAAAGCCGATGGGGCGCCATGATTAGGACCTGGAGCACCTCGCCAATGGCTCCCTGGCGGATCAGTTCACCCGCGTGCCAGCCCGCCTCGGACTGAAGGCGCTCCGAATAGCAGACGGCATACTTTTTGCCGGTCTTCTTGACCTTCCGCTTGGCCTGCTCCAGTTGCTTCAGGGTCGTGAAGGGGGACTTGTCGGTGAGATAGTCCTTGGCGGCGTCCAGGACCTGGAGGCCGATCTCGCAACGGCGATTGGGGATCGCGGCGGAAGTGACGAGGTGGACCGTTGGGTCGTCAAGTATCTCGTCGAAGGAGCGCGCGGGCTTTGTTTCGGGGTATTTCTCGAGAAAAGACGCGAGGCGTCCGGGGTCGGGATCCCATGCCCACTTGCAGAGTCCACCGGCCTCGAGGAGGCCGTTCGTCTGGCCGTAGATGTGGCCGTGATCCATGAAGGCAGAGGCGAATACAAACTCGCCGGGTTTGACAACCGGCTGTGGTTTGCCCTTTGGCGCATAATCGAAACCCGTCGCTTGGGACATGCTTAGATTCTTACCAAACCGGGTCGTCTGGCGACAGACAAAAGATTGGGCAGACCAGTGCAGTGTCTCGTTTGATCCTGACACATGCGTTGGGAGGGCCCGCGGCCTGAGCGTGTCTCAAAACCTCTGAGCCGAGCCGCCTGGCACAGGTGGCCTACAAATTTTGTAGGGCATCTCTGTGAGATGCCGTGCATTGTCGCGCGCCGCACACCATTGGAAGTCCCCTCTATCATCAGATGGGCATTGATTGTTGGGTGTTCAGTGTTGGGCGTTTGAGTTTTGAGACAGCCTC
>JAKQKQ010000045.1 GCA_029560585.1 Verrucomicrobiota bacterium | reverse complement strand
TCGGGGGCGTTGGCGGCGGGGAGGATCAAGGTGCGCCCGCTGCTGGCGGCCTGTCGGGCCAGGGCCAGGGCGCCGTGCACCGGACGTAGTTCGCCGGTGAGGGAGAGCTCCCCGGCAAATTCGTAGCGTGCCAGGCCCTCGGCCGGGATCTGGCCGGATGCGGCCAGGATGCCGAGGGCGATGGGCAGATCAAAGCAGCCACCTTCCTTGGGCAGATCGGCGGGGGCCAGATTGACCGTGATGCGCCGCTGGGGAAACTCGAACTGGGAGGTTTGCAGCGCGGCGCGCACCCGATCACGGGCTTCGCGCACCTCGACATCGGGCAGCCCCACCAGCGTGAAGGCCGGGAGCCCGTTGGCGAGGTGAACCTCCACCCGGACTTCAGGGGCGAGGAGACCGACGAGGGCGCGGCTTGTCAGGGTGGCCAGACTCACGATTTATCCGCTTTGGGTAAATCGCGAGTCTAACCTCAGGATGCCTCCTGCGGTATGGCTACGTCATTGTGCGTCGCGAAAAGCCTCGACGCCGATCACCAGGCGGACTTCATCGCCCACCGAGGGAATGTTCTTGGTCATGCCGAATTCCGAGCGTTTGAGGCGGGCGGTGATGTCGGCGCCACAGGTTTCGCGCTTGTTGAGGGGGTGGGGCGCACAGTGGAAGCGGGTCAGGGTCAGGGCGACAGGCCGGGTCACCCCCAGCAGGGTCAGGCTGCCTTCGGCGGAAACCGGCTTGTCTCCCTCGAAGTGTAGTCGGTCGGCCTTGAAGGTGATGGTCGGGAAGGCCTCGGTGTTGAAGAAACCCTCGCCGCGCATGTTCTCGTTCCACTTGGCAAAGCCCATGTCGATGGAGGCAGCGTCGATGCTCACCTCCACGCTGCCCTTGCGGGCGGCCACGTCGAGGACGATCTTGCCGCTGGTCTTGTTGAAGCGCCCGCGCTGGGTGGAAAAGCCCAGGTGGTCTGTTTCGAAGACGGGAAAGGTGTGGTTGCCGTCGATGGTGTAATTGACGGGTGCGGCCAGGGCGGGCGCTGCGACGCAGGCGAGGAG
>JAKQKQ010000043.1 GCA_029560585.1 Verrucomicrobiota bacterium | reverse complement strand
CGGCCCGCGAGGCGAGCGTGTCTCAAAACCTCTGAGCCGAGCCGCCTGGCACAGGCGGCCTACAAATTTTGTAGGGCATCTCTTTGAGATGCCGTGCATTGTCGCGCGCCGCACACCATTGGACGTCCCCTCTACCATCAGATGGGCATTGATTGTTGGATGTTCCGTGTTGGGCGTTTGAGTTTTGAGACAGCCTCAGGCCGCGAGTCCTCCCCAGGATGCTCGCATGGCGCATCCATCGAAGTGCCACGCCCCCTGGGATGGTCGGGTATCGAGACAGGCTCGGGCGGCGTCTCTCCCCATTTCTCGCCAGGCGGGCGCGGGGCATTCGGGGCCAGAAAAGGGGCAGCGGCCGCGCAGATCGGATTACCGTTGCTGCCTTTCGGCCCTGGCGGGGTTCACCCGTCCACGCGCCGCGCCCTTGCCCAAAATATGGCGGTGGTGGGGCGGGAGTCCAATGGAATCGAATGGGGCGGCTTGAATATCGCGTGGGCGCCCCTATGACTGACGGCTTATGAACGTGACGATTGAGGACGTGAGCGCGTGCCGGAAGCGGCTTCGCATCGAGGTGCCGCCGAATGAGGTGAACGCGGAAATTGAACGGATGACCGACGAGTTCCGCAAGTTCGTCCGGGTGCCGGGGTTCCGGCCGGGCAAGGTGCCGCGCGACGTGGTGGCAAAGCGATTCCACCAGGACATCGACGACGAGGTGCGCCGATCGCTGGTGCCGAAGGCGTATCGCGACGCGGTGAAATCAAGGAAGCTGCGGGTCGTGAGTTCGCCGATGGTCGAGGAGCTGAAGTTTGAGCGCGGGCTCTCGATGAGTTTTTCGGCGATCGTGGAATTGGCGCCGGAGATCCGGCTGCCCATGTACAAGGGCATCTCGGTGTCGAACGCCGCGAAGCCGGTGACGGACGAGGACGTGGAGAAGGCGGTCAATTTCCTCAGGGAGCAGGAGGCGACGTTCAAGGACGCCGGTGACCGGGCGCTGGGGGAGGGGGATTTCGCGGTGGTGAAATTCACGGCGGTTTGCGAGGGCAAGCCATTGCAAGAGGTGGCCCCATCCGCGAAATCGTTCGCGGAGCGGGAGAATCTCTGGATTCAGATCCAGGAGGGATCGTTCCTGCCGGGGTTTGCGACGCAGCTCATCGGCCTGAAGGTCGGGGATCGAAAAGACTTGCAGATCGATTTCCCGGCAGAGTTTCAGGTGCCGGAGCTGGCGGGGAAGAAGGCGACGTTCTTCGTGGAGGTGACGGGCCTGAAGGACAGGGTCCTGCCGGATGCGGACGAGGCGTTCGCGAAGCGGGCGAAGCGATCCTCCATGGAGGAAATGAAGCGGGATATCCGGGAGCGTTTCGAGGCCGAGCGGAAGGCCGATGCCGAGGTGGCGAACAAGAACCAGGTGGTGGAGTTCCTGCTCTCAAAATGCCAGTTCGACGTCCCCGAATCGATCCTGGAGTACCAGACCCGGAACGTCATACGGCGCGTGGTCGAGGAGAACGCGGCGCGGGGTATGGCGCCCGAGGAGCTGCAGGGCAAGAAGGACGAGATCTACCGCTTCGCGCTCAAGAACGCGCACGACCGCGTCCGCGCGGATTTCATTCTCCTTAAAGTGGCGGAGGAGGAGAAGCTGGAGGTGGGCGAGGCGGAGCTGAACGAGCGCCTGGCGGCACTGGCGCGACGATATCAGATGACGCCCAAGAAGTTGATGCAGGAACTCGAGAAACACGACGGCCTCTCGCAGCTCGAGCAGGAGATGCTCATAGGCAAGACGCTTGATTTTCTGCTGAAGGAGGCAAAGCTGGAACAAGCATGAGAGAGAAAGCAGACTATTACCACGTCCCGCACGTGGTCGAACAGACCGGCCGGGGCGAACGGGCGTACGACATATATTCCCGTTTGCTCAAGGACCGGATCGTATTCATCGGGTGCGCGATCGATGACGCGGTGGCAAACGCGGTCATCGCCCAGTTGCTTTTCCTCCAGATGGAGGATCCGAAGAAGAGCATCGACATCTATCTTCAGAGTCCCGGGGGTTACGTGACGGCCGGATTGGCTGTCTATGACACGATGCAGTTCCTCACGTGTGACGTGGCGACGTATTGCATCGGTCAGGCGGCCAGCATGGGTGCCGTCCTTCTGGCGGCCGGGACAAAGGGCAAACGCTATGCGCTGCCCAATGCCCGGATCATGATCCACCAGCCGATGGGCGGGGTGCAGGGGCAGGCCTCCGATATCAGCATCCAGGCCAAGGAGATCTTGAGGACCAAACAGCGCCTCAACGAGATTCTGGCCCATCACACCGGCAGGCCGGTCGAGGAAGTCGAGCGCGACAGCGACCGAGACCGGTTCATGTCGGCCGAAGAGGCCAAAGAGTACGGGATCGTGGACGAGGTCATCACGTCACGGAAACAGATAACGGGATAGACACGATCACCTTGGGTTTGGGAGGGACGCAGGCCCCGGCGTCCGCGGTTGGCTGGTGCGGTGTCCCGGTTGCGTGACCCGTGCGACCGCGAGGCTGCGGACTGTCCCCGTGACACCGGAAAGAGGGTGGGGCGCTGGGCCTAGCCTGCATATTTCACGCTTCCGCGTGAAACATGCAGGCTAGACGTTCCCGAGGCTCGTGGGCCAGTCTTGCCAATTCGATAAAGGTGGGCATGCTGATAGGGGATGGCTCGCTCGAACAACCTGACCATGTGTTCCTTCTGCGGCAAGGGGCACTCGGAGGTCCGAAGGCTGATTGCGGGGCCTGGGGTGTACATTTGCGACAATTGCATCACCGTCTGTAAGAGCATACTGGACAAGGAGTTGTCCGACGATCCGAAGCCGACAGGCCGGCGCCCGAGGGTTCCCAAGCCATCGGAGATCATGGCGGAGCTGGAGCGCCACGTCATTGGGCAGGAGTTGGCGAAGAAGACGCTGGCGGTGGCCGTGCACAACCATTACAAGCGGATCCATTGGTCGTCGCCGCATTCCAAGCGGACGGAGGTTCCCATCGATTCGCACTCCGACGTCGAGATCGACAAGAGCAATATCCTTCTGATCGGGCCGACGGGATCCGGCAAGACGCTTTTGGCGCGCACGCTCGCGCGCATTCTGGATGTGCCATTCTGCATCGCCGACGCCACGACGATCACCGAGGCCGGCTACGTGGGCGAGGATGTCGAGACGATCATCCTGCGACTGTTGCAGAACGCCGATTACGACGTGCGCCGCGCGGAGATCGGGATCGTTTACATTGACGAGATCGACAAGATTGGGAGGAAGACGGACAACGTGTCGATCACGCGCGATGTGTCGGGCGAGGGCGTGCAGCAGGGGTTGCTGAAGATCCTGGAGGGGACGATCTGCAATGTCCCGCCGCAGGGGGGGCGCAAGCACCCGCACCAGGAGTACATTCAGGTGAACACGGAGAAGGTCTTGTTCATCTGCGGGGGGGCGTTCGTGGGGCTCGAGAAGATCATCCAGCGCCGCGTCGGCAACAAGGTGATGGGGTTCCGCCACGGGGGCGATGAGAGCAACGGGCCCACGACCGATCCCAAAGATGTCCTGGCGCTGTGTGAGCCAGAGGATCTGCTGGCCTTTGGGTTGATCCCGGAGTTCATTGGGCGACTGCCGGTGGTTTCGGCGCTTGCGGAGCTCACGGAGGAGGATCTCGTCAGCGTCCTGACCGAACCCAAGAGCGCGCTTGTGCGGCAGTTCTCGAAGCTCATGGCGATGGAAAACGTTCGGCTCACCGTGACGCCGGACGCGCTGAAGGCGATGGCGCAGGAGGCAATCCGGAAAGGCACGGGCGCGCGGGCCCTTCGCTCGATCATGGAGCGACTGATGCTGGACGTGATGTTCGAGGTTCCGTCGCGGAACGACGTTGCCGAGGTGATCATCGACGGGGACGTCGTGCTTGGGGAGAAGGTTCCACTCGTGAGGTGTCGTCCAAACCAGCGCGCCGCATGAAGCGTCGGACGACCAAGGGGGAGACGCAGCCGGGAAACCGCGGGGGAGACGGGGCGTCCGTCGGAACGGCGGTGGTGGTCGATGCTGCCAACATCATGGTCGGTACGGAGGCGGAATACGCCCATATCGGCGGGCTCTGTGGGCGGCAGGGGAATGATTGGTCGCTGGTGCGGCAATCGACTTTTCGAGCCAAGGATCGCACGTACGACCAGATCGAAGTCCGCTTGGCGGATGGCGGTCAGCGGACGTTTTACTTCGACGTCACGGATCTGATGACGGCGCGGTGATGGTCTGGGCCGACGGGGGGGCGCCGGAGGGGATTGGGTCGGGTCCGCGGTCCCTTGGGCTTCCTGGCGCGCCTGTACCCGTTTACTTCCGGGGGAAGGTCGGTAAATTAGGACACAGGGGCCCAGCAGAGGAAAGGCTGGGCGGTCTTGGCAGGGCGCCACGTCCCAATGCGGGGCCGCTGGATACCGCGAGATGCCTCGCGGAAAACGGGAAGGAGTCGGATATGCCATCAAGGCGGCTCAAAGAATACCTAGACAAAGAGGGCGTGAAATACGTGTGCATCAGCCACTCCCCCGCCTACACGGCGCAGGAGGTGGCCGCGTCGGCGCACATCCCGGGTTGGGAGGTGGCCAAGGTGGTCATGGTGAAAGTGGATGGAGAGATGGCCATGGCGGTCCTGCCGGCGAACCGGAAGGTCGTCCCGCAGGATCTGCGCGAGATGCTCGGGGCCGAGCGGGTGGAATTGGCCACGGAGCTGGAGTTCCGCGACCGGTTTCCAGACTGCGAGATTGGGGCGATGCCGCCCTTCGGGAACCTGTATGGGATGGAGGTCTACGTGGCGCCTGGGCTCGCAGCGGACGAAGAGATCGCATTCAACGCGGGCTCCCACACCGAGGTCATCAAGATGCCCTATAAGGAGTTCGAGCGGCTGGCGGCGCCCAGGGTGCTGAGCTTCTCCACCTGAAAGTGCGGGCGCTTGAAGCCCATGGGCCATGCCGGAACGCCGGGAGACGCGAGGGCATTCGGCCCGTCCGCAGTCGGGGTGGGCGGGGCGCGCATGTGATTCGGCGGTTGCGGGCGGCGTCCGGGCGTGGGAATGTACGGCGACTGCCGGTGCAGGCCCGAGTGGTGGAATGGTAGACACAAGGGACTTAAAATTCGCAAGAGGTTGTATTCAAACGTGTTCCGATCGTCCAAAATCGTATTTTACATGATTTGGGGGTGGATTTGGGGCCGTTTCTGGCCCGTTTCAGATTGGCGCAACTGCCTCCGAAACGATCCGTCCGACGGACTAGCACAACTCTAGCACAGGGCAGGGGAACGATGCTCGGCGTTCTGCTTCGCAGGCGCGCACCCGCCCCCGCACGCGAGGATCGCCGCCTTCCTCTAGCCTTTCCCTCCGCCTTCTCCCGCGATGCGAGTGCCGACCTTGGCGGCAGGCTTTCGGGGTAAATGGTTAAGGGGGTGGGCCAGGGGCCGTTCTCTAAAACGTTGATCAAAGAGACCTCCCCCTACGCCACAGTGCTTCCCGGTGTCATTTTGTGAGGTTGTAGGCGTTCATTTTCGCCGCCGGGGGTTGAAGGCAGCGGTCAACCCCACCGGGCGGTCCTGGGAGGCCCAGGATGCTTCGCTGGGTCAGTTTAGGCTGTCCCGCCGATGCCAAGACCCGCTTGATGCGCGGCGATCGATGCTGCCGAGTTGCAGCGAGTGAGGCACTGCATGAGCGAGTCAGCCAGAATCCTTCTTCGGGCAATGCAGGCAGGGATGTTTGCGGTGCGACGATCCCGTGGATTTGGGGGCGTCCACCCGTCGGGAACCGAGCCGTGTTTCCGAAGCCATGCCCTGCGCCTCTTTCGCTTCGCCAAGACTTTCTCCCACTCCCGGGGCCGCGATGCCCTGACCGCCAGCCACCGCTCCAGCGGCATCTTAGCATGGGCGCAAGCTGCCGCCTCGTCCTCGGGCGTTAGATTCCTGGAGGCATCGACTCGATAGACCAGCCACCAGCAGACCAAGCGGGTGTGGCGAGACATCGTTGGAATGGCATTGATACAGGTGTTCACTTCGACCAGCATGCCGCCTCCCGCCACTAGGTCAAGGGATCGACCACGCCCTCCTAGGGCAGAGAGACTCCGAAAGGACGCCCCTCATGGAACTTTCCGTGGCGCACTTCACGATGCTCAAGGAATTGCCATGTCGGACACCGCTTCCACACCGATCCCTGACGTCGGCAGCATTGGCCCACCGCCACGTTCCTCACCTTTCGGCCCACTGGGTACTGCGACTGGCCCACAAGCCCAGGCCCCGTGACCCTTCCCTGCCCCCCAAGCGCGCCTCATGACCAACAAGATCCTTGTCCCCAGAAGAACCCTCGCAATGAATGGGGCATGGCACCACCCCTGTCCCACCCTCCACGGCATCTTAACGCCCATGGCCCCGTTTCTCGTCGAAAATCATGCGAAGTCCCTTGCGCTCAGCCTACGCCGTCGCGCCATTGCGATGGGCAGTTCTGAGGTCTGCGCCCCTCGCCCGTCCGACCTTATCGGAACGCGAGCCTACAATCGCCCGCACCATGCCCCCAGGCCGATTCGGGAGGATCTGCCCCAGCCCCATGTCGCCTTTGCAAAGGGCACGGACGCGTGCGGTTTGCAAACCGCACCCTTTCGTCGGGTTTGCCATTCCATTATCGGGCACTCCGTCGTCACTTGCCCGTGTCCGGGCCGTCGGGCTCATCGGCTTTCGGTCCACCAGCCCAGGCACTTGCGCGGTGCCCGAAACCGGCCAACCGCATCGGGACACCCTGCTCGCCACCCCGGGATATGCCTACGATATTCCTCGCCTGACACCCGCATAATACGACCGCGTCACCCTGGCGCGCTTGGGAACACCCTTCGTGCCCCCGCGGGCACCCTCAGACAGCGCGTGCGCTCCGTCTGCCGGCTGCGCCATCTCTCCCCACACACGGAGGACGCCTACTGGCATTGGATACGCCGCTTCATCCTATTCCACGGCAAGCGCCACCCCGCGGAGATGCGCGAGCCGGAGATCCGCGCCTTCCTCTCCCATCTGGCCTGTGATGGCGAAGTCTCCGCTCCCACGCAGAATCAGGCTCTCAACGCCATCGTCTTCCTCTACCGCGACGTGCTGGAGACTCCGCTGGGCGAGTTCGGGCGCATCGAAAGGGCTCCGCGAAAACCGCGAATCCCGGTGGTGCTGACCCGCGGGGAGATGGTGGCCCTGCTGGCCCACATGCGCGGCACCCCCAGGATCATGGCCGCGCTGCTCTACGGTTCTGGGCTCCGGCTCAACGAGATGCTGCGGCTGCGGGTCCAGGATCTGGATTTCGAGAGGGGGAGGCTCACCGTTCGGGCGGGAAAGGGCGACAAGGATCGTCTAACCATGCTCCCCTCCAGCCTGCACGCTGGCCTTCGGGAGCACCTCGCCCGCGTGAGGGCTTTGCATGAGCAGGATCTGGCCGCCGGCCACGGGGAGGTGAAACTGCCCGGGGCGCTGGCAAGGAAATACCCCAACGCGCCAAAGGAGTGGCGGTGGCAGTGGGTGTTCCCCTCCGCCACCCTGTCCCGCGATCCCGACTGCGGCACTATCCGGCGCCACCACGGCAGCGACGCCCACGTCCAGCGAACCATAGCGGCGGCGGCCCGCGCCGCGGGCATCGTGCGGCGGGTCACCCCCCACGTGCTGCGCCACAGCTTCGCCACGCACCTGCTGGAGGACGGCACCGACATCCGCACCGTCCAGCAGCTGCTCGGCCACAACAGCATCGAGACCACCCAGATCTACCTCCACACCATGTGCAGGCCCGGCATGGGGACGCCCAGCCCGCTGGACAGGCTGCCGCCGGCGGGGGCGGCACCTTGACAGCGGGGCCGACGCGGTGCCAGATTGTCCCCATGGATCGGGGAGCGGAGGTCGGTTTTCGCGGCCCAATATGCCGTCCGGGGCCTGGCAAACCGCACGTTTCGGTCGGTATAATCAAAGGTTAGGCCATGAAAATCACACATCGTGCTGGACCGATCGAGACAGCCGCACTGTTCGCCATGGGGGTCCTGTTGCTCTTGCTGTATGTTCCTCCAGCCGCGTTCTACATGCCGATCGCTTCTCTGTTCCGTCTGGATCTAT
>JAKQKQ010000022.1 GCA_029560585.1 Verrucomicrobiota bacterium | reverse complement strand
GGTCGATGCCTGCACTACGGTCGGCAAACTCGATGAGGACGTAGCGGCCGGGCTTGAGGGGGAGGTTGTGGCTGGGCGCGATGGTCTCGTTGGTGGCGGTGATGCGGATCTCGCCGCCTTCCGGCATGGTTTCGCGCGCGTAGGCGAGCAGGCCCTGAAAGGCGCGGGTGAGTTGCTGGCGGTCTGCGTTGATCGGCCAGAGATCGGCTGGCGGATTGAACCGGGTCTGGACGTTGGCCTGATGGACGGCGAGGTCGATGGCCTCGCGGAGGAGTGGGGGCAGGTGGAGGGGGACGCACCAGGGGGCGCCTCCTTGCGCGAAGGTCACGAGTTGCTGCGTGAGCTCGCTGGCCTGGCGGGCGCTTTTTTCGGCTTCGTCGAGGAAGGCTGCGATGGGGGCGGTGGAGGCTTTGTCGAGTCTGGCGAGGGAGAGGTTGCCCAGGATGCCGGTGAGGAGGTTGTTGAAGTCGTGCGCGATGCCGCCGGCGAGCTGGCCGAGGGAGCGGAGGCGCTGCCCACGCTCGAGTTCGCTTTCCAAGGCGGCCTGTTTTTCGAGTTGCGTCTTGATCTGGGTGGTCTGGCGGCGGACCCGGTGGCGCAGGAGCTCTTCCCAGATGAGTCCGAGGACGATGAGCCCGGCGAGCAGACCACAGGCGAGCAGGGCTCGGTTGAGCGTCCACAGGCGGGGTGCGCGAGCGATGACGACGTCGTGGAGGTCGCGCAACTGGAGATGGAAATCGCGGGCTTGGCGGGCGTCGTCGAAATCGACGGTGTAGATGCCGGTCAACTCGATGCCGCTGCCCAGTCGTGGGTGTTTTCCCTGCGGGGTGTCCGGCTCGTGGCTGAGAAAGGCGTCGAAGGTGGTCGAGCCATTTTGGACCGTGTAGCGGACGAGGCCGGGGCGGGTGAGGCGGTCCACCAGCTCGCCGCTGAGGCGGACGAGCCGCTGGTCGAGTGAGGCCTGCGGGGTGGCCGGGATGGTGACCTCGTAGGGCTCGGGAACGGAGGCGTGTTTGACGACGCGGTAGACGGCGTTGCGCAGGAGGGTGCGCGCGCCCTCGTTGCCGAGGATGCCGACGGCTTCGACGACGTCGCCTGGCTGGAGTGCGGTGCGCTGGGGCGTGTAGATGCGCAGGCCGTGGTCGCCTTCTTGCACGATGATCATTTCGCCCGGGACGTGGCCGAGCACCGTGCCCACGACACGCACGCGGAGGAGCTCTTGAAGTGAGCGGAGCTGGGCGAGGCTTTTGATGGGGCGGAGCGGGAGGGCAAAGGGATCGGCGGGCGCATCCTGCTCGATGCGGATATCGTGGGCAAAGGGGATGCGCAGTCGCACGCCGGTGATCTGATTATGGGCGTCGCGGATGGTTTCGCACACGCCTTGGGCGCGGAGCAACGAGCCGGGGTGCGCGACAAAGTTGACGGGAGCGCGGAGGTGCCCGATCACGGGGCCGGTCGGGGTCGTGAGGTGGAGCCAGCGCCACTGGCCCTCCTCTTTGACCTCGTCGAGGTAGCCGAGCATCTCGACCCACTGGCTGTCTTCGCTGCCGGTGACCGCGCGATCGAAATCGATCATCTTGGCGTGAGGGTGGCTCATCGCGCCGAGGTCGAGCATCTCGTGCGCGGCGACGGCATTGCCACCGCCGACCTGGCAGGTGACGCCGTTAATACGCAGTGCCTTGTGCAGAGGGGGCGGGGTCTGAGTGCCGCGGGGGAGGGTCACGCGGATGCCGCCGCTCATGTCCTGCAGGTAGAAAAAATCGTATCCGGGAAACGACCAGGTGACGATGCCGGCGATGCTGACCGGGAGAAATTTGGCGGCTTCGTCGAGCGGGATTTGGCGGATCTCGTCGATGGATTTGAGGCTGGGCGAGGCGGGGGCTGCTGTGGGGTTGGTGTGCGGGCGGAGCAGGGCGGATTCGACCACCCAGCGCGTGCCAGTGGTCGCGATCTTGCCGACGGCTTCAACCGTGGTGCCTTGGGCGAAGCGTGTGCGCTGGAGCGTGTTTACGAGGATTTCGCCGCTGTCGTCTCGGAGGGTGACGGAGACACCGGTTTCGCGTTGCTGGATGGTGCCGGAAACGCGGACTTCAGTGCCGGCGCGCAGTGTGTGGATCTGGCCGATGGGCGTGGCGGGCAGGTCAAAGCGGGCTGCGGTCGCGATGTCGCCGAGCGGGGTGATGTCTTGGGGGCTCGTGATCCATAGTTCGATGAGTGCTTCGTTGCCGGTCGGATCGATGCGGGCGGTGTAAAGGGCCTTGAGCTTCACGAAGCGTCCGCGCCAGTCGTCAGGATTAACCGGGTCGCCGGGGGGCACCCAGGCGATGACGGAGCGGCCTTCGACGATGAGCCACAAGCGGAGGTGTGCGCTATCGATGGATTGCTGGTCGTCGACGTAGGCTTCCATCGAGATGACGCGTCGGTCGAAGGTGCGTATCTCGCCCAGTCGCCCGGTCGTGGCCATGGGCGTGATGGGTTGGTGCTCGTCGAGCACGGTGACTTGGATGCGGGCGGCGTCGAGTCCCTCGTCGGGGATGAAGGTGCCTTCGAGGCGGACGCGTTGGCCGGCCTTGAGCGCGGGGGCGTTGGTGGCCAGGGGGAGGAAAAATCCTTCGCCTTCAAACTCCATCCATAGGAGGTGCCAGTCGGGATCGGCGTAGTTGACGCGACCTTCGAGGCGGACGGGATGGGGGAGGTTGCGTTGGTTGGCCCCAATCGCCCAGATATCTCTGGCGTGTGCGATCACCGACACGCCTTCCGGGGGCTCGGGGAGTGGCGGCGCAGCGCGTGCCACGGTTGCGCCGAATGCCACGATGAGCGCCATGCACAGGCATGCCACGGCCGCGGCAAAGCAGCGGGGATGGAGTGCGCGGAACGGGTTCGTCATGGCAAGCTAAAGGGGTATTTGGGGCTAACAACGACTCGCTTCGCGTCTGCCCAAGACTAAAGGCAAAAATTAGTGTATATACCCTGTGTTACGGTTTTGCTGTTTAGTTTGTAACTTATTATAAAATAGTATATTAATATCTCTTGCAATTGCCTTTCGACAGCGCGTGCCACGCACCTTTCCAAGCCCCGATGGCGGGGCCGGGCGATTATCGGGCGCGGGCGGCGATGAGGATGCTCGGGCCGTTGGGGTTGGTGGGCTGGCCGTCTTTGCGTTCGTCCCACGTTTCGACGATCTCAAAGCCGAAATTCTGAAGTGCGCCGAGCAGGTCGGCCTTCGTCAGCCATGAGGTGTCGATATCGCCGCCCCCGCAAAAGCCCTTCCATTCGAGTGCCTCGGCGTAGCGCTTCCGATAGAGATGGTGGGCAAAGCCCGCCACTTCGTTGGGCAGTGGTTGGGGCTCGAAATAGCGCCCGATGTCCTGGCGCGCCGCCATGAACTGCGCGTCGTAGTAGTGCGTCCAGATAAAGAGATGCCGGGCGCGGCCCGCGAGCAGCGACAAGAGCTCGACCGGATTTTTCTGGTGGTAGACGCCGCCGCTGGCCAGCGCCACGTCGAAGGTCTCGGTGGACGACTTCAGATAGGGGATGAAATCGCCGAGGCGAAACTCGACGCGGTCCAGTGCGAAGGTTTCCTTCATCACGAGGCATTTCAGGTAGGCACGTGCGGCGGCCTCGATGGCCACGACTTTTGCCGCGCCGGCGTGTTGCAACATCTACGAGTGCCCCGCCTCCAGCGGCCCGAGCTCCAAGAGGCGTTTCCCGGCATAGCCGCCTGGAATATGCTTTTCGAACCAGTGCACCCGGTAGTCTTCGCAGGCGCGGACGGGGCCGGTGCTCGCGACCAGTCCCGTGGCATCGGGCAGCCGCGTCGACCACTCGCCTTTAAAAAGGTCCAACGCGTTTTGCGCGGTGGGCGCCTGCAGGAAGAAATTTGGGAAGTCGCTCATTGTTAAGAAATTGCGCCCCTCATGAGGGATTTGCAATGCCACGTTTTCGCTCCGCCGTGGCTGCGCGTGGGGCCGGGCGGCGCCCCTGCAACTCAGGGGCGCGGCGATAACGTGAGTGGCGCACCTGCCGTGGATTGGCGATGAGCCTGCCCGCGGTGACTCCGACCGGACGACACCGCGGCCGACCGTGGCTGCGCGTGGGGCCGGGCGTTGGCCACGGCAATCAGCAATTCGGCAAACGCCAGCTGTGCGCGCACGGGCGTGAGCGTGGAGGGGCGACGTGGACGGTTCATGAGATGAGGGCCGTTATTCGGCACGGAGGGCGACGAGGGGATCCACGTGGGCGGCGCGTCGGGCGGGCAGATAAAGCGCGCAGATGACCACGAGGGTGAGAACGAGGGCGGTGGCGGCGAGCACGGCGAGGTTCATCGGGCCGACACCGTAGAGCAGCGACTGCATGGCCAGCCCGGTGGCCCACGTCCCGGCGAGCCCGAGTAACAGGCCGATGAGGAGCAGGATGGCGCCGAGCCCGAGGAACTGGGTGAGGATCTGTTGCGGGTGGGCGCCGAGCGCCATGCGTACGCCGATCTCGCGCTGGCGCTGGCCGACGGCATAGGCGAGCACGCCGTAGGTGCCGAGCGCGGCAAGCAGGAGCGCGACCGCGGAGAAGAGGGCGGCGAGCACGGCGGGCGAGCGGTGGGCAATCAGGCTTTCGTCGATGAGCGTCTGCAGTGGTTTGAGGTCGTCGATCGGCTGGCCCGGATCGATCTCGAGCACGGCCTTGCGCACGGCGGGGGCGAGCGTCTCCGGCGGCAGGGCGGTGCGGAGGATCACCGAAAAGTAGAAGGAGCCGTCGTGGGGGAAATAAATCGCGCCGTGGCCGGCGCTCTCGGTGAGCGAGGCCTGTTTGACCTCGCCGACGACGCCGACGATGGTGATGGCGTTTTCCTCAGTGACATTGATGTCTTTGGCGATGCGACGGCCCACGGCATCGCCGCCGGGCCAGTAGCGGTTGGCAAAGGCCTGGTCGACGACGCACACGCGGGCGGGGCGGTGGCTGTCGGCCTCCTCAAGGAATCGTCCGCGCAGCAGGGGGATGCCCATCGCGGTCCAGTAGTCGGCGGAGACGCTGGACATGTAGTGGGCCTTGAGTGGGGTGCCGGGCTCCGTGGGGTGGTCTTCAATGCTGGTGACGCTGTCGTTGGTGCGG
>JAKQKQ010000009.1 GCA_029560585.1 Verrucomicrobiota bacterium | reverse complement strand
GTGGGCGAAAAGCAGGGAGTGGTTGACGATGATGACATTCGCCTGGCGGATGCGTGCGCGTGCGCGCTGGTAGAAGCAGTGCTCGCCGTCGCAGTTTTTACGGGAGCAGGCGGAGGAGTCGGCGTTGATGTGCTCCCAGACCTCGGGCAACGGGGGGGGCGAGAGCTCGTGGCGCAGGCCCTCCTTGGTGGTGTTGGCCCATGCGGCGATGCGCGCGAGCTCCTTGTCGGCGCCGCTGGCGAAGAGCTCCTGCTGGCCTTTGAGCGCCTCGGCCAGGCGCGTGGTACAAAGGTAGTTGGCCTTGCCGACGAGCACGGCGCTTTTGAAGTCGGCGTAGCGCGCGAGCTCGGGGCAGCTGCGGAAGAGCTGTCGGCAGATCGGGAGATCTTTGCCCTCGAGCTGCTCTTGCAGCGCGATGGTGTGGGTGGAGACGATGAGCTGCCGGCCCTGATCGATCGCGTGGATGATGCCCGGGATCAGGTAGGCGAGCGATTTGCCGACGCCGGTGCCGGCCTCAAAGAGCAACGGGGCGTCGTCGAGGAGGGCGTTGGCGACGGCGCCGGCCATCTGGGCCTGTTGGGGGCGGTGTTCCAGCGAGAGGGCCGCCTGCAACCAGCCGTGCTCCGCGAAGGTCTGCGCCGTCAACTCGCGCGCCCGGCTGTCGGGTGCGGGTGTGGGCTGCGCATCGGAATAATCGCGGAGGCCGATCATGGAGGGGCCAAGGTTTCCGGTTTCCGGGCAACAGACAAGCCTCGCGCGTGGGGCGTTTCCGGGTGGCCGGACAATCCATGCCCGCCGCTTGCCGGTGCCCGCCGCGCGCCTAGTTTTAACGCGTTTCCCCATGTCGCGCCCTGTCGGGTCGCCATCCCCTTTATTTCACGGTCAACGAGCCCCATGTGCGATAATCCCTCCCACGCCCAGCCTCCGTCCGAACCGCCCACCGCCCCCTGTCCCGGCGCTGGCAATTCCGACGAGGCGCTCTTCGCGATGGCCTATGATCAACTGGCCCATCCGGCTGGCATCGTGGACCGCACCGGCGTTTTGAAGCACGCCAACCAGGCGGCGTGTTCGCTGATCGGCTACCCGGTGGAGGCCCTCGTGGGCCGGATGTTTTGGGAAACGCCCTGGTGGGCGCACGCGGAGGCAGAACAGGCGAAATTGCGCGAGGCGGTCACGCGGGCCCTGCGTGGGGAAGTGGTTCACTTCGAGACGACGCATCGTTTGGCGGACGGATCGCTGCGGCCATTCGATTTCACACTGCGCCCCATTCTGGAGGCCAACGGGCACATCATCGCACTCGGCGCAGAGGCATGGGACATCGCCGAGCGGCTCCAATCGATCGAGCAGTTGCGGCAGATGGCCAACGAGCACCGGACCATTCTAAACACGATTTCGAGCGGTATCTGCTTGTTGCGCAATCGTCGCCTCCAATGGGCCAATACCGCTTACTTCACGATGTTCGGCTTTTCGCCGAGCGAAATGATCGGGGCCGATGTGTCGTGCTGCTATGTAGACCCGGCAGACTACGAGTGGGTGGGCCGGGAGGGCTATGAATGTCTTGCTCGTGGCGAAGTCTACACCACGGATGCGCGCGTGGTGCGTAAATCGGGCGCGCCTTTTTGGTGCACCATCGTTGGGCAGGCCCTTGATCCGCAGCATTTGGAGGCTGGGGTGATCTGGGTATTGCGCGACATCACGGATCGCCGCCAGGCCGACCTTGATCTGCTCGCCAGCCAGGAGCGCCTGGAATCCGCGCAGGAGCAGGCGCGCATCGGCAGCTGGGAACTGTTGCCCGAATCGGGCACGGGCTCCTGGTCGAAACAGATGTTCCGCCTCTTCGAGCTGGAGCCGGCCACACAGCCCCCTCACTTCACGGAGTTTTTGGAACTCGTGCCCCCCGACGACCGGGCTCGTCTCGAAGCGGCGCATGCGCAGGTG
>JAKQKQ010000315.1 GCA_029560585.1 Verrucomicrobiota bacterium | reverse complement strand
GGCCACCAGTCCGCGAGACACACTCCGCAACCGCGAAAAAACCCAGTCTTTGCCTGACCTTTCCCAATAAATGGCTTTCATGGCGCGGTTTTCCCAGAGCCCGGAATTTCACAGTCGGCAGGCTGTGAAATATCCGGGCTAGATCTGATAATCCGACTGCGCGCCGTCGTGGAGGCCGCACTCGCGCTTGAGGCCGAAGAAGCGGGCCTGCTCCTCGGCCATGCCCTCGGTCAGCTTGTGGCTGGTGTGGATGTCGCCGATGGAGATGTACCCCTCGTCGCGCAGGGGGTGGTACGGCAGACCGTGCGCGGTCAGGTAGCGGTGGACATCGCGGTCGGTCCAATCGATGATGGGATGGACCTTGATGCGCGGGGGTTGGACGGCGAGCACCTTCAAGTCCTTGCGGGTCGAGGACTGGGACCGCCGGAGTCCCGAGATCCAGGCGTCCGCCCCCAGATCGTCGAGGGCCCGAGCCATGGGTTCGACCTTGTTCATCTGGTTGAATCGCGTGATGCCGTCCACACCCGCCTCCCAGAGCCGCCCGAATCGGGCCTCCTGCCACGCCGGCGATAGCTCCGCACGGTACACCTTGAGGTTCAGGGATAGCCGCTCGGTCAACTCGTCGATGAACCGGTAGGTCTCCGGAAAAAGATAGCCGGTGTCGATCAGAACCACCGGGATGCCAGGGCAAATCCGCGTCACCAGATGAAGGCACACCGACGACTGAGCACCAAAGCTCGAACTCAAGACCAGCCGGCTGCCAAAACGCTCTACCGCCCAGGCCACGCGCGCGCTGGCATCTGCCGCCTCAAGCTGGCCGTTGAGGGCAGCCAGCCCTCCGGCCACCCCCCGTACGGCGGGAGGCAACTCTGCCAACACCGGGGCGGGTTGCGCCCCGGCCCTCAAATCCGTCTGGACTTGGCCCTGCGGCTTTGGCATGAGAAGGGTTTAGCACATTTTGTTTGCACCGCCAGAAAAATCTACTATTCCTATCGACTATGGACCATTTAGACCGTTTGGAGTCGCAGACGATCTACCTCATGCGGGAGGCGTACCATGCCTTTCCGAAGATCGCGATGCCGTGGTCGATGGGGAAGGATTCGAATGCGCTGCTGTGGATGGCGCAGAAGGCGTTTTGCGGGAATATCCCGTTTCCGGTGTTGCACGTCGACACGACGTACGAGTTTCCGGAGATGCTGGAGTTCCGGGAGTGGGCGGTGGGGCACTATGGGCTGGATCTGGTGGTGAAGATCAACGAGGAGGCGCGGGCCCGGGGGGTGGGGTACGAGACGCATGATCCGGTGACGGTGACGCACGAGTTGAAGACGGTGGCGCTGCAGCAGGTGATGGCGGAGCGGGGCTGGCAGGCGCTGATCACGGGGATCCGGCGGGACGAGGATTCGACGCGGGCGAAGGAGCGGTATTTCTCGCCGAGGAACGCGGATTTCGAGTGGGACTACAAGGATCAGCCGCCGGAGTTCTGGAACCAGTTCACGACGAAGATCGGGCCGGGCGAGCACGTGCGGGTGCAGGCCCTGCTGGACTGGACGGAGATCGACGTGTGGCGCTACATCCAGCGCGAGGAGATACCGATCCCGAAGATGTACTTCGCTCGTCGGGGGGAGGATGGGAAGCTGCGGCGCTATCGCTCGCTGGGCTGCTGGCCGATCACCCACGCCGTCGAGAGCACGGCCTCATCGATCGACGAGATCGTGGAGGAGCTGCGCACCACGAAGGTGCCCGAGCGCGCGGGCCGGGCGCAGGACCACTACGAGCGCAACGCGATGCAGAAGCTCCGCGCGAAGGGGTTCATGTGATTTTTGACCTATGAGTTTGACCGAATCATTGAAGATCGTGGTCGTGGGCCACGTGGACCATGGCAAGTCGACGTTGATCGGCCGCATCTTCCACGACACCGGATCGCTGCCCGAGGGCAAGGTGGAGGCGATCCGGAAGGCGTCGGAGGCGGAGGGGATGGAGTTCGAGTTCGCGTTCCTGCTGGACGCGCTGCTCGAGGAGCAGGAGCAGAACATCACGATCGACACGACGCAGATCCACTTCCGGACATCGAAGCGGGACTATGTGATCATCGACGCGCCTGGCCACAAGGAGTTCCTTAAGAACATGGTGACGGGGGCGGCGCAGGCCGACGCGGCGGTGCTGCTGATCGACGCCAACGAGGGGGTACAGGAGCAATCGCGCCGGCACGGCTACCTCCTCTCGCTGCTGGGCATCAAGCAGGTGATCGTGGCGGTGAACAAGATGGACCTCGTCGGCCACCGGAAAGAGGTGTTCGACGCGGTGGAATCCGAATACCGCGAATTCCTGGCGCAGCTCAATGTGAGGCCGGCGCACTTCATCCCGGTGTCGGCGAAGCTCGGCCACAACGTGGCGAAGCGTTCGCCCGAGCTGTCGTGGTTCGAGGGCCCGACGATCCTCGACGCGCTGGACTCCTTCCAGCCCCCGCACTCGCAGGACGAGCTGCCGCCGCGGCTGGTGGTTCAGGACGTGTACCGGTTCGACGCGCGCCGGATCATCGCGGGGCGGCTGGAGGCCGGGAGGCTGTCGGTCGGCGAAGAGATCGTTTTCTGGCCCGACCGGAAGCACAGCCGGATCAAGAGCATCGAGGCATGGGGGGCGAAGACACCCCCGTCGGAGGTCCGCTCGGGCCAATCGGTCGCCATCACCCTGGAGGAACAAATCTTCGTGGAGCGCGGCCAGATCGGCGCGATCCCGTCGCAGCCTCCCGCGGAGGGCCGGGAATTCAGCGCGCGGATCTTCTGGTTGGACAAGCGCCCGCTGCCGATCAATGAGCTGGTCGAGCTGAGGCTGGGAACGCAGCTCGTCGGCGCGCGCATCGTGCGGATCCACCGCGTCGTGGATTCCAGCACGCTGGCCGTCGCACCCGAGGACCGCCACGAGATCCGCCGCAACGAGACTGCCGAGGTCACCATCCGCGCGAGGCGTCCCCTCGCCTTCGACAGCGGCGACCGCGTCATGGAGACGGGCCGATTCGTCCTCTTGCTGGACAAGCGGATCGGCGGCGGAGGCGTCATCTTCGGGGCGGAATACCCGGCCGTGACGCGCGATGCGGTCATCAGTTCGAATATCTCGTGGACCGAGGGCGAGATCACCCGCGAATCGCGGGCGAGGCACTTTGGGCACCGGGGCGCGGTCATCTGGCTCACCGGTCTCTCCGGGGCCGGCAAATCCACGCTCGCGGTCAGGCTGGAGCAGGGCCTGTTCCGGCGGGGCGTGGCGGCGTTCGTTCTGGACGGCGACAACCTGCGCCACGGGCTGTGCTCCAACCTGGGCTTCAGCCCCATCGATCGCGCCGAAAACATCCGCCGCGCGGGCGAGGCGGCGCGCCTCATGGCGGACGCCGGCATGGTGGTCGTCACGGCGCTGATTTCACCGTTCCGCGAGGAGCGCCAGAAGGTGCGGGAGATCTGCACCGAGGGTGGGGTGCCCTTCGCCGAGGTGTACGTGAATGCGCCGCTCGCGGTCTGCGAGCAGCGCGACCCCAAGAGTCTCTACAAGCGCGCGCGCAGCGGCGAGATCAAGGGATTCACGGGCATCGACTCGCCCTACGAGCCGCCCCTCCGGCCCGAGCTGGAGCTGCGCACCGACGAGGCCACCGTCGAGGCCTCGCTGGCGCGGTTGCTGCAACTGGCCCTCGCGCTATCGAACGCGGGCGCGGGCGTCCATCCGGGCGACGACGTCGGGGCGGGAATCTAGCCTGCATATTTCACGCTTCCGCGTGAAATATGCAGGCTCGAAGGAAAACCGCGCTCCGAAAGGCGCGATTCTGGAGGGTCTGGGGCCACCGGTCCGCGAAACGCACTCTGCAACCGTGCAGTATCCCAGTCTGTGCCT
>JAKQKQ010000313.1 GCA_029560585.1 Verrucomicrobiota bacterium | reverse complement strand
CGAGCACCAATGGCGCCAGGGCAAGGAGGCGCGCCTGAGGTGTGCGCGTAGCGAGGTAGGGACGCCTCCCCACGGGCGTCCGCAGTGAATGGCACACACCTTCCGGCGGGCGGTTCGGGGAACCGTGCCTGCCGCTTTTGGGATTGCCGCTTTCGGTTTTCTGCATCGCGCTCATACGCATAGGAATTTGAGAAACCGGGGTCAACTCTTGACGGCGTGTTGCCCGATAGAGCGAAGAAATAGTGGATGTTAGCAGGCCAAGTTAAATCGGGTCACAGACGCAGACTGGCCGGAATGACGCCAAAATGCGGCCAAAGTGGCCCAATGCGGTCGAAACTCGCTCCAGGAGGCGCGCGAGTGATTGCGTGACGGTGGCAGAAGTGTTCCGGAGGAGGATCCGGAGGTTCTGGAGGGTGGCGATGAGCAGGTCCTGGATGCGCTGGCGCCACAACCCGCGCCACCGTGCGCGCTTGAAGCCGTGATTGTTGGCCGCGTCGGCGAAGTTGCGCTCCTGGAGATGCTGTCGCCGCTTGCGGTCGAGTCTGGCCGCCGGGCTCGCGGCCTGCCTGCGCGCCCGATCCAGCAGATCCTGTTCGGGGTGGCGCTTGAGCGTGCGGCCGATCTTTGAGCGGGTGCACTCCGGCCGCAGTGGGCAGGCGGCGCACGCCGCGGCCCGGGCGATGTACTCGTAGTGGCCGCGGCCGACGCAGAATTTTCGGCGGCGGAGCTCCTCGCCGGCGGGGCAGATGAACACGTCCCGGCACCTGTCATAGCCGAAAGCCTCCACGGGGAAAATGCCCTCGCGCCGGGGGTGGTTCTGCTGCGTGGCGGCCAGGTCGGCCATGTGGGTTCGCATCCCCAGCTTCTGGCATTCGGTGTAGTTCTCCACCGTGCCGTATTTGCTGTCGGCGACCACGGCCTTGGGCAGTTGCCCGATCCGCTCCCGGTGCTGCCCCAGAAGGTTGGGCAGCTCGTGGGCCTCGTTGATCGCCCCGGTGGTGGTGCTCACCGCGGTGATGACGCCCGCTTTGCCGTCGATCCCCCGGTGGTTCTTGTAGCTGGGCACCGCCTTGCCTCCCGCATGTTTTGCCAGCGTCGCATCCGGATCGGTCGTGCTCACGTGGGTCGCGTTGGTGCCCCCGGCCGGAGCCTCATCCGCCGGTTCTCCTTCATCGAGCCTCCCCATCGCCTCTCGCATCTTGCGCACGGTCGCCGCCGGCAGTTCCCTGATGGAGTTCTTGCTGGCATCGGCGCGCACCAGGCTGGCGTCCACCAGCAGCTTCTCCCCATCGATCAATCCCGCCCCAATGCACAGGCGGAGCACCCTCTCGAAGAGCCTCTCAAAGAGCCCGGTCCCCCACCGCCTCCGCGCCTTGGATAGAACGCTGTGGTCGGGCACCTCGTCGTCCATGCCGTAGCCCAGGAACCACATCCAGTCCAGCCGCTCCGGTATGGTGCGCATCAGCTCCCGCTCGCTTCGCACGTCGTAGAGGAACAGCAGCAGCATCATCTTGAGGATCACAACCGGGTCGACCGAGACGTTGCCCCTCGTCCCGTAGCGCCCCTTGACCTCCCGGTAGACGAAGCCCATGTCCACCAGCCTCTCGATCTGGCGCAGCGGGTGGTCGGCCCTCACCCGCCGATCCAGGTTCACGTTGTAGCTCCACAGGCGGGGTTGCTTGCTCTGGTGGCCCATCATGGCGTCGATACCTTACCATCTACTGTACCCAAACACAAGAAAAATCAGCCCGATTTGGGCAACACGCCGTCAAGAGTTGACCCCAGCTGCCACGACGGCGTCATCCGCGGCCGAGTTCCCGAGGCGTTCCGAAAGCGCGAACATCGGGTACCGCGTCTCCAGAAGCGCCCAGCCCGCCTTGGGCGTCACCTCGATGCGCCAAAGGATCTTCTTTCCGTCGGCTGCGGAGGCCACGCCGCAGACCGCCCGCGCGATGGCCTCGCCCACGTCCTCGTAGACGAGACGCACGCCGCCCTCCGCCTTCTCGACGGAGAACTCTTTCGCGAGTCTCGACGTCAGGGTCGTCTTGTTCGTGAACGCACCCGCGCGGCAGCACTCGATCTCGAACAGCGGAAGACGCGTGAGGCGGGAGGCGAACTCGATGCCGTTCGCGGATCTCACGCTCTCGATCGCACCACGATCCGCCTCGTCGAACGTGACGTCGAGCGTCGACGAACCGACGCCGAGGCCGAACGCCCTCCACGCCGCCGAGGCGGCAAGGACGATGGTGAGAAATCTTTTCATAAGAGCACGAAGTCTATGGACGAGGAAAAGCGCGGGGTCGAATTAAATGGTCCCGCACATTAACGGTCAAGAGCGGCCTCGGGTGGCGGCAATCGGGCGGGCCCGCGGCCTCACGGCCCGGGTGGGCCAAGGCGCCCCGCATGCTGGTGGCGCGCGGACGCCGGGGCGAGGCTTTGAACCGGATTGATCCGCCAAAAACTCCCAACACCGTCGCTAAAAGCCTCGTGCGCCTCGCGAAAAGCGACGCGGGCGGGGGATAAAGGAGCGCCAATGGCGGAGCACGTTTGTCAGCCGTTCGTCTTGAGCGTGAGCGCAGCGAACGGTCGCAGGGCGGACGGCGTGTTGCTATCGCGCTCGCCCATCGGCAGGGCACGCGCACTTCAACCACGGATGGACACGGATGGACACGGATGGACACGGATGGGACAAACCACGAAGGACACGAAGGGCACGAAGCCCGTTAACTACGAATGCGCCCGCCATCTGCAGGGCAAAGGGGTCAGTCATTGGGAATTGCTATCAGCCAAGATCTTTTAGCGTTTTCGATACAGATCGGTGGTCGCTAGCGGTTTGGCGTTGTATTCAGCCCGTCCCATCGCAGTTCCCAATGACTGACCCCTTGCTTCTGCTGGTGCGCTTGTACGCGGGGGATCGATGGGCTATATACTTGTGGCGGATATTTGACATCAAGCGAGG
>JAKQKQ010000311.1 GCA_029560585.1 Verrucomicrobiota bacterium | reverse complement strand
CCACCGGTCCGCGAAACACACTCCGCAACCGCGAAAAAACCCAGTCTTTGCCTGACCTTTCCCAATAAATGGCTTTCATGGCGCGGTTTTCCCAGAGCCCGGAATTTCACAGCCGGCAGGCTGTGAAATATCCGGGCTAGGCCGTTATTCGACCCTTCAAGGAGGGTCGTGCGTCGTTTGGTTTCGCGCCCATGGCGGCGATGCTGCTGAGGAAGCGGACGGTGATCTGATCGCCGTCGAGCACGCATGTCACGGTGTCGTGGTGCGGGGTTTCGTGGTAGCGCCAAGTCATGACCAGCGTATTCTCGTCCGTCCACGTGGCGCTCGCGGCGATCTTCGAGGTGATCTTGCCTTCTGGTTTGCCGCCGGCGATCAGGCGCGGAGGCGTGCCCGGAATGGATGTCTCGCCGAGCTCCCAGTGCCCCATGCCGCAGGTGATGACGTGTGGGACTTGGTCGGCATGGGCCGTGAACGCGCAGGTGTCGCTTGAGAAGGCGATCGAGGTGGCGGTGAGACCGATGTCGTTGGTTTCCAGTTTGAAAGCCCTTCCGTTGATGCGCGCGAGATTTGGGGATGTTGCACTGCCCCGGGGTGGGGCGAGTTTGAGTGATCGGAGTCTCTGCTGGAGGTCGGAGGCGGCCGCGGCATCGGGCCGCAGGGGCCCCGATTGAAATGCCGGCAGCAGATGCCGCCACACGAGATCGATCTCGCCCTGCATGTTCTTGTTTTCACCGGTCATCACGATGACGCCATCTTGCTGGGGGAGGACTATGGTGAACTGGCCGAAGGCACCGTCGCCGCGGAAGGCGCCGTGCTGGCATCGCCAGAACTGGTAGCCGTAGCCCTGCAGCCAGTCATTCTGTGATTTTGGCCGGTCCGGTCTGTCGCCACCGGGTTGCTGGATCTTGAACGTGGTGGCTTCCTCGATCCAGGACGCTGGCAGGATCTGGCGGCCATTCCATTGGCCCTTCTGCAGGTAGAACTGGCCGAACTTCGCGAGTGCTTCCGTCCCGATGCTCAGGCCCCAGCCGCCGGTGTTGATGCCGCGCGGGCAGGTTTCCCAGGTCATGCCGGTGATGGCGAGCGGCTCAAACAGTCGTGGTTTCAGGAAGTCGATGATCTTCTGCCCCGTGACCTTCTGTACGATGGCCGAGCACATGTAGGTGGCGGCGCTGTTGTACATGAAGACGCTGCCTGGCCTGTGCGATATCTTCTGCGCGAGGAATGCGCGCACCCAGTTCTCTTCCTTGGTGACCGCCTGAGTCGGTTCTTTCTCGTTGCCCACCGACATCGTCAGCAGGTCCTTCACGCGCAGCGCCGCGAGGTTGTCGTCAACGACTTCGGGCAAGTGGTCCGGGAAAAACGAGATGACCCGATCCCCGGTGCTGAGCTTTCCCTCCGCGACGGCGAAACCGACGGCGGTGGAGGTGAAACTCTTGCTCAGCGAATACATGGTGTGGTTCAACTGTGGAGCATAGGGTGCCCACCACCCTTCGGCGATGACGTTGCCATGCCGCAGCATCATGAGGCCGTGCAGTTCAAACGGGTCCTTCTCCATTGCATCAAGAAACGCCAGGATGCCCGCCGAAGAGACACCCTGTGCCTCTGGCGTGCTGCGAGGGAGTCCCCCGGTCGTGCTCGTCGTTGTTTCGGCGATGCCTTTGGGGATCCAGAGGCCAAGCGTGCCGAGACTGGCGTGCTTGAGGAAGGTGCGGCGAGTCGATGCCATGCGCGGATCCTACAGGGGTGATTGCGTGGGCGACAAGCAGGGGCCTGCTCAGAATGGCGCTAAGTTAAGTTTGTCGCGACAGTGGCACGGCCATCCTGGCCGTGGGGCTGGCCATGGGCAGGATGCCCATGCCACGATCCCAAATGTCCCTTAACTTGGCGCCATTCGGGCCTGCTCATGGCCGGTACCGCTCGACCTTTGGGCGGCTGCTTGGTACACTTCGCGAATGGTCGGGGCGGCTTTGCCCGGGGTTTCGGCCCCTTCGGAGTTTTCGGGGATGGGGTCCCTCCCCGATGCGGCCCGGCAGCAGACCCCGGGGCACGGACTCGGTATTTCTGGCTGAAGACATGAGAACCAATTTCTTTATCATCGGGCTCGTCACAGTCGCCATCAGCGGCCGGGCGGACGGCGCCAAACTCGCGCACCCAAACATCGTCTTCATGCTCGCCGACCAGTGGCGTGCTTCGGCGTTCGGCTACTCAGGCGACCCGAACGTGAAAACGCCCAACATTGACAAGCTTGCCGCGCGGAGCGTCCGGTTCGACAACGCTGTCTCGGTCCTGCCGGTCTGCACCCCGTACCGGGCGGCGCTGCAGACGGGGCGCTTTCCGACATCGACGGGGATGTTCCTCAACGACCTCTATCTGCCCGACGACGAGCTATGCATGGGCGAGATCTTCAAGGGCGCGGGCTACGACACTGCCTACATCGGCAAATGGCATCTCGATGGTCACGGCCGCAAGTCCTACATCCCACCCGAACGACGGCAGGGGTTCGACTGCTGGAAGGGGGCCGAGTGTGACCACGACTACAACAATTCGCATTATTACACCGGCACCTCTTCGGAGAAGCGGACGTGGTCCGGCTACGATGCCTTCGCGCAGACAGCCGATGCCCAGCAGTACCTAAAGGGCCACGCCTCGGCGGCAAGACCATTTCTGCTGTTCATGTCGTATGGCACGCCGCATTTCCCGCATGGCACCGCCCCGGAGGAATACCAGGCGATGTATCCGGCCGAGACATTGAAATTGCCGCCCAACGTGCCCGCGGGCAGAGAGGCCGCCGCCCGCAAGGAACTCGTCGGGTACTACGCGCATTGCACCGCACTGGACAAATGCGTGGGCGACGTCCTCGCCACGCTCGATGAGACCGGGCTTGCCGAGAGTACGATCGTCGTGTTCACGTCGGACCACGGGGAGATGATGGGCGCGCACGACATTCGCCCTTGCATTAAACAGTGGTTCTACGACGAAGCCGCCCACATCCCGTTTCTGCTGCGGCGGCCGGGCACGCCCGCGCGCCGAGTCACCACACCGATCAACGTGCCCGATGTGTTGCCCACGCTGCTCGGCCTCGCAGGCGTGCCGGTCCCAAAGACCATCGAGGGCGAAGACCTCTCGCCGCTGATTGCCGCTGGTGCGCCGGATCGCGACCGCGCGGCGTTGATCATGAGCGTCTCGCCGTTCAACCCCGGCCTGGACGAGTATCGCGGCATCCGCACCGGCCGGTATACCTACGTCCGTGGCCTCAAGGGGCCGTGGGCACTCTTCGACAACCAGAGCGATCCATACCAGATGAAGAATCTCGTGGACGATTCCAGCCGAGAGGGATTGCGCCGGGAACTCGACGGGCGGTTGCAGGCCGAACTGAAGAGGATCGGGGACGACTTTCAGGCCCGCCAATTCTACATCGATAAATGGGGCTACGTGGTGGCCCCTCACGGCAGTGCCTCCTACCAGCCCGGCGCTCCCGTCCAAAGCCCAAGGAAACGCCCGTGAAGAAGATCGTTTATCTCTGCCTGTCTCTGCTCGTGGTCGCCATCCCCGCCCGGGCGATTTCGCCGCCCAATATCGTGATCTTCCTCGTGGATGACATGGGCGTGATGGATACGTCGGTGCCATTTCTGACCGATGCGGACGGCAGACCGAAGCGCTATCCGCTCAACGATTTCTACCGCACACCGGCCATGGAGCGGCTTGCGGCCAGCGGGATCCGTTTCAACAATTTCTGCGCGATGAGCGTTTGCTCTCCGACGCGCGTATCCATCATGACCGGCCAGAATGCCGCGCGGCATCGCACGACGAACTGGATCAACCCGGACAAGGACAACGCGGGTCCCAATGGTCCTCCCGATTGGAACTGGAGGGGACTCAAGAAAGGCGACGTGACGCTTGCCGCGGTGCTGCGGGCCAATGGCTTCCGCACCATCCACGTCGGCAAGGGCCACTTCGGCCCGCGCGATTCCGAAGGTGGAGATCCCCTCAACCTCGGTTTCGAGATCAATGTGGCGGGCGCCTGCATTGGCGCGCCGGGCAGCTATTATGGGAAGGAGAACTTCGGCCATGGCACCAAACGCGAGCGCAGTGCCGTCCCCGGCCTCGAGAAATATCATGGCAAGGACATCTTCCTCACGGAGGCGCTCACGATTGAGGCGAAGGCGCGCGTATCGGATGCGGTGAAGGCGGGCAAACCGTTTTTCCTGTACCTCGCGCACTATGCCGTGCATGCGCCATTCCAGTCTGATCCGCGATTCGAGGACCACTACACGGATTCCGGCAAGCCGAGGGACGCCCAGGCCTTCGCCGCGCTGATCGAGGGCATGGACAAGTCTCTGGGCGATCTGCTCGACCATCTCGCATCGCTCGGTATTGCCGAGGACACGCTCGTCCTATTCCTCGGCGACAATGGCACCGACGCGCCGCTCGGACATCAGCATGAGGTTGCCTGTGCCGCCCCGCTTCGGGGCAAGAAGGGCGCCCATTATGAGGGAGGGATGCGCGTGCCCTTCATTGCCGCGTGGGCGAAGCCGGCGCCAGCCAACGCCCACCAGCAAGGCCTGTGCATCCCGGCCGGGGTCATCCAGGGCCAGCAGGCCGCCGTGCAAGACCTGTTTCCGACGGTCCTCGGCCTCCTCGGCATTGCGGCTCCTGCGGGCCATGTCGTGGATGGCTTGGATCTTGCCACTTTGCTCGTCGGCAAGCCCGATCCCCAGAGGCCGGAGACCTTCCTGATGCACTACCCCCACGCTCCTCACCGCAGCGATTACTGGACAAGCTATCGGGACGGCGCGTGGAAGGTCATTTATCACTACTTCCCCTCCGACGTGTCCGGCGGCTCACACTACCAGCTTTTCAACCTAAAGGATGATCCCTTCGAGCAAGATGATCTCGCCGCCTCGCGTCCCAACGAACTCCGCCGGATGATGGCGGGCCTTGCCGCCGCCCTCGACAGTCACGGGGCCGTCTATCCCGTGGACAGCGGTGGTCGGGCGCCGCTCAAACCGAAGCAGCCCTGAGGGCCGAGACGCGTCGTCCTGCTCCCGTGCTTTCCGCATTTCCCGCATGCGGCGTACCGATCGGCCATCATCATGGTCGCGCCGAAAACTCTCCGCCGTGCATGGCGGGGCGTATCCTCGTTCGAGTCCCCCGCGTCGGACACGGAAGTTGTTTGAAAATGGGCTTTTCGCGGGCATTCTCGCGAAGGTTGAAGCATCGCACCGCAATACGGATTTACAGAATATGGCCGATGGTCTGCGCGTTAGTCGCGTCGGGGCTAGCGGCGGAAGGGGCGGAGTGGCGCCATTGGCGCGGCCCTGACTTCAACGGCTCGACGCCGGAATCGGGCCTGCCCGCGACCTGGTCGAAGACGGAGAATGTGGCATGGAGCGCGGACCTGCCCGGCCCCAGTGCGGCGACGCCTATCGTCTCGGGAGACCTCGTGTTCGTGTCGTCGGCCGATGCGGCGAGCGACACGCTGTTCGCGCATGCTTTCGATCGGCGGACGGGGGCCGAGCGCTGGCGGAAGACGATGGGCACAGGGATTCGCCGCGAGCGGCTGAGCAATTACGCTTCGCCGTCGGCCGTGACGGATGGTCGGCTGGTGGTCTTCTTCTACGGAAATGGCAAGACGGCGGCGTTTGACTTCGGTGGGCGGGAATTGTGGTCGCGGGACCTTGCCAAGGATCTAGGCGAATTCGCGTTTGGATGGACGTTCGCCTCCAGCCCGCTGCTGCATGACGGCCGCCTTTACTATCAGGTCTTGCAGCGGGACGTACCGGTCCAGGGCCGGGGAAAGCCGGATGGCCCGAACGAGTCGTACCTGCTGGCGGTGGATCCGACTACGGGACGGGATCTGTGGCGACAGGTGCGACCATCGGAGGCGGTGGCCGAATCGCGGGAGGCGTTCACTTCGCCGATACCCTGCACGACCCCGGCCGGGCGCGCGGAACTGCTTGTGGCGGGCGGGGATTGTCTGACGGGGCATGACCCGGCCACCGGGCGAGAACTCTGGCGATGGGGAACCTGGAACCCCAAGCGGCTCGGGCACTGGCGTCTGGTGCCGTCGCCGGTGGCCGGGAAGGGGGTCATTCTCGCCTGTGCCCCGAAGAGAGAGCCTGTCTATGCGGTGCGGGCCGACGGCGCGGGTCGCCTGACCGATGCCGCGCTGGCGTGGGTATCGGAGGCCCAGCCCGACGTGACCAGTGACGTGCCCACGCCGCTGTTTTATCAGGGTGACTTCTTTGTATTGAGCGATGTGCGCAAGACGCTGGCGCGGGTGGACCCGGTCTCCGGCTCACCGAAGTGGATTGTGCCCACCCCGGGGCGCGCGAAGTACGAGGCCTCGCCCACGGGCGCCGACGGGCGGATCTTCCTGATCAATTTTGCCGGAGAGGTCGCAATCTTGAAGGCGGACGATGGTGCCGTGTTGCAGGTCATCCCGATGGGGGAGGAGCGGGACGATCAGATCCGGTCGACCGTGGTCGTGGCCGGGGGTCAGATCTTCATCCGCACCAACTCCAAGCTGTTCTGCATCGCGAAGCCCTAGCCAGAAATCTCGCTGCGCGTCCAGGGTCGTGGCGCGGACGATCCTGTCCCCCGGTCAGGACGCGGCAACTTGTGGGCGGTGCTGCTCGACCTTCGCGGTGCCGTTTGCCAAGCTGTTCGAATGATCAGAGGGGTCCGGCCCGTGGTTCGGTCGTTCGGGAAGCTAGGGGGGGAGGTCCGACCGATAAGCGGGCTATTGTTCGCGCTGGCGTTTCTGGCGGGGATGACGGCTTTCCCCTACGCTGAAGACCGGCACGCGGGAATAGACGGCGCGGTCGAGAAGGCGAACAGCGAACTCTGGCGACGATTCATTGATCCCCGGTGGAACACGTTCTACGACCACGCCGGCCCCGATGGCGAGGTGGTCATACCCACTCCGGAGGAGTGCCGGGCGAACAAGCCCAATGCATTGTCCTGGGACATTTCGATCACCGACGGGTCGATGTTCGGCGGGCTGTATATGGAGGCGGCCATCAACCGTTGGACGATCACCAACAGGGACGAAGACCGCGAGAAGGCACACCGCATCGCACTGGGTCTGATGAAGCTGGCGACCGTTGGGCAGACGAAGGGCTTCCTCGCCCGGGGCCTGACCGCTGATGGCAGCGCGCATTATCCGCTAAGTTCGAACGACCAGGCCATGCCATGGCTCTATGGCATGTGGCGCTATGTGCGCAGCGGGATTCCCGACGAGGCCGAGCGCGGGCAAGTGAAGGCCAAGATCATCGAGGTGCTGGAAGCGCTGGAGAGCCATAAGTGGAAAGTCCCGGGCGATCGGCCCCCGTTCGATTACTTTGGTGAGTTTGACAGCTTTGGCTGGCAGGGCGCATCACGGCTGCTCTTCTTGCTCAAAATGGGGGCCGATGTGGGTGGCGACAGTCGTTGGGAAGAAGAATACCGGCGGGCGGTCGCGGAGCGGAACCCGAAGGGCAAAGAGAGCCGGCTTGATTTCTGCGCAAAGGGCATGGTCCCGGCCCTCCAGTCATGGCACACGTGGACCTTCTGCCCCGGTGTCGCCGGCTTGCGCGGGTTGTGGGAAATGGAGAGCGATCCTGCGCTGAAGGCCGCGTACGAGGAGGGTCTCAGGGCGAGCGCGGCGGTTGCCGCCGAGAGTCTCCCTCTGGCCCTGGAGTTTGACAACAATGACAAGCAGCGGTTCCTGTTGGACTGGCGCGAGATCAACGCGCTGTGGCGCGAGCAGGGATCCGTGCGGGAGGCCAGGGATCTGGCCATGAAGCAGCTTGCGCTGCTGGATTCCCTTTCACCGCGACGGGTGTACGAGAATCGGCTGGTGCGCGAACCGCTGTTTGCGGCGTGGGTGATCACGCTCTGCCCAGACCGGGAAATATTGCGGTGGCATGCGCCGGCGATCCTGAAAGTGATTCGCCATTACCGATTCGACCGCCTGTATATCTCGCAGTTCTTCCCGGCCGAATTGGCCTACTATCGCCTGAGATTGAGCGGTGTTGAGATGGAGTAGTACAATGACTCGTTTGGTCCTGGCACATGATTCGGGAGGGCCCGCGGCCTCGCGGGCCGGATCGGCTGACTCGAAAATTCAGACACCGAATCGTAGGAGCCTGCTTGCAGGCGATCCCATCCGCGAATCGCGCGCAAGCGCGCTCCTACGTCCCATTTTCTGGCTCGCGGGTTTCCCGTGGCCCAGACCCAAGAAGAAAGCCGATCCCGCCGTCGGTCTGGCACCCGAAAGCCATTTTCCGTCCTCCCCAATCGCCCGGTTTCGCGGCAACGTTGAGACATGTTGGCCTTGAGCCGGAGGCGCTTCATCACCCTGGTAGGCGGGTCCGCGACTGCGGCGTGCGTTCGCGGCGCTGCGGCCGGCGGATCCGCACCCCCTGAAGTGCCCATTCACTTTATTCCGCGGGAGGGCATCTTCTGGGACCACTGGCTGTTCCGCGCCCCTGACAAGAAGTACCACCTGTATTATCTCTATGAGCCACCCGGTGTGGCGGAGGCCCTGCGCCGGAAGAGCTGGTGCGTCGGCCATGCCACCAGCACCGATCTCTTCGCGTGGGAGGAGGGCCCCGTCGCCCTGCGGCCCGGCCAAGATACCTGGGTGGATCGCGGCTACGCCACGGGCAGCACCATTGATTTCGGGGGCCGCTACGCGATGCTGGTGACTGGCTACAGCCTCTCCGGGGGGCAGGGGATGGCCCTGGCGTGGAGCGAGGACCTCGATCGCTGGACCGTCCACGGCGACGGCCCGCTGCTTTCGCCACCCGCCTCGGGCCAATGGTACGAGACACCCGACCAGATGGCCACGAATCCGCCCGAGTGCTCGGGATGGTGTGATCCCTATCTGGTGCGAAAATCTGGCGAGGAAGCCGTCTACGCCGTGATCAATGGCCGCGTTCGCGATGGCGACATGTACGCGCGTGGCAGTTTTGCCCTGGCCCGCACCAGCGACATGGTCCGCTGGGAGATGCTGCCTCCCCTATTCGTGCCGGGGTTCTGTACACGCTGCGAGACCGCCCAGCTATTCACCCGCGGTGGCCGCTGGTACCTGATCGCCTCCATGTGGCCAAAGCTCCTCACGGCCGAATTCAAGGCCCAGCATCCCGATGGGCGCTATGCCGCCGCCGCGCTCTGCTGGACGGCCGAGCGCTTCGATGGACCTTATCAGCTCATCGGAGATTGGGCTCTATTCCCCGCGCGCTCTTGCTACATCTGCAAGGTCATCGAGGCCCCCGACTACGGTGACGCCATCCTCACGATTCGCCAGGGGCGCGTCCATGGCAGGCCCGCCGCCGGTCTCAGCCCCGCCTACCGCGTCAGCTTCCCGCCAGAGGGCGGCATCCGCATACAATACGATCAAACGCTGGGCCGGAAAGAGTAGTTGGTAGATCAGGGCTTCAGCCTGAACGCGCGTATTTCGACCTCGAAGTCCTGGCGGTATTTGGCGAGCAGGTCGTCGATCCGCATCAGGATCCAGGGCATGGCGATATTCGAGCCGTTCTTGGTAAAGACGATGTCGTCCGCGATGAAGACGCAGGAGTGGAACGCATCCTCGGTGCCCTTCTCGAGGAAGAACAGGACATCGCCGAACTGGAGGGTCCCGGTGGCCGGCTGGTAGCGCTCCGAAATGTACTGCAGGGCACCGTCGTAGTCGAGCAGGCGATCCATGGGATCGTAGTTGAAGAAATTGAGGCTGGTCCAGTGGCAGTCGGGGAGAGAGCCCTTGGCCATCAGCGAGACGTCCGGGTAGGTGTACAGGAGCTTGCGGGCCAAGGAGGGCAGCAGGTGTACGATGTCGATCTTTCGGACGCCGGCGGTCTTGGCGACGGATTCGAGGATGGGGAGGACGTCTTTTTTTCGGCTGTAGCCGGTCCAGTAGTCCGAGAGAGACTGGAGGTCTGCGTCGCGCTCCACGATGAGGCGGGCGATGACGCTACGGGTACGGGTGAGGGTCTTGAGGAGGAGGTCCTGCTCCTTGGAATCGCGGACATAATTGAGGAGGAGTGGGAGGTCGCTGAACGCGCGGCCGCTTGCCCACGGGTAGGCGAGCCGGTCGGTCAGTTCGACAAGTTCATCCCTGAGGTGGCTGCCCGCGAACCACTCCTTGGTGTCGCCGCCCTCGATCACGTAGGGCTGGGCGTGGAGCTGGTTGCCGTCGCATCGGCGGAGGATCTGATAGACGCGGGCGCGGATTTCTGGGGTCAAACCCATGACCAGATCCTTCTCGGGGAACAGGTGTGTGATGCCCTGTTCTCTAAACGGGGGCGTCGGGCTGGTGAATAGCCGGTCGCATTGTTCTGGGCTGAGCCCGGCCCCGATGAGCGACTGGCGGAGCTGGGGATCGGTGAGGTTCTTGAATTTCCAGATGGTCTTCGCAGACGGCACCGGGAACAGGCTGACGAGGGATGCGGGTGCCTCGAGCAGGATGGGATAATACTCGATCTGTCCCCATGGTCCGGGCTTGCCCAGCCTGAGGGCGGACGAGTCGTCATCGGACTGGGGGGGAGGCGTGGGGGCAGCGGGGGTGACTGGGGCGGCGGGTGTCTGGGCGCAGAGGAGTTCGCCGGTCACCGCGACGGCCAGGGCAAGCGCGCCGGCCACGGCCCTCGCGCGGAGCGATCCGTGGGGTTGGGCGAGCGACGCGAGCATTCGGCATAATAGGCAGATTGCGGGGGAGGCAACCGAAAAGAGTAAGGGCAGTGATCGAACTGTCTTGCCGCGTTGACGTTTCATGATACAGGCGAGGGGGGTGGTCGCCCGGCGTGGTTATGCCGGTTCGGCGCCCATCGGATGAGAGCGTTGTTGTTGGTGGCGTTTTTCGTGGTGGTGGCCTTCCGGCTCTGGATGATCTGGGAGGTGCCGGCGTGCACCTTTCACAGTGATTCGCACACCTATCTTCGGACGGCGAGGATGTTCTGGGAGGATGGGCATATTGGCATTCATCCGAAGCGAGCGCTGCTGTACCCGGCGCTGCTGACGGTGCTGCATCCGGTTCCCGGGCGCCTGAGCCTGCACATCCTTTTTGTGCAGCACGCGTTGGCCCTGGTGGTGGTGTGGTTGTCGGTGCGGCTCCGGCGCGATCTTGCGCCCGAGGCGAACTGGCTGGATTGGGTGCTGGCGGTTCTTGTCGGACTCAATGTGCCTTTGCTCTTCTACGCCCACGACATGATGGCCGAGATCGCATACGCGGCGGCGTTCCTGCTGTATCTGTGGCGGCTGTGGCGGTTTTTATTGCGGGGAGGGGTGGCGCATGCGGCTGGTGTGCTGTGGTCGGCGGCGCTGGCGTTGGCGGTGCGCCCCGACGGGAGAATGGCCGTGCTGTTTGCGGTGCCCATCATTGCTGGCGTGATGGGCGCCGGCTGGTGGCGGAGGGGAATGCCACAGGGGGCGTGGCGGATGGTGCCGCCGATCATCGTGTGTGCGGCGCTATGGCTGGGGGGGCGCGTGACGCAGGAGGGATGGCTATTCTACAGTTCGGTGTTTCCGTTGACTGACCTGCGTTCACCGCTGCACGCGGAGTACAAAGAGGAGCTGCGCCCGTGGGTGGAGGCGGCGAGACGGGATCTGGCGAACTACCCGGACATGCAGGACGACATGCAGGGCAAGCTCGGCCATCGGAAGGGGAGCATCGGGCCGCGGTGGGACGCGCTCAAGGGGCGGGGGCAGGATGCGCGGCTTCATCGGGTTTGCCGCGACCTCGCGGTCGAGGCCGTGCTGTCGCGACCGATGATGTTTGTTCAACTACTATGGTATAAATTGCGATACGTGCTGAGCAAGGAACGGGAGCTGGCCAACGAATTTCGGCCTTCGAAGATGGGTGAAGATTGGGCCGAACAGATGAGCGCGGAACCCGGCTATATCCCGATCCTGTGGGGCGATGGTGCCACATGGGAGCGTTGGCGGGACGGATTCTTCTCTGGGCAAGGCGCGGGTAGCGTCGAGGCACCGCTGCGCCGGTTGGAACCGATCACGGCGCCGCCCTGGTGGGGGTGGGCGGGTCTTCTGGCGCTGTTTGGTTGGGTCCTTGGGGTTGTGCGGCACGGCTGGAGACTGGCCTTGTGGCTGGCTGTGGCGGCGGCATGCCTCGTGCTGACGTTTGCCATCGCACGCGGGATCACGCGCTATCTTGTGCCTTTTGAGCCCCTTTGGGCGCTTGGTGTGACCATGCTGATTTCCGAATCGTGTCGGATGGTTGGCCGCGTTTCGCCCGGTGTGCGGGCCCGGGCCGACTGATCTCGCACCGAGCGCGGTCGGGGCAAGGGCGGCGTTTATCCAAGGGGGTGAGAATGAGACCTAGGGGCGCGCTTGCGCGCGATTCGCGCACGGAATCGCCTGCCAGCCGGCTCCTGCGATTTGGCATCTGAATTTTCGAGTCGGATCCCATCCGGCGGCTGCCGGACCACCGGGGCAGAAAATGGTAGCGAAGCCCTTGTGGGCTTCGGTAGTCATCCCAAAGGCCGAAGGGCGCAAGCCCTTCGCTACTGGGCGGTTGCCGGACTCTGCCACCGCAGTCCAAAATCCTCCCGTCCCGGATTCCTAGCCCGGATATTTCACAGCCTGCCGGCTGTGAAATTCCGGGCTCTGGGAAAACCGCGCCATGAAAGCCATTTATTGGGAAAGGTCAGGCAAAGACTGGGTTTTTTCGCGGTTGCAGAGTGTGTTTCGCGGACCGGTGGCCCCAGACCCTTCAAAGTCGCGTTCTTCGGAGCGCGGTTTTCTTTTGAGCCTGCATATTTCACGCGGAAGCGTGAAATATGCAGGCTAGGCCGGGGCACGAGCCGCGCCCGCGAACACCGCCTGAAGTCCCTGGTCAGCCGAGGCCGAGCTTGCGAAACTTCGAGGCGACGTGCCGGAGGTGCGGTTCGAGCGAGCAGGCGCGGTCGATTTCCTTTTGGGAGAGGTGGGCGCGGATCTCCGGGCTGGCCTTGAGGAAGGCCGGGAGACATGTCGCGGGGTCGGGGCGCGCGGCGGCCTCCTCGCGGGCGGATTGCCAGCATTCCATGGCGGCGCGTTGGACCATTTCGTAGGCTGCCTTACGGGCGATGCCTTTCTCGGTCAAAGCGAGCAAGACGGCCTGAGAGAAGAAGAGGCCCTTGGATTTCCACAGGTTGGCCTCCATCGCGGGGGGGTAGACCTGCAGGCCAGCGACGAGGTCGGTGGTCTTGGCGAGCATGTAGTCCAGCAGGACGCAGGAGTCGGGGAGGATGATGCGCTCGACGGAGGAGTGCGAGATATCGCGCTCGTGCCAGAGCGCGACGTTTTCCATGGCGGCGAGGGCGTTCCCGCGGAGGACCCGGGCCAATCCGGCGAGGCGTTCGCCGGTGATGGGGTTGCGTTTGTGCGGCATGGCGCTGGAACCCTTCTGTCCCTTGGCGAAGCGCTCCTCGACTTCGAGGACCTCGGTGCGCTGGAGGTGCCTGAATTCCGTGGCCCATCGCTCGATGCTGCAACCGGCGACCGCGAGCGCGGCCAGGAAATGGGCGTGGCGGTCGCGCTGGATGATCTGGGTGGAGAGCGCGGCGGGCCGCAGGCCGAGGGCACGGCAGACGTGAGATTCGACGCGCGGGTCGAGGTGGGCGTGTGTGCCGACGGCCCCGGATATCTTGCCGACGCGCACATCCTCGCGGGCGGCGCGGAGCCTGTGCTCGGCGCGACCGAATTCGTCGTACATGAGTGCCATCTTGAGGCCGAAGGTGATCGGCTCGGCGTGGACGCCATGGGAGCGGCCGATCATCGGTGTGAGTTTGTGGGCTTTCGCCTGTCGGGCCACGGCGGCCCGGAGGAGGCCGATGTCCTCGAGGAGGATATCGGCGGATTGGACCATCTGGACCGCAAGGGTGGTGTCGAGGAGGTCGGACGACGTGAGCCCCTGGTGGATCCAACGCCCGGGTTTGCCGACGTAGGAGGCGACGTTCTCCAAGAAGGCCAGGACATCGTGGTTGGTTCGCTCCTCGATGCGCGCGATTTCGGCGAGATCGAAGCGGGCCTTGCGGCGGATGGCGCGGGCATCGGAGGCGGGGATTTTTCGGAGACGGGCCATGGCCTCGCAGGCGAGGATTTCAATCTCGAGCCAGATGCGGCATTTGTTTTCCTCGGTCCAGACCGACTGCATGCCGGGGCGTGAATAGCGCGCGATCATGGCGGTGGAGTAAACACGGGGACGGGTGTCGTTCAACCCAAATCCCGGGTGGGGTGGGGGCCCGGTGGCGGGCTCACCACTGCCGGGGCATGAAACTGTCGGTCGAGTGGGCCCGCGGGGTGGGGGTGGGGCCCTGGGGGGCACCGGGCATCTGCGGGTTATTCTGGGGCAGGCCGAAGTTCATTCCCGGTGCCTGGGGGGAAAAGGGGGAGAATGGCAGCGTGTTTGGGGTGCTCATGGTGCGGGGATCGGTTGCGGGCAGTCCGCCGGGCAATCCGAGGGGTGTCTGGGGGACGATCCCGGAGAGGGGCAGCGACGAATTCCGGTAGGCATCGGGGGACCAGCCTTCCGGGCGCAGGCCGGGGACAACCGGTGCGCCGAACGGCGAGAATTTGGCATCGATGTCAGTGGTTTCGGTCCGGGGCGGTGGCGGCGTGTTGGGGGCAAGCGAACCCACCGCAGAATCCTGGGGCTGCGCGGAGCCGAGCGTGGGGTTAAGCGGGGAGATCTTGAAATCCGCCTTTGGGGGTTCGCTGCTGACGCGGGGGTTGTCATCGCGGGTCTCGGATTTCCGCCAAGGGTCCGTGATCCCGCCGCTGCGGTCGGTGGATTTCTTGGGTTCTCCAAAGACGAAACGCTCCCATTCCTGGAACAGGCGCACCCGCTCTTCGGCCGTGAGCTCTTCAGGGCGATTCTGGTTCATGGATCCGGACATGGCGGACCAGGATCCCGGCGCGTTGCGGTCCTTTGGTTGCGCGGTCTCGGTCGCGGTGGGGGCCGCGATCGCCGCAGGCGGCTGGAGGATCCAAAGCTCCTCGGTCTTGAAGCCACCCTGGACACCTTTTGTTATCCAAAGATCGTGGTCTAATTTCTGGCGGGCCAAGGGATCATCGAAGGGCAATGTGTCGCGATCCGGCGGCTTCGGTTTCGATTCTCTTGCCGGGGTCGGGCGGGCCTGGGGTTCCGGGGCGGGGGCCGCCGGCTGCTGGGCCCAGGCGGCGGGCCACGCAGCGGTCAAAGCCAAGATCGGAACCAGGGTTCGCATCTGCCGAGACTATAGCCCAATAATGCGCCCACGTCTGTCTTAAATGGGGGATTTTGCCTGGCGCGCAGTGGCTGGCTGGCTTGCGCCTGGGCACTGGGGGCTGCGCCGTCCCGCAGTTCTGGGATGCACCGTCCGAGAGGGATGGGCCGGGCCGGTTTTTGCCCGTGGCTTGCGGCAGCTATCTGCCCATCTTCTTGGTGGGGGGCTTTGATTGGGATTTGGCTGTGGAGGCCGGGGTGGGTTCCGTAAAGTCGCCGGCGCGTTTCACTGACGTGGCCTGTTCCGGTTTGATCCATTTCCGCTCAAGCATATACTCGGAAAGTCTCGCGGTGATCATGCGGGCCGTCCGCTGAGCGTCGTCCGTGACACCGCGAATGGACCCGCCGACCATCGAGAGTCCTGCGGAGACCGGCCCCGGGCTTGTGATGATACCGGGCATCGATCCGCTCCCGCCTTCCGTCTCGAAGGTCAGGAAGGGGGTGGAACTGGAGCGGGAAAGGTCGCAGACGCTGACGGCCACCTGCATTTTGGTGGCGCCGGCGCCTAGGCCGACGATGGTTCGGAGTGCGCGGCTGCCCTGATTGACCGCGATGAAGCGGCCCCGGACGACCCAACCTTTTTCGGGAAGAGAATCGTGGACACCGATGATCTGTGACGGGGCGAGTTGGGCCCTGATGCGCTCTGAAGTCAGGTCGGCCAGCATCACGGCGGTGTCGTGCTTGAAAGATTCGAGTTCGGCCCCCTCGCGGTCGACGTTGAACTGCGCACCTTCCGTGGAGAAGGGCATGACGTACACCGTCGCGGGTTTCCGCTTGGGTTTGACGCGACGTCCCTGATCGACGTCCTTGACGCTCACCGACGCGCAGCCAACCAACAGCGCCACAGCAAAACCGCCGCACAGCCAAATGGTCCCTCGTCTCATGGGCTGAAGTCTTGGCGAAAAGCTGCCGGTGGCAAACGAATTTTTTTCCCTTCTGGCGGTTGGGGGTAGCGAAATCCGTGCCCGCTGGTAGGGTCGTGGCGGTGTGAGCGATGTCATCAAGGGGAGACTGGATCGGGGCGCACGCTGGGCGATCGTGGGGCTGTGCGCCAATCTGGTCTTGGCTGGTGGCAAGATGGTGGCGGGTGTGGTTGGGCGATCATACGCGCTCATCGCGGATGGGATCGAGTCGTGCCTCGACGTCTTTGGGTCGCTGGTGGTGATGAGCGGGTTGCGTTTGGCCGCGGTGCCGCCCGACGCCGACCACCCGTATGGCCACGGCAAAGCGGAGCCGCTGGCTGCGGCCGTGGTGGCCATCGCCCTGCTGGGTGCGGCCGTCGGGCTCGCGGCGATGAGCGTTCGTGAGATTCTTGAACCGCATCACGCGCCCGCGGCGTTCACCCTGGGGGTCCTGATATCGGTGGTGGTGGTGAAAGAGGTCCTGTTTCGCCTGATCCGAAATGTCGGTCAGGACATCGGGAGCAGGGCTGTCGAGGCGGACGCTTGGCATCACCGGAGCGATGCGATCACATCGGTGGCGGCATTCGTTGGCATCTCGGTGGCGCTTGTGGGGGGCGAGGGTTACGAGGCCGCGGACGATTGGGCGGCCCTGCTGGCCTGTGTGGTGATCGGCTCCAACGGGGCGCGGTTGTTGCGCCCGGCCTTGGCCGAGATCATGGACGCGGCACCGCCGGACCACGTGGTAGCCGCCATCCGGGATGCGGCGGCGGGGGTCGGGGGGGTGGACGCGTTGGACAAGTGCCGGGTTCGCAAGACGGGCCTGAACTATTACGTGGATTTGCACGTGCGCGTCGATGGGGCCATCACGGTGCTGGAGGGGCACCGCATCGCGCACCGGGTGAAGGACGCCGTGCGCGCAAACCATCCCGAGGTGGCCGATGTGCTGGTCCACGTCGAACCGCAGGCCGACGCCACGGGGCGCTCGGTGGGCCTCGGCGGTTGAGGGTGCGTCACCTCGATTGGAGGAGCACCGATGTGCGCTGGTTGTTGGCCGGGCGGATGTCCTGCACGCCTGTTCGTGAGACGGAGGATTGGATAAAGACGGGCGCGCCTTCGCCGGAGGCGTTCTGGTTCAGTGTGAACGTGCGGGTCGAGATGGCGCCGGGTGCCAGATTCACGATGGTGAACTCTTGATGTGATTGGCCATCGGTGACTTTGAGGATCGCGTAGGATTCGGTGACAGTCCCGAGATTCTGGACCGTAATCTGGACGGGGATCGATCCAGAGGTCGTGGCGGCGGCCGGATCGACCCAGTGGCTTGCGATGGCGAGGTCGTGGAGGCCGGTGGTCTGGCGATCTTCGAGGCGACCGAGATCGAGGGTGCCGTAGCCGTAGGCCGGGTCGTTTCCGGGCGGTCCGGCATCGTCGGCGTTCTGGAGGACGATTTCGGCGGCGGCCGAGGGGGAGAGGTAGCGCTGGTCGGCGATGACGTACGCGATGGCGCCGCTGACGAGGGGCACCGAGGCAGATGTTCCGCTGAATGCGATGGTCTGTCCGTCCAGCCATGCGGCGGTGATCGCGGTGCCCGGCGCGACGATCGCGAGGGTCTGTCCCGAGTTGGAGAACGGCGCCGTGGCGCCGGTGGCATCGATGGCCCCGACGGCGATGACGCCCGGATAGCGCGCGGGGTAGGTGAGGTTTGCGTAGCCATCGTTGCCGGCGGCGGCGACGATGGCGATGTTTCGGGCTAGCGCGTAATCGACCGCGTCGCGGATCATGGGGCTGTCCCCATAGGTGCCGAGGCTCAGCGTGATGACCTGGGCGCCCATGTCGGCGGCGCGGAGGATACCGCTCGCGAGGGTGAAGCTGTCGCCGGTGCCCGAGGCATCGAGCACGCGGATGTCGAATATCTCCACCCCGGGCGAAACGCCGGGGATTCCCGCCGCCGAACCCGCCAGCAGCGAGGCGACGGCGGTGGCGTGGCCAGAGTAAGCGACTTCGGTTGAGCCGCCCATGAGATCGACGGAGCGGATTGTCACGCCGGCCAACGCGGGGTGCGGCTGGATGCCCGCGTCCAGCACGGCGACCTTGACGCCGGCGCCCCAGGAGGATGGCCGATCAGATGCACCGAGCCACGCGAGGGCCCCATTCCCGAAGGGTGCCGAGGGCCCGAGGGAGGCAACCTTGTCGGGATCCGGCATCTCGGGCACGGAAACGATGAAGTTGAATTCGATCGATGACGTGTCCGAAGATTGGACGACCTCGAGCGCCGCGGGGTCATCGAATCCGATTCGGACGGCCCGGAGGCGCGATTCTGAGCCGAGGATGCGGATGCCCTTGGGGGGATTGGCGATGAATTGGCGCAGGGCCTCGTCCGATTTGAACCTCAGGATGGCCTCGCCGGGTTTGGCGTTTGGGGGGATCACGCTGGACGATGTATTTTGGGACCGGGCGGGCGCCGATCGGTGGGTGGTGGCATCGGACGTGACGCGGGCGACCCTTTTCGACGCGTGTGTCTGATTCGAGACGGTATTGGGCCCGGGCGTCGCGCGCGTTCCGATGATCCAGCCAACGATGGCGAACACGATGGCGCCACCGAGCACTAGGGCTAACCGCGGCGCCTTCGGCCCGCGATTCTGGTCTGGCCATTTGTCCGTCATCGCTCTTACCGCAATCTACGCTATCATGTCGCCGTGAACAGTGCCGACTGATCTCGCGACGTGCCCGCGCGCCGTTGCCGAGAGACAACCAGGTCGCACGGTTTCAGATGGGCGCCGTTGAATGTTCTAACCCGCGTGGGGGCGGCTTGTCGCGCGGGGCCTGCTATTTCACCGGGGTGAGTATGAGGCGCCGGACGTTAATGGGCTTCCAGGTCTGGCCGATCGGCTTGAGCGAGAGGTCGTTGTAGCCCGCCGCCGTGATCTTGATTTCGCCCAGATCCACTGTTTTGAACTTGCCGAGATCCCCGCCGCCGGGCACCACGGGGAAGACGGATTCTTCGCCGATGTCGATGCGGAAGGCACTTTCCCGCTCGGATGACATGACGGCCTCGATCTTGAAATTGCCGGCCTCTTGGATGAGGAAGCGCCAGCTCACCCAATCCGCCGGCTTGTCCCAGCCGGCGAGATGCAGGTGGTTGTCGCGGAATTCGAAACGGATCCCTTCGCCTGGAATGCCGCGGGTGATGGCCGCATCGGGGGCCTCGAGCACGATCTGGCCCTTCTCATTTGGCGATGCGGGTGGCTTATCGGCGTAGAGCTCGCCGTCGATCTCCAGTTTGATGACGGCGTCGATGGCATCGGGCGCCGCGGCGGGCACCTTGAGGATCACGCCATCGGGGCCCATATCGAAGGCGACCTTTTCGCCGGAAAGAAGGATCGAGGCGGATGTCGGAACGCTGCGGAGGCCGAGGACGTTTAGGATGCCGTCGGTGGGCCATTTCAGCACGTGGAGGTACAGCGTGTTTCCGCCCTTGCGCGCCTTCTGCGTGCTGCCGCCCCACGCCTGGAAACAGACGGCGCCGCCGGACGTGTCGTAGATGGCTTCGCCGTTAGCCTTCAGCCAAGCCCCGAATGCGCGCATGCGATCGGCGGTCTGGGGCGGGATCGATCCCTGCCCATCGGGCGCGACAAACAGGAGGAAATTGCCGCCCTTGCAAACGGCCTCGGCCATCCTTGGGATAACGATCTTGGCTTCGTTGAGGGAGGTGTAGTACTCCCAGTCATGGTTGAGGGGGTAGGGCGGCATTGGCGAACCGATCGAGTAAAAGTCGCCCCGGTAGTGGCCGAGCCGACTGTTCATGAGGATTTTGGGCTGTGCCTGCGCCATTGTTCCAAAGAGCGCCACGGCCTGCTCGCGGCTCAGTTTGATGCCCTCGTTCCACCACATGATGGCGATTTCGCCATAGTTCGACATGAGTTCCCTGACCTGCTGCAGGGCGATCTTTTGAAAGAACGCGTTGAAATCGCCTTTTTGCGCGGGGTCCCAGCTCTTGTCTTCCTTGATGCCGCCGCCGGGGTTGATCCAGTCTTGGGACTGGCAGTATTGGAAGCCCAGCGGGAGGCCGTTTTTCTGGGCGGCGCCGGCCATGGGTTTGACAAGGTCTCGGGCGCAGGCGGCTGCCTTGGCGTCCCAGTCAGTGGTGGCGGAATCAAAAAGGGCGAAGCCGTCGAGGTCCTTGACGTCCATGATGAGATAGCGGGCGCCGGTTTCCTTGGCCAGGCTCGCCCAGATCTCGGGGTCGTATTTCGCCGCGGTGAATTGCTTGGCGAATTGCTTGTACTCGGCGACGGGGACCTTGGCATTCGACATGAGCCACTCGGGTCCTCCCCCGACGGACTTGCCGCCATATTTTCCGGCCGGGATCGCGAACAGGCCCCAGCGGTATAGGACCCCGATTTTGGCGCCGTGCCACCAGGCCATCCGCGCGCCGCGCTGTTCCGGGGTCTCGTTGCGGTAGTTGTCGCCGGGGGGGAGATTTTCCTGCCCGAGCGCCGCGGCGACCGCGATCATCGATAGGGCGAGTGACAGGAATGGGTGACGGTAATGTTTCCTCATGATGCCTCTTTGGTCGAGCGGTCCGCGCGCCGGCACCCGGCCGGTGGGGGGCCGCACCTTCCTATTCCTCGGCGAATCGTGGCAGGGCGGCGCCGGGAAGTCGAGGGTTGGTTTGGGCGAGCGAGGCGGATGCGCGCGCAGCGGGGCCTGCGGCCGGCAAGGAATCGGGGCTTCCCATGAGGCGGACGAGTCTGTAAATGCGTGCCCATGAGCTCCGCCAAGCATCCCCACGAGCATCATCTGGTTTCCGCGTCCGGCAACGTGATCCCGTTCGTTTTGGTGACGGCCCTGTTTTTCTTCTGGGGCATCCCGAACAACCTGAACGACGTGCTGATCAAGCAGTTTGAGAAGTCCTTCGAATTCGGGCGATTGCAGGCCGGGCTGGTGCAGTCGGCCTTCTACCTGGGCTACTTCCTGGTGGCGATCCCCGCCGCGATGTTCATGAAGCGGTTCAGTTACAAGGCGGGGTTGGTCCTGGGATTGGTGCTCTACGGAGTTGGCTCGTTCCTGATGTATCCGGCGGCCATGGTGCGCGATTACAATTTCTTTCTCTTTGCGCTGTTCGTGATCGCGACGGGCCTGTCGTTCCTCGAGACGGGCGCGAATCCGTTCATCGCGACGCTCGGCGACCCGCACGAATCGGAGCGGCGCCTGAATCTGGCGCAGGCCTTCAACCCCTTCGGCGCGATCACCGGGGCGCTGGTGGGAACCCTGTTCATATTCTCGGGCATCGAGCACTCGAAGGCACAACTGGCGGCGATGGAGCCGGCCGTCCGGGAGAGCTATCTTGCGGCCGAGACCATGAGGGTGGCTGCCCCGTACGCCGTGCTGGGCGTCGTGGTCTGGATCTGGGCCGTGCTGCTGGCGCTCACGAAGTTCCCGAAGACTTCGGAGGAGACGTCATCGGAGGGCGATGGCGAGAAGGGGAAGTTCTCCGACCTGTTCAGGCACTCGCACTTCATACAGGGAGTGCTGGCCCAGTTCCTCTACGTTGGCGCGCAGGTGGGGACTTGGAGCTTCTTCATCCAATATGTGCAGGGCACCACGGGGCGCGACGAGAAGATGGCCGGCTACTTCCTGACGGGGACACTCGTGGCCTTCCTAGTGGGGCGATTTTTTGGCACGTGGGTCATGAAATACATCCGCCCGGGCGTGCTGATGGGATGGTTCGCGGTGATCAACGTGGTGTTCGTGGGCATCGGCGTCAAGTGGCCCGGCGAATTCGGCATGTGGTGCGTTTTCCTGACGAGCTTCTTCATGTCGGTGATGTTCCCGACGATCTTCGCGCTGGGCATCAAGGAGCTGGGCCCGAACACCAAGATCGGCGGCTCGATGATCATCATGGGCATCGTGGGCGGCGCGGCCCTGACGCCCATCATGGGGCTCATCAGCGACCGGACGCACAGCATCGCCATCGCGTATATCGTGCCGCTGCTCTGCTACATATACGTCGCCTACTACGGTTTCGTCGGTTGCCGGGTGAGGTCCGGCGCGGCGCGGGTCGCGTCGTCCTAGCGGCCCGTTGAAAAACCCACATGACAGCCGCGTCATGTCTCGGGCCGGGAGGCGCGCGACTAACGGGGGCGCGGGGGGGCCAACGGACGCCGATGTGACGGGCGACAGGGGATGAGCGGATGCTTTTCCACACCTGGACATTCGCCGCCTTCTTCCTGATCGTCTACGCGGTCTATCTGCCGACGCGGGGGACGAGGTTCTGCGTCTACTGGCTGTGGGCCGCATCCTACGTCTTCTATGGGTGGTGGAACTGGTCCTATCTGGCGCTGATCGTCTATTCCACGCTGATTGATTTTTTCTGCGTGCGCCGGATGGCCGCCGGGGGTCGGCGCAGGCTCTGGCTGGTGATCAGCCTCGTCGCCAATCTCGGGCTGCTGGGGTTCTTCAAGTACTCCACGTTTTTGGTGAAGAACGTGAATCGCGCGCTGGCGCTGGCGGGGGTCACCGGAGGTCTGCCGCTTCCGCAGGAGATATTGCCTGAAGGCTGGCAGTTTGTCCTGCCGGTGGGGATCTCGTTCTTCGTGTTTCAGTCATTGAGCTACACGATCGATTTTTACCGGGGCAATGTTCCCTGCGAGCCCAGTTTCATCCGCTACACGACCTTCGTCTCTTTTTTCCCGCAGCTCGTGGCGGGTCCCATCGAGCGCGCCAAGAATCTTCTCGGGCAGCTCTACGGGAGGCGCGAGATCACGGGGCGGCACATCGCGGATGGCATGTCCCTGTTCCTTGTCGGATTTTTCAAGAAGGTGGCGATCGCCGATTATCTCGCGTCCTATGTGGACCAGGTGTATGCCGTGCCGCAACTCTACAACGGGGCAGCGCTCGCCATGGCGACCTTCGCTTTCGCCTGGCAGATCTACTGCGACTTCAGCGGGTACACGGACATGGCCCGCGGCATAGCGCGGGCGATGGGTTTCAACCTGATGCTGAACTTCAACAACCCCTATCTCGCGTCCGGGCTCGGGGAGTTCTGGCAGCGCTGGCACATCAGCCTTTCGACATGGTTTCGGGACTACGTCTACATCCCACTGGGGGGCAATCGCGGTGGGCCGTGGAGGACCTACGCAAATATGTTCGTGACGATGATGATCTCCGCGGTCTGGCACGGCGCGGCGTGGACGTTCATCTTCTGGGGGCTGCTCCATGGGGTGGGGCGACTGCTGACCCGGAGGTTGGAGGAGTCAAGTGTCTACAAGGAACGGGTTCCGCGATTCGCGAGACAGATGCTGGTGTTCGCTTTCGTGTGTGTGACATGGGTTTTCTTTCGGGCGACGAGCCTTCATGACGCCCTGACCGTCCTCGCCCGGATGGTCACCACGCCGCTGACGGATCCGCAATTTCCTCTGATGGGATACGCGCTGTGTCTCGGACTTTGGGGATATGAGTTCGCCTTCGAGTCGAGGCTGCGGCCGCTTCTGGAATCGGGAGTGGTGCGGCTGTTGACGGCGCTGGGCATGATCATCTATCTCGCCGTATTCACTTCGTCCCGTTCCCAGGCTTTCATCTATTTTCAATTCTAGTCGGTGGAGTCACATGGAATACGCGCGCCAGTTTGTCTACTCCTCCAACGCACTGAGGCTCTCGGGGAGGCAGTGGCTGGCGCTGGCTGGGGTGCTCTTGGCGCTGGCATTCGGGATTCCGGCGGCCTGGGTCTGGTTCGAGCCGTTTCGCCCGTGCGGGGACTATCGGTTGCCCTATGAATTCAGCCAGGATTACTGGCATTGCGCCCGGTGGTTTCGTGAGGCTGCGCGCGCCGGGCGGGTCCTCGTGATCGGCGATTCCGTGGTGTGGGGCGAGTATGTTGGGCTGGGCGACACGCTGACGGCGCAACTGAATCGGCGTGCCGGGGAGGAACGGTTCGCGAATCTGGGGGTCAATGGCCTGCACCCCGCCGCGATGCTCGGCATGCTCCGGTATCATGGCGGGGTTGTCCGCGGCAGGGATGTCGTGGTCGTGCTAAACACGCTGTGGATGAGCTCGGCGCGGCACGATCTCCGCGAGGTGCCTGCGGACGGCGAGTCGGGGAGGGCCACCCTGAATCATCCGGCGCTGGTTCCGCAGTTCTGGCCATCGGTGCCCAGCTACTCGGCTTCATTCGAGGAGCGCGCGGGCATCGTGGTGGAGCGGGCCATCCCGTTCTTCCGATGGATGGAGCACCAGAAGTCCAAGGGCGCGCGCCTGGAAGGCGGGGGCGCGGAGACCGGCCGCGATGCGGAATCGGGGGATGCGGGGTCGGAACCCCGGATCGACGATCCCTTGCCGCGGCCATTTGCCGGATTCAGTGCGCAGGTTCCCCAGCCGACCCCGGGGCCGCACGGCCAGCCACTCACGTGGGAGGAGCGCGGCATCCCGGTGGGCGGCATTCCATGGCCCGCAGCCAGGGAATCCCTCCAGTGGCGATTCTTTCGCGATGTCATCGGCCTTCTGCAGTCTCGAGGGAATCGGGTTTTCGTCTGGGTGAGTCCTTTCAACCCGCATCTCCTGAACCCGGAGAGCCGAGCCAGCCACGAGACGATGGTGGGCGCCATGGCCGAGGAGTTGAGGCTCGCGGGTGTCGACGTTTTCTGCGGGATGCCCCTGCCGAGCGAGGAGTATGCTGACGCGAGCCACCCGCTGGCGCCGGGCTACGCGCACCTCGCCCGGGCCTTGTGGGACGATGACGTTTTTCGCGCGTGGCTGGCTGGGGATGGACGACGGGCGTCAGGTAGGAATGGCGCTAAGTTAAGTTTGTCGCGACAGTGGCACGGCCATCCTGGCCGTGGGGCTGGCCATGGGCAGGATGCCCATGCCACGATGCCCGATATCCCTTAACTTAGGGCCATTCGCGTCACGTAGTATGAAGTAAGGAGCTTATGAGAAGAGTCAGATTCATGGGTCGCCCGTGTCTACTGGGTCTGGGGCTGTGTTTTGCCGCCGGCGCGATCTGGGCAGAGCAAGGCGACATCCCGACCAACCTCGTGCTCAACGCCAGTTTCGAGGAAGTTGGCGTTGGCGGTGATCCCGCGCAATGGGACAAGCAGAGCGAGGGCGGGGCGGAGGGAACGGTCACTCGAGACGAAGCCGTGTTCCATGGCGGTCGCTCCAGCCTGCGGATCGATCACGCGAACGACAAAGGCTACATACATCCGTCACACAGGGTGACGGTGCCGCCCGGGGCATACCTGTACCGCGCCTGGGCGCGGAGTGACGCGGATATCTCCTTCACCATGCAGATCTATGACACGCGATCGTGGGGGGGCGGAAAGGCGCCCGACGACCTCCAGGTGGGCGGAATGACCGGGCAGGAGTTCAGCCTGCGCAAAGACACCTGGCAGCGATGCGAGATGTTCGTGACCGCCACGGCGGGATTTCCCGCATCCCTCCAGATCGGCCTCCGGAAGCGCGGGCGGCTCTGGTTGGATGACATCGAGCTGGTGCCCACGGAGCCACGCCTGGTGATCGCCGATACGGGGCGCGCGCACGCAAAGGGCATTGCACCGGAGGAACTCGAGAAACGCGAGGGGTGGAGGATCATCCTAGGCCGCGGCGCGGCGTTTGGCGGGGACGCGTGGCTTGGGAACCAGTACGTTGGCATCGCCTTCCGAAAAGGGGAGCCCTCGGCCGAGTATCACGCGCGCATGCCCGGGGATGTCTGGAAGAAACTCTCCGACATCACGCCCGTCGGCATGGGCGGCAAGCGTGCAAAGGCTATCCAGTCCTTCAAGATCGCCGGGAACTACCCCGACGAGATCGCCCTCGACGTCGTCTTCGGGACGGAGGGCGGGAAGACGTTAACGGTGCGGTACCGAATTCAGCAGGACTGCCGCTACATAGAGACCGAGGCGCGCGAGGGCGTGGAGCGTGCCTTGGCAACCAGCGCGTCGAAGTTCGCCGTGGTGCCGGACTGGTTTGGCGGCGACATCGTCGTGAATGCCGAGAGGGCCCCCGCCGCGCAACTGCGCGTTCCGAGCGAGAGGATGCTCCTCCAGTTCGTCGAAGGCGGTGATGCCATTCTGGCGTTCGTCTGGCTCACCGGCGACCAGAGGGTGGGCATAAACCTCGGGGGCGAGGGCGGTGCTCGGGTGATCTCCCGAACCGATATCGACTACCGCCGCGACCAGCGGGCGAGCGTGTGGATCGGCGCGCTGGCGGCACCCGCGATCTGGCACCAGAAACCGATCCGCGAACTGACCGATATCCAGGGCAATAGGCTCGCGTGGACGATGCCGTTCGAGGCGGGCTGGAGGGTGGATTTTCGCCGCCAGCAGGATGGCCTGATCGATTCCTGGGAACCGACATTCCGTCACAAGGACGGCAACTGGGAGCACTGCCGCGAGAACGGCTCGCGCACGATGTGGACGAGTTGCCGTGGCGACGTCTCGTACCCCGCCTTCCTCCAGGATGGCTTCATGCATCTGGTGAACGCCAAGTTCGAGGGCGCCATGCGCCAGACGTTCTTCCGGGGCGACGAGGACCTGACTCTCGATCCCGACGACGTGGCGCTGATCTACCCGTGGGAGAGCGCGGCCGCGACACCGCGCGATTTCCCGCTGGCTAGAGACATCCTGCGCCAGGCGCTGGAGAAGACGCCCGAGTTTCAATACCACTCGCAGTTGGAGCCTGTGGACATGCCGAGGCACCGGTATCCGGCGACGTGCGCCGTGACCGCCCAGTACGAGAAGGCGTTTGAGCAGGGCGAGGAGGCGAAGGAGCGCCGCAGGCTGATTGAGGAATTGCGCCGGATGGATTACTTCGTGCTGACGAAACGCGAGCGGATCGAGGAATACATGAGCTGGATGCGACGAGAGCATGAATGGTTGCTTGGGCAAAAGGCGGCCAAACCGGGCCTCGCGCCCCTCGTCGATCGCCTCGATCAGTTCATGGCGCGGATCGAGGACACCTATTCCAAGGGCCGGGGTGCCAACATGAAGACCCCGGCCGATTGCCTGGATCTGGTCGACAAGGTCGAGGCGCTGATCGACGCGGATGCGAAGGGAGATGGGTCCGACGCGCCCGATAAGTTCTCAATCGCGAAGGATCTGGGCAAGCAGACGCGGGCCATCGGGGGGGCGCAGGACAGCGTCCTGGGTTGCATGCGCCAGATCGTCAAGGAACTGCGGCAGACGGCCGGCCTCGCCATGATGGGGGCGAGGGATGACGCCGAGTTCGACTGCGCCCGCGAGGTGCGGCAGCGGACGATGGATTTGCTCTGGCAGACCTGCGGCCACGAATGGCGATGAGAGGGGTCCACGGAATTATGAAGACGCTCAAGACATATTCGATGGCGACGCTCCTGGGGACATGGGGGCTTGCACTGGCACCCCTGGCGATGGCACAGAACACCGGCCCAACGGCAGCGGGATCGCCGCCGAGAGAGATCAAGACGGCCACGGGCGTCGCCATGGTCCTCATCCCCGCCGGGGAATTCACGATGGGTGACCCGCGCGGCGCGGAGGACACGAAGCCCGCCCGCAAGGTCAAGATCAGCCAATTCTACATGGACAAGCATGAGGTCACCCAGGAGTCGTTTCTCGCCCTGACCGGCATCAACACATCCAAGGTCCAGGGTGATAAGAACCCCGTGGAACAGACCAGCTGGGTGCACGCGGTCCGATATTGCAACGCGCGCTCCCAGAAGGAGGGCCTGAAACCGTGCTACACCCCGAAGACCTGGGTCTGTGACTTCGCCGCGAATGGGTATCGGCTCCCGACCGAGGCCGAGTGGGAGTACGCGTGCCGCGCCGGAACGCAGACGACCTATGCCTTCGGCGATGAGGTCCAGAAACTGCCCGCCTATGATTGGGTCAAGAGCAATGCCGGTGGCACGCCCCATCCGGTCGGGACTAAGCTCGCCAACGCGTGGGGGCTGTTCGACATGCACGGCAACGTGATGGAGTGGTGCAATGATTTCTATGGTCCGGCCTACTACAAGAGCGGTCCCGCCGAGGATCCAACTGGCCCTGCGGCGGGCGAGTTGCGCGTCTTGCGCGGGGGGGGATGGCGTTCGCAGCCCAAGGCCTGCACGTCGGCATTTCGATCGAAGGATTCACCGATGAACCTCGACACCTGCCTCGGCTATCCCGATTACGGTTTCCGGTGCGTCCGCCGGGGCGGCGACTGAACGGGAGGGCCCGCGAGATGGTTTTCGTCTCGCCGCGCGCGCGGGGGTCGCGCCAGCATCGCGATTGGTATGAAACCGTGGTTCCTCTTGGCCCTCCTGCCGATCTGCTCTGGAACATCGTTTGCGAATGATGCGGACGGGGACGGCATGCCCGACGATGTGGAGGCGGGGCTGGGCAGCGATCCGCGCTCGGCCGAGACGTTCGTTACGATCTGGGAGCGGCCGTCCGGCAAGGTGCCGGGTGATTTGGGGCGATCGCCCTGCCGGGTGTCGCTCGCCAATGCGGGCGGCAACCGGTTCATCTGGCGCGTCGAATTCATGGCACCGTATCCGACCAACTCCAGCCTGCTCCTGTACCTCGACGCTGATGACAATGCGGCCACCGGCCGTCAACCCGGCCATGGCTGCGAGTTCATGTTGCACTGCTCCGACGGCCGACCGGGAATCACGGCCTATTCGGCCGATGGCAAAACCCGGGTCGCGCCGCCACCCCGCGTGGCGGTGTGCGGCCAGGCGGCATTCATCAGTTACGACGCGGACCTTGCCCAGCGCGACGGCGCATCGGCCTTCCGGCTATCCGTGCTCTCGGAGACAGTGCAACCGCACCGCGGCGTCACGGGCACCGGATACTTTGACGCCAAGGGGCCCCCGATCGGCGAACGCCCCAAGATGAAGCTCGATAGCGAAATTAGCGAGAGCGTGGGCGTGGGGCAGACCTGGGGACTGGATCGGATCGACGCCCTCATGGAGGACCCGCGGAACATCCCCATCCCGATCCGCGGCTGCGCGCTGGATGGGTTCCGGTTCGATCGCAGCGAATACCGGGCCGATAACGTGCTGCGTTCGCCGGGCACAGGGACCATCACTGCCGAGGTTCCGCCAAACGCGAACGGCAAGTTCCACATCGGCTTCATCCTGCGCGATGAGGTCGGCCACGAAGTAGTCGCCATCCAAGTGGGCAACGAGCGGCGCGCGGTGGCGGTCGCCAACTTCGACGACAACAACCAGCACCTCTTTTTCATCGCGGACGCCGTCGGATTGAAGCCCGGTGACAAGATCCGGCTTCGCGCGCTCGGTACAGAGGGCAATTATCGGACCGAGGACCTTGTGCTGCTGCGGGAGAGACCGGACGCGCGCCCGCCGCTCTACGAGTTCCGGGAGATCGCGGCCACCGAGAATCGGCTGACATGGATAACGAGCTGGGCGGCGCGTTGCACGGTCGCATACGGCGATGGCAAGGTGATCGAGGAGCCGCTCGCGGCGAACAATCATCGAGTCCTGTTGGCAGGACTCAAGCGGGGGGAGAGCACGCGCTACCGCATCTCCGCGGAGACCCGCGAAGGGAAGGAGGTCACCACTGGATGGCGCGAGTGTTCATGGGAAGAACCCGCCGAACGCCCGACGCCGACGGCCGGGCGAGTCAGGCTTCGGGTCGACTCGCCCTCGGGGGCCGGGGAACGTTTGCGCGACTGGCCCGTGACGAGCGGCGTTCCGTTCGCGCGCGGTGCCCTGGGATCGGCCCGCCACGTCCGTTTGCTCGGCCCGGGGGGCAAGGAATTGCCGCTTCAAGCGAAAGTCACGGGCCGCTGGCCCGACGGGAGCGTGAAGTGGCTCCTGCTCGATTTTAGGCACTCGGGCACGACCGCCGAATACACGCTGGAATTCGGCCCAGGGGTCACGGGGCCATCATCGAAAGCGAAACCCATGGCGCCACCGGAACTCGGCGAATTGGTGCTGGTCGATGCCGGCGGCCGCACGCACGCGGTGAGCATCGATGGGCTGTCGCCGGAAGAAACCGGCGCCCTGCGCCAGTCGTTTCACGCCGCAGCCGCCATCGGGGATTCGGGGTTCTCGTACGAGGCGAGCGCCCACGTGTATCCCGGTCTTCCGCGGGCGCGTGTGTTGCTCACGTTCGGCCACTCCGCCTCGAGCAACGAATTTGCAACGGTCCGGAGCCTCGCGTGGCGCATGCCATCGCTCCGGGGGGCGTCGCGTGCGGTGCGCCAGCACTCCGATGATCACTTCGAATCGTTGGGTGGAGACGGGAAACGGATGGCCGATTCAGTCGGGCCGGTTTTTCTGCGCGATTTCTGGCAGAACTACCCGAAGGACATCGAGTTGGGTCCCACGGGCGCGACCATCTGGCTCATGCCGTCGCTCAAGCCGGACGAATACGATTGGGCCAAGGGAAAGGTCGAGGCGCACAAGCTGTTCTATTGGGTCGATGCGGCCGCCACGGGCGGACAGGCCAGCGGTTACAGGATGCGTCAGGGCATGACGAAGACCCACGAGGTGTGGCTCGGCCTCGATGGCGGCAGCCCGCCGCTGGACCGGCCGCTGTTCGCGGTCGCGGCCCCGTCGTGGTATGCCGCCTCGGGCGCGTTTGGCGAATTCGCCGTGGCCGATCCGGTCCGCGCGGTCGTTCGGGACTATGACAAGAAGGTGGGCGAGACGCTGGATAAGTACCTCGCCAATCGCGAGCGGGGCCGCGAGTTCGGCATGTTCAACTTCGGAGACTGGTGGGGCGAGCGCCTCATCAACTGGGGCAATATCGAGTACGACACGCAGCACGCCTTCTTCTTGCAGTTCGTCCGATCGGGAGACCTCCGCTTCCTGCGGGCGGGCGAGGAGGCCGAGATCCACAATCGCGATGTCGACACCGTGCATGCGCACGCGAGCGCCGATCGCGTTGGCTGCGCCTACGCGCACTGCATCGGGCACGTCGGCGATTACTTGGCAAAGAGCCCATTGCCGGGGCCCAATCAGGGAACGGCCGGAGGCCATTTCACCGTCTCCCACACCTGGTGCGAGGGCCACATGGACCATTACTTCTTGACCGGCGATCGGCGGTCGTTCGAGACGGGTCTCAAGATCGCGGATCGCTACGACACCTACCGGATGATCAACTACGATTTCACGAACTGTCGCGATTCCGGCTGGCACTTGATCTTGACGATGGCGGCATATCGGGCCACGGGCGACCCGTTCTACCTGAACGCCGCGCGCATCATCGTCGCGCGCGTCCTTGAGCGACAGACCCCGAAGGCGAAGTTCAACACGCGCGGAGGTGGTTGGCGCCGGATGCTGGTGCCGGGCCATTGCCTCTGCGAGCCGGCCCATTACGGAAACGCCGGATTCATGGTGGGTGTCCTGCTCACCGGCCTCAAGTGGTACCACCTCGAAACCGGCGACCCCCTCGTCGCAAAGAGCATCATCATGGGGGCGAACTTCCTCATCGATGACATGTGGTGCGAGGATGTGCGCGGCTTCCGCTACACGAGTTGCCCCGTCTCGTCCAAAGGCCCGTGGTCGAACTTCCTGCTCTTCGATGGCATCGGCTATGCCTTTCGGTTGACGCAACAAGACGGCCACCCCGACGAGAGACTCGCGAGTCACCTGAGGAAAGGCACCGATTCCGCCATCGAGGCCATGAGCGGCATGGGCAAAAGCTACAGCCAATTCATCCGAGTCGCCCCGCATTTCGTCGGACTCCTGGCCGACCTGCGCGAACAGGCGACGGGGTCTGGGACGGTCAAAGGGACCGAGGCGACGACCGGGGCCCAGAAGTAGCCGGCGGGCGCACCGGATGGCCCCGATCCGCAAGGAAACCCTTGCGGTCCGCCGTTTGCCTTCATGTCGGAAACCGGCCGGGGGTGCGTGACGCCAAAGTTGCGTGTGTCGCAGGCCTTCGACGCGCCCGCCTGCCGTGGCGCAGGCAATCCTGCCTGCGGCGGCGGTCCTGTGCGGATGGTGGCGGCAGACAGGATTGTCTGCCCCACGGTGCTTGGGGATTCGCAGGCGGGTAGGGTAATTCTGGTGTCATGCACCCTCGGCCGGCGTGGGTTGCGTTTCCGCTTGCGGTGCATGGTATCGGGGGGATGAAATGGGGCATGGCGACGGCGCATGGGACGACGAGACGAGATTTCCTCAAGACCGGCTTCGGCGCGGCGAGTGCCGGGATAATCTCGGCTGGCACATCGGCGCGGGGTGCCGGAATCGGCGGGGGGATGGGGGAACCGAACCTCGTCTATGTCTTTTCGGACCAGTGGCGCTGGTGCGACCACGGCTACGAGGGCAACCGTGAGGTTGCGACGCCACGGATCGATGGGCTTGCCCGCGAGAGCGTGAATTTTCGCAACGCGGTCTCGTGCATGCCGGTGTGCTCCCCGCACCGCGCATCCCTCATCACGGGCCAGTACCCCCTCACACACGGCCTGTTCATCAACGACCTGAGTCTCAATGATCGGGCGGTGTCATTCGCGCAGGCGTTGGACAAAGGGGGCTACGAGACCGGCTATGTCGGAAAATGGCACATCGACGGGCGGGGACGGACGAAGTTCACGCCGCCGGAGCGGCGAAAGGGCTTCAAGTTCTGGCGCGCGATGGAATGCACGCACGCGTACAATAAGTCGGAGTATTTCGGCGACGACCCGGAGCAGAAGAAAGTCTGGCCCGGTTACGATGCCTACGCGCAGACCGACGAGGCCGTGGGTTTTCTCAGGGCCCGGGCCGCCGACAAGAAGAAGTTTGCCCTCTTTCTCTCTTGGGGGCCGCCGCACGACCCGTACCGCACGGGCCCGCCAGAGATCCTAGCGCGATACGATGCGCGTTCGCTGACCCTGCGTCCGAATGTGCCCGAGGCGTTGCGCGCGGAGGCGCAGAAGACGTACGCGGGCTATTACACGCACATCGAGGCGCTGGACCAGTGCGTCGGGAGACTGCTCGACGCGCTCCGCGACACGGGGCTCGGCCAAAACACGATATTTATCTACACCTCCGACCACGGCGACATGCTCCATTCCCAGGGCTTGCTGAAGAAACAGAAGCCCTGGGACGAGTCCCTCCGCGTGCCATTACTCGTGCGCTGCCCGGCGCCGATGGCCGTCGCGCCGCGTGACATCCAAACGCCGATCAACACGCCGGACATCATGCCCACGGTGCTGTCGCTCTGCGGGGTGCCGGTGCCATCGACCGCGGAAGGCGAGGATTTTTCGCCGCTGCTCGTGGGGCGGAAGGAGGGGTCCGACAGCGCGGCCCTGATCATGTGCCCGTCGCCCTTCGGCGAATGGACTCGCGCCAAGGGTGGAAAGGAATATCGCGGTGTCCGCACGGTCCGCTACACCTACGTCCGCGATCTGGAGGGACCCTGGTTGCTGTACGACAACGCGGAAGATCCCTTCCAGCAACGCAACCTCGTGGCCGATCCCGCATTCGCGAAAATCCGCGCGGACCTCGAGGAGCGCCTGCGCGCGCGGCTCGCCCAGACCGGTGACGAGTTTCTCCCGGGGCCCGAACTGATCCGGCGATGCGGGTACAAGGTGGACGCCAACGACACCGTCCCCAGCACGCCCCCGTATTTCAATCAGGTCACGGTGCCCTGCAGGAAGGGATAGGCCGCGGCGTTGGCTATGGGAGGGACGCCGGATTGAGGCTGTCTCAAAACAAGACTGTTTCATGAACCTTGACCCTTCGAGGGACGTGCCGACTTGGGCAACTGACGGAGATGCCCTTCGCGGTCTTGGGCACGCCATGCGGGCATCCTGGGGAGGGCCCGCGGCCTGAGCGTGTCTCAAAACGTCTGAGCCGAGCCGCCTGGCACAGGCGGCCTACAAATTTTGTAGGGCATCTCTGTGAGATGCCGTGCATTGTCGCGCGCCTCACACCATTGGAAGTCCCCTCTATCATCAGAAGGGCATTGATTGTTGGGTGTTCCGTGTTGGGCGTTTGAGTTTTGAGACAGCCTCGCCTCGCGGGCCGGGTTGGCCCAGGTGTCGCGCGGCGGGTGAATCGCGGACGCCGGGGCCGGCGTCCCTCCCGGCGGAATCGGGTCATTCGGTCGGAAGACACACTTCGCATCTGTGAAAAGGCCCTGAACCTTCGTTTCCTGCTCCATTCTGGGGGCGGGCCCCACCGGGGAAGAAAATGGGACGCAGGAGCGCGCTTGCGCGCGATTCGCGTAAGGGATCGCCTGCAAGCAGGCTCCTACGATTCGGCATCTGAATTTTCGAATCAGGGCTTCGCTCCGTGCGGCGACAACCCTGTCCGTGATCCCGATGGACGAAGGCCGTCGATCTGTTAGGTTCAATCATGAGCATCCAAGCACCCGATCTGACAAAACAGGCTCCCCGCAGTCCGCGCGTCCGCCTCGGCGGCTATGCCACATTGCCGCGCATGCTCGACAAGGGTCGCGCGACCCTGGCCGGGAAGAATGGTGAATACAACTATGCCTGCCCGATGGACCAGCGATTTCTTGAGTTTGCCGGGATCGATCCGGAGGCATTGAAGGCAGAGATCGCCAAGGGGAAAAGCGACAGCGAACTCTTGGAGTGGATCCGGGCCAAGGCGAAACACAAGCGCGATGACTCGGCGATCGCCGCCTGGTCCGAGCTGGCCGAAAGGCGGGCGCCGACCGACCCCGATTCGCGCGCGTACTTCAACGAGCTGCACTCCAAGGTCGCACCCGGACGGACGGATATCGCCACGTGGTTTGACCTGCTGGACCTGGATGACTACGTGAGCTTTGGGGGAAAACCCTGAGGCTGGGCACGCGCCATCCCGAGCGTTCCCGCATGCCGCCGCGTGCCTTGGCCGACGTCGCGGGGGATTGCCCGCGGTATGCCTCAGTCGACCCCGCCTACCGCGCAGCATCGAACCGGACCCGGCCCCCGCTCTCCGGGATCGATTCTCATCCCCATAGTGCGCCCGGGCGCGGTGCACGAGGCACATCCGAGACGTCTCACCTTACGATTCGCCTGATCTCGTCGCGGATCTCGTCGCGGATCTCCCGGCAAATGCGCGCGATGTTGCGTCGAGTGTCGCTGGTAGCCATGACCGGGACGCCGCCGAACTCAAGCAGGCCAATGCCAGAATCCGCGTAGACCTCGAAAGCGGCGATAGGGCGGGTCTTGGAACGGGACAAATCGAGTATCCGGACGTTCATGCGGACTTTGGATTGGCCGGCGCCGGCAGCAACCAGCGCGCGCAAGACGGCACTACCGGGGTCGACATGAACGGTCTCGCCCGTGACTAGCCAGCCAGACTTTTGGGATCCGTCATAGAGATGTGTGGGGGCTATCGCCGGGAGGCGCTCCAGAAGGCCCTGTCGGATCGTGGCCTCAACCTGTTTGGCCTCAGCGTCCCGCTTTTGTGGATCACGCGTTGCCCAAGTACCCTTGGATGTGTCGAAACGGCCAACGTAAAGGGCGCTGGGTTTTGAGAGCTTTGTGGCCGGAACAGAACTGGCAGGGCCGATGTCGTGTTTGCTGATGCTCCCGCTGGCACAGCCCAGAAGGGCAAGGATCGACAGGAAAGAGAAACCACGAAATATATACCACATCGACAAAAATAGCACATTTTCAGAACGGATGCGAGCGGTTCCGCGAAGCGCAGGGTGCGCGACACCGAAATCGGGGGTCGTTTGTGTATGGACCACACTCCCCAACGGTCCGCCACGTTTCGGTTGAAAGGGTTCTGTAATGCGCCTCCGAAAGCGTGCGCCTGCGGTTGTTCGGGCGCGGCCATCAACGGTTCGAATGCTGCGTGCCGATGTCTTTGCGTTACCATGTCCGCCAGCGGAGGACCCCACGCGGACTGAAGAATGGCCAATCGCGCAAGAGATTGGGACGGAGCGTGTTGCACTGCCGGAAAGGCCAAACGACCGAGGTGAACCGGGAGTTTTTCGAACTAACCTTGAGTGGGTGGCCGGAGTATCGGCTCACCCATCCGATGGCGTTCGATTGTCTCGGTGATCGTGGAGACATTCTGGAGAATATCTTTGGCCATTGCGGGATCGATGATCTTCAGGCCGTAGTTTTTATCGAGGGCCACGACAATTTGCAGGGCATCGACGGAATCCAGACCGAGACTTTCGGGACCGAACAGCGGTTGGTTGTCACCTATTTCGCCGGGGCCGATCTGGAGCATCAGATCTCGGACCAGAAGTTCCTTAATGGCTTGCTTAAGGGAAGACGTGCCACTCATTTCTTAGACGATACCGCCGTCGATTTCGATGGCGGAGCCTGTAAGGTAACCAGAATCGGGGCAAGCCAAAAAACGCACTGGGGCAGCGACTTCCGCCGGGCGGCTGAGGCGCCTCATGGGGTTTTTCTGCCGTATGTCATTGAGCATCTTTTCGTCAATTCCCGCAAGGGACGCGAATTCATAGGGGGGTGGGGATCTCCGGCGCGGGCGTGTGGCTCTCGAACCATGCGCCTATGGCCTGCTCATTTGCGCCGACGACGCTCACCACGGCGACCGGGCAAGAGCCGCGTCGGATGGCCTCAAATGCTGCCGCGCATTCCCATGCGGCCAGCGTGGGGTGGCCGTGCCCCAGGATGGCCCGGGCGTCCATTCGCCGTCCAGGCCAGTCGGCCCAGGCATCGACTTCCGCACTATCGCTTTTTCGGGTTCCCCCGATGCTGGTGATAAGCCAATGATCTGGTTTCCCCGGGGGCAACTGGGATCGCATGCGGGCCGCGAGGAGGTGAGGCTGGTGGGGCCGGGTGAAGTTCCAGGCATCCGTGACCCCAGACAGGATGGCGCCTTGTCCCGAGGGGGGTACTGCCTTGAGGTAGATGGCACCGGCCCCATCGGCACGGGCGGCATGGCGACTGAAAACGTTGACGCCCTCAGATGCGACCCAATCCGTTTCATCTGCCGCGATGACCAGGCACGCATCGACCTTGTCGGCGAGAAGCCAACTGCCCGCAAGAGCCAGCGCCTGCAGGTACACGCCATCGTCCCCGAGGAGGGTAAGGCTTTCCGAGTTGGTGCCGAGGAGGGCCGCGAGGTGGCTGAGGGGCGCATTGAACACTGTTTCGGGGAATAGCATCGGGCTTGCGGTGACCGGATCGCGCAAGGCTTCTTCGAAAAAGCGACGGGAGTAGTTTGCGCAGCCGATCATGGCGCAGCAGATCAGCCCGAGGCGGCCCCGGTCCTTGGGGTCGGCATTTGATTCGGCACCGAGTGCCTCGAGTGCGGCGGCGATGGCGAAATGGGTGATCGGGCTGGTGCGGCGGAGGCGCGGATGCGACAGAAAGGCGGGGCGGGCTGGTGGGGGTGGGGTCTGTCGTACCCGCAGAGGTTTGGTGGAACCGGGTCGAGCGAGATCCTGCTCTGGCAATGGCACGCCCTGCTCCAGTGCTGAGAACAGGGTGGCGAGACCCCATCCCGCTGGCGAGACGGCGCCCGCGCCGTGGACGAACACGTTGGTCATTGCCACCCCTTCAGGATAAGCGAGGCGCTCGCGCCCCCGAAACCGAACGAATTGGTCATCGCGAATCTCAATTTGGCATCCTTGGGTTCTCGGACGATTGGGAATTTGCAGATGGGGTCGGGGGTTTCGATGCCGGGTTCAGGCGGCAGCCACTGGCCGTGCAGGGCCATGAGGCAAACGACGGTCTCGACAGCCCCCGCGCCGCCGAGCAGATGACCGATGCATGCCTTCGTTGAGCTGACGGGCATCCTTCCCGCGGCGGAACCTGCGATTTCATTGATGGCAAGCGCTTCGGCGGTATCGTTGTACGATGTGCCCGTGCCATGCGCATTGATGTACCCTATGTCCTCGATTGCGACGCTGGCCTGGGCACATGCAGCCCGCATCGTTGCGAATGCGGCTTTGCCCTCGGGTTGCGGTTGCGTCAGGTGGTAGGTGTCGGTGATTGCGGCGTAACCGCAGACTTCGCCCAGAATATTTGCATTTCGGCGCCGGGCGTGATCGAGGCTCTCGATTGCAAGCACGGCCGCGCCCTCCCCCAGCGCAAGCCCATCTCGCCCCGCGTCAAACGGACGGCAGCGCGTGGGCGATAGGGCCTGCAACGAGTCAAAGCCCGCAAACACCAGCTGAGTGATCGCGTCGTAACCGCCCGCCAGGACCCGCTCCGCGCGACCTGTGCGGACCCACTCCCACGCATGGCCAATCGCGTTGGCGCCCGAGGCGCAGGCGTTGGCGATGAGCGTGAGGGGTCCAGAAAAGCCCAGGGCCTCGCACAGTACCAATCCTTGCCGGTGTGCCTGATAATATATTGCGCGCTCCGCCTGGCCACGGCGCGAGATCGGCTCGCGGATCGCCTGGCGGAAGAACGCCTCGCCGAGCGACATGCCGCCACCCGTTGTGCCGAGGATGAGGGGGAGATCCTCGGACGGGTCCCAGCCGGACTGCTCCCAGGCTTCAGCTGCGGCGATCAACAGCATCTTGGCGGCGCGGTCCAGCCGGGTGTGGGATCGGGCCGATAGGCGGGTGGCGGGCATGTTTTCAGGCAGGTCGATCTCGGCGGCCGTCTTAACTCGCTGGCGGGAGACGTCGAAATGCATGGAGGGTCGGAATGCGGTTTTACCGGCCCGAAAAGCCGTGGCGTTGGCATTCCATCCGCGGCCTAGGGCCGTAAGGATGCCGGCGGCTGTGATGACCACGCGGCGTGGCTCTTTGGGCGGAACTGGGGGAGGGAAGAGCATATTCAGATGGGTCTCGGTAAAACTCGTTGCATCAAAGAAAGGTAGCTCCAGAGGGGGCCGACCACCCCCCGTTGCCGGAGGCGGCTGGCCATGGCGTAGTACTGCGGCTGGGGCTCGTTCACTATCCAGTTTGGCGATTGGGCCGAGAACGCCGCGAGATCAGCGGTGACATCATCGGGATCGAGGCCGGGCGAGAAGAAGAAGTGCGGCTCCAGCAGGCCGATTGCGTCCGGGCAGGTCCCGTGGGCCCGGGCGTGCCCGAACAACGGGGTCCCCGGGTATACCCGCATTCCAGTCAGGGCCAGGATCGTGGCGTTTGGGAGCCTCTTGGAATTCTCGTATGTCTGCCGCAAAGTGTCGCGGGTTTCGCCGGGGCCGCCGCAGATCAGAAAATGGCAGTAGTCGATTTTCTCCGCATGGGCCAGTTCGCTGGAGCTGAGGATATCGTCGAATGTGAAACGCTTGCCGTAGGCTTGCAGGACGGGATCACAAAAGCTGTCGGAGCCGAACTCGACGTGCGTCAGGCCGGCACGAGCCATGAGGTGCATCTGTTCTCGCGTGAGGCCCTGCGGGCGCAGGGAGCAGCACCACCGCATCTTCACCCCGCGCCTGATGATGGCCTCGCAGGTTTCCACCACGTGGGATAGCGATGAGTTGAAGACGGAGTCAACGATGAAGCCGTAGCGGGCCCCGTGGCGTTGGAGAAGCAGCATCTCTTCGGCGACCATCTCGGGGGGACGTCGGCGGTGGCTCCGTCCTTCGAGCAAGGGGTATGTGCAGTAGCAGCATTCGAATGGACATCCCCTCTGTGTCTGCAGGTTCAGCATGGAGCTCTCGCGAAGGTAATACTCTGCCAGGCCCGGTGGTCTGCTCGAAGGGTCCGAGTCAAGTCTTGCGCGCGGCGACATGCCGGGATTCGAAACCACGCGGTTGTGCGACCGAAAAAAGAGGCCGGGGATGCCGCGACAATCTTGTCCGGTTTCGAGGGCGGCCAGGAGTTGCGTCAGGGCTTTCTCGCCTTCGCCCAAGATGCCGAAATCGGCGCCGCTAAGTTCCATGAGTTGGTCGGGAAAGATGGAGAATCCACTGCCGCCCAGGATGAGCGGGCAATCAAGGTGCTGGTGGATCTCGTGGCAGAGGTCCACCAGTGGTCCGAAGTGCGTCTCGTGATGCCGGAAGACCACTTCGTCGATGTTGCGCAGGGACATGCCAACAAAATCGGGTCGAAAGTCTCTGATCACGTCCTTAATGGGTGTCTCGTCGAACTGCCGGTCCAACAATCGGGTGGTGTGCCCGGCGCGGCGCGCGGCCTCGTCGATCATTGCCAGCCCCAGGGGAAAGACGGGGTAGGGAAAGTCACACTTGTTGGTGCTGATCAGCAGTATGCGGCTGGGCATATTCGGATCATCTTGAGGCTGTCGGCGATTCGCGAGTCCGACAAGCTTCTAACGCAATTACAGATGAGCGCAAATCCTGGATCTCGGGCGCGCGGTCTTCGATTTGCGATCGATTTTGGGCTTTGGTCGATCGGGGGTAACGGCCACAATTCCGCGATGAGGTGGGCGCGGTATCTGGTGGGGCCCGCACGGCTTCTTGTCGTGGGGTTGATCCTGGGATGGCTGTATGACGCCGCAGGACCCAGATTGTATCCACCCAGTCGCGAGTATGGTTTTTGTTATGGGATGATGCATGGCGCGTTTATGCCGATGGCCTTGCCGGCGCTCCTCATGGGGCGTGACGTGAAGATTTTTTCGCCGGGTGGTGTGGGGCGCGGTTACAAGTTGGGGTACATAGCGGGGATAAACCTCTGCGGCCTAGTGTTTTTTGGCTCGGCGTTCTGGAACCCACGGCGTCGGGCGAAGGAGCCACAGGCCGGTTGATCTTGCGATCGGATGCTGTCGTTTGAGTGGCCTGTATCCAGCTCGGCCGCCGCTCGCGTTTGTTTCAGTATAGCCAGCCGTGATAGATCTCTATGGCATCGAGCGATCCGCCCTTCCAGTAGGAGTTCCTTGGCATGGAGAAGGAAGCACTCCGGGCATCGTAGGTCAGTTGGCTGGGCCGCTCGGGCACATTGGGGTCGTAGGCGGCGAATTTCAGGTGATCGGGCTCCCCCGTGACGGAGAACAGGATCATGCCGTGGTTTATGGTGAGCTGGGGGAATCTAACAAGATGGACAATGGGTGCGATCCCGCTCTGGATCTTGTGAGTCAACTGGGCTGCGGTCCGCTTCTGGTGGTTGCGAGAAATGGGCAAGACCATGCGCCAATGACTTCGAAGAACGTATGATTGCCACGCACCGCCGCAGCAGCACTTCAGGAGTCGCTCGTGCTGCTGGCTGAACTCGCGAAGGCCGCGGAAGCCGGGAAATGGGATACGTTGGCCGGGCTTGGCCGGGACCCTCGGATTCCGGGAGACGACATTGCGGATGCGCTCGCGGTAGGAGGCCGGATCGACGGGCGGTTCCGATGGTTCAAACGAGGCATGGTAGAGGAACTGGCGGGCGGATCGGACGAGGACGAAGCAGTGGTGTGAGTATGTCGGTGGGGGGATCCTGCGTCGAACGACCGGGGGTCCGGCCGCCGTTTCGAAGCGATACTCCCACACCAATTCATTTGGGAAATAGAATGTGTCGCGTTCAAACAGAAATCCGCCCGGGTGATCGGCGTCGGTCGGGGGTGGCGCTGGCATAATCTTCGGGCGGTGCGGGCGGGGCGCACAACCGGCTTGATCTGACGGATAGGGATCGACTAACAGTTTGCCAATGCTTTACGAGCGTTGGCTGGAGGTCGCACGGTCGCGCGGCAAGGACATTGCCCTTCGCGAGCTGGCTTCCGGGCGCGACTGGTCGTTCTCGGCGTTGGCGGAAGAGGTGGAGGCCTCGACATTGATGGAGGGGCCCGTCTCGTTTCCGCGGGGCCAGACGGCCGAGTTCGTGTTGACCGTGCTGCGCGCATGGCGCGCGGGCCGGGTTGTCTGTCCGCTGGAAAGGGGGCAGCCGGAACCGAGCGTGCCGATCCCGCCGGCAAACTGCGTGCACCTCAAGACGACCTCCGCGACGGCGGGCAGGCCGCGGATGGTGGCGTTTACGGAAGAACAACTGGCGGCGGATTCGGACAACATCGTACAGACGATGGGGTTGCGGCCCGATTGGCCGAATGTCGGGCTAATTTCGCTGGCACATTCCTACGGGTTTTCGAATCTCGTGACGCCGTTGCTGCTTCACGGGATCCCGTTGATCCTAGGCGATTCCAGCCTGCCGGAGTCGATCCGGTTGGCGGGGCGGCATGCCGAGGCCCTGACCGTGCCGGCCGTGCCGGCCCTCTGGAGAGCGTGGCATGCGGCGGGCACTATTCCCCCTTCAGTGAAGCTGGCCATATCGGCCGGGGCACCGCTGCCGCTGGAACTGGAGAGGAGGGTATTCGAGGAACTCGGGCTAAAGATTCACAACTTCTATGGCGCGACCGAGTGTGGCGGGATCGCATACGACGTGACCGAAGCCCCCAGGTCGGCGGGCGAAGCGGTGGGAGCGGCGGTGCAGAACGTGGTGCTGAACGTTGGCCGCGAGGGGTGCCTGGAGGTCCGCGGTGCCGCGGTCGGGGAAACCTACTGGCCGGTGGCGGAAGAGGCTCTGGTGCGGGGATGCTTTTTGTCGGCGGACCTGGTGGATATCGAGGGCGGGGCCGTGCTGTTGCGGGGGCGGATCGGCGATCGCATCAACGTGGCCGGCAGAAAGGTCGATCCAGAGGTGATCGAGGGAATGCTTCGCGAATATCGGGGCGTCAAGGAATGCGTCGTTTTCGGATGCCCGGATGACTCACACGGTCGGTCCGAGTCGATTGTCGCGATCGTGGAGACCGATGCGAGCGTCAGCCGTGAGAGACTTAGAGATTTCCTCCTGGGTAGACTGCCGCCATGGCATGTGCCCCGCGATTGGTGGTTTGTGGATTCCCTGCCGGCTGACGGGCGTGGGAAGATCTCGCGACCCGCATGGCGCGAAAAATACCTGACGAATCGTCGGCGCTGACTTGACGGTTGATGTGATGGGGCCGTGCCGAGGATCTTCGCGGGTCGGATGGCGCGGTCACTTGCGGAGGGGTTCCGTGATCTTGAAATCTGGGGGCAGGGTGGGCCGGAAAACGTCATCGGCGATCGGGGCGTTGGGTTCTTGCCGGGTGAATTGGTTCCGCATCCGGGAGCCGTCGGCAAAAGTGACCTCGAAGGTGGCCAATTCGAAATCGTTGGTGGATATCTGGACGGTGAGTTCTGGCACCAGCCTTCGCGTGACGATCTTCGCGGGCTGCATGCGGAGTTCCCAGCGACCATTGCGGGGCACGACGGATACGAGCCGGAATCTCGCATCAAAACTCGCCCGGTCCCGCGGGAAGCCTACATCCAGAAGCGCGAGGGCGTCGCCCATGGGTCCGGATGCCTCTCCGCCCAGGAGATAGCGCTCCGCCCTCTTGAGGCGCGGGTAGATAACCATCATCTGGTCGGCGTCGCGAACGGCGATTGTGGGGGCAGGGTTCATGGTCTCCCAGCGGAATCGGTTTGGGTTGGAGAACCAGACTTTGCCGGTTGACACGAGCGGCCGATTTAGGCTCTTGAGCGCACGGGTCTGGGTGAAATCCGCAGTCCACGTCTTGAATGCCTTCTGGGCCCCGATCCAAGAATCCAGGATCGTGCCGGCATCTGCGGCCGGGGCGAGGGTCGGCCCGCACGCTGGCCCCGCGAGGGCAGCGCAGAGAAACAGTTCCAGCATTCCGCGTGTCAGTCGGTGTGAGACCAGACGGGCACAAAATGGTACCATTGGTCGCGATACTGGCGGATGGCCGGTTCGAAGGCACGCATGATTTGTTGCGTCAGGTGGATTCGCGCATCACGGGTTCCGAGCGCCCGGCGATCATAACAGATCTCCGGCAGCACATGGGCGCAGACGCCATGGCGATCGCGAACGACGCAGACTGGCAGGATGGTGCAGCCGGTGACGCGGGCGAGTTCGGCGGCCGATATCGAGGCGCAGAACGGTCTTTCGAAAAGTGTGACGGTGACTGCGCTGGACGGCGGCGGGCGATCCACGAGCAGCGCCACCACGCCACCGGATTGCAGGCGCTTGATCACGTCCACGAAGGCAAATGCATCTTGGCCGACGACGATGGTCTCGATGCCCCATTGGGCGCGGGACGCCTGGCGCATGGCCGTGAAACCGTTGCTCGGCTCGGCCTGGGACAGCACCACTAGCTTGATCCCGGCGTCGGCCACCAGGGCACCACCGATTTCCCAATCCCCGAGATGCACCGTGACCATGAGGACGCCGTGGCCCCTGGACTGGGCATCGAGCAGAGTGTCGCGGCCGCTCCAATCCACCGAGGAATAGTCCGGGGGCACGCCGGCCTCGTATCTGAGAAGGCCCACCACCTTGGTGCCGAATTGCCAAAAGAGCCGCCGGGAAGCCGCGCGTGCGGCAACGAGGTCGTTGCCCACGATGGGTAGCAAGTTCTCAACGACGATGGTTCGACGCCTTGGGTGCAGGGCAAAGTACATTCGGCTGATGAGCCCGCCGATGGCAGCGCTGAGCCGATGGGGCAAGAGGCGAACGATGTGCTGGCCGGCGCGCCAGATCCCCGCGGTGTAGAACGCGGATGGCCTATGTGCGGGTGGCAGGTCTGCGCCTGGCGTGCCAGCGGTTGTTCCGGTTGACGATTGCGGCGGGCGCCAGGCGAGCCACCATTTCAGAACCGGAAGGAGAACGACGGCGAGGATGATGGCCGCCACGAGGACGGACGTAGGGTTCACGTCCGCGATAGTCCACCCCTGGATGGGAAGAGGGGTCATGGACTCAGAAATCCTTCCAGCCGTTCGCCCGTCCGACGATTTGCCAGCGCCCATCCGCCGTCGGGCGTCTTCGCAAAAGTCCAGCCGGGAATGGGGCGGCGCTGATCACCAAGCGCATTTGCGAGAACGAACCACACCCGATCAAGAGGAGGGGCTTCGCGACCGGCGAGTGTTTTCCGCAGGAGGGGGTATTCGAGGATCCATGAGCCTGCAGAAGCCTGGCCGGTGACCAAAGTGAACGGCGGCTTGGAGAACTGGACGAAGAAGGAATTGGGCGGCCCGCTGGCAAGCGTCAGTTCGCCGTTGATGGGCGACTCGGCATGCCCCGGTGTCCAGGTGGCCTGGCCTTCCCTGACTTTCCATCCGGGCCCGGTGATATCGAGGGGTTGTCGCATCGGCATGCTCGCGCAACCCGAAAGCAGCTGCAGGGCGGCGGCCAAGGGGGCCATGTAAGGCAGCAGGAATGGGATGCCCCACGGGCGTCTCTGGGATAGGCTGGTTGGACAGCTTGGCATCGATGGCCACTCGGTCGCGTTCCTCTTGGGGGGAGACCAACGTATACAGGCGAGACTTCCCCGCGCAAGGCGTTGTGCGCGCGCGCGACCCAGCGCGATACGGACGCTTCGACATGGCTGTTTCATGATGCGGGCGGGTCATCCCCGTTTCGGGTGGGGCGCAGAGCCCACCCGTCCCCTGAGGTTAATCAGGGCACCGAAGTCAGCATCGTCATCCGTGCCGCGAGGGTGAAATATGAATTCGTGAAGCCCCTGTCCCAGGGTTGGAAGAACCGCCTCGATCTCGAGGGCGTCCATCGCGCAGAGGCGATCCAACCCCCAGGTGGTGTCCGAGCATCGCATCGGGAGTGGTGAGCGGGCCAATGCCCGGGTTCCCACCAGCCGCAGGACCCGGGCGTGCGCCGGCAGACGACGGGAGAAGGGTCTCACATTGAAACCGCGCAACCAGCCACCGAAGGATGCTGGCAATAGAGCGCCAATGGCCTGGAGCACCGCGGGGTGCGCGTGGATGTGGTGGTGGGAATTGACGAAGGAGCAGGGGATGCCACTCATCTCGAATAGATTCCATTGGGCGGACATCTCGGCCCGAATCCGTCGGCCAAAGAACGCCAGGAGAAGCCCGGCCATGAGGGGCGAGCGGCCCCAGGGCCATGATCCAAACGTCGCGGGTGTCGAGTCGCACAGGTGGATGTGCCAGCCCAGCCGGAGCCCGGGGTGGTCTCGTGCGATCTCGATGGCCTGCTCGGTGCCCGGTTGGCCCAGCATCAGGCTGGCGCCGTGCAGCGCTCCATTCAGGTGGCCCTCGCGTATTGCGTTATTGGTGGGGGCGTCCCTTCCAAAGTCGTCAGCTATGAAAATGACCTGCTGCATCATGGGGCCGCCGACGGACAATTCCCTCGCGGACAAAAATTTACAAGCTTTGCTTTGAATGATCCCACTGATATTGAAGCCGTACCAACGCATGTGGCATTCCGAGGATGGCATCGTCCTGGTGACTGGAGGGACAGGGTTCATCGGCAGGTGGCTGGTGCGTGTTTTGCTGGATCAGGGGACTCGCGTCCGGCTCTTGTGCCGATCGGTGGCCAAGGCGGAGGCGCTCTTCGGGCCTCGGCCGGAAATCATGGAGGGGGACATCTTGGATGCCGCGGCCGTGAGGAGGGCATGCGACGGTGCCAGGGTGGTGTACCATATTGCCGGGCTGTATGCGTTCGGCGCCAGGCATCGCGGAGATCTCTGGGCGACCAATGTGGGTGGTACGGAGAATGTGCTGGCCGCCTGTTGGGGCGCGGCCGTTGAGGCGATGGTTCACTGCAGCACGGCGGGGATTCTGATTTCGCGTCAGGGTCCGGCCTCGAGGAGGGATTTTCCGGCGCGGGCCCCCGCCCGGTGTCACTACAAGCAATCCAAATGGAGGAGCGAGCGGGCGGTGTTGGATGCCGCTGGCCGCGGTTTGCCCGTGACGATCGCCAGCCCCACGGCGCCCATTGGCGCGGGGGATGATCGGCCAACGCCGACGGGCCAGATGATCCGGGATCTTTTGCGCGGGCAGTTTCCTTTTTACTCGAACACGGGATTGAATCTGATTGCCGTGCAAGATGTCGCCGAGGGTCTTTTGGCCATCGGGCGTCGCGGCGTGGCCGGCGAGCGGTACATCCTGGGCGACCGGAATATGTGGCTGAAAGATTTCTTGAGTTTGGTGGCGTCCAGGGCGGGGCCAGGCGTGCGCTTTCCGAAGGTAGCGATGCCGTGGCCCTTGATCGCCCTGGGGGGAATTCTGGGAGAATTCGCCGGTGGCTTTGTGCGACGGCTCGATGAGCGATTGTGTTGGGAGACGGCCTATTTTGCGCGCCAGAGGCAGTTCTTTGAGCTTGAGAGTTCTTACGAACCGCTGGGTTGGCGCCCGAGCCGGTCCCTGGAAGGAATCATCTCAGAGACTGTGGCCTGGTTCTCTGGGACGTGGGGTGACTTCGCCGCCAAGGGCGCCGACTCGCCCGAACATTCGATTCGCGGATGACTGCCGTCTCTCTGGTGCTCATCGGTTGGTCGGTGTCGGCGGCCGTCTGGTGGTTGGTGGCGCGGTGGTTGTTGGCCGCGGCAAATCGCAAGGCGGGAGAGGTGGCTGTCGCGGCGCCATCATTGGGCCTGTCGATTTTCAAGGCGATACCGCGAGGTCTCGGGGAGGCCGCTTACGCGCAGCTGGAGGCGGCAATGGAATCGTTCGTCGCCCAGATGGATGAGAGGAGCGAGATCCTGGTGGGAGTGCCGCAGGAACAGGCTGGGCCATGGCAGCGGGTGATCGAGCGGTGGTCGCGCACCAATCCCAAGGCCCGGATCAAGACGGTGTGCCGGCGTGCACCGGAGCACAGGGCGAACCCCAAGATCGGTTGGATGGAGATCCTCGCCGGACAGGCGGACGCGGACTACTGGCTCTGGTCGGACGCGGACATTATAGCTCCCGATGGGCTTCTGAACTCCATCCGGCAGGGGTTGGCGGAAGGGTGCGGTGTTGTCACATGCGCCTATCGGGTGAGGAATGTGTCCGCTGCGATCGGGGCGCTGGATGCGCTGTTCGTCGATGCCGAGTTTCTGCCGGGGGTCTTGTTGCTCGGCAGGCGGGGGACTTCGGCCTCGGCCTTTGGGGCGGCTGTCGCCTTCCCGGCCAAGAGGTTTAAGGAGCGGGTCTCGTGGGATGAGCTGGGCGGTTGCCTCGCGGATGATTTCTTGATTGGGCAGCGGATGGGCCCGGTGCGGCTGTGCCCGGTGATCGTAGAGACCATTGCGCTTCAGACGCGCATCCTGCCGGCGCTCCGCCATTACTATCGGTGGCACAAGACGCTGAGATGGTGCCGCCCGCTCTCGTACGCGTCGATGTTGAGCATCCTGCCGCTGTTGGGCTGGCTGGTGGCCATTGCATTCTCCCCGTCGTGGTGGGTGGCTTGGATCGGATTCGTAGGCCAGTGGGCGTTTGAAGTGCTGGTGGCCATGGCGTCGCTTTCGGCGATCGGATGCCGTTATCCGCGCACCGCCTGGTGGGTGCTGGGTCTTTGGCCAGTGATCCGTTGTGTCACGTGGGCGGCAACGTGGTTCCCGATCTCGGTGGTGTGGGAAGGCGCCAGGGAGCGATGGTCCAACGCCGGCATATCACGGCCACGGGACGGATGACGTTCCAGCGCTTCCCGGAAACCGATGGCGGCTTCCCTACGTGGTCCGAAGGGCCCGCAGAGACCTGAAGAATTCGAAACCCTCCCTGATGCGCCTGACGCAGATATCTTTGTCGGCGAGCATGGTCTTCAGGATCCGGAGTATGGGCCTGGGTCTCAGGAAATACCTGCGGTAGAAGCGATCGACGGCCTCAAGCATGTCGTCACGACTCAGACCCGGGTATTGGAGGACGGCATCCTGGTAGCCATCCCCGCGCACAGACGCCGTCTCGAGGGGCCGGAGCCAGCCGTTCGCCTGCGCCTGCTCAAAAAGCTCCGTGCCGGGGTATGGCGCGGCGAGGGAGACCTGGATGCTGAACACGTCGAGGTCCATTGCGAACCGGATGCTCTCCTCGATCGTATCTGGTGTCTCACCGGGCAGGCCAATGATGAAAGTTCCGTGGATGGTGACGCCGGCCTTCCGGCAATCGCGTGTGAAAGCGCGCATCTCGCCCAGGGTGAGACCCTTCTTGATGTTGCGCAGGATCTCCCCGTTGCCGCTCTCGTAGCCGACGAGCAGGAGGCGGAGGCCCCGATCTTTGAGGAATCGGATATTGTCGTGCGTCAGATTCGCGCGGCTATTGCAGCTCCACGTCACTCCCAACTCCGCGAGGCCGGACGCGATCTCCCGGGCCCTAGGCAGGTTGGCGGTGAAGGTGTCGTCATCGAAGAAGAACTCTTTCACCTCCGGGAAAATGTCTTTCATCCGTCTCACCTCGTTCACGACGGTGCCTGACGACCGCACGCGATATTGGTGGCCCCCTATGGTCTGGGGCCAGAGGCAGAAGGAGCAGCGGGCGGGGCACCCGCGACCGGTGTAGAAGCTTATGTACGGGTGCAGGAGATATCCGATGTAATATCGCCCGATGTCGAGATCGCGACGATAGACATCGGCGACCGAAGGCAGGTCATCCATGTCGGCCAGGAGTTCGCGGTCGGGATTATGCCGCACTTGGCCTTCGCGGTCGCGATAGCTCAGCCCTTTGATGTCTTCGAAAGGTCGGCCATCGGCGACATCCTTGCACGTGTAGTCGAATTCCTCCCGGCCGACCCAGTCGATCGCCCGTGATGAATTGAGCGTAGCCTCGGGCAAGACCGCGGGATGGGGTCCGACGAACCCGATCACGGTGCCGGGGCGTTGTGCCTTCATGGCCTCCGCCACACGGCAGTCGTTCTGCAGGGATGGCGTTGAGGTGTGCAGGATGACATGGTCAAAGTCCCGGGCGATCCGGAGGCATTCTTCGCGGCTAATCCCGTGTGGGGGACAGTCGAGGAGGCGCGAGCCGGGAACCAGAGCGGCTGGCTGGGCAAGCCAGGTGGGATACCAGAAGCTCGTCACCTCGCGCCTGGCCTGGTAGCGCGAGCCCGCGCCACCGTCGAAGCCCTCGAAGCTGGGGGGATTCACAAAAAGGGTGCCACCCATACGTGCTCGAAAGATATGCTAGGGATCAGACGCCCGAAATGCAAACGGCACCCGAGAGTTACGCCCGCGCGACCAGGGGATCCCTCGCGAAAGGGACGGCCTAAAAAGTGAACTCTATGCGAGAGGATGCCGTGCTATTGGATGTGCGTCCGGATCTTGGTCGTCTCGGCGCGTATGAAATCTTGGGAGAAGATGGACCGCAGTTCGCGGACGACGAGTCGGTGGAGATGCGCCTGGCCGCCCGATACGGTGAGGGAGAACGAACGATCGGAGGGGTCGGGAAAAAACACGCCCGAGTGCGTGACCTCGCCGCGGTTTCCGAATAGCTCGATGCTGGCGCGATCCAGCAGTGTCCGCAGCACCAGTCTGCCATCCGTCAGGGGGAGCGACAGGGTGCGCCCAAAGGCCTTGAGCTTCGCGTCTTTGATCTCGTAGGTGATCTCCTCGCCGCGCAGCACCAGGTTCACGCGCTCGGCGCCCTGCGGTTCCATCTCCAGTTCGATGTCCAGCAGATCGTGTCCGATGCCCGCGAGCGGGTTATCGCCTGGATTCAGTGCGCGCACTGGCGATTGGTGTTCTCTCGCATAGAGCATCTCGATCTCCGGGACCGGCTGGCGGAACAGGCGTGGCCCGTCTGGAGTCGTGCGGAGGGTAAGTTCGCGCGGGAAGCTCATCTGCTGGTTGAATGGCATGCCGGGGTAGGCGTTTGGCGTTTCGGTTTTCGGGCCGCTGCCTTTCGCAAGAATCCACTTTGTCCGGGCGGGGTCACCGTCCACGGGCATCTCGAACATGTCGGGACACTCCCAATACCACGCGCCCGGCCCGATCTCTTGGAGGAGGGCCCATGACCTGAGGTCCTTGGAGCGGAACAGGCCATACGTGGCGTGCTCGCGATCGGCGTTGTTCCGAGACAGCGAGAGAACCATGAACCACGCGCGGGTTGGCTTGTGCCAGAAGACTTTCGGGTCGCGATCGTTGTTGTCGCGAGTGCTGAGGATGGGGTTGCCCGAGAACTTCTCAAATGTGCGCGCCCCGTCGGTGCTGTAGGCCATGCACTGTGTGGCCTTGCGGCCGGATTTCGCGTCGGGATGGAGCGTATAGAAGAAAAGGAACGGCGGATCATCCCCGCGCCGCAAGCTGGAGGCATTTTCCCAGTCCACGAGACCCGATCCGGAGAAGATGGCGTCATTTTCTTCGCAAGGGATGGCGGTGGGCAGATGGCGCCAGTGGAGCAGGTCGTCGCTGGCGGCGTGGCCCCACACCGTGGCGGGACTGCCCGGGGGCCGGTGCTGGTGAAACAGGTGCCACCACCCCTTGTAATGGATCATGCCATTGGCATCGTTGATCCAACCGGTTCGCGCCGTGTAATGGAATTGGGGCCTGAAGGTCTCCTGAAAAAGAGTGGTGGCGTCCGAGCACACGGACTTCCGTTCATCGCCCTGTGTGATGTGATCGACGGCGAGCGCGCCGTAGGTGGCGTTATCGTTGGCGCGGATCCGCCCAGTCTGGCCGATCCACTCGCCGACGGCCCAGCTTCGCCAGCGAAGCGAATTGTCGCCGCGTCCCTCGGTGGCGGCGCCCGCGCGGACGACGCGGCCGCCCACGATCAGCTCGGTGCCCAGGACCGCCGGCAGATCGCGATCGGCCCGAAATGAGGAAATTGATGAAGGGCCGCTGGATAGAGAACTCCGGTGAAAGGAGCGTGCCCCTGGGGCCGGTGCCGCCACGGCCGCTGAAAGCCAACCCTTCGCCGCGCTTGCTGTGAAACCGCGGGTTGTCGCCCGGTCGAAGCGGTGCCGAACCGAACGCATCGCCAGTCGTGCTCCAGTCGCCGAATGTCGCTCCCTCAAAATCGCCGAGCACGATGTCTGGCCGCGGGGTGCTTGCACTGGACGCTAGGCAGGCAACGAGGGGGAATATGCCTGCCGCCCAGCGGAAATGACGGATGACGGCCCCATGCCGCTCATCGTTCCGGCCGGGGTCCGCCGGGCCGCAGACCCGGAAGAATCGTGTCATTCCGCGGTCGCTGCCAGTGGTGCGACGGGTATTCGCGAGCGCCTTTCCCACGTGAACAGCATGGCAGACGCAGGTTTCGGATTCCAGGGGCGTTCGTCGCCCGACTTCTGAGAGTTCCTTTTGATGCGGGTCGCATTTCTTGTCCCGCGCGGCGAGAAACCACCGGGGAAGAAAATGGGACGTAGGAGCGCGCTTGCGCGCGATTCGCGCATTGGATCGCATGCAAGCAGGCTCCTGCGATTTGGCGTCGGAATTCTCGAGTCAGGACGACAGGAAGAAGAGTTTCTCCGCGGTTTTGCGGAGCAGGCAGGCGCGGTCGTGGTCGGTGAGAAAATCGAGTCGGAAGCGGATCAGGTCGATTGAATCGCGGTATGCGTGGCCGTCCATCATCTGCCATGGGCCATCGGTGGCCCACATCAGCCGCTCGGGGCCATAGGCGTTCAGGACGCGCCGAATCAAAGGGGCGAGGTCGAGGTGAGGCGCCTTCTTTGCGCCGAGCGCCGAGAAAGCCGAGACCTTCACCCGCACGTTCTTGTTGCGGGCCAGCCCGCAGAGGGCATCGATGTCGGTTTCCCTGAATTGACCGTCGATCCCTATGCGGGCGAGATGATCGATCACGACCGGCGTCTCGGGAAAACGGGCGCTCATCCGATCCAGAGCGGGCAGATGCTGGGGATTGATCAATGGGCAGATTGCCAGACCCGCGTCCGCCGCGCACTTCCACATGGCGGCCATCCCATCGCCGTCCAACCAATGCTCGGCGGACGCCTGCCCGGGGCCGATGCGGAAGCCACGGACGCCCTGATGGGCAAGGGCGAGCATCGTCGCGCGCGGTTTGTCATCTGGATCGACGACGGCGACGCCCGAGAAGATCCCCGGATATTTGTGCATCATGTGCAACATGTAGGAATTGTCGCTGCCGTAGTAGCTGATCTGTATGAGGACGACACGGGTGACGCCACAGGGGCGCGTGTGCGTGAAAAGGTCCTCGGGGGTGAAGCTCGGCCGCCGCATTTTCTCCTTGGGAAAGCCGGCCTTGAGCGGATACCGGACGAGGTCGTCCGACCAGACATGGACATGAGCGTCGATGTATTGCTCTCCACGGGGGTCAGCGACGGGCGGATCGGCAGCCGCTGTCCCTCTCGCCAGGGCAGAACCGATGACCGCCAATGCCCCGGCACCAAGGAATTCGCGACGGGTTGGACGATTTCGCTGTGGGAGGTTCATGGGATCATACATTCACTGTAGCTTGATGATCCAACCCGCGATCTCTCGCCGGAGCGACTGCCAGTGGTTCCCGTCGAAACGGACGGCGAGGGCATTGATGAGGGGGGACTCGCCCGCGGTGCCGATGGCACCCTGGCCCATGATGAGGCCGGTATCGGCATCGACGGCACCGGGTGCGGGCGCCGGGGCGGCAACGACTTCTCGCGGGGCGGATCGCGGGTTGCGGATCAGTCGCCTGAGGTCATCGAGGAACCGCTGGGCCGCGGCGGCTTCTGCGGGTTTGCGCCCCGTTGCGTCGGAGATCGCCTTTTCCAGGGTGGCTATATATCGCAGGTCGTCGCCGCCCTCTCGCATCGCCTCGTAGCAGCGCGTGGGGACCAGATCCGCCGGATCATCCGGGCCGGGGAAGGAGAGGCCCCAGTCGTGTCCCTTGGATTCGCGCCCATCGGTATCGTCGAACGGATTCTCGAAATATGCCTGATATGTCCAGGGGCAATGTGCGGTGAAGGGGCTGGCCCAGAGATAGACTCCGTTGATGATGCGCGACCACTCCGGGGTCCAGTAGGTGCCGCGGGCGTTGTGGTAAAACCACGCCTCGTCGCCGCTGGCCTTCAGTTCCTGATCGTATTCATCCATCGTGTGGCCGCGGGCGAGCCACAGCTCAAAACTATAACCGTGGTTGCAGCGGAGGTCCACGAACGGATCGAGGTCTTTGCGCCAGGCGTCCATCTCATCCCTGACGGAATTGAAGGTGATGTATAATTTTACCCCTGCCGTTTGGCGCGCGGCCCTGCTCAGGCGGATGTATTGATCGAGCAGCTTGCGGCTGCCAAAGACCTCATCGAGGTGCGAGACAAACAGGCGAAAATCGGGCGTTTCGCCCTGCAGTCTAAGGAATTGCAGCAGGGCATCCTTGGCGATCCGGTGGAACTCCACATCGCCGTCCAGCGATGAGCCATCCCCTTTGCCCAGATCCTCGTGGCCGAGCATTCGGGCCAGGGTGGGGAAGGAGGTGTCGAGGACAACCGTCCCCTCGCGGAAGCCCGCAAGGCGCAGGAGTTCGAGTCCCTCGCGCACCTCCGTGAAATCGGGTGCGATCCTCCCCGCATCCTGACCGTACTGGATGCCAAGGTGCGCGAACAGATTGCGGATCCCGTGGTCGCGCATATCTCCCAGCTCGCGGAGCGTGCGCGTCCTGTCGCGCATCCTGCGGCCCATCGTGTAGTACGACGCCAGTGTTTTCCGGGGATGATCGACAAGGCGGATTGGCAGGGCATCCAGCTGAAGCGGCACCCTGCATTCGCCATCCGAATGCGCGATCACGATCCAGCCCTCGTAACGCCCAGGTGCCAGGTTCTCGGGCAAGCGAAATTCCAGCCAGGTTTCGCGGAACTCGCACGCGGGAATATCGAGGGGCTGCCAGCGTGGCAGGAATCGGCCGACGATATCGGTCTCGGACCTCTTCGCCGTATAGATTTTTCGCATGGGGGTCCTGACGACCCGACGGACGATGACTCGATCACCTGCGAGGGGGCCCGCTTTGCCATTTAGGTCGGACACGTGCACCGAGACATTTCGGAGGGACTTGCCGGCGACGATCAGAAGCGTCGCGGGCTCGGTCTCGCCTGGTGACGCGAAGAGTTCGACGCGAGGTGGGTGGAAAGGCGGAAGGTTCGACGGGTCCGCATCGTCGAGATAGCCCTTGTCCAGGACGATGACGCCCCCCTCGGCCACGGCGTCTTTTGGCGGCGTGCACCGATAGGTGCCGGGCGGCTCGTTGAACCTCCATCCGTAGCCTGGTTGCGTTCTCGGGCTCACGGGCCGAGCCGCCAGGCGGCCCGCATCGGAATATCGCGAGACGCGGCTGATGCACAATTCGTCGATGACGAAATCTCCGCCCTGGATGCGGATCACCTCGGGCTCCGCTTGCGGGGGCAACGCGCCGGATTGGGAGGCGGCCTTCCGCCCGTCGAGCCAAAGTGCAAGTTCCCCATTTTGCCAGCAGGCGGCGACGTGATGCCACCCATTGGCCTCCCACGCGCTGATATCATGATCGGCCCGCCGATACACGAAATTCGTCGTGCCGGTCGGGGTGCCGAACATGCCTATGCCAAAACGGCCGTTGTCCAGCTTGTTGATGCTGATCTTGTCTCGCTCTTTTGCGCCGGCGTCGAAGATGTGCCGCACTTGCCCGTCGTTGCCACCCCACCGCGGTTGGATCCAGAATTCGACCGTTCCCGCAGCTCCGGGAAAATTGCCTTTTCCGCCAAATGTGAGCGCGTCCCGCTTTCCCATGAAGATCGCCCCATCAAATCGCCCTTTGGGGGTCGGGGTACCGCCGCCATCGGCGAGGCTGATCCCGAGCGCGTGGTCGGCGTTGGGGGTCTTGTCGAAGTGCGCGAGCAGCAGCGTGTGCTCGTCGGGGCCCAGGGGATGATCTGGCGGCGCGGCCTTAGCCGCGGCGCACATCGTCGCGACGAGCAGGGTGATCGTTCGCATCATGGCGAGATTGGCACGGCCTCGGCGTCGATCAACCGATCGTTCCTCATGAGCTTTACGCAGGTGGCATTTCCTGCGATCTGCGCGAGCCCCATAGAATTGTTTCCGGCGTGGGCGCTCTGTTCCAAGAGTGCCTTGCCGTCCTTGTCGCAGAGGCGCAGCCGATCGCCATCGGTTGCGGCCGCGACACCGATGTCCAGGCCGGCGCCATTTCGGGACGCTGACAGCTGGTCTGGCAGCAAGGCCAGGCAGGCCACGTCATCCCTCGGGAGAAAAATCCGGACGACCCCGTCGGCCGCGGCGACCTCGCGCGACCCGAGGAGGTCAAAGAGGTGTTGGCCCTGGCCCGGCTTGAGCCCGAGGGCGGGGCCCTCGAAGGAGTGGCCCATGGCGTTGTAGAGGGTGAACAGGGTCTTGCCGGGGCCGTCAAAGCGATTGGCGTAGAGGAACTGCGCCAGGGTGGGCACGAGAGGCTCGGCTTTGCGGCCGCCAAACGCATCGCCGTTCTCGTGGAGGACGTGATACATCGCCTCGGGATAATACCGGCCGAAAGAGGCCACCGCATTCCAGAACTTCTTTCGATCTTTCCGATCGGCGCCGCGGTGGTCGAGCTCGTAGGCGCGGCATTCTGGGAAATAGAAGCGCTGCGTATTGCATTCCAGCGGCCGCAGGGGGGACGCCTGCACCGTGAGGTCGTATGTGATGCAGCCCTCGAGATATTGCATGAGGTAGTCGTATCCCGGGTGCTCGGTCGTCAGGACCGATCCGGGCTTTGCCTCGTCCATTGCGGCGTGGATCATCTTGGTGGCCTCCGCGACGGCCCTCTGCCACTCCGTGCATCCGCGCTCCGCGAACGTGTGTTCGTGCAGGGTGCTGAAGCACGCCCAGCCGCGATGGCCATACTCGTCCAGCCGGATGCCGTCCGCGCCGGTTTCCCGCATCACGCGACCCATGGCGCCCGCGACCCACCGGCGAACGTCGGGGCAATCGTGGCAGGGGTTCCACACTTCGTAGGCCGTCGAGTGTTTTCCGTTGGCCTCGACGACGCCCCAGGCCTTGCCGTGCGCGCGGCCCACTTTGCTGGCGTCGTCCATCCGGAAGGGGTCCGTGTAGAGCGTCACCATCGCACCGAGATCCCGAAAGGTGCCAATCGCCTTTCGGAACGCGGCCAGTCCCCCGAAGCGCTCGTTGTAGCCGTCGTAATCGCCGGGCTGGTTGTTCCACATCTTCTGGCCCGTGACCGGATCTTTCACGAAATACGATTGCCAGCGTTTGATCGTCGTCTCGCTCAGGACCTCGTGCAACCGCTCGAAGGGCGTGCTCCACGGCCCGAGCGTAGACCAGTCCCACCATGACATCAGCTCGACGCAGTCGGTCATGGGTCTGATGATGTCGGTGCGGTACGCCCCATCCCTAAACAGGACGCTTTGGCCCCAGCCGGCCGCGATCATGTTGACGATGCCATCGAGGCGGGAAGGGTAGGGACGGAATCTCCAGGTCCGGTGGCACCAGTCGGCGTAGTTCCTCATGGCCGCATGCCAGTCGCCGGCGTGTGGTTCGATCGCCGCATCCTTGGCCCGGAAGGATTCCCCGGGGCCGCGCGTGTGCCGAAGATACTCGAAGGCGAGGCCGGTCCCCTCGATCGCCTCAAGCGAGTTCGTCCACTTGTACTCTTCGGCCGTCCTCAGATAGCACTTGTCCCCGTCCGCCTCGACCTGGCCCGCGACGTGTTTGCGGAGGGCGAAGATCTTGTGGCGACCGTCGTCATCGAGGCAGCGCATGGAGAGCCCGGCGCCGCGGGCTGGACTGAAAATGTCCATCATCTGGTAGAGCGCCTCATGGTCCCCGTAACCGCGTCGGAGAATGGCTGGCGAGTCCGAGATGATTCCGCCACCCCACGGGAAGAAGTAGTAGTCATCCGCAATGGCGTCCGATACCGCGAGGCCCGAGAGATGGGGGAAGGCTACCTTCAGGTCGATGGGACTATCGTTCTTGTTCACGAGCTCGAGCCCCATGCGCAGGGCGTCGTCTATCTTGACCGTCAGGTTCGCCCGAAGGCCGGTGTCGGCGCAATGCAGCACGGCCGTGAGGCCCGTTTCGCCGGACCGCCAGTCGATGGATTCGCACGCGAAGTCTCTCGACCCGGCGTACCGCCTCCCGGCGGTCTCCACCACGAAAATGGCACAGTCCTGCGGGTGGCGCAACATCTCGGCCGCTGCCAGATCGTTGTAGAGCGAACGGAGTCCCAGACGTTTTCCCGCGGTGAACTCGCACCGAAGGGTGGCATTCTCGAGAACAATCCGCCCCGACTCGACGCGGCAAGCGGGCCGGCGATCTGCGGGTCGGCCCTTTGGATTGGAGACACGCGGGGCGATATCCAGCCGTCGCGGCAGGGGGTGATGATCCAGGGATCCGCTGATCGATACCTGCTTCAGTGCGAGGTTCTTTGGAAACCGGATACCGCCGGGCTTGAAGGCGAGCGGGGCGGGCAGGAGCGTTTCAAAGTGTGGGCCCCGGGCTTTGACCGGCGGCTCCCTGGCCTCGCCGGTCTCGTCAAGCCACTGCACGGAGAACTCGCGGTCGTCTGTGGTTTCCGCGACTGCGACAAGCGGCGAGAGGGGATCCATGCCGAGCGGGTTCCATTCGACGCGGGCGGCATCGCCGTGGGCACCGGCATATGCGATGAACTGGTGCTCGTCGCGGGTGCGGTTATCGGGAGGGAACCACGTTGCGACGAATTCGGTCTGCCCTTGCAGCAGGTACAGGCGAACCATGTACTCACCCGCTCCGCCGGGCACATTCAACCGATCCTGGCGCCATGGGGCACCCTTCGCCAGCGTCACCCAGCTATTCTTGCATGGCACGCTGCGATCAATGCCGAGGTATAGGTAATCGTCCGGCGCCTTTCCGGACGCCGCCGCTTTTCGCAGCAGGATCTCGTTTGGCCCGCGCACCAGTTCCTCTTTCGGTATGGGAAAATCATGCCAGCGCATCGCGTCGGTCATCGATTTCTTCTCGATGTAGACCGGTACGCCCGAGCGCGTCTCGTGGCGATGCACCCTGCCGTTCACCACGATCTCGAATGCCTCGTCAAGCCCGTTTGGCTTTATCTTGGGATTATTCCAGGAGTAATCCCGCACGCAGAAGAATATGGAGAGCCTCGCGCCAGAAATCTGGCGCCACGCATCCTCCGAGACGCCGCTGAGATCGAGGGATTTCTTCGCGCGGTAATCGGGCTGCAACTGGTGGGTGTTGCCCATGCTCCCGTTGGACCACACCCCCGCATCGTCTCGGATCACCCACGCGATATCCGAGATGCGTTCGATCGTCGATGGCCGGGCGCAGGGGGCAGGGGCGGCCAAGACCACCGCGCACAGGAGGCCCACATGGGTCATCCGGTGATTCCGGGGCCGCGCGGATCCGGTTTCCATCGATGGGCGAGGATGCCTTTGGGTCTGGAACATGGCAGGGGCGGAATCCGTTGTGCGAGTCGCAGTGCGCATGTTGTATCGACCGGGAAATCAGCCAACGAAATCCACGTCGAGGCAGCGGCGCACCGTTTCGGTGAGGGTGGAGGGGCTGTAGGGCTTCGAGAGAAAGATTTGGCCGGGGATTTCATCCGGATTGGATTCGGAGGCGTCGCGGCTGTAGCCGCTGCTGAAGATGATCTTCAGGTCGGGGCGGGCCGCGCGCAGCCTTTCCGCCAGCTCGCGACCCGTCATGCCTCCGGGCATGACGATGTCGGTGAGGAGCAGGTCGATCGTGTCCCGGGCAGATTCCCAGACGCGCAGCGCGTCGTTGCCGCCGGAGGCGAGCAGGACGTTGTAGCCCTGTTTCTTGAGACACGTGTGGAGAAACTGGCGGACGGAATCGTCATCTTCGACGACCAGTAACGTTTCGGCGCCGCGAGTGGAAGGCTCGCCGAGAGTTCGCCTCGGGGCCACGACGACATGGGAGGAGGAGGGGCTGGTGGGGAGCAGGATTTTGAACGTGGTGCCCCTGTTGATCTCGCTGGCGCATTCGATCCATCCGCCATGTTGCCTCACGATGCCGTAGGCCGTGGCCAAGCCGAGGCCGGAACCCTTGCCAATTTCCTTGGTCGTGAAGAATGGCTCGAATATATGCGAGCGCGTGTTCTCGTTCATGCCGCAGCCGGTGTCGGTGATGGTGAGCGTCGCGAACTCGCCGGGCCGTGCCTCGGGGTTCCTGCGGGCATGTGCGGCAGAGACTGCCTCAAGCTCGGTTTCGATCATGAGCCGACCGCCATCGGGCATGGCGTCCCTGGCATTGACGGCAATGTTGACGATGACCTGCTTGATCAGGCCGGCATCGATCTTGACCTTCAGTTTGGCGGGCGAGCACTTGCACTCGAGCGAGATGTCTTCCCCGATGAGCCTCGCGAGCATCTGCGTGATATCCGCCAGCGCCTCGTTGAGGTCAACGACGTGCGTCTGCATGACGTTCCTGCGGCTGAATGCCAGCAGCTGATGCGTCAGGTTGGCCGCCTGCTCGCCAGCCTTGATGAGTTCTTGGACCTGGTCTTTCGAGGAGGGAGAGAGGTTGGCGTCCTCTTCCAACAGGCGGGCATTGCCGAGGATCACCGTTAGGATGTTGTTGAAGTCGTGGGCCGCGCCGCCGGCCAATTGTCCCACCGCCTCCATCTTCTGGGCCTGGCGCAGCTGGACCTCGAGCTGGACGCGGGTTTCTTCGGCGTGGTGCCGTTCGGTCACATCCAGCACGAGCGACGCGACGGCGATGACCGAGCCCGAGGCATCCACGAGAGGCGTATTATACCATTCGCAGAAGATCTCGCGGCCATCCTTGGTGATGTTCCGGTTGGTGCTCCGGGAGCCGCCGCGTTGGGCGACCAAGGCATCCCAGACCTTGTTGACTTGGGGCCGGACATCGGGGGGGACGAGGAGTTCGGCGGAGTGGCGCCCGATTGCCTCGGCGGCCGTGTAGCCAAAGATCCTTTCCGCGGCCGCATTCCAGGATGTGACCTGAAAATAGAGGTCCCATTCGATGACCCCGAGCGGGGTCTGCTCCACATGGAGGGCGAGGAGTTGGCGGGAGGTGCGGAGTGCCTCTTCCGCCTGCTTGCGCTCTGTCACGTCCCAGAACAGGCATTGCACCCCCGAGATCTGGCCGTCGGCATCGCGCAGGGGGAATCTCAACATCTGGACGAAGGTCTCTTGTCCTGCGGGACCGGTGTGTCGCTCGACGGTCTCGGACGTCTTGCCGGTCTCCATCGCGCGCAGGTCATCGGCGCGGCGTTTCTCGACTTGCTCCATCGGGAACAAGTCGATGTCGGTCCTGCCCAGTATTTCGTGGAGGGGGCGACCAAACATCTGGCAGCACCGGGAGTTTGCGAAAGTGATGTGCCCTTCGCGGTCCGTGCGATAGATGGCCTGGGGGAGCTGTTCCACAAGTGAGTGATAGAGGAGTTCGGACTCGCGAAGCTGGGTGACGGCGCGATGGCGTTCGGTGATATCGCGCGCGATGCCCTGTACCCCGAAGGGTTGACCATCCTTGTGCAGGAGGCGCAGGCTGGCCTCCAGCCAGAGTAGTCGGCCATCCTTCGTGCGCACCTGCACCTCGTACATGGAAGATCCACGGGCGATGAGCGCGGCCATGGCCTGGCGCAGGCGCCCCATGTGCTCGGGGATTATCACTTGTGAGACGTTCATCCGGAGGAACTCGTCGCGGGAATAACCGAGGAGTCGCTCGCCTGCGGGATTGATGGATTTGTAGTTACCCTCGAGGTCGCGTGTGAGCACCATGTCGGTGGCGTTTTCGATGAGTTCGCTGTGGCGGCGTTCGAGCTGCGCCTCCTGTTCGACCTGGGCGCGAATGAGCCGCGCCTGGCTTGCGACGCGACGGCGCAACGAGTAGGTCCAGACGATGAACGCCAGCAATCCCGCCAACAGGACGAGCGCCCCGCGCCACAACCAGGGAGACCGGAGCCACCAAGGGACCGCTTCTTGCGGCTGCGTCCACTTCGCCATGATGGCGCGGAACTCCTGGGGGGTGATATCGTTCAACCCTTTTTGCAGGATGGCGCGGAGGCGATCCTGTCCCTTTAGGACGGCCAGGTGGTGCGGTGCGACGAAGAGTGTTTCGGGCACCACGCCCAGGTTGCCCAGGGCGTTTTCCGCGACGAGCGCATGCCCGATAGGCAGGCCCAGGACCATGCCATCCGATTTGCCGACCGCAACGAGCAGGAGGCCCTCGCGTGGGGTATCAACCTCCTCCAGGTCCACGCCGGGATGTGTGTGCCGCATCCAGTCGTGTTCTGCGGTATCGCGCACGACGCAGACGCTCCGCTCCTCGAGATCCCCGATGCCCTTGATCTTGGATCTGGCGCGGTCGACGAAAAGGGCGACTGGCACAGACAAACAGGGTTCGGTGAAGTCGAGGTAGGCCTCGCGTTCGGGGGTGCGAGGGATGCCCGCCACCACGTCAAACTCGCCATGCCGGATTCCGGCCAAGGTCTCAGTCCATGTGGGGTAGGCGATGGGTTTTACGGAGGCGCGCAGCTTGCTGGCCAAGAGATTCATGACTTCGCGGGCGACGCCGTCCAACTGAGTGTCCGGCCGCACGAAGCCGAACGGTGGCGCCGCTGGGTAGGCCGAGTAGGTGATGGGGCCGTGGGTCGTCAGCCACGCCCGTTCGTCCGCGGTGAGCAGTTCGCGGGGATTCCGGGCGGGGGCATTGGTGTTGGCCCAAGATATCGAGCCGAGGACACAGGTTACGCCCAGCAACGTGAATGCGCGCCGGACCGCAACTCCACAAGGTCCGCGGGTCTTCATGACCGATGAAAAATGATACCCTAATTAAATATATTCGGCAAACGGTCCTTTGGGCGAAGCGCGGCATCTGACCGGCGGCAAGCACAGCCTCTTATCTTGTTGGTTCCCGAGGCGTTCGTTCGGGTTGCCTCGGGACCATTGTCCAATGCCCCGCAGGCGGGGCACCACCGGGGGTAAAAATGAGACGTAGGAGCGCGCTTGCGCGCGATCCGCGCATGGAATCGCCTGCAAGCAGGCTCCTGCGATCCGGCGTCTGGTTTGCGAGTCAGGAAGGCAGGGAGAACGGACTGGGGCAGTTTTGTCCACGGATGGGAGGGCCCGCGGCCTGAGGCTGTCTCAAAACTCAAACGCCCAACACGGAACATCCAACAATCAATGCCCATCTGTTGGTAGAGGGGACGTCCAATGGTGTGCGGCGCCCGACAATGCACGGCATCTCACAGAGATGCCCTACAAGATTTGTAGGCC
>JAKQKQ010000308.1 GCA_029560585.1 Verrucomicrobiota bacterium | reverse complement strand
CCCCGCCCATAGCGACTGACCCGCCCCCCCCCCCCGAGACCTTGCCACAGCGGCCGGGCCATGCCCCTGAGGAGAACTCGATTCCCCCCGCCCACTCGACTGAAACCAGCGTTCACCCGCCACGGCAACGTCTTAATGCTTTTTCGCAATCTTGTTGTAAAATGATTTAACATAATGCTCTTCTGGACATCAATTTTTGCTTGTGCGATTAATTGAACGGCGTATTCTGTTAAGAGAACGTTGGGGAGGTGTAGCCCGCGCTGCGGCCAGCCATGGATCCGTAGCGGGGGGTCTCGTCAACGGGGTGAGAGCGGCAATGTCATGCGGAGGAGAATCAGGGCGATGACCAGCGGAGGGAGCGCGACATCTGCCGCGAGGGGTATTTGCATGCACACTCGCGACGCGTCGCTGTCGGTTATCGCCCTGGCCATCGCTTTCGCGATCGCGCCGCTCTCGACGTCCGCCACGATTATCAACACCATCGACGTGAGCATCGATGGCAATCCAACCTCCACGAACGTTTTCGCCGGGGGGACCGAGGCAATCGGGGGCTATTTAGACGGAGACAACCTTTTCGTCCGAAGACCCTACGATGGATACGACGGTTCAGGTTCCGGCACGTTCCGCACACTGTTCGAGTTGAGAGACAATGCTTCTGCCACCAACAACCCCGAAAGCGGATACAATCGGGCAACCGATAGCTTCCCCGATGTTGCGATGCCCGGCGGATTGGTCGGGGCCTCTATTGTGTACTCCAACCTGAAAACGGACTCGAGTGGCCAGTATTTTATTTTCGCCTTGGATGCAAACGAGAACCAGGCCGGGTCGCCGAATTATTATATTTCGCTGGACGACCTGCGCTTCTATCGCGGTGGCACGAACGACCCGAGTCCCCTGCCGGGCCGAAGCAATCTGACCGATCTGGGAACCCTCGTCTGGCAGATGAACACGGACGGCAATAACACGAATTTCATATTCGTAGACGCGGCTATCAATGCGGGTTCTGGCCAGTCGGACCTGTTCGTGTTCATCAAGAAGAGCCTCTTCGATGGGGCGGCCGCCAACGACTACATCTACCTGTACGCATCCATGGGTGAGTACTCTTACATGGTCCCCGGGTCAACCGACATGACATTTAACGATGGTTTCGAGGAGTGGGCCATCCTGGATACCGGCACCTTCAACCTCGTCCCCGAACCTGGGTCCATCGCCGCCCTGCTGCTGACCTGCGGCGGCCTGTTCTGGCATGCGCGGCGCCGCCGACAGACGTGCCGTCCCACTTAGGTTTTGGACTGCGGCAGCGACGCTGCCGCTTTCCCGTCCCGCCGCAGGCGTGGATCCGCGCTCCGCGCGGTGCCAAAGCGGCGGCGTCGCCGCCGCACTCCAAAACCCGAGGCGTGATCCAGGGCTCCGGGAAGGGGCGCGAGCTTGTGGAATGCTGCACGCAAACGCGCCGCTTTGGCATGTCGAGGCGTCCGTGTCCCACCAGTCACACGGCACCCTGGGCCGACCCGGCCTGCGAGGCCGCGGGGCCTCCCGACAATTCCCCACCTCAGCGTCCGTCGGGCCACCACCAATCTTTTGACATCTCTTGCGTGGCTCCGAAAGTAGTCGTTGTAGGATGTCTCCGCCCCCCCATCAATCTGCCCTTGTGATCGGCTGTGGCTACGTCGGCCACGAGCTGGCGCTGGGACTTGCCAGCGACGGGTGGGACGTGACCGGCTGGACGCGGACGGAGGCCTCCGCCCAGCCGCTTCGCGCCGCCGACCTGCGCATGATCGCCGCCGATGCCGCCGATAGGGATTCGTGGGCCGACGTACCCCGCGACTTCGCCTTCGCCGTGCTCTGCGCGGCCACCCGTGGCGGCTCTGCCGAAGACTACCGGTCGGTGTACCTCGCAAGCATGACCCATCTCGCGGCGCATGTCGGTCCGGGCACGCACCTCGTCTTCGCATCGTCCACGGCCGTCTACGGCCAGGACGATGGTTCCTGGGTCCACGAACTCTCCCCGGCGATCCCCGACACCGATACCGCGCGCGTGCTCTTGGAGGCGGAGGAGGTCTGCCTCGCCGCGGGCGGCGCCGTCGCACGGATCGCTGGCATCTATGGCCCCGGCCGCTCCGGCCCCCTCCGCCGCCTCCGCTCCGGCGAGGCGCGCATCGGCCCCGACGGCGGACGCTGGATGAATCAGATCCACCGGGACGATGTCGCCTCCGCCCTCCGTTTCCTCGGTGAACGCCGGGCCCGCGGGATATTCAACGTCTGCGATGACCGGCCCGTCCGGCAGCGCGAGTTCTATCTTTGGCTCGCCCACCGCCTCGGCCTGACGCCTCCCCCCGAGGGAACCGACCCCACCTCCCGCCGTGGCGTCACCAACAAGCGCGTCTCCAACCACAAGATCCGTTCCCTCGGCTGGTCGCCCCAGTTCCCATCCTTCGAGCAGGGATACGCCGCCCTGCTCAACAATTCGGACACCGCACGATCGTAATGCGGACAATCCTCTCCGCCCACCCAAGGTGGTGCTCGGGGGCACGGCACTCCCCAGCCAGAAACTTCAGTCGGTGTTCGCGGGCGCGGCTCGTGCCCCGACCCAGGATCCGGGCCGGGAGGGTTTTGGACTGCGATGGCAGAGCCCCGGATCGGGGGTTTCCCCAGCGGATTGACTTTTCCTCCCCCCGCCCTCATCGTAAAAACTTCTATCATGGCAAACACCGTAATCGTCGGCGCCCAATGGGGCGACGAGGGCAAAGGCAAGATCATCGACGTGCTGACGGATGACGCTGACGTCGTCATCCGCTCGCAGGGCGGCAACAACGCCGGCCACACGATCGAGGTCAAAAACCAAAAATTCATCTTCCACCTCGTGCCGTCCGGCATCCTCCGCCGGGGCAAGACCTGCGTCATCGGCAACGGCGTCGTCGTGGACCCCGTCGCGCTGGTCACCGAGATGGATCGGCTCACCGGCCAGGGCGTTCGCTTTGGCACCAACTTCCGCATCAGCGAAACCGCCCACCTCGTCCTCCCCTACCATCGGCTCCTGGACGAGGGCCGCGAGCGCGCCAAGGGCACCAACCAGATCGGCACCACCAAGCGAGGCATCGGCCCCGCCTACAGCGATAAGGCGTCCCGCACCGGCCTCCGCATGATCGACCTGCTCAACGACGAGCGTTTGCCCGGCAAGCTGCGCTCCAACATCGATGCCAACAACCGGGTCCTCGCCACCATGGGCACCGAGACCGTCGACTACGACGCCGTGCTGGCCGACTTCCAGCGCGCCGCCGCGCGCCTGCGCCCCCACGTCACCAACACCGTTCTCCTACTCCAGCGCCTCATGCGCGAGGGCAAATCCCTCCTATTCGAGGGCGCCCAGGGCACCCTGCTCGACATCGACCACGGCACCTATCCATTCGTCACGTCATCCACAACCACGGCGGCCGGGGCATGTTCCGGTTCCGGGGTGCCCCCGCATCGCATCGATCGCGTCATCGGCGTCATGAAGCCCTACACGACCCGCGTCGGCGAGGGGCCCTTCCCCACCGAGGACACCGCCCTGGGCGACATGTTCCACAAAATGGGCCGCGAGTTCGGGTCCACCACCGGCCGCAAGCGGCGCTGCGGCTGGTTCGATGCCGTCGTCACCCGCTACGCGCAGGCCATCAGCGGAATCGACCTGCTCGCCGTCACCAACGTCGATGGCCTTGACGAGCTCGACACCATCCGCGTCTGCGTCGCCTACAAGTTCCGCGGAAAACGCATCGATTACCCGCCCGCCGACGCGGAATACCTGCGCGAATGCCAGCCCGTCTACCGCGAATTCCCGGGCTGGCGCTCCAGCACCGCCAACGTCCGGGATTTCCGCAAGCTGCCGCAAAATGCCCGGGCCTACCTCAATGCCCTCGCCGACCTCACCGGCGCCAAGCTCCACGTGATCTCTGTCGGCGCCGCCCGCGAGGCCACCTTCTGGCGCTGAACGCGATGGCGACTCACCCCAAGGCACCAAAATTCAAGAGAGTCCCACGGCACGTCGCCATCATCATGGATGGCAATGGCCGATGGGCGAAGCAGCGCGGCCTCCCGCGCATCGAGGGGCACCGCAAAGGCACCGATTCGGTGCGCGCAACCGTCGAGGCCGCCGGGGAAACCGGAGTCGAATTTCTCACGCTCTACGCCTTCTCCGTCGAGAACTGGAGCCGGCCCAAGGCAGAGGTCGACACCCTGATGCGCCTGCTCCAGCAGTTCCTCCGGGACGAGATCGCGGAACTCAACAAACACAATGTCCGCCTCCAGGCCATCGGACGGCTCGCCGACCTCCCGGCCCCAGTCGGCGCACAGCTCCACGAGACAATCCTGGCCACCAGCCGCAACACGGGGCTTACCCTCATCCTCGCCCTCAGCTACAGCGGCCGAATAGAGATCATCGAGGCCGTCCAATCCGTGATCCGCGAAATCCAGCTCGGCCACATCGACCCCGCACAGATAGACGAGACCGTCCTCTCCCGCCACCTCTATACCCGCTACTTCCCGGATCCCGACCTGCTTATCCGCACCAGCGGCGAGATGCGCCTGAGCAACTTCCTGCTCTGGCAACTGTCTTACACCGAGCTCTTCATCACGCCCACGCTCTGGCCCGATTTCCGGAAACCCGACTTCTTCGACGCCCTCCGAAGCTACGAATCGCGCAATCGCCGTTATGGCCGCATCTGAGATCCGGGCGCGTGCCGCCTCCGCAGTCATCCTCTCCGTGCTCGTCTTCGGCGCGCTGGTCTCCGGATGGGATCTCGCCTATGCTACGATCATCCCCATGCTGGGCGGCCTCGCGCTTTGGGAGTTCTACGCCGCGCTCGAAAACCGCGGCATCCATACCTTCCGGCGGCTCGGGACCACCTGCGGCGTGTTCTTCCTGCTTGCCAGCTGGGCCATCTTGAGCGGCCGTGTCACCCGCATCGGACAGCCGCTCTTCGAGTGGATCAGCATGCTCGTCTTGCTGCTCGGCCTGCTGACCCGACAGGTGTTCGACCGCTCGCAGGCCACCCCCGTCATCACGATCGCCATCACCATCCTCGGCACCCTCTACGTGGCGTGGTTGTTGAACTTCGTGACGCACCTCATCTACTTTCCGCCCGCGGGTGACAACGGCCGCTTCCTCGCCATCTTCCTGATCGTCGTCACGAAGATGACCGATGTCGGCGCCTACGTTGTTGGCCGCCTCTTCGGCCGACACAAGATGATGCCCATACTCAGTCCCAAGAAGACTTGGGAGGGGCTCTTCGGCGGCGTCGCCTTCGCGGCCATCGCCGGTTACTTGCTGGTCACCCTCTTGCCCGAGCAACTCTCGCTCATTCGACCCCGCTGGATCCTCCTGCTCGGCGTCCTCATCGCCGCCACTAGTGTCGTGGGCGACCTCGCCGAGTCGGTCGTGAAACGCGATGCCCGCGTGAAAGATTCCGGCCGCCTCATCCCCGGCATCGGCGGCGCGCTCGACCTCATCGATAGCATCCTGTTCACCGCCCCAATCCTCTTCCTCTGGCTGCAGTTCGTCCACCTGACCTGACGGACCGTTGGAAAACTCGCCCCACAAGCGCCCCTCGCAGGTGAGGGACGCAGGCCCGAGCCTGTCTCAAAACGCCAGACCATCACCCCCACGCTGGCGTCTCAGTATCAGTCGGGAGGGACGCCGACCCCGGCGTCCGCGATTCACCAGCCCCGCAACGCCCCGGCCGACCCGGCCCGCGAGGCGAGGCTGTCTCAAAACTCAAACGCCCAACACGGAACATCCAACAATCAATGCCCATCTGTTGGTAGAGGGGACGTCCAATGGTGTGCGGCGCCCGACAATGCACGGCATCTCACAGAGATGCCCTACAAGATTTGTAGGCC
>JAKQKQ010000307.1 GCA_029560585.1 Verrucomicrobiota bacterium | reverse complement strand
CGCACCGCCGTGGCGCTGGCGCCGCTGATGGTGATCTGGTCGTCGGCCGCCGACGGGTCGATGTCATACCACTCGTTGCCGATGGTCGCCGTCGCGTTGGAGGGCCCGGTGTGCTCCAGGCCGATGGTGATCGTGTTGTTGGCGTTCTGGTCCTGCGCGGCCGTCCAGCGCTCCGCGTTGAAGGACTGGCCGTCCTTCGTCAGCAGCAGGGTCACGCTGCCGCCCTGGTCGGTGCCGCCGCCCCCGAGCTGGAATCCGCATTGGCCGTTGGCAAAGTCGGAGACCGCCAGGGCGTTGGTCGTCCAGAAGCCGCCGTCCCCGAGGAATCGGATGGTGCCCTGCTGGGCATAGATGCGGCCGGCGGAGTTCCACGGGTTGGAGATATTGACCACCAGCTCGTCGCCGGAGTTGGCGCCGCCGTTGCCGTCGATCGTGAAACGGAGCACGTAGTTCTCGTTCGCGGCGCGATTGGCCATGTAGCCACCGGAGATGCGCGTGTACGGCAAGGCACCGCCGAGGGTGGGATCGACGGGCAGCGCCTCGCCGGCGACCAGACGGTCGCCGAAGGTGCCCTTCAGGTTCAGGATGCCTCCGGATTCCTGGTAACCGAAAATGGCCGAGTCGTGGAGGTTGACGTCTGTTGAAATGCCGCCCTCGGTGAGGCCGATGTCGCCCAACAGCGTGAGGCTCGCGGTCTGGCCGTTGACGCCGGCCCGTACGCGGATGTCGTAGCCCACCATCGCCTGGGGATCGACGTTCTCGATCATGATGTCGCCGCCGAAGACGTCGTGATGCGCGGCGGACTGGAGGAATGCGCTGGCGGCCGCGCTCCGCTCTCCGACCAGGAGGTTCATGTTGGTGATCGCGACGCCGTACTCCATCTGGAGCAGGCCATCGCTCTGGATGCGGAGGAGCGTCGCACCGTCCAGCGCCCGGCTGTCGCGCGCCACCAGGGTGCCCTGGGCGATGTTGACCGTGCCACCGAGGCTGTTGGGGGCGTCGAGGTACAAGGCATCGGTGCCGCTCTTGGTCAGGCCCTGGCTGGCCTGGACGGCGCTGCGAAAAACGAGGCTGTTGCCGCTGGCGTTGTGGATGATCGCCTCGCGGTCGTTGGCCGAGCCATCGAGGTCGATAGTGCCGCCGTAGGTCCACACGGTGCCGCCCGGCGTCACGTCGCCGTTGGTGCTGCCGGTGTCCCGGCCCATCAGGAGCATGCCCGATTCGGATCGCAGCGTGATCCCGTCATTGAACAGCAGGGAGCGGCCGTTCTCGTCGGGGTTGTTGGTGAGGGAACCCTGGATGAGCGTGTCGCCCCGCACGATCCCGAAGCGGATGCTGTTGAAAGTGGCGTCGCCCGTGACCCGCTTGTCGGCCTCGGGGTTTGTCTTATTGGTGAGGGAGTAGAGACCGAGGTTGAGGTATCGGCTCTGGAAGTCGATGTTGACGTTGGCGTCCTGCGAGGCGGAGGCCTGGGTGATGAAAAGCGCGTTGGTCGACCGTCCGCCAATCGAGACCATCTCGGTCGTTGGATCGAGGGTCCGGAGGCGGCCCCCGTCCACCGTCATGAACTCATCCGCGCGGTTGGGGGTCATGGTGTTTACGTCGCCGCCGTTGTCGACCGCGTCGCCGCCGAAGACGCCGACCACGATGCTCCGGTTGCTGGCGCCGACGCCGCCGCCCGCGCCGATCTGGGTCAGCGAGGCCCCGCCGTCGAGGAGGTTGATGACGATTCCGGTGGGGCCATTCAGGCCGAAAACACCCTGCCCCAGATCGCTGGCGTGGAAACCGATCACGGTGCCGGGGGTGCGCACCAGGCTCGCGATATCCAGGGTCTGCTGCTGCGGGGAGCCATCGACCTTGTCGATCTCGATGGCCAGCGAGCCCTGGGCGTTGGACACCAGGCCGAAGCGCTCGTAGGATTCCGCCGAACCGTTGGCCATTAGCTCGATCTGGCTGCGGCCGCGGCTGATGATGGGGGCCGCGTCGTTGATGCGGTTGGAGAGGTTGACCGAGCTATTGTCCAGATAGAGCGACCCGTCGCGATTCAGGGTGATCTGGCTCACCCCGGAGAAGGTGCCGTTCTCGCGCAGCCCGATGCCGCCGAAACGTCCCCTGCCGTTGTCGAAGCCGCGGTTGACGTTGACCGCGCCCGTGAAGTCGTTGCTGCTGGTGAAAAGCATCTCGCTCACCCCGAGCTTGGTGAAGCCGCCGTCGCCAGTGAACTGGCCGGCGAAGACCGTCTGCCGGATGAGGCCGGTGTTGCCCGAAAGGTTGTCATGCTGGATGTTGAAGAAAGTCTCGTCCGCGCTGCCATTGAGGGTGAAGGTGCCCGTATATACGGGTAGCGTGGCCTGGGCGGTGTTGCTCACGTTGGGCACCTGTCGCGTCAGAGACCGGAATATGCCGCGGTTGAAGGTGACGTCCATGCCGTTGGTCATGGCCGCCGCCCCGTTCGTGGTGGCCGCTCCGATGATCGAGAAGTACGGGAACTGGATCCGGTCGTAGGCCCCGCCCTCGTTGGCGTTGGTGATCACCCCGCGGGGGTTGGCTCCCGTGTCCACGACTCCGGGCGCGACGCCGAGCACGAGGTTGCTGATGCCGGGCTGGTACACCGGATTGCCCTCGACCAGAAACTCCACGAAACCGTCGCGCTGGGTGAAGGTCGCGATGTTGGTCACGACCCTCCGGAAATAGAGGCTGCCGTCCTCGCCCTTGACCACGTCGTGGCCGCCGCCGTCAAAGGCGCGCGCCGGATCCGTGTTCAAGCCGGCGTCGTTGCCACCGAAGTAGAAAGTCTGCCAGTTATCGATGAAGAGCCCCTCGGAATCGGAGACCACGATCCCGACATCCGTACGGTCATCGCCGCGGCCGATGTCGCGCGCGGGCCGGTCGCTGGTGCCATGCTCGAAGAGCGCCATGGTGCCGTCCCCGGTGTCGAAGGTGATCGTGCTCACCGTCGCGTTGGTGCTGCGCAGCGCGCGCAAACTGCCGCGGTCATAATCGCCAAAAACAAATTCGCCCAGCGTGATGCTGTTCGTAAGATAGATGGTCTGATCGAAGCCCGTGTTGTTCGTCACCAGCGCCACCGCCCCGGCGGAGTCCGGGTAGTTGGTGCTGGGATTCCAGTTGTTGGTAAAGGCCCAATAGCCGTTGTTGTTCAAGATCCAAATATTCGTCGTCTGCGCCTGTGCCGCGGCGCATAACAGCCACGCAAAAACGAAAAACCACGTTGGCCGCACGGCCCGTAAAAACCTAAGGCGCTCACTCATGATCTCCACTCCTCCATCTCCAGACACCAAAACCATCCCGCCGCACGAAGCGGGGGCTGCTTCAGGTCCACTCGTCGATAGGGTTGCATGCTACGAGCCCAAAGATCCTGCGTTCAATGAATTTCAAAATCCGTCGTCACTTTTGACGATTAGCGCGGGCCGTGCCCACATCCGAATTTTGGGCGAAAGGCTGATATCCGAGCGGTGGTCGGGGGCGGATCAACCAGTGGCAACCCTTTGAGGCCTGCAAATTTCATGCGGAAGCGTGAAATATGCAGGCCAGACCCAGATTGCCCGATTTGGGTCGGGTGACAGCCGTACACCCCGTGCGCACCGGTCGCAACTCAGCGCATGCGGTGCCGGAGCACCCAACCCACTATGCCGAAGCCGATGCCCAGCAGCACCCAGGTCGAGGCCTCTGGCACCATGAGGCCGAGGCGAATTTCGTCGATCGCCCCTGCCTCGAAATTATACACGTAGAAGAAGAATCCGTCATTTTGCACCAACGCCTGCGAGGCCCCGTCCACGACCACCCCGTTATTGGACAGCGAGCCGCTGTAGGTCAGCAGCGTCCAGAAGTCGTTGGTCCCCGCACCTGCGAAGGCGGCCAGGGGCGTGATCGTCAGCATCCCGTCGAGCACCAGGTTGCCTATCCCCTGCACAAGGTCGTTGACCTCGCTTCCCGGGGTGGTGTCGAAACCGTTCAGGTCGAAGGAGAGGATCGCATCGTTGGAGAGGCTCAGGTCCGAGTTGATGTTCAGCGTGCCCCCGAGGCCCGAGTTGGTGACACCCGGGGCAAGCGTGCCCCCGTCGAACACGTTGACGGCAGAGCCGATCAGCCCGGTGCCGCCCAAGCCGCCGCCGGCCAGCACCGAGTACAGCCCCCCGCCCAGGTGGCTGCCGTTGATCTGCAGCAGCCCCCCGCGCATCGCGGTCGTCCCGGTGTAGTAGTTGCTCTGGTCGAAGGTCAGCACCCCGTTCCCGTCCTTGATGATGCTCAGCGAAGCGGCCGCGAGATTCGTGGAAGTGGGCGAGTAGTAGGTCCCGTCGCGGATCACGCCGTTGAACGTGCGGTTGGTGGTCTGCGTTATCGTGAAACTGCCTGCGACGGTGCCGCCGTTCTCCAGGTACGTGTTGGTGACCAGCTGGCCGCCCCAGAATCCGTCGCTGCCGCCGGAGTCCCCATCGCTGTAGAGGTTGCCTATGGTGACTTGGCTGCCGTACGCCTGGAGCGTGGCGTCGTGGCGCAGGATGACCTGGTTGCTGGCGCCGATCGCGAAGGTCGCGGCTCCGTCGTTATTGCCAAACCGAACGAAGTGCTGCTTGTCTCGGTCGGGGCCACCCGTCTGCCACGCGGTTCCGGCGCGATTGCCGGCCTCCAGCGAGCCGATCCAGTCGGCGTTGCTGCCCGACAATGTCCAGAACACCATGAAGTTGGGCTCGTTGGTGGGCTGGACGCCCTCGACGCGCTCCAACGACTGCGTCCAGCCCGTGTACGGTCCACCGTTCTGCTCGATCACCGTCCGAAGGCGCCTGCTGCCGCCAGAGATATCGCCCGAGAGGTTGACGTAGGTCTCCTCCCGGAATGCGTCGCCGCCGGCGGCGTCCCGGTTGCCGATGTCCCGCTCGAAGTAGAGCTGGAGGTCACGGCTCGCGTTCATGTTGGTCAAGTTGATGGCGCCGGTGAAGTTGACGACGTCATTGTGCTGGGCGCGCTGCACGCCGATGCGGAGCCCGGAGCTGTTGCCTTGAACGGTGATATTCTGGGTTATGTCCCAGGTGGTGCCCACGCCATTGCGCTCGGGCCGCACGTAGAAACCGACGGTGCCGCGATCGGTGGCATCGTTGAGCCCGATGGTGATCGAGGAGGCGTTCGGGATCGTCGAATCCGCGTAACCCACATCCTGGACAACACCGTCCATCACGACGATGCCGCCGGTGAACTCCCGGCTGTAGCCGTAGAGCCGGAGGGTCCCATTTCCATCCTTGATGATCGATCCGGAGCCCATGAGATAGCCGGCGCCGGAGCTGTTGAAGTTGAACTCATCGGACTCGACCCAGACGGTGGCATCGCCGATAAAGTTCACCACGCCATTGATGCTCGGACTCTGGTAGGAGGGCCCGGGATCCTCCACGCGCAGGGTGGAACCCTGTTCGAACGTCATCCACTCGCTGAGACTGTACGTGGTGCCGACAACCGTGCCCGTGGAATTTCTGCCGAGGGCGAGGGTCGCGCCGTTGCGCACGACCGTCCCGTCGTAAAAGGACTTGCTGCTGCCTAGCGTGAAATTGTTCGCGCCGAGGATCCGCAGCGTGCCCTCCCGGATGTCGGTGAGGCCCTGATAGGTGTTCGTGGTCTGGGTGAGATCGCTCGCGATCGAATAGGTGAGTGCCAGGGTGCCCGCACCCGTCTTGATCAGGTCCCCGTGGCCGTTGTTGGACCGGGTGGAACCCAGGAAGTTCGTCTCGCTCTGGAGTCGGCCGAGCACGTTGGTGGTTCCCGCCGCCACGTTGAAATTGCCGCCGTCTCCACCGAGGATGACGGTCCGGTTGGAGAAGAACATGCTGGCGGTGGTATATAGCGTGCCGCCGCGCATCTCGAGGTTGGCGTTGCCGGTGCCCAGGCGCGAGGCGTCGTCGATCTGAACGGTCCCGCCGTTGATCCGCGTCACCCCGTCGAAGGCGTTGGCGCCGGAGAGCACCGTCCTGCCGGACCCCGAGAACGTCATGTCCACCGCGCCGGTGATCGCCGCGGAGATCGCCAGACTACCCAACGTGTCGGCGTAGTTGTGGATGATCAGTTCGCCACCGGAGCTTGTCAGCGCGCCGTTGCCGATGGAGGCCGCGCCCGCCACCGTCGGGGTCACCAGGATGCCGCCTTCGGTCACGTCCAGAGAGTAGCCCCCCAGGTCCAGCGCCGCGGCGTTGGTGTAGCGCAGCGATGCGGCCGCGTCGTCGGCGGCCAGGGCCGAGGGCAACTCCAGGTGCACGTGGTTGGCGGAGCCAAAGCTGTCCACGCTGTAGCCGCCCTCCGCGAACTCCACCACGTTGCTCAGGGAATCGGTCGATGCCCATGTGTAGGACCCGCCACCGTAGTTTGTGCCGTACGTGGCCCACGAGCCGACGCGCCCGCCGACCGTGATGCCAGTGCCCGCCAGCCGGATGTTGGCCGTGCCACCGGCGGTGTTGTCCTCCACGAAACCCACGGTACCACCGCGCTGGCGCGTGACGATCGTGTTGGCCCCGGTGCCCACGAACAGTTCAGTGGCACCCCCGCCGCCCGCCACGGCCGACACCCGCGAGTCGCCGGCCTTGACCGTCAGGTTGCTGGTGAGAAGCTCCGACGTAGATGTGTTGCGGCCCAAGTGGGTGATGTCACCACCGGCCAGGGTCAGCGCCGCGCGACCGTCCGTGGTGCGCCGCAGATCGCCGGCCCAAATCCCATTGGTGCTGCGATCCAGGATCAGCTCGCCGCCCAGCAACGTGAAATTGCGGATGTCATTGCTCTCGTCGTAGATGTTCGTGTTGCCGGTGTACACGCCCTGGAGCGCGACGGTGCCGCTCCCGACCTTCGTCAGCACAGAAAAGTCGTTGCCCCGGATGCTCTGGATGACATTGACCGTTCCGGCGGTCTCATTGGTGGTGGCCGAGTCGTAGCCGTCGTGGGCGAACAGCCTAAAGTCCCGAACCGTGCTGGCGCTGGCACCGCTGATGGTGATCCGGTTGTCGGCGCCGTCCGCCCCGCCGCCGTCATCGAAGTAATTGCCGATCGTGACCGTGACATTGGATGGCCCAAAGTGCTCAAGGCCCATGGTGATGGTGTTGTTCGCGTTGTTGTCCTGGGCCACGGACCACCTCTCGGCGTTGAACACCTGCCCGTTCTTCGTGAGGAGGAAGGTCACGCCGCCGCCCTGGTCGGTGCCGGAGCCCCCGAGGACGAAGCCGCTCAGGCCGTTGGCGAAGTTTGCGACCGCGAGCGCGTTGCTGGTCCAGAACTCGCCCTGGCCCAGGGAGGGATCGCCGAGGAAGCGTATGGTGCCCTGCTCCGCGTTAATGCGGCCCGCCGCGGCCCACGGTTTGTAGATGTTGACCACCAGTTCATCGCCGCCACTGGTGATCGCAGGCCCGTCGATGCGGAAGCGGAGCAAGTCATTCTCGTTGGCGGCACGGTTGGACATGAAACCGCCCTCCACCCGCGATTGGCCGGTCCCGGTCGGGTCGAAGGGCACGGCGTTTCCGCTCCCGTCCAGTCGGTCGCCGAAGGTGCCCACCAGGTTCAGGATACCGGCGGACTCGACGGTGGAGACCTGCGGCGGGTCAATCATGTAGACGTCGGGGGTCGCGCCCGAGTCCACGCGCCCGATGTCGCCGAGCAGCGTGAGGGTGGCGTTCTGGGCGTTGAGCCCGGCGCCGAGGCGCATGTCGTTCGCGACCAACCCCTGGTTGTCCACGTTGTTGATCCGGATGTCGCCGGCCCAGAGATTGTGGCCGCCCTCGCTCAGGATGATGCGGTTGCCGTAGGGCAGCGGGGAAATGTTGAGCGGGATATCGTTGGTGATGGCGACGCCGGCGGAGAGGATGAGCAGCCCGTCGCCGCTGACCCGCACATCGGAGGCGCCGTTGAGGGCACCGCTGTTACGAAGGTAGAGATTGGCCTGCGGGATGCTGACGGTGCCGCCGAGCCGATTGGCCGCATCGAGGAGGACGCTGGACTGGCCGCCCTTGGTGAGGCCCTGGCTGGCTTCGATCGGCGCCCGGAAGTACGCGTTGACGCCGCCATCGTTCTGGATGATCGCCTCGCGGTTGTTGCCGGTGCCGTCAAGGTCCACGATGCCGTTGTAGATCAGCACGTTACCGCCCGACGTGACGTCGCCATTGGTGCTGGTGGTGTCTCGGCCGAACAGCAGCATGCCGGACTCGGAGGTCAATCTCACCCCGTCGTCGATGAGGAGCGAGCGACTGATGTCGGTTGGGTTGTTGGTGGTCGTGCCAAGGATGAGGGGACTGCCCTGCACGATGCCCAGGCGAATGCTGTTGAATGTCGAGTCGCCGACGACCCGCTTGGTGATCACCGTGTTGAGGCCATTGGTGTAGTCGTACGAGCCAAAGGCAAGGAACGCGGACTCGAAGTTGATGTTGATGTTATCGGCCGTCCCCGCGGATGCCTGCGAGATGTAAAGGGGGTTGGTTGAACCGCCGCCGAGGTAGACCATCTCATCGGCCCGGAGGGTGCGCAGGCGGCCTCCGTCCACCGTCATGAATTCGTCGGCGCGGTTGGGAGTCGCGGTGGCGAAATCCACGCCATTGTCCACGCCGTCCCCGCCGAAGACGCCGACGACGACCTTGCGGTCCGTGGTGTTGGAACCGGTCCCGCCGACCTGCGCGAGCGAGGCGCCGCCGTCGAGCAGGTTCAGGGTGATGCTACCCGGCCCGTTGGTGGCGAACGCCCCCTGGAACACGTCGCTGGCGTGGAAGCCGACGATCGTGCCCCGTGCCCGATTGAGGCTCGCGAGATCGAGGGTGTGGGCCCGCGGGCTCGCGTTGTCAGAGTCAAACTCGATGGCCAGGCGCCCGTTGGTGACCGTCGTTATGCCAATCCGCTCGGACGTGTCCGACGAGGCGTTGCCCACGAACTCGATCTGGCTCCGGCCCCACGTGGTGATCGGCGCGGAGTCGTTGATGCGGTTGGAGAGGCTCACCGATGAGTTGTCGATAAAGAGCGAACCCTCGCGCTGCAGGCTGATGGCACCCACGCCCGACAGGGTGCCGTTGTCCTCGAGCCGCACGCCGCCCGCGTTGCCGCGGCGGCGGTCGTTGGCGCGGAGGATGTTGAGGTCGCCGGTGAATGAGTTGCTATTGACCAGCACCATTTCGCCGTTGGCCCACTTCGTGAACCCGCCCGAACCGGTCAGGTTGCCGGCGAAGACGTGGCGCAGCACCGCATTGGCCACGGATGTGCTCTCCGTCTCAATTTGGAAAAACACCTCGTTGGCGTCGCCGTTGAGCTGGACGTTGCCCGTGTAGACCGCCGACGGACCGTTCGTCGGCCCAAGGCGGTTGTAAGAGCGGAAGATGCCGCGATTCATGACCATGTTGAAGGTGTTGGTCATCGCGGCGGGCGAGTTGGTCGCCGCCGCCCCGATCAGCTCGAACACCGGGAACTGGCGGCGGTCGCGCGCAGTACCCTCGTTGCTGTTGGTGACCGTGCCCAGGGGGTTGGCCTCGCCCCGGTCGATCACGCCGGACGCGACCCCCACCACCACCGTGGAGATGTTCGGCAGCAGTTCCGCGCGGCCCTCCGGGTCGATGCGGAGATCGCCGTCGCGCACCGTGATGGTGTTCACGTTCGTGACAAGCCGCTGGAAGTACACGACCCCGTCCTCGCCCTTCACGATGTCGTGGCCGCCGCCGTCGAAAACCGAGTTCGTGAAGTGCCGCCCCTGAAAGAAAATCTGGCGATAGGCGTCGATGTAGAGCCCCTGCGCATCGGCCACCGTGATGCCCACGTCGGTGTCGTCGCTGTCATTGCCGATGTCGCCCGTCGTATCCCCGCTCGAGTGACTGATGACGGCCATCCGACCATCGTCGCCGGTGTCGAACGTGAGCCGCGCCCCGGCCGCATTGGTCCGCAGGTCCATCTGGCTGCCCACGGGGGTATCGCCCCAGTAGAGCACGCCCAGCGTGACGTTGGTGTCGATTGTCAGAATTCGGTCGGCGCTGATGTTATTGGTGATGTAAACCACCGCACCCACCGAATCGGGATAGCTGTTGCTCGGAAACCAGTTGTTGGTCACGCTCCACAAGCCGTTAGCGTTCAGGACCCACCAATTCGTCGTCTGTGCCCACGCCCCCCCCGTCAACCACGCCGCCGACATCGCACAAAGCGCAGCCGAGCGAAGACCATGAAAAACTGATCCTCCCTTCCCGTACATTCTCTCACTACTCCTTGGTCACAACCCTAACGCCGTACACCGAACCGCGGCTCCCGCACGGCACACTTCGCCTCTTACAATTCCGTAATATTGCAATTGCAACCCCTTCCCCACTCAAGCATATTCACCTTCGTGTAGCACGGGCGTCACTTTTGCCAAAAAGTGCAAAAGGGGACGATGGCGGAAATCCCGCATGGATTCGGGCCAAATTATCTCCGCTGAAGCAGGCGGCATCAGAAGCGGCGATCGTTAGCAGTTGTGCCCCCCAAAAGCCTCGACCACCCGGCCAAGCCGTAGCAGACTCCGCGGCCACAGAACATGGCCGCAGCATCCGCAGAGAACCAGCCCAGGCGCGAGGCCGAGTCCCAGACCCGGTCCACGGGGGTGGTGTCGGTGGCGATCCTCTGTAGTCGGGTGCTTGGGCTGGTGCGCGACCAGCTACTCAACGGCCTGTTTGGCTCGGCCTATGCGGGCATCTTCAATCGCGCCTTTGGCACCCCGAACATGCTCCGGGATCTGTTTGCGGAGGGAGCGCTCTCCACGGCGTTCGTGACGACCTTTACGCGGAAGATCAAGCTGGAAGGCGACGAGGCCGCGTGGGCGCTGGGCAGAAAGATGGCGACGCTGGCCATGTGCTTCATGCTGGCGATCACTGCGTTGGGCATCGCCATCGCGCCGACCTGGGTGCGGCTGCTGAACCCCGGGTGGGGTGAGCCCGCCAAGGTCCTTTGCACGTGGCTATCCCAGGTGATGTTTCCGTTCATCATGATCGTGTCCCTGACGGCCCTCGTCATGGGCATGCTGAACGCCAAGAGGGTCTTCTTCATACCGGCGGTCGCTTCGGCATTCTTCAACCTTGGATGCATCCTGGGTGGGCTGGCGCTGGCCTGGGCCATGGACCCGGGTTTCCGGACCGGCCGCATGACCGAGAAAGGGCTGACGGCCTTTGCCATCGGAACCCTCATAGGGGGCCTGGCGCAGCTGACGGTGCAACTCCCCTCGCTGAAACGAGTGGGTTTCCGGTTTGGATTAGACTTCCGGTGGCGAGACGAGGGCGTGCGCGAGGTGCTGCAGCTAATGTGGCCATCGCTGATCGCCGCGGGCGGCACACAGATCAACGTACTCCTCAATGCCATCTTCGCCTCGTTCACCCACGGGAAAGAGGCGGCCGCGGCATGGCTCGGCAACGCGCAGCGGCTCCAGCAGCTGCCGCTGGGCCTCTTTGGCGTCGCGGTTGCCACGGTCACGCTGCCCATGCTCTCGGCATTGGCGACGGAGGGCATCACGCCCGCGTTCCGATCCGCCCTCGCGAAGGGGTTGCGCCTTGTTCTCTTCCTGACCCTGCCCTGCGCGGTCGGCCTCTCCCTTCTTGCCGAACCGATCCTGTCCCTGATTTTCCAACACGGCCGGTTCACGGAATACGACGTCCAGCAGACCGCCGCCCCGCTCCAGGCGTACGCGTTCGGCCTCGTTTTCTACGCGGGCGTCAAAGTGGTCCAGCCCGCCTTCTACACGATCGGCAAGCGCTTCGTCCCGATGTCCGTAAGCCTTGGGGTTATCGTGTTCAACGCCGTGACAAATTCCTTCACTGTATTCGTCATGGGGTGGGACCACACCGCGCTGGCCTGGGCCACAGCGATCGGCTTGGCGCTCAATTTCACGACCCTCTACCTCTGCATGCGCAAGTTTGCCGGGCGCCTCGAAACCGTGGCGCTCGTTCGGTCCCTCGCCCGCACTGGCGTGGCCGTGGGTGCCCTGGCGGCCATCTGCGTCGCCGCGAAATTCACCGCCCTCGCCGGTTGGCCCACGATGGGCCTGCCCCTCCGTGCGCTGTCCCTCCTAACGACCATCGCGGTTGGAGCCTCGGCCTACTTCGTGATCGCCCAGATCCTGGGCATCGAGGAGTGCCGCGAGTTCCTGTCCCTGATCGCGCGCCGCCTCCGACGAGGGTGAGACGTAATCGCGAGGGGGGATCGGCCACATTTCGCCGCTCGGCCCAGGAACCGTACATCCGGTGGGGCGCGGACGCCGGGGCCGGCGTCCCTCCCCGGATTGGACCGGGGTGCCTTCCGTGTTCAGCTTCATCCGAAATATGCAGGCTAGATTCCATCCGGCGGCTGCCGGACCACCGGGGGTGAAAATGGGACGTGGGAGCGCGCTTGCGCGCGATTCGAAAGCAGGCGGTCTTGCCAGAGGGATCTGTCGGCCTAAGTCCGACAGATCCCTAGCCCTTCAACTTCGCGATCAAGAACCGGTACATGTGATTCTTGGTCATCAGCGGATCGGTCGATGCGTCGCCGCCCAAATCCGGCGCGCCCGGATATGCCAGGACGCACTCCACGCCGACGGAGCGAAGCTTCTCCTGCAGTTTCACGCCGAAGTTGGCGGTGTGCGTGGGGTCCTTCTGATCCTGGCCGAGCGCGGGCGGCGCGGAATAGTATAGGTAGACCGGCGGGTCATCCGCGCTGACGAGCTCGTAGGGCGAATACTCCTTGATCCATGGGAGAATGCGCTCGCGCTCCGCCAGAAACTGAGCGAAATCCGCCACGTCTTTGCCGTTCACCTGCCTGAAGATTCCGAAGGCGTGGGCGCCGTACTTGCTGTTGGGCGTCCACTCCTTCATCTGCCGCGGGTCGAGGCTCGTCTGCGCACCCAGGACGCCGGCGCAGGTCAGGCGCGTGGACTCGCGCGCCACCGGATCGCCGCTGTTCGGATCCGCCATGTCGTCATGGAAAGCGAGCCAAAGGCTCGAGCATGCGCCCGCCGATCCGCCCGATGCCGCAATCCGCGACTTGTCGATGTTCCATTCGGCGGCCTTGCTCCGCACGAATTGGAGAGCGCGCGCAGCGTCGTGGAGCGGCCACTCCACCGGCGGTTTCACGCCGGACGCGTGCGCCTGGGCAACGAAGCGGTATTCGACCGAAACGACGGAGATTCCCGCCGATAAGAAGTTCGTGAGCCCGCTGGCGTAGACCGTCTTCTTGTCGCCCCCCTGCCAACCGCCCCCGTGGATGAAAAACAGCAGCGGCGCGGGGCCCGTCGACTCGGCCTTCCAGAGATCAAGCACCTGCCTCGGATCAGCGCCATAAGGGACGTTGGCCAGCGTCGGCGGGGGTCCCGACGGAAGCTTGGCGACCGTCGCGGAGACCGAGCGTCTCGGCGCCTTTCCGGGGGCGGCCGATTGCGCGGGTCCCTGTGCCTGCTCGGCGCAAAAGCCGGATGACCACAGGGCAAATGAGGCGACGAGGGTGACAACGGACAATCTCATGGTGTCAGAATCTCCGGTGGTTCATTGGACGGCACGGTTCTTGGGAGTCGCCCCCAACAGAGGCCCGAGTTCCCGCGCCACCAATTCGGCGATGATCTCCTTGCCCCGGGGTGAGGGATGTACACCGTCCGGATTCATCCATTCCGGCTTGGCGCCCAGCAGCTGGTTCAAATCGAGAGGTTGCGCGCCCTTTGCCTTCGCCACCCGAAGCGCCGCCATCCGATACGACTCCACGATTTTCTCCAGACCGCCCAATGGCCCGTATTTCTCCCTCGGGTGCCGCTTGTAATATGGCTCTGGATCGATCGGCGGCATGGTGCCGAGCAAGACCTTGGCGCCAGCCTTCTGGCAACGTTGCACCAACTCGCCCAGATTGGCCTCGTATTCGTCAAGCGGAACCTGGCTCCCCGGGGCGTCCTGCCGACTGTCATTGGCCCCAAAAAACATCACGACCGCCGCGGGGCGACGCGCCAGGACGTCCGCCTCCAGACGCTTGAGCGCCTTGCGCGTCGTGTCGCCGCCGACGCCGGCGTTGATCGCCCGGACGGGCAGCAGTTTCTCCAGGATGGCCGGATAACCCGCGTGCGTGATGCTGTCGCCAAGGCAAACCACGGTCGGCACTGGGCCGCCCCCAGCCACCAGATCCTTGCTCCGGGCCGCCGTTTCGAGCCCCGCGGTCAACGCGGGACCCCAGACCGCCAGCAGCAGGGCCAGTGGGCAAGACATCCGCGCGTTCACGCGATGGTTCAAGGGCGACTCCTTCCCTGTTCGCGGATCCGATTCAGGGCCGCGGTCATCCCCGCGACGATCTCTGTATTCTGGTCGGCCAGGTTCTTCGTCTCTCCGATATCCTCGGCGAGATTGTAGAGCTCGGCGCTCGCCGGGGCTCGTTTGCCCTTCTTGCCCTTCGCGGCCGGGCGCGCGGGAATCAGTTTCCATGGCCCTTTCCGCAAGGCCAGGACGTTGCCATGTTCGACAAGATATTCCCGGCACGGCCTGTCACCCTCCGGGCCGAGCAACGCCGGTAGGACGTTGAAGCTGTCGGGCCCCGCGTCGCCGGGCAACGGTTGGCCCGCGATGGCGGCCATGGTCGCGAGCATGTCCACGTGGCAGATCAGCGCCCCAGACGTGCCTCGCCTCACGTGACCTGGCCAGCGAACAATGAATGGGACGCGTGTGCCTCCCTCGTACGGGCTCCCCTTGGTTCCGCGGAGCGGCCCATTGAAGGCATGCCCGTTGTTGGTCTCCTCGGTGCCTCCGTGGACCGCGTCGGGACCGTTGGTGTCGAGTACGCCGCCGTTGTCGCTGGTGACGATCAGCAGCGTATTGTCCACCAACTTCAGCCGCCCCAGCGCGGCCATGATCTCGCCCACCGACCCGTCAAATTCCTGGATGACGTCGCCGCGGACGCCCGCCTGACTCCCGCCCCGGAATCGCGGGTGCGGCACGCGCGGGACGTGGATATCGTGCGTCGCAAAGTACAGAAAGAACGGGTGGTCCTTGTGCCGCTCGATGAACGCGACGGCCTTCCCGGTCAGAACGTCGGCGATCTCCTCGTCCTTCCACAGCGCGGCCTTGCCGCCCGTCTGTTTGCCGATGCGCGGGATGCCGTTGACGAACGACTCTGGATCCCCGCGCTGGACAGTGTAATCGAGCGTGATGGGATCGGCGGGGTCCAGGCCAACGACGCGATGATCCTCGACCCACACGCAGGGCGTGCGATCGCCAGTGGCGGGCAGGAGCCACGCGTAATCAAAACCGATCTCCAGCGGACCCGGCTTGATCTCGCCATTGTAGTCCGTGGGCGACTGCGGGCCGAGGCCGAGGTGCCACTTGCCCACCACACCCGTGGCATAATCCGCGGACCTCAGAAGCGAGGGGACGGTCACGCGGCCCGGTTCGACGATGAGCGCCGCAGTGCCCGGGAGGATGCCGGTCCCCTGCCGACGCCAGGCGTATTCGCCCGTCATGAACGCATAGCGAGTCGGCGTGCACACGGCGGATGGCGCATGGGCATCGGTGAAACGCAGCCCCTCCTCGGCCAGGCGATCGATGTTGGGCGTCTTGACCTTAGTCGCGCCGTAGCAACCGAAATCGCCATATCCGACATCGTCGGCCAGCATGAAGATGATATTGGGCCTGGCCGACGGCCCGGCGGCAGCGTGGGCACCAAAGGCCAATATGAAAAACCCCAGAGGGGCGAGGGACGTTCTCATGGTCGGCATCCTGGTATCTTCTTCACCGCATGGAAACACGCGAGCTTTGTTTCCGGATCATCGGGCCGGTCGATGGCGCGGCTCACCTTTTGGCATCGAATGCCCACGATGACACCTCCTTCCCCAGCGCGTCCGTGATTAGGATGGATTCGATGGCGACGTCGCCGGGCGCGCTTCCAGGATCCAGGCGCAGGGACTTGATTTGGCCTTTGGCCGGGACATCGACCGCGTAATTGCTCCATGCGCCGTCGTGTTGCACCAGAAACGTCACGCTTCGTTGGCGGGCGAAGGGTTGACCCGCTGACCAGTAGAGCGTCGCCGGACCCTTGCCGCTTGACCTCATGCGCAATGCCACATGGAAGGGACCCGGGACCGCGGGCTTAAGTTCGGCCACGATCTGCGGATCACCTGCCGTGCACCGGAGCACAAATCCGCCCCCCTCTCGCTTCCACTCGGCATCGTGCGCGGCACGCCAACCCGTCACGCTGGGGATGAAATTACGATCGTACGCGGGATTTGCCGGAGGAATTTTCGCCCCGCTATCCCCGAGGAATCGGGCCAACAGCCCGGCGAGGGATCCGACGCGCTCGGGATGTTGGGAGGACAGATCGTTCGCCTCGCCGATGTCCTCCCGGATGTTGTACAGCTCGAAACGGTCGGTCTGGTCATCGTTGGCGTTGAAAAGGCGGATGAGCTTCCAGTCTCCCTGCCGCACCCAAGAGGCGGGGTACGGACTGATCTTCCCCATGGCATGGGGGAAATGGCAGAAGAGCGGTCCCCTGTCGAAGGCGTCGCCCCGGAGCAAAGGCGCAAAACTGCGTCCGTCGAACCTGCCACCCGATGGCGACACGATGCCCAGGACGTCGCAAAACGTGGGGAAGAAATCGGTGCTCATGATCGGCGCCTCAGTCGTCGTCCCCGGCCCCGTCAGCCCCGGCCAAACGATGATGCAGGGAACGCGCGTCCCGCCCTCGTAGAAGCTCGCCTTGCCGCTGCGGAGGGGGTGGTTGTCGGTGGGCGGCACGCCATCGACATCGTTGTACATGTTGCCGCCGTTGTCGGAGGTGAAAATGACGATGGTATTTTTCAACAGCCCCTCGTCCTCCAGCGTCCCCAGGAGCACGCCCACCGCATCATCGAGGCTCTGGACCATGGCGGCATACTCGGGGCAGCGCTGACGCTCCCCCGGTTTGAGCGGCATGGCGCGGTACCGTTCGATGTACTCCGCCTTGCCATTGAATGGCGCATGCACCGAGAAGGCCCAATAGTTAACGAAGAACGGGCCGCCCTTGTGCGCCCGGATGAACCCCGCGGCCTCCTGCGCCATGCGATCCTCGATGTGATCCCCCGCCTTCCCCTCGCCGGGCCAGAATTTCCACGGCGCCAGGTAGCTGGGGTATGGGCCCGGCACGGCCGCGTGCGGCAGATCCACATCGAAGCCCTGGTGCAGGGGATCATAGGGCTCGGGCCCGAGATGCCACTTGCCAAAGTGGGCCGTCGCATAGCCCGCCGCCTTCAGCGACTCCGCCAGCGTAAAGTAATCTTGCTTCAACCGGGTGGCGCTCTTGACCTCAAGCGATTTCTGATCGCGCCGTCCCTTGTCGACGACATATGACTCCAGCACTTCCTCCGGCAGATGGCAGACGGGCACCGTGATGCCGATGCGCGCCGGAAAAAGACCCGTGAGAATGCTGGCGCGCGTCGGCGAGCAAAGGGGGCTCGCGGAGTATGCCTGGGTGAACCGCAGCCCGCGGCGCGCCAGGGCGTCTATCTGCGGCGTCTCGTATCGGGTGCTCCCATAGCATGCGAGGTCCCGCCAGCCGAGGTCATCGGCCAATATGAAGAGTATGTTGGGCCTGCTGTTCTCCGCCGGCCACGCGGTTGCTCCTGGGGCTCCAAGCCACGCGCCGACAGCTACGCCAGCGATGAGGGCCCACAATCCGCCCCCCGCCCCTCGCATGGGTTGCGCCCGTGCGCACATCCGAAAAACTACAGGCTGAGCGGTGGTCCGGCCACCGAACCGAGAGCTTCCTCGATCTCTTTGACTCTCGCCTGTTCCACCTCTCCCGGCTCCCGCCGATGGTAGAGGCGAAAACCCTCGAGGCGCGCCGCCGTGGACCCCACCGCCTCGGACAGGCCCCGCAACATCGCCAGGGCCCCCTCGCACAGGCGATCCCGCGCCTCCCAGAGCACGAGCACGCTGTCGCCCTCGCCCAACGGGGGCAGGTCCTCCCAGAATCGATCCAGCATGATGAAAACGGTCGCGCGCCCCTCATCGGCCAACCGCTCTCGGATCCGGTCGAGCACCTCGGCCATCGGCGTCGCATGGGATGAGGCCGTCGGCGGAAACACCACCCGACCCTTGCCACCGGACCACTCGACCTCGGTCACGAGGCTGTCCCGCCGATACCGCAGCAATCCGGTCACACCCGGATAGTCGGGAGGCACCGCAAACCCAAATTGCAGCGAGCAGTTCTCCCCGCCGGCCGGCACCAGAACCAGTTCGCCGCCGCTCCCCTCGGCACCCAGCCGCAACGCGAGCCGCACGCCATCGGCAGGATGCCTTCCAACGATGATTCGGAATTTACAGTCTCTCATAACTCAGATTGATTCGATCACCTTGTCGGGACTCTCTCCCGCCACGATGCGCTCTTCCACACCTTTCAACCGCTCGGCGGCCGTGATGACAAACCGGCTGCCCGGGGAACCGCCCGGCGCTTCGGTTCGGACGCAGTCCAGTTCCTCGCCGCTCACGCGCGACATCATGCTGGCCAACATGCCGGCCAGCAGAAGGTCGCCCGAGGATGAACCCTGCCCATTCGAAAACACCGAATTGATGAGCAGCGCCCGGATGAGCCCGCGCTCGGGACCATCGCTCAGATCCATCTCGAGCCTCCCCCACCCCTGCGCCGTGACCTGCTCGGTCAGGAACTCCAGAAACTTCTCCAGCGGCAAGTCATCCAACACGCACCCCATGATTTGCGCACACCGCTTGTCGAGGTCCTCCATCACGCGGCGGCCCCACGCCCGCCCGCAATCCTTCCAGACGCGCCGCCACGCGGGCCCCGCCTCCTCCTCCAGGGTTTCCCTGAGGCGCTGGATGAGGTCGGCCGGCCACAGCGCAGCGGCCCGACCCGCAGAATCGGTAGCGGTCCCGAGGGCGAGATCGCTTTCAAAGAGCGTCCGTCCCGTCAGCTTCGAACGCCACTGTCCCGATCCCTGCCCGACTGGTTTAACATCTTCCATCCAGAATCCTCAAGCCACGCCCTTCAAATTCCAGGGCACCGGCGCTAGCCGGGGCCTTTCTTCCAGGCCATTTTCTTGAAGAAGTCTCCGACCTTCTTCGGTTCTGGCACAGGCGGTGCCGCCGCCGCTGTCGGGGGTGGAGGTGAAACCATTGGCGCAATCTGCGGCATCGCGGGTAATGGAGGTACGCCAGCGGCCGACGCCGAGGGCGCGGGGGCCGAAAACACCGGGGCTGGCGGCGGCATCGGCGGGGCCATGAAAGGTGCTGGGGGGACCGGAGGCGGCACGGGAGTGGCCGCGGGCGGAACGAATGAGACTGGGGCAACACCCTGCGCTGGCACCTGTTGGCCCACCGGGGGTTTCGCCATGAATCCGATCGGCGGCGGCGGCGGCGGCACGGGAACCCCTGCGGGACGAGGCGGCGCCGGCGGTCCTCCCATGCCCAAGGATTCGGGCGTGCGCACCGGCGCGGGAAACGTGCGACCTTCGGTGCGAATCGGATTCAGCCGAAGACCTCCGCCCATCCTCGGCCCCTCAGATGGCAAAGGCGGCACGGATGTTAAAGCGGGTGGCCGAGGCGGAGCCGTCCATTGCGGAGCCGCCGGTTGCGCGACGGGGACCGGCCCGGATCCCGCCACACCGGCCGACTTCGGAGGGCCGGGTGCCGAGGGCGGTGGTCCCGCGACCACAGGAGGCGCCGACGCGGTGCTCGGCTCCGGCGGTTTCTCGGCCGTCTCGATCCGCTCCTCGCGAGGCACCACCGCCGGCGCGATATCCTTTGGCGCCTCCGGGGGGGAGCCGGAAGGATGAGCCACCGGCGGTTCTGGTTCCGGAACCCTGGGCTCCGCTGGAGCGACCTTTGTCTCCTGGACATCCGGAGGCGACATGCGGCTCAACAAGCTGGGCGGTGCCGACGGCAAAACCCTGCCGCCAAAATCCGCGTCGGCGCGGCCAGGTGCCGTCTCGGGCTCTTGCGGGGACGGCGCAGCAGCGCCCTCTCTCTCGGCTGATTCCGCCTTCGGCGGGGCCGCCACCCCGCCGCCGCGGGGAGCCAAACCGAAATACCCGCGGACAACGATCCACCTTTTTCTCTCTATGCCCTGCATCTCTTTGCTCCTGATTGCCAGATCACTCTTCGGCGAGCCGACGGATGATGTCGCCTCCCGTCGCTCCCTCGCGCCGCCACGACTCGGCGCGCTCGACCTGCGTCGGCTCACCCACGACGAACCGGCACGAGTCATGTCCCATCGAATAGCATTGGATCTCCGCCGCTTCCCGCGGCGCACGATCAAGCACGCTCAATGCCCCCGCGAGCATCCCCGAAAACAGATGGCACACGGGTCGGCCCGCCCGACCGGCGGACCTGGCGATCACCGAACGGTCCACCTCCATGACGGTCAATCCGTTTCTCTCGAAAGAAAAATCCGGCGACCAGATGCCCCAGCCGACAGCACGAAAAGGCCACAGCCACTGGTCCAGAATCGAGCGCCGCTTCGCGGCCCAATCCGTCCCAGCCTCCCTTCGCGCGCGCGCCGCGAAACCCTCCATGTTTCGCCGGCCCACCGAAACGCCCGTCTGGTACCAGACCATCCCCCCCGCCTCGCCCATCGCCTCATTAAGGACCGATTCGGTGGCGGCGATCAGGGCGTCGGGCACCATCACGGTCCGATGCCCGAAACTTGAGGATAGCAATCCCGAAACCGGATCCAGGCGCAAGAGGTCTTCCGCAACAAAATCTTTGCCGTCCCCTGTGCCCGATTCCGTCATCACAAATGCTTTCTGGCAACACGGCCCATAACGCGGCCCGTCTAGCCACAGTCTGCAACAGAAATCCGAAACGCGAAAGCCCGATTTTTGCAGTCTGATCGCGACCAACAGCACCAGCAGCGAAACGGGACGCGCCCCGCGAAGATCTCCGCATGCCGAGGCCCTGAACATTGTCGCGCTTCGCGCGCAAGAAACCAGTGCGGGCGTGCGCTTTTGGTGCGGCGCGCGATCGCGGCGCTCTTGCGAGCGAACGGAGTTTTCGCGTCAAACCAGACTCCATGCCCCGGGCCGCCCGCCCGACGGCGGGCATTCGGGCACCACCTGGGGTGAAAATGAGACGTAGGAGCGCGCTTGCGCGCGATTCGCGCATGGGATCGCCTGCAAGCAGGCTCCTACCGCCCGACATCTGGATTTTCGCGCCAGCCTACTTCGCGGCGCCACGGATCAGGGCGATGCCTTCGGTATAGACCTCCTCGGGACTGCCGAAGAAATCGCGCCAGCATCGCGTCGCCGCCGCGACGCTCGGCAGCGCCCGACCAAATGCCTCGATGGTGAACCACCCCTGATAACCCAACGACAGAAACCTCCGGATGGTCTCCCGCAGCGGCGCATGCCCGCGGCCCGGGGTCCCTCGATCATTCTCGGAGATGTGCACGTGGCCGATCGCATCATAGTGCGCCTTGATCACGCCGAGGGGATCCTTCTCCTCGATGTTCGCGTGGAAAGTGTCGTACATGCACTTCAGCGAAGGGTGCCCGACCCGGGCCACGTGCGCGGCCGCGTCCGCGATCGTGTTCAGCAGGTAGCACTCGAACCGGTTGAGTGCCTCCACCGTCAAGAGCACGCCCGCCTTGGCCGCGTGCTCGGCCGCCGCCCGATGGCCATCGGCGGCGCGCCCGCGCTCGTCGTCGGTCGGCGGCTCGCCCGAGAAATTTGCCAGCGGTTGGTAGAACGGGCCCGCCACCACCTCCGCGCCCAGCGCCGCAGAGCGATCGATCGCGCCCCTCATATAATCGAGCGCCGCCCTGCGCGAGGCGGGATCGGGGCTGATGAAGTCCGCCTGTGGGCCGGGCAACACCGTTGTCACGGTGCGCTTGAGTCCGATCCCATCCAGCCGCTTGCCCAGCGCCCTGTAGTGTGCAACGTCGCCCTCGTGGACGGGCACCTCGACCCCGTCGAATCCCGCGGCCTTCAGCTTCTCGCAAAGCGGCAGGTGCGCGTCCGTCACGTGCGCCGTCCACAGCAATAGATTCATGCCCACCTTCATCGCTCATCCCTCCTGGCCACCGCCGTTGATCGCCATCGCCCGGGTATCCGCATCGGGTCCCGTCGCTCCGCGAGCGCCGGGAACCCCGCGGTCACACCGTCTTCCAAGCCCGCTCCCGTCCCGACTCGAGCACCCTCTCGCAGATCTTCTGGGTCTCGAGCGCATCGCGGAAAGTCGGGGCCGTCGGTTTGCCCTGCGCCGCGTTCTCAAGGAAATCGGAGAGCTGGTGCACGAATGACTCCGCATAGCCGATGGCCAGCCCGGGCACCCACCACTTGCCCATGTACGGCATGTCGGTATCGGTCACGTGGATCGATCGCCATCCGCGCACGATAGATGGATCCCGGTGGTCGAAATACTGCAGCCGGTGCAGGTCGTGCAGGTCCCATTTGATCGAGGCGTGCTCGCCATTGATCTCAAAGGTGTAGAGCGCCTTGTGTCCCCGCGCGTAGCGCGTCGATTCGAAGAGCCCCAGCGAGCCATTCGCGAAACGGCACATGAAGGCGCAGGCGTCGTCGATCCCCACCTTTTCGACTTTGCCGGTGATGTTGTGCTTGCGCTCCTTGACGAAGGTCTCCGTCATCGCGCAAACCTCGCTCACCGAACCGTTGAGCCACAGGGCCGTGTCGATGCAGTGCGCGAGCAGGTCGCCCGTGACGCCGCTGCCCGCCACCTTCACGTCGAGCCGCCACAGCGCGTCCCCCCCCTGCGGCACGTCTTTCGAGATCGTCCAGTCCTGGAGGAAATTCGCCCGGTAGTGGAACACGCGGCCCAGCCGGCCTTCGTCGATGAGCTGCTTCGCCAGGGTGACCGCAGGGATCCGCCTATAGTTGAAGGAACACAGGTTGGGCACCCCCGCCTTCTCGACCGCAGCGACCATCTTCTCCCCCTGCTCGACATTCAACGCGAGGGGCTTCTCGCATATGATCATCTTGCCCGCCTCGGCGGCCGCGATGGCGATCTCCATGTGCGTGTTGTTCGGCGTGGTGATCTCGACGAGGTCAATGTCCTTGCGGGCGATCATCTTCCTGTAGTCGGTCTCGACCGACTCGTATCCCCACCTGGCCCCGAAGGCCCTCGCCTTCTCCTCGTTGACGTCGCAGATCGCCTTCATGACCGTCTTGAAAGGCGGGTCGAAGAAGTTGTTGATCTTGCGATGCGCGTTCGAATGCGTGCGGCCCATGAAACCGCAGCCGATGAGTCCCACGTTCAGTGTTTTCATGATGTTGGATGTTGGTTGTTTCCTGTTGATTGCTGGAAGCTGTTCTCGTTTTCCGTGTTCGGCGTTCGCTGCCCGGCGCTCCGCGTTCGTAGATGCTCATCCATCCCAGCCGTGCCGCTCGCGGACGGCGAGCATGGCGGCGAGGATGTCGTTCCACGTCTGCTGGTTCAGGAGCGTTGCGTTGGGGAACATGCACCCGTCCCAGCAGATGTGGCGGCACGCCTTGGTGAGCTGGCCCTTCTCATCGCGGAGCCAGAAACCGGCGTGGCGCGGGACATCGAGCTTGCCGTTCGGGTCGTTGACCGGGCAGTGGCGGCCCGTCTTGTCGTGGGATCCCGATCCTTTCACCGTCGCATCGTTCTGCGCCACGTGGAAGTCGATGGTCCAAGGCCGCAGCGCGGCGGTCAATTTCGTCAGCGCGTCATCGAGCACCTTCGGGTCGCTCCAGTCCCATCCCTCGGGGAGGATGCGATCCTCCGGGGCGTTGTAGCCCATGGTATATAATAGCGTGTGGGCCATGTCGGCCTGAAAACCCAGCGTCTTTGGTCTCCCCACCCGCTCCAGCAGATCGACCATGCTGCGCCAGGAGTGCATGCCTCCCCAGCAGATCTCGCCCTCGGCCGCCAACCGCTCGCCGTGGTCCTCGGCAACCTTGCACGCCTCCGCGAAGGTCTCCGCGATGCGCTTCTGGTTGCCTTTCGGATCCTTGGCCCAATCGCCTGGGCCGCAGGCGGAGTCGATGCGCACCACGCCGTGCGATCGCGCGCCGAGTTCGCGCAACTTCTTCGCGATGCGGCAGGCCTTCTTGACCTGCCGCACGAAGTTCGCCCGATCCTCGGCAGAACCCATCGCCGAACCTCCGCCGGTCGGCGGCCATACCGGCGCCACGACCGAGCCGATCATCAGGCCCTTGCCGCGGATCTTGTCCGCCAGCGCCCTGATCCCGTCGTCCGACACGTCGATCGCTATGTGCGGGTCGAACAGGAACAGGTCCACGCCGTCGAAGCGCTGGCCCTTGACCTCGGCCCTCGCGGTCAGATCGAGCATCGTGTCCAGGTCAATGGGCGGCTCGGAATCTGGGCCCTTGCCCACCAGCCCCGGCCACATCGCGTTGTGCAGTTTCGGGTATCTCTCGGCCATGGGGATCACCTCCTGTGCCAGATTGCCCTCAGCGCCCCTTCTTGTACGCGCCGAGCTTCGGCATGTCCGGATTCACGTCCGGCCCGAAATAGCGCAGCACGACCAGCGGCTCGACATCGGAGGTGTTCTCGAACGTCACGCCGGCCTTCGCCGCGTCCTCCGTGCAGAAAACCTCGTCCTCGGTCATCTCGTGGAAGCGGATCAGCTTCGGGCAATCGAGCGTCATCTTGTTCATCTTGCCCTTGCCCTGGACGCAGATCAGGCCGTAGGCCCCGTTGTCCTTGATCGTGCACTTGGCCCGCGGCTCGACGGTCAGTTCCTTCGCGGAGAAGTGCTCCTTGCCATCGATCTTGCCGTAGACGATCCAGCGATCCACCCAGCCATCCTTCGCGGTATCGGCCACTGGAACCGGTTCCAGATAGTGGTTGTCCTTGAAACTCGGATCGACGTTCGACTCCCAATCCAGTTGCTCGACTATGTAATCCAGATCGCGGTGCTTCTCCTTCGGCACGTCCTTGACCAGCAGGTCCCATGGGACATAGCGCCCCTCAACCAGCGACTGGTACATGCCGAAGACATCCGAGCCCCACTGCGGCTCGTAGGTGCACAGCGACCCCGGCGCATGTAGAATGCACGGCCCGACCAGCCACCCCGTCCCGGGCTTGAGCCGGTACGCCTTCGACAGATCCAGGATCCCGTTGTCGCCCTTGTTCCAATCCTCGAGGCACTTCCTCACCTGCGCCTTGGTCGTCCCCGGCTCCAGACCGAAAAACGTGTACGGGAAATTGTTCCCGACGTTGTTATGCTGCGGCGGGAAGTAATAGCTCTCCGGTTTTCCCTCCTGGCCCACGAGCTTGGCCTGCGCCGCGCTCTGGTGCATGTGGTGCGGGATCGGCCCCATGTTGTCGAAAAACTTCGAGTACACCGGCCAGCGACTGTATTTGTCCCACATCCGCTTGCCCACCAGCTGCGCCCCGCAATCCGCCACCGCCTGCTGCAGCGTGAACCGCTTCCCGGCGTGCACCACGTAGCTCAGCCCCTCGTCCGGCGTCCGATTCTCGTTCGCCGCCGGCGTCGTGGACGCAAACCAGCGCTCGTCAATGCCACCGCGATCCAGTCCAAAAGCGTAGAGGTCATCCGGGTGCAGCTTCAGCCGCTTGCCGGGCTGCAAAAACGACCGCGGCACCCAGCACGGCGCCAGGCGCAGCAGGCCCCCGCTCTCGGCCAGCGCGGCTTCAACGAGCTTGGCCACGCCCTTTTCTATCTTCTTGAGGTCGGTGACGGATTTCATGGTGTCTCTCCCTTCGGATGAATTTCGTGCTCCAATCGATGGCCCACGCACCGCTCCGCGGCTTCCCACGATTCCCGCCGCACTCGCGATCCCGGCGCCACTTCCGCGAGATCCTAGGAACTCCCCGAATCGTGGCCAGCCTTTTTTTGCGCGAGGTTGCGCATTTAAGCGGAACCTGCCAACCTTGTCCCCATGGAAACCTCGCACCACCATCCCATCCGTTATCTCTTGGCGCTGCCCCTGCTCCTCCTCTCCCTTCAGGGCGCGGCGGCGGCCCAGCCGGCGAAGGCCCCGCCGTCGCCCTTCAAGTTCCGGACTCAGGCGCTCGTGTTCGACTACAACGAGGCCTGCGATATCGCGGATTATGATAAGGACGGAAATCCCGACATCTCGGCGGGCGAGTTCTGGTACCCTGGGCCGAAGTTCGACGACAAGCGGCCTTTGAGGGTGGTGGGTTCTTTCTCCCCGGAGTACCGGGAGAACAATGGCGAGCACGCGCTCGACGTGGATGGCGATGGCTGGATCGATGTGGTCTCGGGATCGTTCATGCCGACCGAGGTTTTCTGGTATCGGAACCCCGGCAAGGAGGGCCTCGAATCTGGAAAGCTCTGGGAGAAGCGTCGGCTGATCGACACGCAGTACAAGTGCAACGAGGTCTCGCTCTTCCACGATCTCGATGGCGATGGCAAGCCGGAGTACCTCGTCAACAGCTGGAAGGACGACAATCCGCTGATGGCGTGGCGATTCGGGAAGGGCGCCGACGGCCAGCCCGCGCTGCTGCCCATCACGATCGGGGCTTCCGCGCCCCAGAGCAATGGCCACGGGCAGGGTTTCGGCGACATCAATGGCGACGGGCGCGAGGATATCATTTTCAAGAATGGATGGTACGAGCGCCCGGAGAAGGACGCCATGGCCCAGCCTTGGAAGGTGCACAACGACTGGGAATTCCCGCACGCCTGCGTGCCCATGCTCGTGGCCGACATGGATAAGGACGGGAAGAACGACGTGGTCTGGGCCGACGGGCATGGCTACGGGATGTTCTGGGAACAGCAGAGGGCCGCGGCCCCCGACGGGTCCACGAACTGGCGCCACAACACGATCGACCGCCAGTACTCCCAGCTCCACACGATGGTCTGGGCCGACATAAACAACGACGGCCAGAATGAGGTCGTCACCGGTCGCCGCCTCCGCGCGCATTGCGGCAAGGATCCCGGCGACAACGAGCCCCCCGTCGTCCTGGCCTTCCAATGGGATCCGGCGAAGAAGACGTTCAAACGGCACCTCCTCGCCGAGGGCGCCGGCTGCGGCCTCGTCATCCGCATCGCCGACCTCAACAAGGACGGGAAGAACGAGATCGTCTCCGCCTCCAAGGCCGGCACCTTTATCCTCTGGAACGAGGGGACAACGAAGTAGGGCGCGGATGCTTCCCGCCAAGACGCAGAGACGCCGGCGTTCCCTTGGACGTTCGCTGTTGAATATTGGTTATTGGACGTTGGCCGCAAGCCTGACGGCGGTGGCCGAGTCCCCCCGCCTCGACATCGAGCCCGTCTGGTCCGGCCATCCGGTCGGATTCTGCCTGCTCACGGAAAAGGATCAGCAGTTCGCCGCGTATTACGACGCCAACAGGCAGATGACGGTCGCGCAGCGCCGGCTGGGCGAGACCAAATGGCGATTCACGCGCCTGCCCTCGACGCTCGGGTGGGATACCCACAACTATGTCACCATGGCCGTTGATAGGGATGGGCGGCTCCACCTCGCCGGCAACATGCACGGCGCGCCAATGAACTATTTCCGCAGCCGCGATCCCCTCAGCGCCGCCACGCTCGAACCGGTCAAGCCCATGGCGAAGGCCGCCCTGGAACAGCGGTCCACCTACCCCGTCTTCTTCACCGGTCCCGATGGCGGGCTGCTCTTCAAGTACCGCGACGGCAAGAGTGGCGAGGGCAACGACATCATCAACCGCTACGACCCATCGGAGCGGAGATGGCGCCCATTGCTCAACACCCCGCTCACCGATGGCCTCGGCCAGATGAGCGCCTATTTTTCCGGCCCGGAACCCGGCCCCGATGGCTGTTTCCATGTCTGCGGCACCTGGCGCGACACAGGCGACTGCGCCACCAACCACAGCCTCTCCTACGCGCGCAGCCGCGACCTGATCCGCTGGGAGACCGCTGCAGGCAAGCCCCTGAAGCTGCCCCTCTCGCCCAATAACATCGACATCGTGGATCCCGTGAAACCCGGCGGCGGGCTGATCAACGTCTCGTACAAGCTGGGTTTCGATAACGCGAAACGGCCCGTCATCGCCTACCACAGGTACGATCCCGACGGGCAGAGCCAAGTCTTCTGCGCTCGGTTCGAAAATGGGCGATGGGTCGTGCGACCCGTCACGCGATGGAAGGGATACCGCTGGGATTTCAGCGGGGGCGGATCCATCCCCAACGTTGATGTCGGCGTCGGCGATCCCACACCCGCCGGCGATGGCAAGATCGAACTGGCATGGCGCAGCCCCCACGAGTCCGGGACATTCCTCCTCGATGAGAATACCCTGGAGCCCATCGGCAAGGCACCGCGCAAACCCGCCGAATGGAAAGACCCCGAAGGATTCGGAAAGATCGAGAATCCGACTCCCGGCATGCTGCTCCAGCGCAGATGGGACCAGGGCAAGAACGCACCCTCCGACTGCCGCTATGCCATCGTCTGGGAAACCCTCGGCGCCAACCGCGACCGCCCCCGGCCCGGCCCCCCGCCCCCGCCCTCCATGCTGCGCGTCTTTCGGTTGGAGCGGGCGAATCGCTAGACCCGGTCTCGAAGCACCTTGGGCGCTAGCAGCCGGTTGAAACACGTCATGGGTTCCGCCTGATGGCGCACGTGGCCCGATTCCGCCGGGAGGGCCCGCGGCCTGAGGCTGTCTCAAAACTCAAACGCCCAACACTGAACACCCAACAATCAATGCCCATCTGATGATAGAGGGGACTTCCAATGGTGTGCGGCGCGCGACAATGCACGGCATCTCACAGAGATGCCCTACAAAATTTGTAGGCC
>JAKQKQ010000293.1 GCA_029560585.1 Verrucomicrobiota bacterium | reverse complement strand
CATTCGAGGGTCTGGCGGAGGTGGTGGGTCCGGAGTCGGTGGTCGTTTCTAGCGGCGGGATGGTGCGGCGCTCGGGCAACGGATATATGGAGCTTGGGCTGCGGGCCGCGGGCGCCGTGCGACTGGAGATGGTGATGGAGTCGGGCTGGGAGAAGGCCCCGGTGCTTGGGCTGGCGCTGTGCGCGTCCAGTCTCCAGCTGGGGTCGGCCGCGGTGATCGCGGTGTCGGGCGGGGGCACGGTTATCGCCTCGGGACACGAGTCTGGGCGGGTGCAGATTTGGGACGGGAAGTCGGGCAACCCCGGGGCGCTGCTGGAGGGGTGCGGCGGCCGTGTGCGTTGCTTGGGCCTGTCGGCCGATGGCAGATCGGCGGCGGCGGTGGGCACCACCTATTGCCGGTGGGCCAGCTACGGTCGGGAGTGGCGAGGGGAGAGCCGCCCGCTGCCGGTCACTGCGGCCGCAGTAGCGTTGGCCCCGTCGCTGGACCGGGTGGCGCTTGCTGATCCAGAGGGCCAGCTGTTGTTCTGGGATGCAGCGACCGGAGCGGTGCTCTGGAGGATCCCGGTGGGACGAATGACCGTGGGCGCGCTGGCGTTCTCGTCAGACGGCAGGCGGATTGCGTCGGCGACCGAAGGCTCCCCCATCCAGATCCGGGATGTCGCCAGGGGCGCGTTGGTCCAGTCGGGGAGTCAACCGGTCGGTCGGGTGACGTCCATGGCGTTCTCGGCCGACGGGCGGTCGCTGGCGTGGTGGTCCTTGGGTTCGGAGGGGTACCACATCTTGGATTTGGCGGGAGGCGATGAGCGCATCTGGGGAAAGGGAACGAAGGCCCCGGCGCAGGTCCGGATGGGCGGGGATCTGGTCGCGATGGTTGAGGGGAGTCGGCACGGTGTCGTTGTCCGGGGCGTCGGGGAAGATATCTTCGTGCGGCAATTCCAGACCCATGACCAGCAGATCAAAGATATCGCCTTGGATACGAAACGGCAGCTCCTGTACACGGCGCATGGTGACGGAAATGTCTTTGCCTGGCGCCTGCAGGATGGTTCGGTCGTGCGCCGCTTCGGCGGTCGCGGATACCGGTTCCTGCTGGGCCTGTCCCCTGAGCAAGGGACGACTGGGACATCGGGGGGCATCTCAGCGGCGCGGCGAGAAGGGTTGTCAGTACGGACGGAGATCTATCGGGATCAGGTGCTGTTGGTGTCGTCGGAGATAGGGGCGGATCGCCTGCCTGAGGGGCCATTGCGGTTACAGGCGGAGCGGCAGGGACAGCGCGTGCGCCTGGAGGTGGGCGACCTGCCGGCCTTTGAGTTCGAAGATCCCTTTATGGAATCCAGGCAGGAATCTGGGACCTTCGGTGTCTACTGGCCGGAGGGGGTCACAGTATCCCGTCTGCGGGCGTGGCGGCAGGCACTGCCCCACGCACCGACGGCGCTGGAGCGCGGGGACGAGCTGTTTGGGTAGGGTCGTTTCTCGGAGGCGATGCTCGCGTACGAGGAGCAGTTGGCGGCGACCAGCCGGGCCGATATCGTCAGCGAGGTGCGGTTCAAGATCGCGCTCTGCCTGGTTGAACTGGACAGGGGGGCGGAAGGTGAGGCGATCTTGGCCGAGGTGGCGGGCGGGTCGGCCGGACGGTGGCCCCTGCTGGCCTCGTGCCACCTCTGGGCGCGGCGGGTCGAGGCCCGCGACATGAAGGAGGCGGGGGCGATTCTCTCGAGCATCTCCTCGCAGTATGACCTCCGCTCTCTGGCGCGGATCGTTCCAATGGACATGCGCGACCGGATCCTGGACGGGTATTTGAGCTATGGTTCGAAGTTCAGCATCTACGCGCCGCACGTGGATCTGGTGGAACACCAGCGGCAGTCGGTCCAGGTCGCAGAATTGTTGGCGACATTCGAAGGGACGATCAACGAGGCCCGGTGGAATCTGATGAAGGCGTATCTGCTGGCCCAAAGGGATCGGGAGGCTCTTGGGCATGTCGAGGGCTGGCTTCGGGAGATCGAGGCCTCGGAGTACCGGCGGAGTTTTTCCGTCAATCTGTTCTCGTATTACGGTTGGATGTTGCGGGATGCGGGGCGGGCGCAAGATGCGCTGGAGTCCGCCCGGAAATGGCGGGCACAGGGATCCCTGAAGGCTGTCGAGATGGATTTCACCCTTGGCCTTGAGGAGGTGCGGGCACTCGCCGCCCTGGGGCGCATCGCGGAGGCCGAGAGGACGCTCGACGTCCTAATGGGTGAAGGCCCGGTCTGGCGAGTGGAAGGGTGCTTTCTGTACGACGCCTATGCGATGAAGGGCCTCTTTCGCGAGATGGCCGGCGACTCGGGGGGTGCGCGGGCCGCATGGCTCGCTGGCCTGGATACGAATTGGCGATACTCGGTGGGGTTGAGGTTGACATCGGCCCTGATCATGGCGTCCCTCTCGGATCATCTGGACGAAGGGGACATGGCGATTTTGATTGGGCGGATCGGGAGCATGGTCGCGACCGATTTGCCAGTGGATGTGCTCGGCACGGCGGCCTTCAAGGGGGCACTATCAACGAAGGCCCTCCGGTCCGTCTTTCTGGGGATGTTCCGCAACGGGCGCGGCAGGCCGTTGGCCAAGCAGATCGTGTTCCAGGAGATACCGTTCCGCGACGTGATTTCGGCATTGCCGACGCTGCTTGTTTTCGAGCTGATGCGATCGGGTGCGTTTGGGGATGGGATGAGTCCTGAGGAGGATGCGGTGGTATGGAGGGTTGCCGGGGGGATATTCGAGGGGCTGATCCAGAACGGCGAGATCGACAAGACGATGTTTGTGCAGTTGCTTTTGGCATGGCAGGGGTCGACCGCGTTCGTGGGGTGGGCCGGGGCTGCGCCTCGGCTCAAGGCGGAACTGCGCGCGCCGCTGACGTACGTGATGGGCAGGCGGCTGGTGGCGTTGGGACGGACAGGTGAAGCTGTTTCGTTGTTCGGAACAGTGGCCGGCGACGCTGGTGCGACGGAGCAGGTGAAGGCGCTGGCGGCCACAGCCCAGGCATCAGCGAGACCGGGTCCGCGTGATGGGAAGTGAGAAATTGAGCATGAATATGATCTGTCCGCATTGTTCGAAACCGTTGAGCGCACCACCGGAGTGGGCCGGCATGGAGATCCGGTGCCCGTACTGTTTTCAGGTGCTGGCGGTTCCCGTGCCCCAACCGAGTCTGGAGTCGGCGCCGGGCCTGGCGCCATTGGCGGGTGCGGGCAGGACGAACGGGCGGGCGGTCGTCATCACGTCGGTGGTGGTCGCGGGCCTCCTGTTGGCCTATGTCGCGTGGCCGTATTTGACGGCGTATGGGCTGTGGCGGGCGATCGTGGAAAAGGACACGGCGGCCATCGCTTCGGCCGTGAATTTTGTGACTATCCGGCCTTCGTTGAAAGGACAGTTGGAGGTTCTCGCGAAAGAGGAGATGGACAAGAAGGGCGGCGGGCAGGGGAGCATGGGTCAGCTGGCGGCCATGATGATGGGGACGATGATCGATTCTTTCATGGATGTGTACATGACGCCGGAGGGGATCGGGCTGCTGGCGCAATCTGATCCCTCGAAGACGAAAATCGGCGATGCCATGAAAGGGGTAAGATATGCGTTCTTCCGGGGTGCCTCGACCTTTCTGATCGAGAGAGAGGATTCGGGGCTTGTCTTCCGTTTGGGTGCAGGCGGATGGAAACTGGTGGACGTGCGGCTGTCGCAGACTGCTCTGAAACGGGTGATGGGGGGTGCGGGTGGGCGTGGTGGTCTGAGGAATGGAGAAATTCAACCGGCGAAGAAGGGGTCGTGAGCGTTTGTAGGGTGGCTGTGTTGCTCGCCGTCACGATGGCGCCGGTTGACAGTGCCGGCCTACAAGGCGTGCGGTCTGCGCGACGCGTGGGATGTTGGCTTTATCGTGCGGCGGTTGCTTGGTGAGTGGTCGGCGCTGGAGTCCCGGCCGGTCGTTTGTTAGAATATAATAATGGTCATGGTGGATTTGCCGGCGGGTCCGGTGGCTGCCAGCCGGCGCGAGGGATCGGCGCCCGTCGGCAGTTCCCTTGGGCGATCCGTCGTGCTCTTGATGTGCCTTGGCCTTTGCGTCCCGGATTTGCGCGCAGCTGACATTGATTTTCTCAGTGATCGGGCGGCGGGGGTATCGTTCACGCATCAGCAGCAGTGGGGCGATTTCGGCCTTGATACGGCGGCGGCGCGGCCGGGTGCCGTGGGGTCACCGCTTCGTATCGGTGATAGGTTTTTCGCCAAGGGTCTAGGCCATCACGCGAACGGCGAGATCGTGGTGGATCTGCGCGGGCGGTATGAGACCTTTCGCGCGTGGGTTGGAGTCCAGTGGCAGGGAGGGAAGCGCGGCAGCGCCGTGTTTCGGATTGCGGCGGATGGCGAGACCGTGTTCGAGACGAGGCCGATGTCTGATAGCGATGCGGCGCGGCGAGTCGAAGTGCCGCTGCGTGGCGTGCGGGAACTGCGGCTGATCGCGTCGGACGGTGGCGATGGCATCAGCTGCGACATGGCGAACTGGGCGGAAGCCGAGCTGGTGCGCGATGCGCGGGGATCCGTCTTTGGAACCTGCGTGGTGACATTAGATGGCGAGGAAGCGTTGCCCTCAAGAGCAGCCGCGGGCGGCCTGTCCCTGATCGGCCGCGCCGAAGGGCCGCAGATGCTGATGATGGCGCCGGCAAAAAGGTTTGCCGTCAGCGTCCGGCGCGATGAGGAGGTGCGGCTGGCGATCCCCGTCAAGAATCTGGTGGAACTCCTGAGTGCCATGGCCGAAGTGTCGGTGGTCCGAGGGACGCGGGCGGACGTCGCGCTGTCGCTGGGAACAAACAGGGTGAAACGGCGACTGGCCGTGGGCGAGTCGGCCGTCCTATCGACGGAACGCTCTGCGGTCGGCGAAGGCGGCCGGCTGGTGATTTCAATTCGAGGGATTGACAAAGAAACCGGCGTGCGGCTCGGAGGGCTGCGGTGCGCGCGAGCGGATGAGGTGTCCGACATTCCCCTGCTGTTGCCCGCTGCGACGGAGACGCTGCCTCCGCCCCTGTTGTCCAATCTTCGGCCGTCGATCGAGCGGGAAGTTATCGAGTGGGACTGGCGGATGCAGGATGGGATCGGCACTCCGCGCGAACCCCGGAACTGGTCCCAGGCCATCGACCTGCTCTTCCGGCGCGGTGACCGGCTGATTGATAACCTGTCGCGCGCGGGGGCGCGACCCACGGACTTGGTGGGGCCATGGGAGGGCCTGCGCCGCCGCTATCAGGATTTGATCAGCGCCGGCGTGGTTGACTCGAAAATTCAGGCACCGAATCGTAGGAGCCTGCCTGCAGGCGAGTCGAATCGCGCGCAAGCGCGCTCCTACGTCTCATTTTCACCGCAGGTGGTGCCCGCCGCGGCGGGCATGGCGGCCGAGTCCGAGTGGGAGACGCTTTGGCGCAGCGCGCACGAGGTTCGTCGCAAGATCGCCTTTTGCAACCCCCTGGCGAAGGTCGGGCCGCTCGCGTTCGTCAAGAACGTGCCCAGTGCCTTCAGCCACCAGCTGACCCAGTATTCCGGCCGCTGCGCGCGCCCGGGCGGCGGCGTTTTCGTGCTTGGGGCACCCGGAGATTCGATGCGCGCCCGCCGGCTCGATTCCCTGCCGACTGGGAGCTTTCAGCATTTGGACGTCTCGTGGGATGGGCGGCGCGTGCTGTTCGCCTTCTGCAAGACCAATCCGGCCGGGGGCGACTGGCGCACGGACACGACGCAGTTCTACCACCTTTTCGAGATGGCCAGCGACGGTTCCGGGCTGAGGCAGCTGACCGACGGCCCGCACGACGATTTTTCGCCGCGCCAGTTGCCGGGCGGGAAGGTCGTATTTCTATCCACGCGTCGCGGCGGGTACCACCGTTGTGGGCGGGGCCCTTGCCCAGTCTACACGATGGCGGTGGCCAACGCGGACGGCTCGGATCCGCGCGTGATATCCTTTCACGAGACACACGAGTGGGATCCGGCGGTGCTGAATGACGGGCGCATCATTTACACGCGCTGGGACTACGTGGATCGAAATGCGGTGCACTACCAGCAGCTTTGGACCGCGCGGCCCGACGGCAGCGGCGCGCGCGCGTTCTACGGAAACAACACGCTGAACCCCGTGGGTATCTGGGAGGCGCGCCCGATCCCAAACTCCCACCGCGTGATGGCGACGGCGGCGGCCCACCACGCGATGACCGCCGGATCGATCATACTGCTGGACACCACCCGGGGCGTCGACGGACTGGAGCCGATCTCGCGGCTGACGCGGGACGCGCTGTTTCCCGAGAGCGAGAGCCCGGTGCAGCGCTGGCACGCCAAGGCCGGCATCACGCAGGCACCGGAGGTTTCTCCCGAGGAGAAGCGCTGGCCGGGGCACTGCTACCGCACGCCTTTTCCGTTGTCGGAAGATTACTTTCTGGCCGCGTACAGCTTTGAGTCGCTGGTCGGCGAGCCGAACGCGAATCGGCCGAACATGTTTGGCATCTACCTGGTGGATCGCTTTGGGAACAAAGAGCTGATCTACCGCGACGTGAGCATCGGCAGCCTCTGGCCCATGCCGCTGCGGGCCCGGCCCCGGCCTCCGGCGATCCTTTCCACCTTGGCGGAGGCGGGGGACAAGGAGGGAACATTTTTCATGCAGGACGTGGATGACAGCTGGCCCCAGTTGGCGGAGGAGAGGGGCACGATCAAAGAACTGCGGATCTTGCAGGTGCTTCCGAAGACGACGCCCCACGCGAACGAACCCAGGGTCGGGCTCGCCAACGCTTCGCCGGGCAAGCAGGTGTTGGGGACGGTGCCCGTGGAGGCCGATGGTTCGGCGTACTTCCGCGCGCCGGCCGGGGTCCCGCTGGCATTCCAGGCGCTCGATGGGCGCGGCATGGCGGTGCAGACGATGCGCAGCGTCACCTATCTTCAACCCGGTGAGCGGGCCAGCTGCATCGGGTGCCACGAGCAACGCGTCACGGCGCCGGTCGCGGCGGGGGCGACACTGGCTGGGAGGCGGGAGCCGTCGGTCATCGAGCCGGGCCCGGAAGGCTCGCGGCCGTTCAACTACGCGATTCTGGTGCAGCCGATCCTCGATAAGCACTGTGTTCGCTGTCATTGTCCGGAAGACGCCAAGGGCGGGATCAACTTGAGCGGTGCCCCCTCGGGTGAGTTCACGGCCTCATATCTGGCGCTGGCGCCGCGCGTGCGTTACTCGGAGTGGAAAGCGACGCCACAGGCGAACTCCGAACCATTGACGCACCCGGACCTCTTCGGCGCGCGATCCAGCCCACTCATGACCCTGCTGCTGAGGGGACACGAGAAGGTCGTGCTCACCGACGCGGAACTCAGACGGCTCGCCACGTGGATGGACGCCAACGCCCTCTTCTACGGCACCTTCGATCCGGAAGACCAGCAGCGCCAGCGGCGCGGGGACCTGATCGCCGGGCCGGCACTGGAGTGATGTTCCCGGCCTCGCGGGCCGCGGACGCCGGGGCGAGCCTGTCTCAAAACGCCAGACCATCACCTCCATGCTGGCGTCTCAGTATCAGTTGGGAGGGACGCCGTCCCCGGCGTCCGCGATTCACCAGCCGTGCAACGCCCGGGCCAACCCGGCCCGCCATGCCGCGGGCCCTCCCTAGCCCGGATATTTCACAGCCTGTCGGCTGTGAAATTCCGGGCTCTGGGAAAACCGCGCCATGAAAGCCATTTATTGGGAAAGGTCAGGCAAAGACTGGGTTTTTTCGCGGTTGCGGAGTTTGTTTCGCGAACCGGTGGCCCCAGACCCTTCAAAGTCGCGTTCTTCGGAGCGCGGTTTTCCTTTGAGCCTGCATATTTCACGCGGAAGCGTGAAATATGCAGGCTAGGATGCTCGCATGGCGCATCCATCGACAGATCGGCCCTGGGCGAGCATTTCGGAGTCCCATGAAAGCTTGCGCCGGGCGATCGCGAGGCGCTTCAATATACGTCAAACAGGATTGACAGTTTTATGATGAGGATGGCTGGGTTTTGGGTCTCGGTGTGCGGGTTGATTCTTGGCGCAAGGACGGGAATCGCCGCAGACGTGGCGGTCGTTTCGGGCGGGGTCGCCCACTGTTCGATCATCCTTCCCGCGGCGGCATCGCCCTCGCAGGTATATGCCGCGGAGGAGTTGCGGCGATTCACGCGGGAGATGACGGGGGCGGAGCTCGCCATCGCGCGAGACGACGTGCCGCTGCCGGCGTCGGCCATCCTGCTCGGCGAGACGCGGCACACGGCGGCGGTCCTCGGGGCAGACCCGGGAGTGGCCGGACTGGGCGACGACGGATTCCGGATAGTAACGAGGCCGCCGCATGTTCTGGTTGTCGCGGGGCCGGTGCGGGGCACCCTCTACGGCGCCTACGAGCTGCTGGAGCGATTTGGCGGCTGCCGGTGGTACGCGAAACACCATTCGGTCATCCCGCGGCGCGCGGACTGGGTGATCCCCGCGACCGATGTCATGCAGCGCCCGGCCTTCGCGATGCGCGAGCCATTCTGGTGGGGCATGTTTGATGGGGATTTTGCGGCGCGGTGCCGAGTCAACGGAAACTCACCGCGGCTGGAGGAGCGGCACGGGGGGAAGATCAGATTTGGGGACGGTTTTTTCGTGCACACATTCAACCGGCTGGTGCCGCCCGAGGAATTCTTCGGCGCGCACCCGGAATACTTCAGCGAGATCGGCGGGCGGCGCACGGCCGAGCGGGCGCAGCTTTGCCTGACGAATCCGGATGTCCTGCGCATCGTGACCGAGCGCCTGCTGGCGGTGATCCGGAAGAATCCCGGCGCGCGGCTCTTCAGCGTGAGCCAGAACGATTGGCACGGTGCCTGCGAGTGTGCCTCGTGCGCGGCAATCGACGAACGGGAGGGATCGAAGTCTGGAACGATGATCTCTTTTGTGAACAAGGTGGCCGAGTCCGTGGAGAAGGAATTTCCGGACGTGTGGATCGAGACGCTGGCCTATCAGTACACGCGCAAGCCCCCGAAGACCGTGCGGCCGAGGGCGAACGTCGTGCCGCGGCTGTGCAGCATCGAGTGTGACTTCTCGAAACCCATCGACGCGAGCCCGTACGTTGAGAACAGAAAATTTGTCGAGGAGATCCGGGGATGGGCGGCGATCACGGACAAGCTATATGTGTGGGATTACGTGACGAACTTCGGGAACTATCTCGGGCCCCACCCGAATTTTGGCGCGCTGGGGGCCAACGTGCGGTTCTTTCGGGCGAACCACGTTGTCGGGCTCTTTGAGCAGGGGGCGTATCAGGCGCCGCATGCGGAGTTCGCGGAGTTGCGCGCCTGGCTGTTGGCGAAGCTGCTGTGGGATCCGGAGGCGGACGTTGGGGCGCTGTACGACGATTTCTTCAAAGGCTACTATGGGCCCGCCGCGGGACCGGTGCGGGAGTATTTTGACGCCCTCCAGAAGGTTGGGGCGTCCGAGGACTGCGTGCTGAGGATCGGCTCGCCGCCGGATGTGCCCTGGTATCCGAAGGATTTTTTTGATGGGGCGATGGGGCTTTGGGACGAGGCGGAGCGCCTGGCCGCGGGGGACGCGCGATTCCGTTACAACGTTCGGATGGGCGCGATGCCCGTGATGTACGCCCGGCTGATGCGGTGGCCAAAGATGGATGTGCGGCACGTCTGGCGCGATGGCGCGTTTCGGCCGGAGGGCGTAGAGCCCGCGTACGCCGCGCTGGCGGGAGATCTCTTGGCGCGGATGAAGGAGGGGGGCGTGACGCATGTGGCGGAAAGCGCCGAGCGGACCGCACAACTCGTGGCGCTGTGGCGCGGGCGAAGCGAGGGATTCGTGCCGGTGGAAGTTCGATCTGGCGATTGGGTGGCGAGGGTGGTGCCAGAGATGGGTGCGCGGGTCGTGGGTTTCTGCGGTGGTGGGGGGCGCGAGGTGATTTCCGCGGAGGGCGGGGGAGTGGATGCGGTCGAGGGTCTGGCCAAAGTGTTTGATCTTGGGGAAGCGCCCTACACGAAGGTGGGCGGCGGCCAGGGCGAGGTGAGGCTATCGCGCGGCAGGCGTGGGACGGTGGAGATGGGCCGGGAAATTTCGGTCAAGGGGGGCCGATTGGGCATCGCGGCGACGTTCGTGAATCGGAAAGCCGAGATCGGCGCGGTGCGGCCGGTTCTTCGCGCGGCGTTCCCAATAGGCGGGGCGGTCTCCATTCGTGCGCCCGCGGAGGGCGGGCCGTGGCGGACCTGCGCGGTGCCAGCCGACCAGACATTCGCCTCGATGTCGGTGCCCGTGGAAGGATTAGCGGGGCGCGAGATCCTGGTTTTTGGCGGGGATCGGGGGCGCGCGGCGCGCGTGCGATTGCCGGAAATGGGGCTGGAGCGGCTGTGGATTCTGGCCGATGCCCGCGGCGCATTCGCGCGGCTGTTCGTCCTGTGCGCGCCGACGAATCTTGTGGCGGGGGCGCGGATGGCGGTCCCGATGGTTTTCGGCGCAGCGGCTGAGGTGGAGGGGTTGCCGGAGGTGGCGGCGGCGGGGGCGCACCGGGCGGATCGCGTGGTTGTCGAGGACATCCAATTTCAGCTGGGCAGGCCGGGGGAATGGGGCGCGACCGTGCCCGATGCGGGCGCCGATGACGGCTATGCGGTGAAACTCTTTGGCACGCATCACGAGTGGTGCCTGCAGTGGCGCGTGGATGCGGGGCTGTTCGAGCCCGGCGTGAAGTACCGGGTGCGGATGCGTGTCCGCGTGGAGAAATCGGGAGTCGATGGGATGGCGTTCTGGGCCGGTGTCTACGATGAAGTGCGGCGGAAGGGTGTGGCGCAGATCCAGCCGAAGGTGAGCGCGGTTTCCGACGGGTACGGGTGGTACGAATTTGGCGATTGGGCGCCCGAGGCAGGCCAGTACCTCTGGGCTGGGCCGGGCGTGATCCCGAAGGACGGGCGGGGTTCGGCCGTAAAGGCGGTCTTCATCGACCGTGCCGAGTTCGTGCGGGTCGGGAACGAACACTCCAAAGCGGGTTCAGAGCGGTGAGAAGAGGTGCGCTTGCGCGCAATTCCAATCGCCCGCAAGCGGGCTCCTACGGCCGGTGTCCGCATCCCGCTGGGCAAAGAGAGCCATTTGGCATGCGCGAGCCGCGGCGCGATCCAGCTGGGACGGCTATTGCGGGGACCCGAGGCGGGGTCTAGGGTCTGGGCATGAATAACGGTGGATCGCTTCAGACGCGTCGGGCGTTTCTCTTGTCCGCGGGCGGCGGGGCACTGGCGTCGGCGGTGGCCTGCACGCGGCGGCGGACTGGCTTGCGCTGTGGCGTGGCGTCGTACACGTCGGTGGATCCGTTGGCGGACGTGGAGAAGCTGGTGGCCGCAGGGGCGGATTATGCGGAGCCATCACTGTCGAAGACGATGACGCTCTCCGACGCGGATTTTGAGGTGGCGCGGCGAAAGGTGGAGGGATCGGGCATCCGGGTCGAGTCGATGAATTGGTTTGTGCCTCCGGAAGTGAGGCTGACGGGGCCGGACGTGGATGGCGCCAAGGTGAAGGATTACGTGGCGCGGGCGCTGGGGCGCGCGGAGGCGCTGGGCGCGAAGCGCATCGTGTTTGGGAGCCCGGGCGCGAGGAACGTGCCGGACGGTTTTCCGAAAGACAAGGCCCTGGCGCAGCTGCGGGCGTTCCTGGTCACGTGTGGGACGGAGATAGAAACGAAGCGCCATGGGATGTTTGTCTGCGTCGAACCCCTGGCGCGGAATGGTTCCAACATCATCAACTCGACGGGCGAGGGTGCCGCGATCGTGCGCGAGGTGGGGCACCCCAAGATTCGCCTGATGGTGGATTTCTACCACTGGGCGTTGGAAAAAGAATCTCCCGAAACGATCATCGAGGCGGGTCCGCTTATCGAGCACATGCACATATCCAGGACGGATGAGATGCGGACGTATCCCGGCGATCCGGGTGAGGATCCGCGCTATCGGGTGTTTTTCCAAGCGGCCCACCAGATTGGCTACGCGCAACGGATCAGCCTCGAGGGCAACGTGAAGGATCTCGTGGCGGAAGCCAGGGCGGGGCTGCGCTGCGTGCGGGAGCTGAGTCGGTGATCGTAGGCGTGCCATCCCATCCCTGATCGGATGGGATTCAGGGGCTCGCGGCATCCGCGTCGAGCGCGACGCCCCTGTTCTTCGCAAGGATGTCGGCGCATTGGCCCCCGTAGTCCACGAGGTACACGCGGGGAACGCGCTTGTTGCGTGTCGATACGGATCGCAGGATGCCGCGGAGCGTCTCGGAATGCGCAGTGGCGCTGAGACTGTATTCACCAACAAATCTTTCGGCGGCGGAACTGGGGACCGCGACGAGGATCGCGCCCGCGAGGGCATTGTGCTGCTTGTCCTCGGTGAAGGCGTGGAAGAAGCGGATCCCTTCCAGCGGGCTCGTCCAGCGCACGGGGCGCACGACCCGGACGTCGAGTTTGACCGATTTGCCCTCGTACTTTTCGGGGCTGGCGAGGTAGTGGTTGGCGCTCTCTGGGTGGGCGGTGGGCGCGGCGCACAAGATTGCGGCCACGGTCAGCGGGAATGGGAGTCTGCATGTAGCCCTCATGATAGATGAGACGTTGCGCCCGGGGAAAAGTTTCGTCCGAAGTGCGGAAATGGCGATGGGCGGACACTTGACGGTGGGTTCATCGCGGGCAAGGTGGTGCATCGTTGAGAGGGGAATCGCATGAGTCATCTGAAAGTGACGAAGCTCCTGGTGGTCGCCATGTCTATGATCCCGGTTCTGCCAACGGCGCGCGCCGGCGTAACGCACGAGGTCAATTCGCCTGACGGGACGTTGCGGTTCGCTGCCGAAGTGGGACCCGTGGTGGGCCTGTCCTTGGCGCGCGAGGGCGTGCCCGTGCTGCTGCCTTCGGCCGTCGGCATGGACTTTGGGGCGGCGGGTTCTGTGTGCGCCGGCGCGAAACTGGCGGGGGAACCGGGGCGAGAAGAGGTGCGGGCGATCGTGAGACCCCCGTACGGGAAGCGGTCGGAGATCCGGGATGACCACAATCGGCTCACGCTGCCTTTCGAGGGTGGTTTTGCGCTCGAGATGCGGGCGTACGATGCGGGGGTTGCGTGGCGATGGGTGACGAAGTTGCCCGGGCGCGTTAAGGTGATGGGCGAGTCAGCCACGCTGCGTTTCCCGGCGGGCACGCGGTTCTGCGCCTCCTTCGCCACGAACTGGGTCAACAGCTATGAGGATTTCTACACGCGCGGCGAGGCGGCGACGTTCCCGGAGGAGGGGATGGCGGTGCTCCCGGCGCTGTTCCGGTCGTCGGCCGGTGTGAATCTGGCGGTGACCGAGTCGGACTTGCGCGACTATCCCGGGATGTACCTGCGGGGCGGGGAAGGGGGAAACGTTCTGGCGGACTTTCCGCGCGTCGCGCTCAAGGACGTGCCGGGGGGATGGATGAATTTTCACAAGGAGGTGGTGGAGCGCGCGGCGTATCTCGCCGAGACCGATGGCACGCGGTCCTTCCCGTGGCGGGCGCTGATCGTGGCGCCCGAGGACAAGGACCTGATCGGCAGCGATCTGGTGCATTTGCTCGCGCGCCCGCACGAGGGCGATTTCTCCTGGGTGCGGCCGGGGAAGGTTGCCTGGGACTGGTGGAACGACTGGAACCTCAAGGGCGTGCCGTTCCGGGCGGGGATCAACGTTGAGACCTACAAGTACTACATCGATTTTGCGGCCGCGAACGGGCTGGAGTACGTCAACCTCGACGAGGGTTGGTCGGACCAGTTTGATCTGTTCAAGCTGCGACTCGACATCGGGGAGGTGATCCGGCACGCGAAGTCTAGGGGGGTGGGGGTGTTCCTGTGGTGCGTGGCGCGGACGCTGGACGCTCAGATGGAGGCCGCGATGTCGCGGTTTGAGGAGTGGGGCGTGGCGGGCCTGAAGGTGGATTTCATGGACCGGGATGATCAGGAGATGGTGAATTTCTACTGGCGGTGCGCGAAGGCCGCGGCGGGACATCATCTCATGGTGAATTTTCACGGGGCGCACAAGCCCGCCGGGCTCATGAGGACATTCCCGAACGTCGTGAATCAGGAGGGCGTGCGCGGGCTGGAATATAACAAGTTTGCGCCGCCGGACGGGACGACCCTCGAGCACGCGCTGACGATCCCGTTCGTGCGCATGTTGGCGGGGCCGATGGATTACACGCCTGGTGCGATGCGGAACGCCAACCGGGGGGGGTTCGCGATCAACGCCAGTCGGCCGATGAGCCACGGCACGCGTTGCCAGCAATTGGCGATGTACGTGGTCTACGATGCGCCGCTGGCAATGCTGGCCGATGCGCCGACATCCTATCAGGCGGAACCCGAGATCATGGAGTTTCTGGGCCCGGTGCCGACAACGTGGGATGAGACGGTAGCGCTGGCGGGACGGCTCGGGGAGCACATCGCCGTCGCCCGGCGCAAAGGCGAGCGCTGGTATCTGGCGGGCATGTGCGATTGGCGGGGGATGGAGATGTCGCTCGGACTCGACTTCCTGGGGTCCGGCAACTGGCAAATGGACCTGTTTGCCGATGGCATCAATGCGGAGCGCCATGCCGAAGATTGGAGGCGCGAGCGGCGCACGTTATCAGCGGAAGCGCCATTCCACGTGCACCTGGCGCCCGGCGGCGGGTTTGCGGCAGTCATAACACGTTGGAAATGAACAACTAATACGATTTCGCTGGTCGTGCGGAAGGGCGTGGGATGGGGCAATGCGTGGTTAGGAAATGGCGTGGTCTGGGCGTGACTCCGGGATGTGATTGGGCATTCTATCACGCATGGCGGCGAAGGTGCGCGGCGCGAGATCGGGCTCGGTGATCGTAAGGGTTCCAGCGACGACGGCGAATCTGGGACCTGGATTTGATTGCCTTGGCGTGGCCCTGAAACTTTACAACAAGGTCACGGTGCAACGGTTACGTGCGCGCCCATGCGCCGAACTGCCACCCATGATGGAGGAGGCGGCCGAGCGGCTGTTTTGGCGGGCGCGGAAGCGGATCTGGTGGACGGCGAGTGTATCGGGTGACGTGCCGATCGCGCGTGGCATGGGGAGCAGCGTGACAGTGCGCGCAGGCGTGCTGGTGGGATTGAATCGTTTGGTGGGCCGACCCTTGACCGAGGCCGAATGCATGAAGCTGGTCGTGGATCTGGAGGGCCATCCGGACAATGCGATACCTGCGTTCCTGGGCGGGTTTTGCGTCTGCGCGGGTGATGCCGTGTTGCGGCAACCGGTTGCGCCGAAGTTGAAATTCATCGCGGTGGTGCCCGAGATCGAGGTGGAGGCGCCCGCGGCCCGGGCGGTGCTACCGGCCCACGTGTCGTTTCAGGACGCGGTGCATAATGGTCGGCAGGCGGCGCTGGTGGCGGCCGCGTTCGCGACCAGCCGCTATGAGCTGCTGGGCGAGGCATTCCGCGACCGGTTACACGAGCCCTACCGGAAACATCTTTTGCCCGGTTTCGAGGCGGCTGTGGCGGCGGCGGAAAAGGCGGGGGCCTTTGGGGCGTTCCTCAGCGGCTCGGGATCGACTATCGTGGCCGTGGTGGTGGGTGGCGCCACGATCTGCCAGCGGATCATGCGGGGCATGATCGGGGCATTGAAAGCTGCTGGTGTCGGCGCACAGGGGATGGTTTTGACCGCGGACAATGATGGGCTGAGGTAGGCGGGCGACCACGCCGCCGTTTGGGGCGACCAGTTTTCAAGCCAAGATTCCATGTCCCGCGCGCCCGCCTGTCGGTGGACATCCCTATTCTCGGGTCAGACATCATGCCCGCCGCGGCGGGCACCACCGGGGGTGAAAACGGGACGTAGGAGCGCGCTTGCGCGCGATTCGCGGATGCGATCGCCTGCAAGCAGGCTCCTGCGATTCGGCGTCCGAATTTTCGAGCTAGATCCCATGCCCCGGGCGCGCGCCTGACG
>JAKQKQ010000278.1 GCA_029560585.1 Verrucomicrobiota bacterium | reverse complement strand
CTGGGCGGCGGCACGGGGGGCGGGGGCCTGGGGCTGGCGGCCTCGACGGTGAAGTTCTTCGGGATCACGGACCGCGGCGAGCGGATCGCCTTCCTGATCGACATCTCGCTCTCGATGGTCGAGGACGACAAGGGCGGGGAGCCGGGTTTCGAGAAACTCAAGAACGAGATCTGGGACATGATCTCGGGCCTCAACCCGGGCACGTTTTTCAACCTGATCATGTTTGGCGATCAGGTCGACCTGTTTGAGCAACAGATGGTTTTGGCCAACGGCGAGAACAAGAAGAAGGCACAGGAGTTCCTGCAGCCGTACCTCAAGGGCATCGCGGAGAGCCAGGAACGTTCCGGCAATCTCGTGCGCAACTACACGCCCGAGATAGAGGGCATCAAGTCGTCCGAGGAACACCCGGGCCGGACCCGCATGGATCTCGCGGTCACCGCCGGTTTCGAGCAGGCGGCCGATGTCCTGTTCCTCATCAGCGATGGCCGCCCGGACATCGTGAGGCAGCTCGAGGGGGAGGAGTTGAAGAAGTTCCAGGAGCGGCGCGAGAAGTGGATCGAGAAGAACCCGAACTACAGGGAGGAATTCCAGGCGAGGCGCGACAAGGAGAACGCCGATCGGGCCAAGAAGGGTTTGCCGGCCAAGGTTGTCGAGTTGCCGCCGGGCGCGCCGCGGCCCCCGATCTGGACGGACAAGGAGATCCTGGAGCACATCGCGAAGGTCGGCAAGGTGGCGTACAAAGATAAGGGCCGCTCCTTGCCCCGGGTGAACTGTGTGGCGTATGCCTGCAGCGTCCCGGCGGAGGAGAACTTCATGAAGATGATGTCGAAGGAATTTCGTGGTAAATTCAAGCAAGCGAAGTCGCGGATGCCACCCATCAAAGAATGAGGCATGGGGGTGGGCCGTGGCCACCGGCGCGGACGAAGAGATATGAACGGGCTCAGGGGCGTTAGGACGGATCTAGCCCCTGCTTCCAGCGGGCGGCGGCGGGGTATGTTCTTTGGTGTGGTTGCGGCCAGCGCCGGCATCCACGCGGGCGCGATCCTGCTGTTTGGTTCGTGGGTGATCTATCGGCACTTCTTCCAGAACGAGGCGAAGTTCGTGGTGCCTCCGGAGCTGACCAAGACGATCGAGCCGCGGAACCTGAAGTACAAGGTCCAGATCCAGGAGCAGCAGCGCCGGGGCGGGCGGCCGAGGATCGCGCCGCGGCTGAGCGCGCGGCGGGTGTCGGAGTTTTCGCTGCCGGACGTGGACGTGGAGATGACCACGGTG
>JAKQKQ010000263.1 GCA_029560585.1 Verrucomicrobiota bacterium | reverse complement strand
GCGCTCGCCAACTCGGTCGGTCTTAAAAACGAAACGGGTTGATCCGGCCCATCCGTGCATTTCTGCAGCCATGGGGGTGGTGATGCCGGCCGGCCTCTGGGGCGTGGCTTGGGCATCGGCGGCGAGGTCTAGCCTCGCGCCATCTGGTGGATCGGTTCTGGAGTCGTAGCGCCATCCACTCGCATGGGTCCGCCCCTGACCGAAAGTCCAGGGCAGTGTCGAGCTTGTGAGCGAAGGCGCGCGGGGAGCCCAAGGGGGCAAACACGACCGCGCGCTGCGGCGAACCGCGTGCTCAAAGGATGGCGGGAACAGGGGCACGGCATCGGGTGCCGGCCGGGTGCTCTGTTGGCCGTGGCGCGCTTCAGGGAGCGCCCAGCGATGAACGCTGGCCAAGCCACGGCGACTTGCACTACGAAAAATACCTCGGGACCGCCGCCTCAAGGGCGAGGGCATCGTCGGTTCGGGACCGGCGCTTCAAGGGCAGGTAACGACTGCGACGCCTTTTGCTCCGCGATGGAGCGGGGCCAGGATGGCCCTCGGGAAATCGTAGTTGACGCCACGCGGGTAGGGCGGTCAAGTGGGCGGCGCGAAAGCGCGGCGATTTGCGGAGGATTGCGGGTGGCACTTGCGCGCCCGGGAGATTGCGGTAAGGCGCATTTATTGTCGCAAAGCGGCGGGTAGCGAGGCGCCGTGCGGGCTTGACGGGGGAAATCTCTGCCTCTGGTCCTGGGCAGGACAGCTCAGGGCGGTGCTCGCGCGCGGACCGCTCCGACGGCAACCGCCGCGCATGGGGTTGATGCCCGCCATTTGAATGAGAGCGTAGTGACACACACGCCGCCCCGCCGGGGGATGACGCTTTCAAGTGTCAGCGCAATGTCCGTGGATCGCCGGTTCGCTGACAGCGGGCCGGGCCCGATGCCGAAATCGGCCTCTTTGAGTGGGGATTCCGTGTGGCGGGATCAGATCGCCCTGTCGATGCTGATCGACCTGAAACCAACCTCGGAGTCTTGCCATGGAATTGATCGTCAGAGCGGTGGATGTCGGATCCGGCAACACCAAGTTCGTCACAGCCGCAGCCGGTACCGACATCCGCTGCGCCAGTTTCCCGTCGGTCGCTTATCCGTCGAGCGACGACTCGCCATCGTGGCCGGCGAGCGAGCGCAAGAAGACGGTGTGCATCCCCATCGGCCCGCTGTTCTACGAGGTCGGGCCGGATGTGAGCCTCGCCGCCGATACCTTCCGCGCCAAACA
>JAKQKQ010000232.1 GCA_029560585.1 Verrucomicrobiota bacterium | reverse complement strand
CGTCGCTACACTCGTTCCACCTCCACCCAGGCCATCTGCGCCATCAAGATGTTCTGGGAGAAATCCCTCCGCCGCCCCTGGCCCGCCGAAGTCGAACTGGTTCGTGCCACCCCTGAGTTCAAGCTCCCCGTCATCCTCTCGACCACCGAGGTCCGCCAGATCCTGGCCGCCGTCCCCGCCCTCGATCACCGCGTCGCCCTCACCACCATCTACTCCTGCGGCCTGCGCCTGGGCGAAGCCCTCAACTTGGAGGTGGGCGACATCGACGCCCAACGCATGTTCCTCCACATCCGCGCCGGCAAGGGCAACCGCGACCGCTACGTCCCCTTGCCCCAACGCACCTTGCTCCTGCTCCGTGAGGGCTGGAAGGCTCATCGCCATCCGCGCCTCCTCTTCCCTGCCAAGGGCCACAACGGCCAAGGCGCTGCCACCGCCGCCGAACCCATGTGTCGCACCACCCTGCAGCGCGCCTTCCGTCTCGCGCTCAAGGCCAGCGGCGTCAAGAAAGCCGCTCATATCCATTCGTTGCGTCACAGCTACGCCACGCACTTGCTTGAGCAAGGCGAGAACCTCCGCCAACTCCAAGTCAACCTCGGTCACAAGAGTCCCACCGCCACCGTCATCTACACCCATCTGACCACCCTCTGCCGCACTCAGCATCAGAAACGCCTCGACGCCCTCATGGCCGATCTCTGAGCCCGGCTCATGTCCGGGACCGGTCCCACCGGGGCCGGCGGTGACTCGATCCGTTTCCACCAGCTGCTCCAACGCTGGGGGCCGGCTTATCTGAAACGGTTCGGCACCGCTGTGCCCTGGCGGCAGCGCGAGGTCCTCGAAAAGCTCCTGGCCTGCCGCACCCCCGCACTGGGCGGCGAACTCTTCGCCTGCCCGGCCTGCGGCACGTTCCATTACGCCTATCACTCCTGCAACGACCGCCACTGTCCCCAGTGCGGCCAGACCGACGCCGACCAGTGGCTGGCCAACCACACCAGCCTACTGCTCCCGGTCCCTTACTTCCTGGTCACTTTCACCGTCCCGGAGCCACTGCGCCTCTGGATGCGCTCGCACCCCGGCCAGAGTTTGGATCTGCTCTTCGCCACCTCGGCTCAAGCGCTCCAGGATCTGGCCCGCAACCCCCAGCGGCTCGGGGCTTCCCTGGGCATGCTCGGCCTCCTCCACACCTGGAGCCGCACCCTCATCTACCACCCTCACGTTCACTACCTGATCCCCGCCGGCGGCTTGAGCCTCGATCAACGCCAGTGGGTTCCCAGCCGCCCCAAGTTCCTCGTCCACGTCCATCCCCTGGCCGATCACTACCGCACCCTCTTCCGTCAGGCCCTCCAACGCGACGCCCCCGACCTGCTCAAGACCTTGCCCGCTCGGGTCTGGAAGCAACGCTGGGTCGTCCATTGCCAGCCCGCCGGTTCCGGTCAGGCCGCCTTGCGCTATCTCAGCCGCTACGTCTTCAAAACCGCCACCGGCGACCGGGACTTGCCCCTGCTCCCCGACCTGCCTGCGCCAAGGCTTCGGCAGGCAGGTAGCCGGGTGCGCTGGCGCTATCGCGACAGCATCTCGGGGCGTGAAGAGCACCTGGACCTGGAACCCTTCGAGTTGATCCGCCGCTTCCTCCAGCACGTCTTGCCTTCCGGCTTCCACCGCGTCCGCCGCTTCGGCTGGTTGCATCCGGGCGCCCGCGCCAAGCTCAACCGGGTGCGCGCACTGCTCCAGCAGGCCCCCGTGCTCACCGACGCCGAGCGGGCGGCTTGGCAACCGCCCCAGGCCGAGCTCGAACCGCCCGAACCACTCCCTCCTCCGGCTCCCACGCCGCTTTGCCCGCAGTGCCGTCAGCCGATGAGGCACGTCGGCTCCTGGTGTGCGGGACAGCCCCGGTTGCGTCCGCCCGTGCGCGGCCCGCCATGAGCACTCCCACCTCGCCGACCTCATCCCGATCAGCGTCGAGGCCCAGCCTCCACCGATGGCGTGTGCCCACGACACGGTACAACGTGCCCTCTGCCCAGCGGAAAGGTCGTCTTGGCCTGGGCGAGGTCGCCAGCTCCGCCCCTCGCCCGTCAGGCAGGCGGCCTCCAGGTGCGCGCGGCGGCGTCACGGCGAGCTCAGCACGGACCGTTGCCCCCGCCGCCGTCGATACTTTCCGCAAGGGGACGGTCGAAGGCACTGGTTGCAGGCTGGCCGCGGCTTCGTTCAACCTTGGAATGTAAAGAACCGAGGAGGCGGTTTGACCCCTGAGACAACGCGACCCTCTTCCCCGCCTCCTCGGTTCTCTACATTCCTTTGGTCAGTTAGGCCATTTCGGTTGAATTGTCGTCATCTTCAGGCTCTCTCCCAATCTGCTCGTAAAGCATCCTCTGCAGCGGCTCTTGCATGGAATCAAAGAGTTCAGTCGTTACTCGGTCAAGCTGGGCGAATTGTGGCGCGAGTGTTTCGGGAGTTCCTGTACCTGCCTCGAGGGCGGAAAGCAGTGCCTTGGAAGTGTCGTAAATCTGGCGTGCCCTCTGCCAATCGACGGAATCTGGGCCTTTGCTGAAAGGACGATAGCGATCGGGCATGTTCGGGTAGATCGGGCCAAGTTGCGCAACCAGATAATCGTAGTCCCGGGGCATCCGGGGGGCGGGCCCAAAAGGCAAGCTCTGCCACACCTCGACAACCTTCTCGACAAGCTTGATGGCAGCTCCTGCGACAACGGCAATCTCGGTGAGTGTCTTAATGCCCTTACCGATCTTGGCGAGCGTGCTCCTGTCTTTGCGTGGTGTTGGAAGGTGTCTGCCGCAGAAGTGGCCGAACTTTGTTCGGTTCGTGCAACGGTTGCCGTCCCGCTTTACCGCTCGGCATTGGTTATTGTTATCCATAGCGCGCGCATGCTGAGTGGCCTAACGACAGAACTGAGCGACGCGGGCGGCCAGTGACGATGGAATTGGCAACTGGCGCAGCCCGCCCGCGTTCGCTCCAGTGATTTTGTTGAACGAAGCCGCTCCGCGGCGGCGAGGAACGCCGCCTCGGAGCGGCATGTTCATCTGGCGTGCGGCCCTCTGATGATCGTTCGGCATTGTGTCCGCCACCCTTCCCGCGGCATGGTTCGGACGCCCGGCCGCCATG
>JAKQKQ010000229.1 GCA_029560585.1 Verrucomicrobiota bacterium | reverse complement strand
CGTCGCTCCCGGACACCGCCAGCGCATTGACCCAGTCGTCCACGCGCTGCCGTCCCATTTGGCGATGTTGTTTGCCGGGCTGCCGCCCGCCGTGGTGAAGCGGCCGCCCGCATACAGATTGGTGCCGGACACCGCCAGCGCATTGACCCAGTCGTCCACGCCCGAGCCCAGGGCCGACCAATTGGCGCCGTCCCATTTGGCGACACTGTTGGCGGCGACCTCACCCGCGCTGCCGAACCACCCCCCCGCATAAACGTTGCTGCCGGACGCCGCCAGCGCACTGACCCAACCATAGATCCCCGAGCCCAGGGCAGACCAATTGGTGCCGTCCCATTTGGCGATGTTATTTGCCGGGCTGCCACCCGCCGTGGTGAAGTGGCCTCCCACATATAGGTCCGTGCCCGATGCCACCAGTGCATTCACTTCGCCGCTTATCCCAGGTGCTAGCGCCAACCAATCAACGCCATTCCATTTGGCGACGTTCTTCGCCGGGCTGCCGCCCGCCGTTTCAAACCAGCCCCCCGCATACACGTTGCTCCCAGACACCGCCAGCGCATTGACCTCATAGTCCATGATGCCCAAGCCCAAAGCCGACCAATTGGTACCGTCCCATTTTGCAATGCGGTTGGCCACGACCCCGCCCGCATTGGTAAACCAGCCCCCCGCATAAACATCGCTGCCGCTCACCGCCAGCGCACAAACCCCATGATGCATGCCCGAGCCTAGGGCCGACCAGTTGGTACCGTCCCACCGGGCGATGTTCTTCGCCGGGTTGCCGCCCGCATTGGTAAACAAGCCCCCCGCATACACGTTGCCCCCGGACACCGCCAGCGCATAGATAAGTTCGTCCACGCCCGAACCTAAGGCCGACCACGCAGCCCCGTCCCATCTGGCGACACCGTTGGCGGCAACACCACCCGCGTTGGTGAACCACCCCCCCGCATAAACGTTGCTGCCGGACACCGCCAGCGCATTGACCGAATAGCCCATGATGCCCGAGCCCAGCGCCGACCAATTGGCGCCGTCCCATTTGGCGATGTCGTTCGCCGGGCTGCCGCCCGCCGTGGTGAAGTGGCCCCCCGCATAAACGTCGCTCCCGGACACCGCCAGCGCAGTGACCGAATAACCCATGATGCCCGAGCCCAGCGCCGACCAATTGGCGCCGTCCCATCTGGCGATGTGGTTCGCCGGGCTGCCGCCCGCTGTCCAAAAGGCGCCCCCCGCATAAACGTTGCTGCCGGACACCGCCAGCGCATAGACGTGCCAGCCGCCCATCCCCGAGCCCAGGGCCGACCACGATGTGCCGTCCCATTTCGCCACGCGATTTGCGACCACGTCACCGACGCAGCCGAACGAGCCGCCAATATACAAATTGCCCCAAGCATCCACGACCGCTGCCGTGACGTAATCATCAGTACCGCAGATAGAACTGTCCAGGCCCATGCTGACCCAATCCGCATCGCTGAACGTGGGGTCGATGCGCAGGGGGTAGGTGGCATCGGCGTCGTCCACGATCACGGTCAGGCGGGAAGCCGAGTCCACCTCGATGCGCGCGGGCAGATCGCGGCCTTGGGCGTCGGTGGCGCGGAGGCGGCTGTAGGCGATCTTGCGCCCGGAGCCGTCGAGGACAAGGCGCGCGCCGTGGGTCAACGGCTCGGCACGCGCACCGGCGACGTCCAGTTCGAGGCGCAGTTCGCCGTCACCCGTGGGCCGTTCGAGGATCAGGAAATCCTGCCGCAAGCCGTCCATGCTCACCGAGTATTCCTCATCGACCCCCGGCCGGACGAACCGGGCGACGCCTCCCTGCGTTGTCACAATGCCACCGGCCGGCAACGCGGCCTGCGCCGCGCTCCCGCGTCCGATCGCGCGCGCGATCACGCGGAAGCGCGTGCCCGGGGATGCCTTCTCCGTTGAGGTCAGCCACAGCCCTTCGTTCGTGGCCTGCCCCTCCAGCTTCTGGAACACGCATCGCAGCCTCGCACCATCCTCGGTGGGCGTCACCGCGAGGCCGTCGCCATTGTACCTTCTCCCGGCAATGGATCCGATCTGATCGAAGGGGATGGCGGCGGTCTTATCCCCAGCATGTGCACCGATCTGCGCGGTGGCGACGAGCGGCAGGACCGTCATCAGGAAGAAAGCTGCGCGAATTGGGCAGCTAGAGTCGGATGTGATTATAGCCATACGATGCTCCCTGCGTTCGTGGCCTGTCATGTCCTCCTGCCGACCGCGCCAATGATGAACTCCGTATGATGCATGCAGTCGGACCGCCCGGCGCGGATTGTGGGATTGGTCAGAGAATCTGGAAAGGTGATTCTTTGCCGCGTGATTCTTTGCCTCGCCGCGGATGTGTTCGGACGAATTTCCACCCGCGCGAGGGTAACCCCTATGCGACCCCGGACAGGGACCCCGACCACGACGGCAGAGACAACCTCGCCGGATCCCTGGCCCTGACCGTGCCCACCGACCCGTCCTCCTTCTTCGACCTGCACGCGATGCGCACCCCCGGCCAGCCGGGCAAGGTGGACCTCGTGTTCGGCCCGATCCGCAACTGGCGAACCTAGCCGGTGCTCTACTCTCTGGACCTCTCGCCCTCGGGCTGGTCCGAGCTGGCCGCTGGGCCACCAAATGACATTGGCGACGAGCGCACCGTCACCGACCCGGATACATCGGGGCCGAGGAAGTTCTACAAAGTACTCATCGGTGGTTGACCTGTGACCGTGCGCGACAAACTGACATCCAGCACTAGGGCGCAAAGCACTTGATCGTACGTCTTCTTAAGGGGCTGGACAGGGTCGAATTCGCCATAAATTCCGTCGACCATCGAAAGCAGGTCGGCCCCTGTGAAGCATCATGCTTCCGCTATTGGTTGGTTCCCCTTGACGCCTCGCGCTCCATCGCCACCCTGCCCCTCATGGGCGGATGCTGGAAGTCGATCGCACTGACATTGCTGCTGGCCGTTTTGACCGGTTGTACGACGGTGCCGCACATGAACCAGAGTGAAGACGCCGCCGCAAAGACTTTCCGGACCAAGCCTGATGTCGCGAACCTCTACATCTTCCGGGAACGTAGTATCGTCGGCGCGGCCGTGGGCTGGGAGATTGCCCTCGATGGACGAACGCTCGGCGTACTGACCTCAGGCACCTTTGTTTTCCGTGAGATTCCGCCAGGTCGTCACGTTCTCTCCCGCATGTCGGATATCGGCGAGTTTCACTTCGAGGCGGGACAGAACTATTTCATCCATTTCGCCCCAACCATTTCTTGGACGGGGACGAAGTTCCAGCAGATATCTGAGGAAGCCGGCCGTGCGGCTATCAGGAATCTGTCGCGCGTTATCTCCGCCTATTGAGCCAGCTCGCGCTCTGCCCTCACTGCCTTCCGCATAGGGACCACGTTGCGCGCCCGCCTGGGAGGGTGGATGCCGAACCACTTCTCGGCCTCCTGTTTGGTTACGTCGCGGCGGGCGTAGTGGCGGACGGCGACACCGGCATCCCGAACCTCACCCGCCCCACCATCTCCCTATCGTGCTCGGCCCTCACGTGCGAGTACGCCTTGGGCAGCAGAGCCCCGTGATCCTTGTGCCCCAGCCACCTGGCCACCGTGCGCAAGTCGATGCCGGCCTCAAGGCAGGTGCTGCCGAACATCGCATGGAGGGAGTGGTCGCTATTCAACGCCTTCACCGCCGTCTACCGCGAGATCAATCCCCATACGGCCCTGCGCAGGGGCGAAGTCCTTCATAGGCTATTCGATGCCGTCGTTGGAATGAGCTTGGTAGGGAGCGCCGCCGGGCCCGATGGGCACGGGCGATACGACCAGAGGATCGTCGGGTGGGAATGGCAGGGTGCCGCAGCAACAAAGCGGGCGGAATTAATAGCTGAAGCCAGCAAGAGTCACATTGGGGCGGATGCGCCTTAAGTCCTTAGGTCTTGTTGCTTGACGGCCTCTAGCTTCTTGATCGCTTCTTCACAATCCACATCAGAGATTTCGATGCTATCGTTGGTTCCATCAGATATTCCCTTCGCTATGGCCGCCGCCACGGGCGCGAATACGGCCAAAGCATCGCGGCCAGAACGGTGAAGATTCTGCCGATAGTACTCTCTGTAAACCTCCATCGGAGCACGCAAGGCGTTTTCTATCATTGGCGCGTAGCGCTGCTTGTTTTCGTAGGCGAGGAATACCGCGAGGTTCGCTTCCATCTCATCCGGCGAGAACATCAGCGCATTCACCGATTGCTCAAAAACGTCACCGGTCGCACTCAAGCACAAGGTCGCCATGGGGTCAGTCTGCTGATTCATCGATCTCCTGAAGGTCGCCATGGTGCCCCGCCATACGACTGCGCTAATGGTCGCCACCTTGGTGCCGTCCGGCGGTCCGCCGTCAGCGCCCCACAATCTCTTCATGCCGTGTGCTGAGTCTGGCGGGCAAATGAAATCCAGTGGAATCAGATACGGCTTGTCGTCACCTGATTTTCCGAAGATCCTCGCCTCGCCCATGCATTTCATCCTCAACCAAACTAATGCGGACGATACCCATTCGGTACTGACATCAGCTGGCAAGGCCCCGCCTCCACGCGCACCTGTTATCACTTCTTTGGGCACCAAGTCCAAGTGTTTGAAGCGAGGATCAATATAGCCGAAAACCTGTTGGTACATCGGGCTGTCGCGGTCCAATTCTTGGGATGGAGACTTGTCAGACGAACCAGCCTCGGGCTGTGTTGTGCTGGTGTCAGACACGAGACCGCGTGACGAGGCTGGTCCCCCGTGACTGTTGGGAACTTCTGTGGGGGACACGATGCCATTTGCGAACTTGGCCGAGGGCAGGGAAGGTCGCCCTCCCTCTCTACTCCTGTCGCGGAGTGCGGCCAGAAGCTGAGGCTCGGAATTCACGACGAACTCGGGCAGGTCGGCTAGAGCCACCGCGGCTATGCCGCCTGAATGAAGAATCCGAACCTCGTCCTCGTCAATCCGCGAGATGCTCCAAGCCTCGTACCTCTGCCCATTGCTGAGCACCAGCGGGGGGCGCGATCCCGCGGTGGGTGCGGTCTCCTTTGTCGCGGACGCGCTCACCCCTGACTCCGCCGGAGAATCCCATGCCTTCTCGATTTTCGATAGGTCCATGCCAAGATGCCTGAATCGGTCTTTGGCCGCTGCGATCCGGCTCCTGATCGCGCTGCGGTCGCGATCGCTCATCCCGGCACGCGGATAGGGAATGATGATTGGTCGGTTGCCCGGCGTAAGGCGCAGCGCCTTCCCAGAAATGGTTTTGAACACCGTGCCGGTGCGGAAATCTTCGAAGCTCCTGTACTCGGCAATCACGAATCTGTCATCGGTCTCGTACGACCCGGCCCTGTAGATGACGCAACCAGTGGCGCCCGGGCCCATCACGGCGGCCGACGGCAGCGCCCAGAGAAGGCACGCAACCTGCGCGGCCCTTCGCGGCGCCCATCGCGAATATGCCACCGGCCTCATACCGGCGTCTTGGCGTACAGGTTTAGTTCCCGCTGGAGAATGTAGATCGGGTAGATCGCGATGGCGATACCCACCACGACGCCGAAACTACCGGGAAGCAGTTCCGAAGCAGCGCTCGCCACCACGAGGCCAAGGAACAGCCAGCCTATCGACTGGTGCGCCCCGGCGGTGCGCCTTTCCTTGCCGATCCGCTCAAGCTCGAATGCGTAGACGCAGGCGAGGATGGTGCTCGGCACTCCTATCAGCATCGCGACGAGTCCCTGGCCGGCCTCATCAACACCGGCCATGAGAAGCAGCAGCACCATGGGTGCCAGATAGCCGAGGGCGCCCATGACGACCGCCAAAGCAAAATTCAGGCGGGGCTTCGCCGTTATCGCCGCCATGTCCCGCGTGTAGCAGGGCACCAGATAGCATACCCAGTATATGCCCAGCGTCAGAAAGGAGAGAACCACCGCCTTGACGGCGTCCCTGCGAACGACCTCCGCGGGAACCGCCGTATGCGCGTGGCCGACCACCGATTCGACGGGAACCCATCTGTCGCCGCCGTCGCGCGCGATTTGCGTGGCTGGTGAGAGTCTTCCACCCGCCAACATCTCCGCCAACTGCGCGACCGTATAGGGCCCCTCCGGTTGGCCGCCGGGTCCAGCGGCATAGTAGGTCTCGAGCGGGGGCAGATTCGGCGCGGCCGACCTCGTGCTCTCGGTGCGCGGTGGCAACTTCGGCCCGGCCGACGGGGCCGCCTCCGCGATCTCCTGATGGGCGTCGTCGCCGAACGTGGTCGGCCCCGACTCAAGACCCATGATGGCGTCGTCGAGACGCCGCCATGGCCCTCCGGCCGCGGGCCTAACTCGTGTCCCGCCCGACACCAGACCCGCATCCCTCATCTGTCCCAGCGTCGCAAGATCCAGCGGCCCGCGTTCTGCGGTCCCGTCATCGTAGGACCATTCGCCATCGCCCGTCATGATGCCTCCTCGGGTTGTCCCTCACCCGTCTCACCCGTGATCGCGGCCATGAAACGCGCCGCCTCTTCCTCTTCGGCGAATGTGATGCGCGCGGCCCTGATCAGCCTCCCGCCTTCGTCAAAGAGCGGCATGGTCGCCGTCCGCTTATTGACGGACACCAAAGCTCCATCCGGAAACCGAAATCTGCCATCTCCGCGCCTCACGACACACCACTTGGCAACGAACAGGGGGATCATGAATATCGACATCACCATCAGGCCGGCCGCCCAGCAATGAAGCACGGATGCCACATAATGCGTCGCGGCGGCGCGCAGCGCCGTCGAGCTTGCATAGTGATGCCCCGCAGGCGTCTGGGCTGAATCGGGAATGACGGGCACGCGGGCCTCGATCATCCCGGCGACCGAACCAACCCCGACTTCGATCACCATCATCGCAAGCGGAACCAGAACGATGAGCGACACGAATCCTCCCAGAAGCCGCCATCCAATGCCGAGCAGCTTCCAGCCGGATACCTTCAGCGCCGCATCGCCCCCAAGGCGCAAAGCGGCGCCCCATACGAATCCCATCCTGGAGGATGGCGCCCCAAAACCGCCGAGGTTCACCCGGAACTCGGGAGCGGCGGATTTCTCGGGATGGCCCACGGGTTCCCTCGCTGCCATCAGCTCCGACAGCGGACGCCAGCCAGCCCCACCATCTCTCGCCACGGGGACATCTGGGCGCACGACGCCGGCGCGCGCCATTTGCCCGATCGCCTTCAGGGTGAAGGGCCCGCGCGGCTGCGCGCCGTCGTCGTAGAACCACTCGGCCGCCTCGGTTGCCCCTGCTCCGGATCCAGATTCACCCTCCATTGCCCCTACCTCCCCACGACCGAATTTGGGACCCGCGCGCCATGCGCGGCCGCTATGTTCGCTAGCCGATAGTAGGTCGCGTTGATGTTCTGGCTGGCGGCCGCCGCCGCCTGGCCCGAGGCGCCGAACAGCGACGGGTCCCGCAACAGCCCGGCGGCGAAACCGTCGATGAACGCGTTCAGGCCCGTGTCCCGCGCGA
>JAKQKQ010000196.1 GCA_029560585.1 Verrucomicrobiota bacterium | reverse complement strand
TGTCGGAGGTCCAGATGCCGAGAAAACTCTGAGGATCGACGTAGTCGTTCGTCCAGACCGAGCGCAGTATCTGGAAGCTGCCGGTGCGGCGGGCGGCGAGCACGCTGGTGTTGTCCATGTTGGTCAGCTGGACTTCGACGCCGAGCTCGCGTCGCCACATTTCCTGGACGGCTTCGGCGATGGTGCGGTGCGTCTCGGAGGAGTTGAAGAGAAGTTCGAGCTTGGGCAGGCCCGCGCCGCCGGGGAAACCCGCCTCGGCGAGCAGGCGGCGGGCTTCGTCGGGCTGGTGAGTGAATCCGGAGGGGGGCGTGTAGCCGGCGACTCCGGGGGGCGTGAAGGCGGGGGCCGGGAGCTGCCCGCCGTGCAGGATCTTTTCGACGATCGCACCGCGGTCCAGTGCGAGGGCGAGGGCGAGGCGCACGCGAGCGTCCTGAAGTGCGGGATTGGACAGATTAAGCCGGTAGAAATAGGTGCCGAAAAGCGGGTCGACGCGGAGGCGCGACGGAGTTTCGTTGCGATAAGTTTCCACTTTCGCAGGCGGGAGCGCTTCGGTGATGTGCATCTGGCCCGCGCGGAAGGCGCGCTCTTCAGTGTCTACATCGAGCGGGAGGAAATGGATGGCGTGGAGGCGTACGCGGGCGGCGTCCCAGTAGATAGGCGACTTGGTGGCGACGATGCGCTGGCCGAGTTTCCACTCGAGGAGGGCAAAGGGACCGTTACTGACGATTCTGCCCGGGCGGGCCCAGGGATTGGCCCGATCGGTCGCCGAGCCGTGGCGCTGGATGGTCGGCAGGTGGACGGGGAACCAGATCGTGTGGTTGAGCTGTGCGAGGAAATAGGGGGCGGGGTGAGCGAGCGTGAGCCGGAGCGTGCGGGCATCAAGGGCGGTCGCGCCGACGTGCGAGAAGTCGGCATCGCGGCCCTTGTGGAAATCCTCCGCGCCGCGCAGGAGATAGAGCATGGGGGCGTTTTCCGCGGCGAGTTGCGGAGAGAGGGCGCGGCGGAATGAGGCGACGAAATCGTCGGAGGTGAGCGGGTCGCCATTGGACCACCGGGCGTCGGCGCGGAGGTGGAAGGTGTAAACGAGGCCGTCGGCCGAGACGTCCCAGGATTCAGCGACGCCAGGAACTGGATGCAGGTCCTGCGGGTCTTCGGCGACGAGGCCCTCGAAGAGGGCGGAGAGGACGTTGTAGTCGCTCGCCTGGGTGGCGAGGTGTGGGTCGAGGCTGGCGAGCTCATGGCCGATGCCACGGATGAGAGTTTGCTCGCGCAGGCCGCGTTGTACGGGCGTTTCGCGGGGGCTGCATGCGGAGAGCAGCAGGGCGGCACAGGCCGAGAGCAGGCAGAGGAGACGCATCGACATAGGAAATGGAGACGCGGCGCGGGGCCGCTCAAATCTGTTCGATCAAGGCGACCGCATGGGCGGCGATGGCAAGCCCGCGGCCGATCTCGTCGATGCCCTCGTTGGTCGTGGCCTTGAGGCCCACGGCGGAGACGGGCAACCCGGTGGAGGCGGAGAGGGCAGCCTTCATCGCGGCGAGTTGCGGATAGATCTTGGGCTTTTCCGCGATGACCGAGGCGTCGATGTTGACCGGGCGCCAGCCGAGCTTGGCCAGCTCCTCGACGACGCGGCGCAGGAGCACTTGCGAGTCGATGTTTTTATAGGCCGGATCGGTGTTCGGAAAAAAGTGGCCGATGTCGGGT
>JAKQKQ010000191.1 GCA_029560585.1 Verrucomicrobiota bacterium | reverse complement strand
CTGCAGTGGGTGGGGAGGATTCTGGGGCAAAAGCAGCGCGCCCGGGGAGCCTGCTGGCTCCGCCGGGCGCGGTGTCCTGGCGACGACCTACTTTCGCGCGACCTATAGACGCACTATCATTGGCGAGGCGGCGTTTCACTTCCGGGTTCGGCATGGGACCGGGTGGGGCCACCGCTCTGTGGTCACCAGGCCCGGGGGTCCGTGGGGATGGGCCCCTGGGCCTGGCGGCAGGGATTGGGGGGAGGTGGGAGGGAGGGTTGCGGGGTTCTGGCGGCGCCGCCGCCCGGGCTCCCTTGCGGGGGCCCCCTCGGGGGGGCCCGCGGGGGCGAGCCTGTGGGCCTATTAGTACCGGTTGGCTGAGCGCCTCGCGGCGCGTGCACCCCCGGCCTATCGACGGGGTGGTCTGCCCCGGGCCTCGTTGGGAGATCTCATCTTGGGGGGGGCTTGGCGCTTAGATGCTTTCAGCGCTTATCCCTCCCGCGCATAGCTACCCGGCGCTGCCGCTGACGCGACAACCGGAACACCAGGGGCGCGTCACACCCGGTCCTCTCGTACTAGGGTGTGTGCCCCTCAGATCTCCTGGCGCCCGCAGCGGATAGAGGACCGAACTGTCTCACGACGTTCTGAACCCAGCTCGCGTGCCGCTTTAACCGGCGAACAGCCGGACCCTTGGGACCTTCTCCAGCCCCAGGATGCGACGAGCCGACATCGAGGTGCCAAACCGGGCCGTCGATATGAACTCTTGGGCCCGATCAGCCTGTTATCCCTAGCGTACCTTTTGTCCGATGAGCGACGGCGATTCCACTCTCCACCGCCGGATCACTTGGGCCCGCTTTCGCGCCTGCTCGACTTGTGGGTCTCGCAGTCAAGCCGGCTTCTGCCCATGCGTTCTTGAGGGCTGATTGTCAACCAGCCTGAGCCGACCTTCGCGCTCCTCCGTTACCTTTTGGGAGGAGACCGCCCCAGTCAAACTGACCCGCTGCCGCGGTCCCCCGGTGGCGCCGGGGTTAGCGGCCCCGGCGCGGAAAGGCGGTGTTTCATTGGCGGCTCCCGCCCGGCCTGGACCGGGCATTCAAAGCCTCCCGCTTACGCTAAGTATCCGCGCCAGGGACGCAACGGCAGCTTACAGTAAAGGTGCATAGGGTCTTTCCGTCCTGCTGCGGGCAGGCGGCATCTTCACCGCCACTACAATTTCGCCGGGCATCTCCTGGAGACAGCGGTCAACTCGTTACACGATTCGTGCAGGTCGGAACTTACCCGACAAGGAATTTCGCTACCTTAGGACCGTTATAGTTACGGCCGACATTCGCGGGGACTTGGGTCCGGGGCTCGCACCCCTCGCCTTAATCTTTCCGCATTGGTCACGTGTCACACCCTATACGTCGCCTCGCGGCTTCGCAGAGCGCTGTGTTTTTGGTAAACAGTCGGTTGACCCCTTTCACTGCGCCCCCCGGCCTCGCGGCCGGGGGGGCCCCTTCTTCCGAGGTTACGGGGCCAGATTGCCGAGTTCCTTCAGGAGACTTCACCCGCGCGCCTTGGTATCCTCTACCAGCCCACCTGTGTCGGTTTGCGGTACGGGCACCTTATCATGCCCGGCGGCTTTTCTCGGCGGGCCCTTCGGGGGATCCGCTTCGGCCGTGGCCTCCGCGTCCCCTTGCGGGGCCGGGGCGATCGTCGCCCGGCCCCCCTCTGGGATCCCGCGTCACCGCCGGTTAAGTTTCGGTGGTGCAGGAATGTTTTGCCTGCTCTGTCCATCGCCCCTCGCCGTGCGGCTGGGGCTTAGGTCCCGACTGACCCTGGGCGGACGAACCTTCCCCAGGAAACCTCGGGCTTTCGGCGGGCCGGACTTCCACCGGCCTTATCGCTACTCATGTCTGCATCCTCTCTCCCGGGCCCTCCACCAGGGCTTCCGCCCTGGCTTCGGCGGGCCCGGGACGCTCCCCTACCGCGCGCGCGCCCCGTGGGGCGCGCGCGCCCGCGGCTTCGGCATGCCGTTGGATCGCCAATCATTTTCGGCGCGGCCCCGCGTCGATGAGTCAGCTGTTACGCACTGTTTAAATGGTGGCTGCTTCTAAGCCAACATCCTCACTGTCAGCGCGGGGCCACATCCTTTCCACTTCACGGCATTGGGGCGCCTTGGCCGGCGGTCTGGGCTTTTTCCCTCTCGGCCGCGGAGCTTATCCCCCGCGGCCTCACTCCCGGGCTTCTCCGGGCGGCATTCGGAGTTTGGCTGGATTCAGCACCCCGCCAGGGGCCCTAGTCCATTCAGTATCTCTACCTCCGCCCGTCAGCGC
>JAKQKQ010000184.1 GCA_029560585.1 Verrucomicrobiota bacterium | reverse complement strand
GGTCCGGCCTCGCCAGGCAACGGCCTGGCCTCGCCGGGTAACGGCCCGGCAAACACGCCGCCGGTTTCGCCAAAAGTCGCCACCTGGATCGGACCGCCGGTGGCTGGCACGGAGAAGATTTTGAAATTCTGGTCCGGGCCGTTGTCCGCCACCCAGAGGTAGCCATCGCGGTCAAACGCGACGCTCGTCGGATAAGCGATCGTCGTGATCGTGCGGCCGTCGCTCAGCGCGACGTACGGTTGGTTGTCGGGATAGGCAGCGATGGAGATGCCCTGGTCCTCACGTCCCTGCTGATCGTCTGAAAGCTCCTGCGGATGGGCCAGGGTCGCGGTGATGCCACCAAAGGTGGAGGTATCGAAGGTGATGTCCTTGTAGAAAAACTCGCCCTTGGAAACGCGTTTGCCGGCGGAGTACGCACCATCGGCCCAGTTGGTCTCATCCCAGTAGCTCTTCGTGATGACGAGCGGAGCGTACTTCGCGAATTCCTCGTTGAGATCCCCGGCGTTGAGCACCGCCATGTCACAGATCATGTTGCTGATCACGTCGGCGTTGGCATCGATGCCGCCCTTGCCCCCGGTGTTGCCCGCCCAGTGGTTGACCTGCGGCAGCCACACCGGCGCATCCGCGCCAAACACCGGGCGCAGCACGCAAACGAACAGGGCGAGGAGAAACACGCGCGTGAACCAGCCCCTCATGAGAGAGGCAAATTTCGCGCACGGACGCGGGGAGGCGGTCAGGCAGAGAACGCGGGACATGGCAGACAATGGGTCGGGGGATCGTGAGTGCGTCCGGCTCCTGAGTGCGGAGCCGTGGACAGGTATCTCCCGTCGGACAGACAACCATTCGCGCCGCCCGCCAACCCCAAAACAGGGCCGTTTGCCGTTTTAGGTATTCCTTACAGACCTAAATCAACCAGCAATTTGCGCCATTTACAGACTCTTCAAAGTCGGCGTCGGTCGTGTTTAGCAAATCGCTTACCGATGAGGCCTCCGCATAAACCGATTTAACGTAACACCAAAACAAGGCGACGCGCCCGCTGCGCGTGAGGCGCCGAGGCGCGCGGGCGCCACGCCCTCCGTGTCGCGTCACGCGTGAGCGTTTCACCGCCGGCCCCACGGGCCGCTTCGGGCCGCCGCTTGCTAAGCGGCGCTCCGGCCCCGATCCGCCCCGCAACCATTTTCAGCCCGTCCCTTTTACGCCCCCCGATTACGCCCCATCGACGGCCTCGGGGCTGGCGAGATCGACTTCCCTCAAGCCCAGCCAGAAGAAAACGCCGACCATCAATGCCACGCCCGAAAACACGAGCGTCTGCAACGGCACGGCCGCGGGATACCTCGCCAGAGAGACCAGCTGCGGGATGATCACCAACCCGCGCAAGGTGTAGATACACGCGATCACCCGCAGCACTCCACGCAGCGCCGGAAGACGCCGCCGGATGACGCCCGCCGCCGAAAGCGCATAGGCCCCGAACAATCCGAAAACACCCAGAATCACCGCCACCACCAGCCAGAGCCACGGACTATGCTCGCGTATCATCGCCCGGACATAGGGAGGCGCCGAAAAGAACCGTGCCGCCTCCTCGCCGAGGAAAAGGAACGGGACATGAAAAAGCCCGAAGAAGAGGCTGAAATAGCCGGAGAGTTTGAGAAATCGTTTTGAGTTCATGGGAAACGCCGAGGCGTACGCCTCGCCCTCTTTGCAAGCCACGTGCCACAAAACTCAAAAATCTGCCCATTAAACTCTTAAAAAACAAACAAGGATCACCGCGCTCCGATTCTGTCCCGAAGATGAAACCGGCCCGTCTCGAAAATGGAAACGGCCTGCGCACGCGTCACGTTTGAGGCGCCAATCCGCCCCCAA
>JAKQKQ010000177.1 GCA_029560585.1 Verrucomicrobiota bacterium | reverse complement strand
TTGGGTTGCCGGAAGGACGCAAAGTGCCGCCAGTAAGGATAAAACCACAGAAAGGCGCATGGGTGGAGTGAACGCATGCGCCCCGGTGAGGCAAACGAGCCCCCGAAAAACACAGGGTGCGGGGCCGCGCTGGTGCCCGGGTGGTGGAATGGTAGACACTAGGGACTTAAAATCCCTTGCCCGTAAGGGCGTATGGGTTCGATACCCATCCCGGGCACCAGCGCCGCCCCACGCCCCGTGTTTTTCGTGGAGGCCCATTTGCCTCGCGCAGACGCATGCGTTCAGTCCCAACCATGCGCCTTTCTGTGGTTTTATCCTTACTGGCGGCACTTTGCGTCCTTCCGACCGTCCAGAGCGCCCCTGAAAAACCGTACATCCTGGTCGTCCACTCGTATCATGTGGGCATGCCCTGGGTCGATGGCGTCACCCAAGGGTTAAACCAAGCACTCAATGCCCAGGCCGAGCTCGTCGTCACCCAGCTCGACATCAAACGCTTCCCCTCGGCGGGACGTGAGGAGGCGATGGCCATCACCGTCGCGAGCAAACTACAGGCGAGCCACGCCCGGCTCATCATCGCGATCGACGACTACGCGTACCAGCTGTGCATGCGGGAGCGCGATCGCCTATTCCCGGGCGTGCCCATCGTCTTCGGCGGCGTAAACCATTACGACCAGCAACGCCCTCCCGGTGTCACCGGCGTCGTCGAAGATCTCGACCTCGCCCCCACCCTCGAACTCATCCGCACACTTCACCCCGACGCCGAGCGCCTCATCGTGCTCAACGACACCACCGAGACAGGGCTGGCCAACCATGCCGCCGTCGAAGCCGCCATGGCCGCCACCACCACGGGCCTCCGTGCCGTCTACCTCGGCCAAGGCACCTTTGCCGAGGCCGAGGCCGCGCTCACGCGGCTCGACCCCGTGCGAGACATCGTCCTGTTGCTCTCATGGAACCGCGACGCCACCGGAGCCCCCCGTGCCTACGAGGAGGCCATCGCCCAAGCACACCGCCTGAGCCCTTCGCCCATCTACGGCGTGTGGGATTTTCTGCTCGGCCAGGGCATCGTCGGCGGCTCGCTGCTCGACAGCAAACTCCACGGATGGGAGGTCGGGCAACTCGCCGCCCAGGTACTCGCGGGGGTCCCGCCCGAGGCGATTCCCATCGGGCCGCATTGCCAGAGCCGCCTCGTCCTTGATGAG
>JAKQKQ010000145.1 GCA_029560585.1 Verrucomicrobiota bacterium | reverse complement strand
GCTCAAGGAACAGGGCAGCGTTATGAATCAGAAACTTTACAGATTGCAGAGCAGGGCCGGTTTGAGTTTGGCGATCACGGCGGCGGGTGCCGCTAGTGAGGATTCAGAACTCAGCAACGAGCAGACGTTTTGTCACACCTCTTCCAGCATCCCCAACTCCTAAATCCTAACTCCTAACTACTCCCTCGGAGGTCACACCATGAGCGCCACATTCAGCCCGTACAGCTCCACACGCGCCGCACGGCGTTACGTTTCTCCCCGTACCCGCCCCTTGAACGAGTACGAGCGCGAGACCCGCGCCCTCTCCTACATGCTCAAAGAGGCCGATTGTCCCGAGGCCGCTTTGCAGATCGCCGCCGCCGAAATGGCCGCCCTCGTGTGGGGGCCTTGCCACCTCATCCCCGCGCCCGACCACACCGGCGACACGTCCGCCAACCGCAGACTTGCGAAGGCCATCGCCGCCCACGTGAAGGGAGGGGCCGAGGTCCACGACATTCTCACCCGCACCGCGCCCGCGCCGAGCTCCTGCGACCGCCACCGCAACCGAGGCCCCGCCGTCAGCGTGGAGGAGCACAACATCACCCGCCGCGACGCCAAGCCCATCCCTTGCCGCCGCACCTTCATCGTGGACAACGTCCTTGTCGGCGGAAACACCATCCGCGCCTGTTTCAACGCGCTGGGATTCGGCACCGGCCTTGTTTTCGGCGACGCCTCTTACCACTTCGAATGAACCGCCTTCTTTACTCTCACCCGTGCGCCCACTCGGTGGCCGCAATAACCCCGAAAGGAACCCCGGCCATGACCACCCCCGCAAACCATCCCGAATTCAATCAGAAATGGGAGGCCCTCATGCGCCAGCTTGAGGCCGTCCTGTCAATCGCCCACGAGCGCGAGCCCAACCGCACCCAATACCGCGAGGCGATCAGCATCGCAAAATACCACCTGACCCAGCTCGACGCCCTCGCCGACTGACCTCCGTACGGGCGCGGCACGCCGCGCCCACACTTTTACCCTCACCTTTGCGGCCACTGAGTGGCCGCAATAACCCCGAAAGGAACACGCCCGCATGAACACGAAACCCACACCCGAAGCCATCGCCACCCTGCGAACGCTGACCACGTCCGAGCAATTCGAGGTCATCACCGACGCCATGATGGGCGAGGAAGGCGACCACTTCATTGAGATCATCGACCGCATACACGCCACATGGCAGGCCATGCCCAAAACCTACGAGACCGACGGCCAAGGCTGCTCCGCCCTCGCCCGGCTTCACTACTTCACCGGCGGTTGCGACTGGTGGATCGTG
>JAKQKQ010000144.1 GCA_029560585.1 Verrucomicrobiota bacterium | reverse complement strand
CACGATCCACGGTGTAGCCGGTCGCCTGATTATAATCCCGGCTCGCCTGGGTTTCGAGCGGGTAGTAGGGGACCGAGATGGTCTTGTTGCCGCGCCAGCTCCGCGGCTCGCGCTCGAACTTGGTGCTAAACAGCCGCAGGGGCAAAAGCACCCGCTTGATTTCCTCCATCGCGGCATCGAGAATCGTGTTGGCCTTAAGACTTGCAGCTACATTAGCGCCCATGTTCTTTTCCTTCCTTCAGTTCAGTTGAGAACCTTATGTCCAATGCGCGAAGTCAACCCGCGCCTCAGTTGTTTCGAGCTTTCTTGGCCGCCTCGTCGTTGAGGTAGGCCTGGATCGCGGCCTTATTTTGCCTGAAAAACTTCGAGCGCTCGGTGACCGAGCCGCTGGCCCGGATCAATTCCCATTGCGCCCCGATATCGCCAGTTGCCGCCGGTGCACCATCGGGACTGACCGCATCGCCTGCCGCGAGCGGTGCCTCGCCACGGGCGGCGGCCACGATCTTTGCGGCCCTGCCGGGAACACTCGCGACCGCCTCGTCGCGCGATTTCTCGGCGTCGGTTTTCGCTTTCTCGGCGGCTGCCTTCGCGGCCAGCGCATCGTCGCGCTCTTTCTCCGCCTGGGCTTTGGTCGCAGTGGCGGCATCGCGCTCTTTTTCCAGGGCGGTAATTCTATCATTGGCCGCCTTCAGTTCCCCCTCGGCCTTCTCGGCCCGGGCGGTCATCGCGGCGAGGTTCCCGTTGAACAGGGACTCGATCTTCGAAAAAAATTCGTCAATTTTCATGCGGTTGCTCGCTTCGATTTAGATTTGGATTTGGTTTGGATTCGCTCGATCAGTTTCGGGTGCCAGACACGTAATCGAGATTGCACGCGCCGGCGCCGCCGTTAGTCGTGCCGACGAAATCCACAAGAAGCGGCCGATCGGGCCGCCCCGAATACAGGGGACCCCCGCCCAGCGTCATGTGCGGGATGCGGGCCGCCGCGCCATTGGTGGGCGTCGGCCCGTAGGCCGCGGAGAGGGTCAGCGATATATCGAGGGTGGCCTCGTAGACGCGGTCGTTGGTTGCTAGCGTCCCGGATGGAGGGGGATCCAGCACAACGTAGTTCGTCCCGGCGTCGAGGATCTTGTGCCTCTCGAAGACATCCTGGGCCGCGTCATGGCTCACGACGATGTCATCATTGGTGAGGGCGTAGTCGGCGTTGAGGACCGCGCACGTGCCCGCGACCCCCTCGCCGGAGGGCAACGTGATGGCCGGACCGCTCGAGTAGAATTTCAGCGCCGGGTCGTCCTTGTCCGTATAGAGGGAGATGAACTCCACCACCGGACGGCTGGGCGTTGCGGGGACCACCGCGTAAGAGATATCGGAGTCCCCGAAGTCTTTGCCCTTCGCCTGGAACGTCTGGGCGTTGCCGATAGGGAGGCCGATCAGCGTGGCCACCAAGAAACCGATGAGATGCTTCATGACCCCGAAGAGGTGTCAACCCCCAACCTGTCGCTCCAGCCAGGCCATGGCGTCCGCCCGGCTGCCGATCTCGTCGATGACGCCACGTTCCCGCGCCTCGTCGCCGAGAAACACCTGCCCCCGCTTGGATCCATCGGCGAGATTCACCCTGTTGGCGTCAACGAACTGTGAAAAGTGCCCGTAGGCCTTGTCTATGTGCTCCCGGAGGTGCTCCCGCTGCTCATCGGTCAAGCTGCTCCATGGCAGCCATGTCGTTTTCAGATCCCCGCCCGTGTTGTGGAACACCTCAACCTTGATGCCGATCTGATCCAGGGCCCCGGTCCAATCGGCGAAGAACGTGAACGCGCCTATGCTCCCGGTGTACGCGGTGCGGGCCGACATGATCGTGCCGGCCGACGCGGCCAAGAAGTAGGCGGCGCTGGCCATGATCTGATCGGTGTAGGCAACGGTCGCATCCCGCTTGTCGATCGATAGCGCCTTCAGCGCCTCGGCCGCCTCCAGGGCCCCGAGCGTGGATCCACCGGGGGAATCAAGATCGAGGAATACGCCCTTCACCGACTTGTCCGCCCGGAGCGCATCGGCGATCGCAACGATGTCGTCATAGGCGGTGTCCGGCCACCAGCTATCGTCTTTGGCCAGGACGCCGTAGATTCGAATTTTTGCAATTCCGCCCGGTGCCATCTCCGCCTTGAGCGCCGCGCGCGTCGTGGGACGCCCCCCTTTTGCCGCGGCCAGTGCGGTGGCCATGTCCTCGACCCGAGCGAAACCGCTGGGGTGAAGCGCCCAGGGGTGCGCTGCCAGCTTCCACGCGGCCCCGGTGCCGATGTTACTCGTCGGTGTCGTCGGATTCATCGTCGTCTTCCTCCTTCTCCTTGGGATCCTTGCCCTGAGTGGGACCGCCGGCGGCCTGTCCGTTGGTCGCGCGCTCGAAGGCCTCCATTGGGACATCCTCCTCCTTGGCGATCAGTTGCTTGAGCTTCCACGCCCGCGCCCGCTGCCGGAGGTGCTCCTCGATGTCCTTGCCCTGGGGCCCGAGCCAATCCTCGAGATTATGCGCGCCGAGGTTGTAGAGGCGCTCGAATGCCTGGGCGTCCTTGCCCTCGTCCACCGTGATCTGTGGCGGAAGGGTGTGCCCCCAGCGGTACCATTCCGGGTTGGCATCGAGCTCCCCCATCTCGATGAAGGCGGCGATGGCAAATGCATCGATTCGCCGCGCGGGCGGCGCGAGTACCGACTGGCGGCATTTCACGGACCGCACCGCCTTGTTGCGCACCAGCCGCACGGTCGCGCCCCCGACCTTCTCGGGGTTCCATGCGATCTCCAATGGCCACCTCATGCCCGCGAAGCACGAGCGCAGGATATGATCGATGAACCTGTGCCACTCTTCGGGTGGGCGATTGTAGGTGTGGGTCTCGATCTTGCTCCCGCTATTGGCCCGGAAATACCGGATCATTCCGCCCATCAGGGTCTCGTAGTGGAACGTGCTCCCATC
>JAKQKQ010000128.1 GCA_029560585.1 Verrucomicrobiota bacterium | reverse complement strand
GCCGTAGGCAGCGGCGACGGCCTGATCCAGTTGTGCCTGGCGGAGCGTCAGCCCGGCGGGTTTTTCGTTGTAGAGATTGGTCAGCGTGCGCTTCTTCCAGGCTACTGCATGTTCCGGTTTGGGGACCGGTCGCGGCGGGAAACCGGCCTGCTCCTCCTCCGGAGTGATCTCCCAGTCGAGCCAGCCCTCGGGGTTGAGCCACTTCTCCCGCCAGGCCGCAAGATCGGTCGCAGCGGCGGCGATCGCGGCGAAGGCATCGCCCTCGGGGGCGGTCTTGGCATGGAGGTCGAATCCAGGCGGGAAGGGGAATGTTTCAAAGGTGAGGCTGGCATTGTAACGGGGACGGTCTTCAAGCGTTCCCCCTTTTGCCAACGCCCAGACGCAATGGATGCGCGAGGAGAGAATCCCCAGGGTCGCGTCGTCCTGACGGGGGATGACGATCAGGCTGTGTTCGGGTGCCACGGCCACGGGGAATTTGACGAAGAAGCGGTGCTTGGCCGTCTCCGGCGTGGCGATGTAGTGGGTGAGGCCCGCCAGTGCCGTGCGCAGCTCGGGACGAAAACGACCGTGCCGCCACCATTTTTCGGCCCGCACTGCCTCGCGATTGCCGATCCGGATCGGTTTGACAGTGGCCTCCACGTAGGCGAAGGGTGCAAGGTAGTCGGCAGCCTCAGCCAGATCAAGGGCCGCGAAGTCCACCACCCAGTGACCGGCCCAGCGCCGTGTGATGTCCGAACCGTTGTAGATGGGCCGCACCACGTCGCTGTTGGGCCGGCTGTTCGGGTTGCCCGTCTCCTTGAGCCATTTCAGGGCCGTAGGGGTGTCCACCTTGAAGGGGCCGGCCAGGCAGACGCCGAAGAAGGAGCGCCCCTTGTTGGCGGGGAGCGGTTGCGCTTGCGTGAGGTCCGTCACCGCATGTCCCGGCGCGCTTCCGGTCAGATCGGCGTGGATGGCGGCCACTTGCTTTCCGTCAAGCCTCGACTCTGCATTTCCTTTGCCGAAGCAGATCAGACTGACACGGACTGCGGCACCCTCGTTGACCCAGTCCTCGTCCGACCAGGCCGCGAAGATGCGGGTGGTGGCGAGGATCCGCTCCAGGACGGCGCGGTTGCGCTTCTGGCGGATGGAGTTGGTGGCGACCAGCCCCGCCGCTGTCGCGTTGCCTGCTTCGATTTGTGCCCGGGCCTTCTCGAACCAATACGTTACCAGATCGGCGCCGCCGGGCACGCGGCCTTCGTAACACTTTCTCAGGGTATCGACATAAGCGTCACCCAGCTCGCCGCGCATCATCTTGTCGCCCAGGAAGGGCGGATTGCCGATGATCACGTCCGCTTCCGGCCAGATCGACTCGCCGCCGTCGGGGTTGAGCAACGCGTCGCGATTCTCGATGCCGTCCAGGGGGCGCAGGATGGGGTCCCGGGCGATCTCCCGGCCGTTGCGGCGGCACCATTGGATGTCGCCGATCCAGACGGTGACGCGGGCGAGTTCAGCGGCGTATTCGTTGATTTCCATGCCGCGAATGTTGTGCGGACCGGTTTGCATGAGCAGTTCGGGTTCAAACCCGAATTCCTGGGCATCCAGATGAACCTGCTTTTCCACATCCCGCAGGGCCTTCAGGGCAAGGAAAAGAAAATTCCCCGAG
>JAKQKQ010000121.1 GCA_029560585.1 Verrucomicrobiota bacterium | reverse complement strand
GCAACTCGAAAAATCGCTTCCCCATCCCGGGCGGGCGAGTGTCCTCACGAGCCGACACCGGGTGGAAGTCTAATCCGTCGCCTTCACGAGAGCGCCTCTCTATCGAACACGACATCCCATCACCTCCACCCGGAGTCGGCTCGTGAGGACACTCGCCCGCCCGGGATGGGGAAGCGATTTTTCGAGTTGCGAGTACGATGACGAGCACGATGACGATTGGGTGATTACCCCCCGTTACCCCCCGGCGTTACCCCCTGTTTTTATGCATTTTCGCAAAATGGGGGGTAATCGCCCGCTCGGTCTTGAAGAACCGAGCTACCGAACTACGCCCCGTAAACGGGGCTTTTGTGGAGAGCTTTGGGTGGAGTGCATAGCACATAAAAGATTGTTTTATTTTAAAAGCTTAGTATAAGATGCCCTTCCGCGCCAGGGCTGGATGGACGAACGATATGCGGTTGTTACGGTACGGGCGGCAGTATCAATACTGTTGCTTTAACTTGCCACCACTGTCCCGCTTCGCGTGCTATCCTCATCCTATCTGCTTATCACATGGAGGTGACCGATGGCCCGCACTTCTCGTCCCCCGGTGTCACTGCCGTTGTTGCTCACGAGCGTGAGTGGGCTCGCGCAGCACATCCCGTTCTCGGCAGTCGAGGCGGCGCTGACTGAGCATCACCAACACCAGGTGCGTACCCGCTTGCTGCCGGCGGCGCTGGTGGTCTATTTTGTGATCGCGCTGTCCCTCTTCCGGGCCTATGCCCACCGGGAAGTCCTGCGCTGTGTGCTCGATGGCCTGCGCACGCTGAGCGGCATGTCCGGTGCGCGGGTGCCGATTGCGACCAAGGGGCCGATCTCGCGGGCGCGGACGCGTCTGGGGAGTGCGGTGCTAGCGACCCTGTGTCAGCAGGTGCTGCGCCCGCTGGCCACGCCCCAGACCCGCGGCGCCTGGTTCCATGGCCTGCGCGTGCTCGCGCTCGATGGCACCACGCTGTCGGTGCCCGACACGGCCGACAACCGTGCGACCTTTGGGCTGCATGGGCTGAGTGCCTTCCCGCTGGTGCGGCTGGTTGCCCTCGTCGAAGTCGGCACCCATGCCATCATCCGCGCCGCGTTCGCGGCCTGCCAGGTGGCCGAACGCACCCTGGCCGACCGGCTCCTCCCGGCACTCGGTCCCGGCATGCTCGTGCTGGAAGATCGCGGGTTTGTCGGCTACGCTTGGTGGCGACAGGTCCAGGCCACGGGCGCCGACATCCTCTGTCGGGTGCGGAGCAATCGGCACTTGCCGGTGCTCCAGGTGCTGGACGACGGGTCGTATCTGAGTGTCTTGTCGCCGCCGGGCGGCACGGCCGGGGCACCCATCCCGGTGCGCGTCATCGAATATACCCTGCGCGGCGTGCCGGGGGCCGCGGAGCACTATCGCCTCTGCACCAGCCTCCTCGATCCGCTGACCGCCCCCGCGGCAGAACTGGCGGCCCTCTACCATGAGCGGTGGGAAGCCGAGAGTGTCTTTGACGAAGCGAAAACCCATCTGCGCGGCGGGGCGCACATCAGGCTGCGGAGCAAAACCCCGGACCTGGTCCAGCAAGAGATTTATGGCCTGCTGCTCGCCCACTTCGTCGTGCGGGCGGTGCTCCACGAGGCCGCGCTGCCGATCGGGGAGGATCCCGACCGGCTCTCCTTCACCCATGCGGTGCAGGTGTTGCGCCGCCGGCTCCCCCAGGTGGCCGGCGTTTTTTCCCCCTCGGCGTCTGCGGATCTGGTATCAGCAGGTGCTCGATGAAATCCGGGAGGAACGGGTCGTCTCCAGCCGGGGCCTCCACCGCCCGCGCGGGGTCCGGCGTCACTGGACCCGGTATCCCATCCGTCCGCGGGGCTGTGGCCCCCCGACCGCGGCGGTGGACTATCACACGGCGGTCCAGATCCTGCCGCCGCGCGCCGCTCCACCAGGCACCGCTCCCCCGAACAGCAAGCGGCAGCAGAAGGAGTGCGGGAAGGCATAAAGCAACAGTATTGGGCGCCAGTATAGCATACTATTGTTCGCTTGTCAATCAGGGGTTTGCATGAGCCTTGATTTTGGGATTACCGGTTTACCCGGATTAGAGATGGCGCTTGACCGCCCGCGGATGACAACAACGGCCCCGGCGTCGAGATGCCGGGGCCGTCCTGAAGTTACGAACAGGCGACGATTTACAGTTTCGATACCTTCAGATTCGTCATCTGCGCCGTACGGCTTTCATTGGTGCCCATATAGAGCGCCATCGTCGGAGTGCCGGTAGTCCAGGTCATGCAGCTCGACAGGTCGGTGCCGCTCACCGCCGCGC
>JAKQKQ010000070.1 GCA_029560585.1 Verrucomicrobiota bacterium | reverse complement strand
CCCGTCGTAGATGTCACCGGCGATCACCACGAAGTCCACCGCCTCATCGAGCGCGAGTTGCACCACGTTCTCGAAGGCGCGGCGCGTGGCGCCCCGGAGCAGCTCGACGGGCGCGCCCTCGTAGGATTCCAGCCCTTGGAGCGGGCTATCCAAATGCAGATCTGCGGTGTGGATGAAGCGAAACATGGGGATGGGAAGCGGAAGGGTTACGGCGACAACGCGTCCCAGGCTTCGAGGACGAGGCGGCGGGTGCGGTATTCGCCGAATTCGCGGAGCTCGTTGGCCTTCAGGCCGCGGAAGGTTTCCGTGGGATAGTCGGGGCCGTGGGTGTCGGCGGGGTCGAGGATGTAGCGGAGCTCGTCGCGGGTGAGGCCGTAGAGGCGGGCGTAGTAGGCGTCGAGTTCGGCGCGGAGCTGGGCGCGGCGGTCGGGATCGAAACGGTACGGCGCGCCGCTGTAGCCGAGGTCGGCCGCCCACGGCGCCAAGTCGTGCGACGTATACGTGAGCTCCAGCACCCGCGGCACGATGTAGGCCAGATCGGCTTCGGTGTAGGCGGTCGGCGGAAGAACCGGGAGTTGCTTGTAGATGAAGAAATTCAGGTGCGTTCCGCCGACTTTGTGGCGTGCAACGAAGTCGAGAACCATCGCGCAAAGATTCCCCAGCAATGCCGCACAACGTGGCGCGCCGACCATCTCGCCGAAAAGCATCAATGGCAGGTTGTTCCCCACCGCCGCCCGCGGAACGACGCTGGCGATCACGGTGCGCTCGTTGGTCGCGTTGGTAATGTCACGCCAGCCCATGAGCCAACGGGGGCTGCGGCGGTCGAGGATCGTGCGGGCGGCGGGCAGCAGCGGGCCGGTTTCGTGCAGCAGCGCGAGTTCGTCAGCGGCGAGCGCCGGCCAGTCGCGGGCCTCGGCGAGGAGCTTGGCGTCGAGCCAGTCGGCTTGCTTGGCCGGCAGAGCTTCGAAGCGTTTGCCGCCGGTTTGGATCACGCGGTCACGCGGCGTGGAGAGCGAGAAACCAGACAGCGCGTCGTCGGCATTGGCGGCTTCGATCCAGATGGCGAAGGCGGCGAGTAGCTCCGCTTCGTCCTGCGAGGCCCAGGCTTGTGTCACGCACTTGGGCACGCAGGCGAGCCGGCCGAGCACGTGGCGCTCCTCCACCCAATAGCGCGGGGTGATCGCGAAGGCCGGATCGGCCTTCTGCGCGTCGAAGACATCCGCCGTGTCGAGTGCCTGCTCGGAGCTGCTCCACGCGTAGGTGGCCCAGCGGTGGTCGAACTGGTGGATCATCTTCGCCTCGTAGAGCGGCAAGCTCGAGGCCGTCGGCTGATCGAGGAAAAGATGTGAGGCGCTCGTCATGTTGAAGAGCCCCTGCGAGAACGAGATTCCCCACGGGTTCTTCTCCGCGGCTCCATCTTGAGCCTCCTCGATCAAGACGGGCACCTTGCGGTAGATCTTCTTGGTCAGCTCAGCATCCGCCTGCGAGCGGAACACAGGGCAGGTGCGAGTGTTCGGATTGATGAGTCGAAAGTCGTCGCTGCTGAGCGAAAAACGCCGACGGGAATCCGCAAGTTGCTCATGTGCGGTGATGTAATGGCACATCGAAACATCCCCTGCGACATGACCAACCGTCATCAACACAAACGGCGTATCGGGATGAACTGCGGCAAAGATCCGTTTCTGATTATCAAACCCCAGAAGCGATATAAGACGATTCTCGTAAACGAGGGTAGAGAAGAACTGCTTCGTTGAGTCATCAGTTGCGATTCCGCCAGGAACGATGAATCCACCCCTTCCAGTGTCGCGTGCTAGATTGGCGATGGTCTCCGAGAACAGCGGATAAGTGTTGAGCTTCCCCGTCGCCGTGAGGGGGAAACGGCCCGACTCACGGAAGAACGTGTTAATCGATTCCACGAACCGGAGTGCTTGCTGATATTCAGCCCAAAGCGCAGGATTCCCCGTCTCAAGTGCGGCAATGGAGGCCTTGCGCTGCGCGCCTGCTCTCGATGCGACTTGCGGATCGCGGGCGGCGAAGAATTCCTCCTCGCCCATCTGTGACACCTCCCACGGCGGGTTACCGAGCACGCAGTCGAAACCGCCGCGGGCGAAGATGCCGGCAAAGGCGAGCGGCCAGTGGAGCACACGGGCCTCGCGGCAGAGGGTTTCCGACGCGGCGAGCAGCTCGGACGACACCGCGGAGCCCTGTCGGGGGAAAAGCAGGTCGGCGAGTTTCTGGGTGGTCGGGCAGAGCGCGAGGTCGTCGGCGGTCGCCTTCGGGGCAAGAAAGGCGGCGACGTAGAGATCGGCGGCCTTGGCCAGCGGACTTTCGCGGGCGGTGACGAGGAAGCGTTCGTAGGCGGCGGCCTTGGCCTCGACCTGGGCGGGCGTGGTCTCGGGGAGCGTCTCCAGGCGGTTGCACTCGGCGAGCAGGTCGGTGGTGCCGGCGGGCGAGAAGAGCTCGGTGTTCTGGAGACGTTTACCAAACTCCTTCAGCGCGGTGCGGTTTTCCGTGGCAAGCGCCTTGGCAATTTCCTTGGCGTCGCCGGTGAGCGGCTTGAACGCATCGGCCGGGATGCCCTGTTGCAGGGCCTTGAAGTCGATGAGGCCGAGCAGGGCGTCGCCGCAGACAAGGTGCGAGTCGAGGAACGAGAGCGGTTGGCCGGGCCGGTAGCCTTCGAGCCAGAGGGCGGTGCGGGCCAGCTCCAGCGCCATGGGGTTGCGGTCGACGCCGTAGATGCAGTGGGCGACCACCTCATGGAGAGCGGCGCGGTAGTCGTCGGGTGTGACGGCGCCCTCGGTGGCGCGCACTTCGGCGAGGCGTTCGGCCAGGCGGCGGGCGGCGGCGAGGAGGAAGTGGCCGGAGCCGCAGGCGGGATCGATGACCGCAACGGAGAGCAGCGCCTCGGCGGGCCGGTCGGGCGCGGCGGCGAGTTTTTGCGCGATCACGGGATCGAGCGCGCTGTCGAGCAGTTCCTGCACGAGGCTGTCGGGCGTGTAGTAGCTGCCGGTGGTCTTGCGGGCGTTGCCATCGGTGCGGCCGGCCTCGGTGAGGCCCACGAAGCCGAAGCGGCGGGCCGGGAGATCGACGGTGGGCACGAG
>JAKQKQ010000067.1 GCA_029560585.1 Verrucomicrobiota bacterium | reverse complement strand
CATGACCGTAATCATCCCCGGCAGGCCGCAGCGACCTGTAACAGTGCAGCCCGGTCGGGACTTGCCCCCAGGCGGCACGGCAGGTCAGGCGCTTATCAAGTCGTCGGACAGCGACTTTGCGACCACTTGGGGCACCGCAACGTCCTCCGCAGCATGGGGTGCCATCACCGGAACGTTGGCATCGCAGACCGATCTGCAATCCGCGCTGGATGCGAAACAGGTTGCGCTGGTTTCCGGCGCGAACATCAAGACGGTCAACGGGTCCAATATTCTCGGCGCTGGCGACTTGGTTGTGTCGTCAAGCATTGCGGATGGCGACAAGGGCGACATCACCGTATCGGGTTCGGGGGCCACCTGGACCATTGACGCGGCGGCGGTGAGCCTGTCGAAAATGGCGGACCTAGCCACCAGCACCATCTTGGGCCGTGCGACGGCAGGAACGGGCGTTCCAGAGGCTTTGAGTGCTGCGCAGGTGCGAACCCTGCTTGGGCTTGCTACCGTCGCCACCAGCGGATCAGCGGCAGACCTTGGCACCGGCACGTTGCCAGCGGCGCGGCTGCCTGCCTTCGGGTCGGGTGACGTGTCGTTCGCGGCTTCGGGCGGCGCTGGCACCATCGCGGCGGGGGCCGTGACGCTTGCAAAGCAAGCCAACATGGCGACGGCTTCTGTCGTCTACCGCAAAACGGCAGGCAGCGGTGCGCCAGAAGTCCAAACCCTTGCCACCCTGAAAACAGACCTCGGCCTGACCGGCACGAACTCCGGCGACCAGACCATCACGCTCACCAGCGACGTGACCGGCTCGGGCGCGGGTTCCTTCGCCACCACACTTGCCACGGTCAACGCGAACGTCGGGGCTTTCGGCTCGGCCACGCAGGTTGCGACCTTCACCGTGGACGGCAAGGGCCGCACGACGGCGGCGGGCAACACGACCATCGCTATCGCATCAACGGCCATTACCGACTTCAACAGCGCCGCGAGGGCGCAGGTCGAGGCGGAGTTGATTGCGGGGACGAACGTCACCATCACGCCGGGGAGTTCCGGGGCGACACGGACGCTGACCATTGCCGCGTCGGGCGGCGGGGGTGGCTCGCTCACCGTGCAAGACGAAGGCTCCACGCTTTCCACCGCCGTCACAACCATCAACTTCACCGGGGCCGGGGTCACGGCGACGGGCACCACGACCGTCACCGTAAACGTCCCCGGCGGCGGATCATCGACAATCCCTTGGGGTCACATCATGGCGGGCCGTCAGGGCCTAGCGAGGCTTTAAAATGGCACAGAACGTCAACCCGATCTTTGGCCGCATCCCGGTCATTGCCTACGTCAACGGCGTGACTGCCGCGAACACCGCCAAGGATGGCACGGGAACCGTCGATTTCCTCAAGACGGATGGCACGTCAGTCACCTACACCGCCCCGGCGGATGGTGCATGGCTGCGCAACATCACGGTGGACCCGCGCGGGACGAACGTTGCCTCGGTCATGCGGATTTTCCTTTGCCGGAACACGACGAACGCCACCGCGACCAACAACATGAAAATCCGGGAAGCGTCCCTTCCGGCGACGACCAACACCGAAGTCGCGGCCCTGAACGCCACGCAGGTCATTCCGATCAACATGGCGCTACCTTCGGGCTACTCGATCTTCGTCACCCTCGGGACGGCGGTTGCCGGGGGCTACGTGGTCGCGGCTGAAATCCTGGAATACACCGCATGACGCGCCCCTTCGGCCTTCCGACCCTTCCGGGGAACTCGGAATACTTCCAAGGCCCGCGTGGCGGGGCGCAGATGTATGTCTGGCAAATCCCCTATGGGTGCATTGCGCTGGATATCCAACTCTGCGGCGCTGGCGGCAATGGCGGCAACGGTTTCACCCGCGCGGCGGCGGCGGCTGGTGGCGGCGGTGGTGGTGGAGGTTCGGGAGCATCGTCGGGTATCATCATTCCCGCGCTTCGCATCCCCAGCGATGTGCTTTACATCTTCTTGTCCGGCGCGGGCGAAAGCTTCATTGGCATTGACAGCAGCACGACCGTTTCTTCCCGTTCGGCAATTCTCAGGGCCAACAAGGGCGGCAACGGCGGGAACGGGACCGGCGCGGCTGTAGGGGCCGCAGGGGCCGCAGGGGCTATCGCCACAACGGCAGGCGCGGCCATGTCGGGTATTGGGCGCTGGACAACCATTGCGGGCCTTGCTGGTGGCGCTGGTGGCGCTGTGGCGGGCGGCAACGGGGTGTCGGTCACGGCCTACGCAAACGGCATGACCACGACCCCCGGCGCGGGCGGTGGCGGCACGACTTCGGCGAACTTCGCGGGCGGGGCCATCACGGGCGGCAGCATCCTTCCGACCATCGCAGGCGGGGCGGCGGGATCGAACAACGGCTCTGTCGGTCAGTGTTCGCTTCTGGGCGGCTCGCCTTGGTTTACCGGCGGATCGGGTGGCGGCTCAAACAACACCGACATTGGCGGCTTGGGCGGCGCGGGCGGTCCAGGTTGCGGCGGCGGTGGCGGCGGCGCTGGCACGACGGGCGGCACGGGCGGCTTGGGCGGCCCGGCGTTCGCAATGATTACGGTTCTTTATTGAGGAGATGGACCCCGAATGACCCTCGCCCAGTCCAGCTTCCCACGCGACGCCTACGGGCATGTCACGAACCAGGCAGGCCACGCCTACCTCGTGGGCGTTCCTGCGGCCCTGTCGCTGGCATGGCTCGGGATGCTGGCACCGCTGGCCGTCGCGGCGATCTACGCGGTCGCGTGGGAGTTGGGCTATCAGAGGTGGCGCTGGCCCGACAGGTTCGACTGGCGGGACAGCTTTGAGGATACCGTCCACGTCCTGACCGGCGCGGCGGTTATCTCTGCGGCTCTGGCGGGGGAATTGGTCTGGGCTTGGGAATGTCTGGCGGCGCAATTCGTCCTGCTGGGGGTCGGGGCGTGGCGGAGATCATGAGTCCCAAAGCCCTGCGCCGCGTCCTGAAAATGGATTACCTTTCGCAGCCCGTGCTGGGGCATATCCAGCTTGGGATATTCACGGTCGGGGCGCTGTTTTGGGTGCAGGCATCGCTGCAAGACGAGGCGTTTTCCGAAGCCCTCTACGGCTCATTCGCGCTGACGTTCCCGGCTGAAGCCTGGGCCGCCGCCATGATGGCCCCCGCCGCGATGGTGTGGATAGGGCTGCGTCACCCCGTCAAGCGTTGGATGGTCGCGGTGGGTTCCCTCATGCAGACCATCCAATTCATCGCCTTGGGCTATTCCTCGCTTTACACGGGCGGGGAGCCGATCATCGGAATCTTCTGCATCGTTCTATTTGCGCCGCTCTACTCCCGCATTTTGGGGGAGGCGCTAATTGACCCCTGAAACCCTTGCCGAGATTGCGAAGACGGCGGGGATACCTGCGGCGATCCTGCTCTACATGTGGATAAACCGCGCGCCGACGCCGAAAGAGAAACGCGAAGACCCAGCGGAACGCATCCTTCAGGAACTTCGCGATCTGCGGTCTGACATTCACGTTCTGCTGGATAGGACAACACGCAAATGACCAT
>JAKQKQ010000055.1 GCA_029560585.1 Verrucomicrobiota bacterium | reverse complement strand
ACGGGCTCGAGTGACGGCTCCCGGCGCGGCGGCAGAACAACAGTGTCGGGCCGTGGATGCAGGGGGGGCGGTTGAGGCTCGATCGGGGGCGGCGCGGGGAGCGGCCTGGGCGGCGGCGACTCAGGTTCTTCTCCGAAGAGGCGGCGCAGTTCCCTTTCCCAGTCGGTGTCTTCCGGCGCTTGCAGAGGATGGAGCAGAGGGGGGACGGCGTCCCTACCTCGAGCGATGGGCCTCGATTGCCGGGATTGCTCTTCCTCGCGCCGGGCCTGGCGTTGCTTGAGCCAGTTCGACAGCCCGGAGAGCAGCACAATCACCGCGAAGACGAGCAGGCTCTCCCAACTGGCGGCAAGGCATGGCATGGCGAGTGTCTGCAAGCGCGGAGCGTTCGCTCCGCATTCAATCACTTCGACTTCGGTTTCTGACCCGAATCCTCGGGCGTGCCATGCGCGATGCTGTCGCGCATCCCGGTGTCGGCCTGGATGTTCTTGATTCGAAGGTAATCCATGATTCCCAGGTTTCCAGTCCGGAACGCTTCGGCGATCGCCAGAGGCACCTGGGCCTCCGCCTCGACCACCCGAGCGCGCATCTCCTGCGTCCGGGCCGTCATCTCCTGCTCGATCGCCACCGCGGCGGCGCGGCGAATCTCGGCCTGGGCCTGGGCAATCAGCTTGTTGGCGTCGGCCTGCTCCGCCTGCAGTTTGGCGCCGACGTTGTCACCCACATCCACATCGGCGATGTCGATCGACAGAATCTCGAAGGCGGTGTTCGCGTCGAGAGCCTTGTCCAGGACCGTCTTCGAAATGCGATCCGGGTTTTCGAGCACGTCCTTGTAGCTGTTGGACGAACCGATGGTGGTCACGATGCCCTCGCCCACCCGCGCGATAATCGTCTCCTCCGTCGCCCCGCCCACAAAACGCTCGAGATTGGTCCGGACCGTCACTCGGGCTTTGACTTTGACGGCGATGCCGTCCTTGGCGACGGCGTCGATGGTTGTCTTGCCTGAAGCCGGGTTTGGGCAATCAATGACCTTCGGGTTGACCGAGGTCTTGACGGCATCAAGCACCGTTTTACCGGTGCCCTTGGTGGCGAGGTCGATCGCACAGGCGCGATCGAATTCGAGGTGGATGCTCGCCTTCTGAGCCGCGATCAGCGCGCGCACCACCATCTGGACGTCGCCGCCGGCCAGGAAATGGACGTTCAGTTGATCGACGGTGATATCGAGCCCGGATTTCCGCGCGTTGATGTAGTTGTCGACGACCAGCCCGACCGGGACGCTGCGCAAGCGCATCGCGGCCAGTTCGATCAGGCCCACGTAAGCCCCCGACACCCAGGCGCGAATCCATATCCCGAAGAAATTGAACAACAGAATCAGCAGGACCAGGCCGATAATGCCGATGAAGACCCACACGCCGGTCCAGATGAAAGACGGCGCGGCGAACTGTGGCATGACAAGATTCATAAATGGCTTTTGGCTGTTTGCTCTCGGTTATGGGTTGATTTCGACTGACATACGATCTCGGTCACGCTGCCCGCACCACGACGCGAAGCCCCTCGACCGCGATCACGCGCACCGCAGTGCCGCGCTCGATCATGCCCCCTTCCGTAACGACGTCCACCCGCCGCCCATTGATCAACGCCGTTCCGGATGGCCGGAGGTTCGTGAGCGCCGTCCCCTGCTGATCGAGGAGATGCGGCTGCTCGACCCCCAGGCCCCCGATCGTTCGCCGGCTGACGAACATCTGACCCAGCCGGCTGTTCGGAAAGAACTGCACCCAGAGCACTCCCAGGGTGATGAGCGTCGCCACCACCACGAACAAAACCCAGTTGCCGGTCCGCGGACCGAAATCCACATAGGCCAGAACGACGCCCGCCACCAGGCACCCAAATCCGATGAGCCCCGCGATCATCCCCGGCAGGACGGTCTCGAGCAGCACCAGTGCCGTTCCCACGACCAGGAGTGCAACCACGATTTCCATCGGCTCAAGAATAGTCGGTGTTGCCCCCGGCGCAAGAGACAACTGCGCCGGCGCGGCGGACTTCGCACGATGATTTCGTTTAAATTCCTGAAGGGTTGCTGTTGTGGAGGTTGGAAAGAGTGCTTATCAATTGGCGCGGTTTGGGGCGCAGTAGGCGTGCGATGATCTCGACAAACCACCAACTGTTCAATGCCGATCCGTCCGTTTCCTTTCTGTTCGGATACTCGTCAAGCACCGCTCCAAATGAAAAGACCGTGGCGGACTTCGGCTCCGCGCACGCGCGCCAGATCGCGACCGGCTTCGCCGCCGCGGGTTGCGGGAGCAATCCGCGACCTCATGGGTCCACGGTCTGGAGTCTTCCGCTTCGCCTTGATCGCAAGTCCAAGAAACAAGGGCTAATACGCGGGCTATTTGCCCTCGATAATCAGATCGAGCCGATGCCGGTGTTCCTCCATCGAGAGATCGCCGCCTTCGATCGTGAGCCAATCGCGGTAGTTCACGCAGTCGAGCGCCGCTCGCACCACCGGCCACCGCACACTCCCGTCGCGAATGTTGACGAACTCGCCCCCTCCGGCGGGGTCGGCAGGCGCGAGCTTGAAGTCCTTCACGTGGACCTTGGCCAGCAACGATCCCAGTTCGAGAATCCACTGCTCGGAGGGCGCGTATTTCACATGGTTGCCGATGTCGTAGTAGGCCCTCACCCACGGACTGCGAAACGACGCCACGAAATGACGGAAGTGCGCCGGACGCACCCACAGGTTGTTCCACACGTTCTCGATCGCGATCACCACGCCCGTCTTCTCGGCCACCGGAATCAACCGCTTCACCGCCTCGGTCGAGGCGTCGATAGCCCGGTTGTGGGCGTCGATGTAATCCGCATAGGGACGGTTGTCGCCGGCAACCACTTCTCGCAGGTGGCCCGTCGCCTCATCAAACTCGAGGTGGAACTCCCACGCACGCGGCATCTTCATGCCCCCGATCCGGCACGGCACCAGCAGGACCGCGTCCGCCCCGTAAGCCTCCGCGGCGCGCAAGGCATCCTCCGTCACCTTGAGGCTCGACTCCACCTTCGCGGCATCCGGGCTGTTGAACTCCGCCCATCCCCGCAGCACGGAATGAATTCTCAGTCCCAGCTTCTCGGCCCAGGCCCGGCATTCCTCGGCATCCGAAGGCGGGAGGATGCCGGCCTCAGCCCCGTCAAAACCGGCGTTCTTGAGGGCTGCCAGACTGGCCTCGGTGGGCTTGCTCAGAATGAGAGCCCGCTTCAGCCCGGCCGGCGGGGTGGACTCGGCCGACCAGGCGGCACGGCTGGCCGTAACTGTTCCCAGACTTAGACCGCCGAGCAGACTGGCCGAGTTGGAGATGAATTGTCGTCGCGTCATGGTTGTTTGCCTGTTGAGTGTTGTTTGTCGGCGACCACCCTACCGCCGGACCCGCGCGGGAGCAACCGAGTTCGCAAGCGCCCATCCGTGCATCAGGGCCGCCCCTTCAGCACCGCCAAGCCCTTGAGAAGATCCAGAGCGCGGGCAAGCGCCGGATCCGTCACGACCGGCGGGGCCTCGGACACCGCCGCGCGCGGGGGTGGGAAGGCTCCTCCGCCCAAATCCTGACCCTCTCGTTTCATGCGGACCAAATCCGCCTCGTTGACCCGCTGCGACGGATCCGGTCCGCGGCCAAAGACACTTGCGCTCGCCTGCCGGGATTCTTCGCCAGACCGGGGGATGGTTCGATATGGATCGTCCAGGAACAAACGCTCGTCCTCGACCCGAACGGCCACTTCGATATCGGGCTTGATCCCCGCCGAACTGATTTCACGGCCCTCACCGACCCGAACGGGCGCCGATGCAATGCGCAATCGCTGCCCGGTCGTGAGGGGGAACTCCCGGAACAGGCTCGCCTGGCCCGCAGTGACCGATCCAATGAGCAAAGCCACGTCCGCATGGCGCAAGGCGGCGGCCAGCGCCTCCGCCGCGCCTCGGGTCTCACCGTTGACCAGCACCATGACGGGACGATCGAACGCGTTCGTCTTCGCCGTCGTCTCGAATGCCTCGTCCCCCCAGCTCAGGAGCTTGCAAGACACCTTCACGAAGGGATCCGCCACACGCCCCGCTTCCCCATAGTCAGCCCCGTCCGCAAACCGCAGATCCAGGACCAGCCCCTCGACCTGATCGGGCGCGGCCAGATCGGCCAGCGCGGCGCGGAAAAGCTCACCCAAACCACACTCGACCCGCTTGACCCGTATGTAAGCCAGCGTTCGGTCAAACAGGCGGCGGCCGGCCAGATCAGGCTTGGCTCGCTCCGCCTCCGGCAGGGCCTCTTTTCCTCTCGATAGCACCACCTTCGAGCCCAGTTGGCCAATCAGTCCTTCGACCGCCGCACGATTCAAATCGGCCTCGGCTACCCCAACAAGATTCGATCGAATGACCCCGTAGACCTCATCGAACGGGGGCCACTCCGCGGCACCCGCCGCCAGAGAGACAACAGCGGCCAGCCAGAAACTCATCCCACGGCGCAAAACTGAGTTCGTCATGCAAATCGTGCTCCTGAACCGCCCCCATGATCGAAAGCGACTTGGGTGGCCAGCCGGGACTTCTGCGAACGAGCCGCCACACCAGCCAGCCGCAGCCCCCGACCCAACACCACCCAAGGCGCCATGGATGGCGCGACGGACCTCCACAGCCTAACCCGTCCCTTTGGCAAGACCAGCCCAAAGCGTCAAAGTGGAAAACTTCCGACAGCATCGGTGTCTATCCCTCTGCGGCGCTGCAAGCCAAGGGCGGATGGCCCGAGATCCGATGACCGGGGCAAAATGGAACCGGCGGCCGCGTAACCGCGGCCGCCGGGGCGACGTCGTTAGACGGGAACGCCAGGGTGAACCCAGCGCCTTAAGGTAGGCTTAGGGAGACTTTTTAATTCCAGCAGTGATTGCTGGAACTGTGGGCCAGTCCCGATATCTGTCGCTAGATCTCGGTTCTTTCATTGTGGGTCTTTCAAGAGCATTCCACATGCCAAATCGTTGATGTAAGCCCTCATATCTGCCTCCAATTCTGTTCTCCACAATTCCGGATTCGAGAAACAATTCGCCGACTGTCTGGTTCGAAACGTTCTGTAGTATCTGTAAAACATTGCTTAAAAGCTGCTTGCTGGATCACAATGCTGTGTTGATGATCGAACTCTGCAACCGCATGTCCGGGATTCCCCTCACAGGCGATACAGAGTGGTCAGTCCCCTGACAGGTCCGCTCGGCGGTCTAGCGTGCGCGGAACGGTCGCCCTGTCCGTGCCTCCGGGAGAAAAGCTGCTTGCAAAAGCCCACTTTGTGTCTCGATTTGAGGCAAAAGGTGAGACACAGGATGTCAGAATGACACTCGACCAAGCCCTCGCGCCCGCTTATGCTCGCCCGATCTGAATATGACAGACCCTCGCTACCCGCAATTAGCTCGACTTTTGGTCGAGTACTCGACCGCCCTCGAAAAGGGCGACCGTGTTCTTCTCGACATGATCGATGTCCCCGACGAAATGGTCGTGGCGTTGATGCGCGCGGCGCGACAGGTCGGAGCCGTGCCGGTGGTCGAAGTCCGCCACACGCGGGTGACGCGCGAAGTGATGCGGGAGACGTCGCCTGATCACGCGCGATTGCTCCGCGATATCGAGTTGTTTCGCATGCGCAAGATGCAGGCCTACATCGTCATCCGCGGCGCCGCCAACGCTAACGAGGCCGCCGATGTGCGCAGTGATAGGCTCCAGCTTTTCTCGAAAACCCTGCGTCCGGTGCTCGATTACCGGCTGTCCAAGACGCGGTGGGTGGTGCTACGCTGGCCGACGCCCAGCATGGCCCAAGCCGCCAACATGAGCACGGAAGCCTTCGAGGACTTCTACTTCGACGTATGCACCGCCAATTACCCCCGGATGGCACGCGCGATGGTGCCGCTGGCGAAACGGATGCAGTGCGCCGATCAGGTGCGCCTCAAGGGCCCGGGCACCGATCTCGTGTTCAGCATCAAAGGCATCGGTGCGAAGCCCTGCAACGGATTGCGCAACATCCCCGACGGCGAGTGTTTCTCCTGCCCGACGCTCAAGTCCGCCAACGGCGTCATCCAGTTCAACACCCCCACTCTCTACGCCGGCACTCGTTTCGAGAACATCCGCCTGGAATTGAAGGAGGGCAGAATCGTCAAGGCCACCGGCTCGAACGAAAAGAAGCTGAACGAGATTCTCGACACCGATCCCGGCGCCCGGCGCATCGGCGAATTCTCGCTCGGCTTTCATCCGCGCATCCTCAATCCGATGTGTGACATCCTCTTCGACGAGAAAATCGCCGGTTCACTGCACTTCACGCCGGGCCAAGCCTACGAGGACTGCGGCAACGGCAACAAATCGGCTGTCCACTGGGACATGGTCCTCATCCAACGCCCGGAGTGGGGCGGCGGCGAGGTCTGGTTCGACGGCGAGTTGATCCGCAAAGACGGTCTCTTTCTCCCCAAGGACCTCCGTCCCCTCAACCCCGATCGCTTGAAGTAACAGTGCGGATCGATTCTGCCTGCCGGTTGGATCGGCGGTCTCCCCCCGCCGTGGCGCGTCGCCTCGTGAAGCGAATGGCTGCTTTGAGCCTTGCAGGAATCCTCGTTATCGGGCCAGCCCACGCTGCCACTGAGTCGCAGAGCCGACAACCGGTTGCGCTCGCTGCCGCCGATGCGGCCTCCGCGCGTCTGCCCACACTCCGGATGGGCAACTGCGATTTCGTCGACCTCGCGGCCTGGGCAAAGACCAAGTCCCTGAGACTCAGTTGGGTTTCGACGAACAGCATCGTGGGCTTGACCAATCGCTCGAACCGACTCCGGGGCAGCGTCGGTTCCCGTCAGCTCGAAATCAACGGGGTCAAGACTTGGCTATCGAGCCCCATCACATCCCGCAACGGCTTGCTCTACATCACGACGCTGGACATGCGCACCCTCTTGGACCCGATCCTCGTGCCGGTCAGGAACAAGCCGGGCCAGCGGGTGCGGGTGATCGCCCTCGATCCAGGGCATGGGGGCAGGGACCCCGGTTTCAAGGTGGGCAAAGAGCAGGAGAAGGTCCTCACTCTCCTCTGGGCCAGAAGGCTCAAGGCACGCCTCGAACAGGCCGGCTTCGAAGTCATCCTCACGCGTGCCAGGGATGTCTACATCGGACTGGACGACCGTGTGGCGGCGGCCTGGCGCGCCCGGGCCGACCTTTTCATCAGCCTGCACTACAATGCGGCCAGCGAGGGAAGCGCCGCGGTCAAGGGCGTTGAGACCTACTGCCTGACGCCCGCAGGCGCGCCATCGACCAATGTCCAGCCCGAGCAACAAGGCTCGACCGCGAAACTGCCAGGCAACACGCAAGACACCCACAACATCCTCCTGGCCTATCACGTCCAGAAGTCGATGGTGACACGCATGCGCGTCGAGGATCGCGGCGTTCGCCGGGCCCGGTTCGTCGTGCTCCGCAACACCGACATGCCGGCCATCCTTGTCGAAGGCGGCTTTCTCAGCACGCCCGACGAAGCCCGGAGAATTGCCGACCCGACCCAACGCGACCTTCTGGCCAAGGCGGTCGTCGAGGGCGTCCTGGCCTACAAACGGTTGGTCGAACGCCGCTAGCGCGCATTTCTCCGCAATTTCCGAAAAACGCGGCGCCGATGTCATCGGAAGGCGCACTCATGCGCGCCAGCCTCGTTTCATGACTTGCTGCTCTTGGTCCCGCCGCCTCCCCGGCCTCCGCCTTTCAGGCCGGTGCCGGTGGTCAGCACGGCGCCCGCCAAAACGCCGACTGCAAAGAAAGCGAAGTACATGATTGCGGCCGGCTGCTGGACCGACTTGGTGATGATCGGCGGCAGTGTGAATCCGACCATTTGCTTGTTGTTGAGCCCGATCAACACCAGCAAGAACAGCAGGACGATGATAAAAACGATTTTCGAGAGCTGTTTCGCGTTCATAAATCCGTCGCACAAAGCATAGAAACGCGCACAATGAGCGTCAACGAGTTGTTTGCCGCGTTTGTTGTTCTGCTTCTCGAACCCGCATGGCAGTCCTCTTGCGAAGTCTGAGTGTCCTGTGCACCATTGGCGTGTCAATATGCGGGCTGGGCTCGCTCGAAGCGCAGCGCACACTCGATCGGCAGACATCTCATGAGCATTGTCACCAGAACGGGCGACGCCGGAACCACGGGCCTGATGTTCAACCGGCGCGTGCCCAAACACCACCCGCGCGTCGAGGCGTGCGGCGCCGTGGACGAACTCAACGCAGCCCTCGGGCTGGCCCGGGTCGCCGCCCGTTCGAAGACTTTGCGCGGCCGGCTGGTCACGATCCAGCGTAACCTGATCGTCTTGATGGGCGAGCTGGCCTGCACCCTTGCCGACCTGCCTCGCTACAAACGCGCCGGCTACGGCAGTCTAACGCCCGCGATGGTGGCGGAGGTCGATGCGCTCGCTGCGGATCTCGAAGCCCGCCTGGGCGCGTTTCGCGGCTGGGCGATCCCGGGGGAAACTCCAGACGCCGCCGCCCTGGATTTCGCCCGCACCGTGTGCCGCCGCGCCGAACGCCGCGTCTGCGCGCTGCACGCCGCCGGCCAGTTGCGCAACCCGCGGATCGTGGTCTATCTGAACCGACTGGCCGACGCCCTCTGGCTGCTCGCCCGGCAAAGTGAGAGAAACTAGTTCCATCGCAATCGTCAGCGACATCCACTTCGCCAGCGATGCCGAGAAGCTGCGACGCGGGCACGAGGCGCGCGCCATCGACAACCGGTTGTTGCGCCTGCTGACAACCGCGTACCGACGCTACTTTTGGCTGCGCGACCCGTTCGCGCATAACCATCTGCTGGACCGTTTCATCCTGGCCGCGCGCGACTCGGACTTGGTGGTCGCCAACGGCGATTACTCGTGCGACACCGCATTTGTCGGCGTGAGCGACGACGCCGCCTATGCAAGCGCCAGGATCTGCCTGTCCAAACTCCGCGCCGCCTTTCCCGAACGGTTCCAGGCGGTAATCGGCGATCACGAATTCGGCAAGATGAGCCTGTTCGGCGGCCAGGGCGGGCTGCGGCTGGCAAGCTGGCTGCGCAGTGTGGACAGCCTCGCGCTGGACCCTCTCTGGAGGCTCGACCTCGGCCGTTGGGTGCTCGTGGGCGTCGCATCGTCTCTTGTGGCGCTGCCCGTGTTCGAGCCGGAAACGCTGCCGGAAGAGCGCGCAACCTGGCAGTGCCTGCGCGAACAGCATATCGGGGCGATTCGGGACTTGTTTCGCGGCGTGGACGCAAACCAACGGGTTGTCCTGTTTTGTCACGATCCCACGGCCCTTCCCTTTCTCTGGCGTGAAGGCGTTGTGCGCTCCCGCATCGGGCAAGTCAGGCTGACTGTCATCGGGCATCTCCACACGCGCCTGGTGTGCTGGCAGAGCCGGGTGCTGGCGGGCATGCCTCGCATCTCGTTTCTGGGCAACTCGATTCGCCGCATGACCGAAGCGCTCCGCCAGGCCCGGTGCTGGCGCCCGTTCCGCGTCCGCTTGTGCCCCTCGCTCGCCGGATGCGAACTGCTCAAGGACGGCGGCTACGGCAAGATCGAGATCGACCCGGACGCCGAGGAGCTTCTCTCTTTTCGAATCCATCGAATGCGGCGCTCCTGAATGTGAAGCTGATGCCGCAACTGGCCAAGCTCAAGACGGCGCCTCGAGGCGTCGCCAAGCCCGCCGGGCGCAAGCCCAAACCGGCCAGGTCCGCTTCCGCAGCCGGCAAAGCCCGCCCCGCGGAGCGTCCTCCAGCACGACCCAAGACGCAGAAAAAGACTGCCGGGACAAAGCCGCGCAAGGCAAGCGCTTGACCGCCGTGCGGACACCGGGTGTGACTGGACAAACGGGCTCGACCGATCGCCCGCGCATGGTTCGGGCCTGCCAGCGGCCGCATCGCACTCGCACCGTGATCGTGCCTTCAACCGTCGTGCACAAGACCGGCGCGCCCCAGAGTTCAAGACGCGCGCGCAGACTGGCCCCAGCCCGTTCATTTGCGGGATACTCGGCGTCCTGAATCACGATCAGGCGGGGTTGGATCGCCTCGACGAGCGCTTGCCCCAGAGGTTCGCCCTTCGCTGGAAGCCCGGCGATTACGATGTCCGCCCGCAGGTCCGCGCCCCGTTCCAGCAGGGCCGCCTGGCCCGAGACGCCCAAGTCGCCCAACAACAGAATTCGCACACCGCCGAATGTGCGCGAGAGCACAAGCGCATTGTCGTCAGCCTGCGCGTGCCGTTCGTCCGCGGCGGGGTGGAGCACGGTCCATCCCGCCACCGTGTCGCCTGCTTTGGCCCAGACACGGCGCTCGGGCGTCGATTCGAGCGATTGGAGCAGTCGCCGATAGTCCGGCGATCGCGAAGGGGCCCCGCTCGCGACGATCTGTCGGGCCCGAAATGCGTCCGCCAGCATTTGCGCTCCGCCGACATGTCGCACATCCCCGTGCGTGACCGCCAACCGCGCCAGGCAATTGACGCCACGGGATTCGAGGAACGGTCCCACGGCGGCTTTGGCCGAAGGTGCATCCCCACAGTCGATCAGGAGGTCGTCGCTCCGCCCGGGGGCATCCACGTACTGCGCGGCGCCGCTCCTCAAGGCCAGAACCGTCAGGGTCAAGGTGTCGCGCGCCGCCCACCATCCGACAGCCATTTCGAGCGCGAGCCACAGGGCCGGCACGGCCAGGGTCAGTGTCCACCGCCGGTTCCGTCGGAGTTCGGGCATCATCACGCCGAAGAGCAGCGCGTAGTAAGCCATGGTGGCGGCGATGCCGGGCGAGCGGGCATGGAACCATGTCCACGGCTGCGCGGCCATCCATTCGCTCACCCGGATCACACACGACATCCAGAACCAGGCGCTCTGGTTGAACAGCTCGGTCAGGGGCCGAAGCCATGTGCCGCAAATCAAGCCGCCCAGGTTGCTCATCAGCGCAAGGCTGCTGACCGGGACAATCACGAGATTCGAAACGAGGCCGCCGGGTGTGACGATGTGAAAATAGCGAGCGATCCACGGCCAGGATCCCAGCCACGCGGCAGTCGATGTCCCGAGGCTCACGGCAAGCCACCGCAGCGGGGGCTCGAGCGCCTTGCGCCAGCGCGGCACCAACTCCTCCGGCAGGAAAGGATCGGTGGCTAACCACCGCCGCTGCACCTCCGCGATCGGACGCGCGAACAGCGCGATGGCGAGCACGACAAAGAACGACAACTGAAAGCTCGCCTGGAAGAGCTGGCGCGGTTCCCAGATCAGGATCATGAACCCCGCCGCGGCCAGCGAGTTCAAGAGATCGGACGGCCGCCGCAAGGCCCACCCCCCAATGATCACCGTCATCATCAGCGTCGCCCGAATGGCCGAGGCCTGCCATCCCGTCGCCGCGGTGTAGAACCAGACAATCGGCACCGTCACCGCCCCGCAAGCGCAGCGCGGCACCTGCATCACGCGCAGCAGCGCCACCAGAATCCCCGTGATCAGCACGATGTGCAGCCCGCTGATCGCGAAGATGTGCATCGTACCGGTCCGGACAAACGGTTCCGACGCCTCGTCCGTCAGCGCCGTCTTCCATCCCAGGGTCATTGCCCAGAGCAGTCGCAGCGCCTCGTCCTCCTCCGGCTGCCCGATCGCCAGGACCCCCTGTGCCCACGCCAGGAACCGGTCAGACAACGGCGGGCGAACGGGCTCGTCCGCTGTCGCGACAAGCGCCCAGTCCTCGGGCCCGTCCGTGACCAGTTCATAGTGAATACCCTGCCACTCGAGCCAGGCGCGGTGATCGAACAAGCCCTCGGCCACCGGCCCGCTCGGACGCCGCAGCACGCCAACCACCTCCACTGTCCGCCCGCCAAAGTAACCGGTTTCGAGCGCGCCGCTCATGGTGGCCGCCACCCGTCCGATGGCCGGTCGCCACCCGTCGTCGATCCGCACGGCTTGAACATCGATCATGACCGACGTGCGCCGCGCCTCCCGCTTGCCGCGCACAACGACCCGCTGCGTAGGCGTGCCCGCCAACCGTCCCCGGATCGTTCCTAGTTGCGGTTCCTCCGCCAAGACGGCTCTCAGATCGGCGGGCGAAAGCAGCGCGGTTCGGGCGACCAGGTTTGTCCATCCGGCCTGCACGAGCGCGACGGCGAGCAGGACCGCGCTTCGTCGCGGCCACACCGCGGCTCCGATCAGCGCCAAGGCCCAGGCGCTGAACAGGAGCGCCAACGGCGCCGGCAGCCAGTTGCCCAGCAGCAAGCCCGCAATGTAAGCCGTCGTAACCGGGATGAACGGTCCCTTGAGCATCTTAACGGACACGCCTCCTTGACTGGCCCGTAGCTTATCCCGTCCGGCCCCATTCGGCAACTCCAGAAGGCAACGGGATTGGTCTGATCGGTGGCCCACGCTGCCCATCTGTGTCTTGCTCGCACCGGCCGACTGTCATAATGCTTGGTCATGACAACTGTATCTTGCCATTGGCCGCTGCATCGCCAACTTGGAGGCTCTCGCCCAAGCCGCACTGCCGGAAGACGCCGAGAGCCAAATCGTCTTATCCGTGCTACTGTCGAAAAACCGGGAGCGAGCGATGTCTAAACAAAACAGAAAGTCGGGTCTTGGCGAGTTGATCCGCCATCGGCGGCGGTCGGCGGTCGGAATGGGCCTCAGGGCGGAAGCAGGGGGGCGTGTCGGCGCTTTCACTCTGATCGAGTTGCTGGTCGTGATGGCGATTACTGCGATCCTGGCGGCCCTCCTGCTGCCGTCCCTGTCCAGGGCCAAGGGGCGCGCCCATGACGCGCGCTGCCGGAACAACCTGAGACAACTCGCCTTGGGCCTTCACCTCTACGCGGACACGTACGGCTTCCTGCCGCCGCACCAGGAGAGGTTCGCTGATGGTTCGCGCCTGCGATGGTTCAATCATTTCGCCCGCGAGATCACGCACGGATACGATGTCATGCGGGATCCGGCAGTGCCTCATTGGCAGGCGGGACGCAACGCGCCCTACGGCTACAACTACAAGTTCCTGGGCAGCGCCCGAAAGTTGTATTCGGGCGAATACGAGCGTTTCCCGGTTTTGTTGAGCGCCTTGCCGGCGGCGTCGGCCACGATCGCGTTTGGCTGCTCGAACGGGACTGGCACCAAGGAACCCCACGAAGTGATGCTGCCTGACGCTATCAACAGCACACTGCCGCCGGAGGAGAACGTGCAGCGCATCGGCAATCACGCGTACATCATCGATCCACCATTCATCCCAACCTACAGCGCCGACCAGGAAGAGCGATGGGCCTACTACGAATTCGCCTCGTTCCTTGCTCCGCGCCATCATGGCCGCGCGAACATCGCGTTTCTCGACGGCCATGTCGACTCGCTCGAACCGGCCGCGGCGACGCGGAACAATCGGCTGTGGAACGGGTTTGACAATCACCAGACCGTCCCGGTTATGCCGGATGTGCCGGTCAATTGGCCCGCTCACTGGCGCCGCGACGGGATATGAGCCGGATGCCTTGACATCGTCGGACAAGGGCCAAGAGTCGCAGACACGCGATGAACCAAAGAGATTTCGTCATGGTCTCCCAGCCCTTATTCGCACGTCCCATGGTTGGCATCCTGACCGCCCTGTCGATCCATGTGGCGGGCGGCGCCACGGCCGCCTTCCCGCCTCAGGTCAGCGAGGCGGACGTTCAGAAGGCCATTGACGCCGCCCCCAAACGGCATCCGCGCCTGCTCGCCACCGGCGAACAACTCCGCAACCTCTCACAGGCAGCCAAGGCCGGACCGACCGCGGAGGCCGTGGCTGGGCACATTGTCGGAGAGGCAACGCGGCTTCTCGATCAGGCGCCCGTGACGCGCACCCTCGAGGGGCGGCGGCTGCTCGGTCAGTCGCGCGCCTGCCTCAGCCGGGTCCTGCACCTGGCCGCCGCCTATTACATCACTGGTCGAGCGGAGTTCGCCGGGCGGGCGGGGAAGGAAATGCTGGCGGCCTCGGCTTTCAGCGATTGGAACCCGACGCACTATCTCGATGTTGCCGAGATGACTCTCGCCCTGGCTGGTCAATGCCAGCCACAACACGCTGGTCATTGACGGGCAGAACCAGAGCGTCAAGGGCTTCGGCAAGGTTGTCGCCTTCTCCGACCGCCCGGAGCGCGGCCACTCGGTGATCGACATGAGTTCGGCCTACGCCGGCCAGGTCGATTCAGCCCGGCGTGGCGTGGCTTTGCTGCCCTCGGGTTGCGTCGTCATTCAGGACGAGTTGGGCGGGTTGAAGCCCGGCGCGCAGGTGCGCTGGGGCATGGTCACCCGCGCCCGGCCCGGCGAGACCGGCAGCGATCGGCTGCAACTTACTGAGCGCGGCAAATCACTCGAACTGCGGATTCTCAAGCCAGCCGGCGCTGCCTGGAAGACTGTCGACATCGAGACGCCGCGCAACGAGTGGGATTCGCCCAATTCCGGAACCACGATGGTCGCGACGACGATCGTGGCGCCGCCGAGCGGCGACATGACGATCGTCATTGTGGCCCGGCCCGGCGGGGCGAGCGCGCCGGACGTTCCGCCCGGACCGTTGGCGGAGTGGTAGAGCGAGCGTCGAACAGTTTCGGTCGCGTCGACTGCTGTCGGATGTCCGGCGTGATTACTTCGAGGCGCTGGTGAGTTCGAGGGAACGTTCCTTGTAGCGGGTGGCGATGAAGACGAACAGCAGGGCCACCGCGAGCGTCAGGCCGGCGTACAGGTAGAAGGTCGCGGCGTTGACAGCCGCGCCTTCCCCGGCCGCCGCGGTGCCGGCGATGACCGCGCCGCGCAATTTGGTGATCAGAGGGACATACAGGTTGCCGACCGCCACCGTCAGGAGCCAGAAGCTCATGATGGTGCTTTTCATTTCAGCCGCCGCCTGTGTGAACGCGAATTCGAGGCCGGTGGTCGAAATCAGCACCTCGGCCGTCGTCAGGATCAGATAGGGGAGCGCCTGCCAGAGCACGCTCAACCGCCCCCCGGCGTCGATCTGAGTCTGGATGAAGCCGACGACGAGGTAGGAGAATCCGGCCAGGAACATGCCCATGCCCATGCGGCGCAGCGGCGAAACGCGAATGCCGAACCACTTCTCGATGCGCGGATAAAGGAAGAGCGTCAGCGGCACCAGCAGCATGACAAAGGCTGGGTTCATCGATTGCATTTGCTCCGCCCCGATCTGGAACGAGCCCAGCACCGGAAATGGGATCATCCGATCGCCTTGCATCACCCAGGTCGAGGTTGTCTGGTCAAACAACGCCCAGAAGATCGTGACAGGCGCGAACACCATCAGGATCGGGCCGACCGATTTGGCCGCGTCGACTTCGCGGGCCGAGAACTTCGCGCGGGCCGCGTCCCAGAACGTCTGGCCGGCCTGGCGCGAGCCCAGGCTGGCCAGCGCGTGCCAGAACACCTGGAAGAACCCCGCCGATTTCGTCTCACTCGATGGCGGGATGCGCACATAATACTTGCGCCCCAGCCAGAAGATGAGAGTGGCCATGAGCATGAGGATTCCCGGCACGCCGAACGCCCAGCGATAGGCCTCGAGCGGCACGCTGCCATCGGGGTTCTTCTCGAACGAGTCTTTGATCCACGGAATGACCAGGAAGGAGAAGAATGAGCCGAAGTTGATCGACCAATAGAAGAGCCCGTAGGCCTTCTGGAGCAGGCCGGCCTGATCGGGCTTGAACTGGTCGCCACAAAAGGCCGAGACGCACGGCTTGATGCCGCCCGAGCCGAGGGCGATCAGGAACAGGCCGACGTACAGGCCCCAGATGCTGCCGGCCGTGAGGGCCAGGGTGAGGTTGCCCAGGCAGTAGACCAGCGAGACGTACAGGATCGTGTTGTAGCGGCCCCAGAACTTGTCGCTGATGATCCCGCCCAACAGCGGGGTGAAGTAGTTGGCGAAGATGAAGAGATGGATGATCCCGGCCGCGTTATCGCGGGCCTGGCCCTCCGGCAGGTGCTGGAAGAGCACCGTGCTGATGTAGAGGGCCAGGATGCTGCGGATGCCATAGTAGCTGAACCGCTCGCAGGCCTCGTTGCCGATGATGAACTTGATCGGCGGCGGAAACCGGTTCGCGGAGGAGACTCGAATGCTCATGATTTGTTTGAACGATGCGGGCTGTCCGGATCACTTCGACTTGTCCGGATACGGGGGCGGGGTGGGGATTTTGACCGGATGCTGCGTCATGAGCAGCTTGATTTCGTCGATGGCCCGGTTGAGCTGGTCGTCGATCCCGCCGAACTCACGCGCCGGGTCGTTGTCCACCACGATGTCGGGATCGACGCCGTGACCTTCCATGATCCACTCCTTCGCTTCGAGATCGAACCGCGAGAACTCGGGGCGGTTGAGCGAGCCGCCATCGAGCAGAGGCAGCGAGCCGCGGATGCCGACGACCCCGCCCCAGCTCCGCTGGCCGATGATCGGCCCCAGTTTGTGCTTGCGGAAACGGTAGGCGACGATGTCGCCGTCCGATGCCGAGAACTGGTCGATGAGCAGCACCTTGGGGCCGAGCACCTGGCCCGAGGGGTCGATATTGACCGCGCCGTTGCGGGCGATGGTCCACATCGCCGGCTCGCGCCGGAGCCGCTCGATAATCATGGGCGACACGTTGCCGCCGCCGTTGCCGCGGCAATCGACGATCAGGGCCTCCTTGTGGAGCTGCGGATAGTAGAACTTCACGAACTCGTTGAGTCCCGGCACCCCCATGTCGGGCACGTGCACGTAACCCACTTTGCCGTCCGTGGCCTTCGAGACGTGTTCGATGTTGCCGAGCACCCATTTCAAGTAGTAGAGCGGGCGCTCGTCGGCGATCGGGATCACCACCTCATCCCGGGCGCCCTCGGATTTGGGCTCGGCGTTGACGCGCAGGGTGACCTGCTTGCCTGCCTTGCCCACAAGGGCCGCGTAGAAATCCGTCATCTGGTCGGTCGGCTTGCCGTCGATGGCCACGACATAGTCGCCGTTCTTGACGTTGACGCCGATGTCGGTCAGCGGCGACCGAAGCTTGTCCTCCCAATTCTGGCCGGGGAGGATGTTGGTGATCTGATAGAAACCGGAGGGCTGATGGCGGACGATCGAGGCGCCCAGAAGACCCTGCGCAATGCGTTCGGGTTTCGGGTAATCGCCCCCGCCGACATAGCAGTGGCCCAGGTTGAGTTCGCCAATCATTTCGCCGATCACGTAGGTCAGGTCGGCGCGGTGCTGGACATGCTCGAGGAGCGGTTCGTAGCGCTGCCGGATCGCCAGCCAGTCCACCCCGTGCAGATTCGGGTCATAGACGAAATCGCGCATTTGGCGCCAGCACTCCGCGTAAATCTGATTCCATTCCGCTCGGCGATCGAGTCGGACCTTGACGTCGCCCAAATCCACCGTCTTCTCCCTCGTCTCGATCCTCCCCGAGGGCAGGTCGACGATCGCATAGGTGCCGCGCGCGGCCACCGCCATCTTCTTGCGGTCGGCTGAAACCCGGTAGCTGCCGAAGTCGCCCAGCTCGGTCTCCTTCTGCTTCTCGAGTTCGAAGAGGAACAGTTTGCCCTTGCGGATGTAATAGAGCTTGTCGCCGACCGACGTGAGCTGCCCGTAATTCGCTGCGGGGATTGGCAACACGGCAATGCGCTGAGCCAGGCCGTCTGCATCGACCTTGACCACCACTTTCTTGTCGTCCTTCTTCTCGACCGGTTTCTTCTCCGCAGCGGATTCGTCGCTCTTCGCCGGGGCCGCCGTGTCTCCGTTCTTCTTCTCGCCCTCCGGTTTCGGGGCGTCTTTAGCCGGGTCTTCCTTTTTGTCCGTCTCGGGCTTGGCCTCGTCCTTCTTGATTTTGACCTCGTCGCTCTTGGGTGCGAAGGGAGACTTCGTGTCCTGGGCGAGCGTGACGAAGTAGATGCGGGCCATGTCGCTGTAAATGTGGTTCCACTCGACCTGGCTATAGGTGGGATTGAACGTCCGATCGGATACAAAGAACAGCAGCTTGCCATCCGAACTGAACTCCGGTCCGCCCACGTCGAACCAGCCGTCAGTGACTTGGGTCTTCTGCCGGGATTCGATCGAGTAGAGGTAAATATTGGGGAAACGTCGTTCCTCGGGCCGTGTGAACGCGATCCACTGGCTGTCGGGCGACCAGGTGAAATCGTGGATTTCCCAGGCGAGCGACTGGTCGACCACGGTCGTTTGTTTCGAAGACACGTCGATGAACTGGAGCCGGTTCTTCTTGTCGGACCAGAGCAGGCGCTTCGAGTCGGGCGACCAGGCGAGTTGGTACTTGTACGTGTCGCTGCCGGACGTCAGTTGCGTGGGCGCCTCGGCGCCGTCCTGGGAGCGGATGTAGATTTCATCCTCGCCGGTGGCGTCGGCGATATAGGCGATCCACTTGCCGTCGGGGGACCATGCGGCGCTGCGTTCATGGACGCCGGGTGTGGCGGTGAGATTGCGCGTGGGCCCATGCTTGGCCGGCACGGTGAAGATGTCCCCGCGCGCGCCCACAACGAGGCGCGCGCCGTCGGGCGCGACGTCATAGCCTGTGATGGCGCGGCCGACATCGCGCCATCCCGCGCGGCCGATGGCGAAATCCTCCTGGATTTCAATCGGCACCTTGGCGACCTGTTCGCTGGCCAGATCAAGCCTGTAAATGAAGCCGCCGTTCTCGAACACAATGGCCTGATCGCCCAGTGACGGAAACTTGACGGCGAACTCGGTGAACTGGGTCAGCGCGCGCACCTGCCTGGTCGACAAGTCCATGACGTAGAGGTTCGCCTGGCGGTTGGCGTCGCGCTCGGACACGAAGTAGATGCGGTCGCCGCGCCACATCGGGAAGATATCCTGGGCGGGATCCTCGGTCAGTCTTTCGGTGGACTTCGTCTCGAAATCGTAAATCCAGATTTCGTCCGCCTGGCCGCCGCGATAGCGCTTCCAGGTGCGGAATTCGCGAAACACACGGTTGTAGGCGAGCCGCTTGCCATCCGGCGAAAACGAGCACCACGCGCCCCGGGGCAGCGGCAGCACCTCCGGCACGCCGCCGTCGATCCGGGCGAGCGTCAGGTCCCCTTTCCACGCGTTCCACTGGGTTCGCCGCGACCGATAGACGACGGTCGCGTTGTCGCGCCAGGTCATGACGATGTTGTTGGGCCCCATCCGGTCAGCAACCTCATCGCGATCGATGGTCGCGGTGTGAGTCAGGCGCCTGGGCACTCCGCCTTCGGACGGCATCACATAGACCTCGGTGTTGCCGTCGTAATGACCCGTGAAGGCGATCCACTTTCCATCCGGGGAAAAGCGCGGGAACATCTCGTAGCCCTGGAGGGGGATTTGGGAGACCGGGAATGAATTGACAAAGCCCTCGAGCAGCCTAAGGTGCACCCTGTTTTTTGGCTGGGGTCGTAGCTCAGTTGGTAGAGCACCACAATGGCATTGTGGGGGTCAGGGGTTCGAATCCCCTCGGCTCCACCAGCCTTCCGGGCAGTGGGAATCGCCCTCGATTTGTCCGTCCCCGAGAATCAAGCAGGAAACGACTCGTCTCCGGGGCATTCTGCCTTCATTGGAATCCTTGATCGGTGAAACATGTTCCAGACAAGTCGAGTTTCTGTGCTGCGTTCAACGGCTCAAGGATTCTGGACAGACGAACGATCCCGCTATTCACCTCGCGAAATCGCAGGCTCGCGCAGCGCGCGACTCTGTGACATGCTCGCGCCATGAACACTCCGCTGGTCCTTCCAATGCTGTTCTTGCTCGCTGCGGCGGCGATCGCCGGTGAGAGCCAATTCCACAACGGTGGTTTCGAGTCGGGTTTGAGCGGGTGGCGACTCTGGTCGCGGACCCCAGGCGCCCTGACGTCTGCGCTGGAGAACAAGACCGTCCACTCGGACCAGACGGCGCTGCGTCTCGAACACCACGGCGAACAGGATTGGAGCCTCGAACCCGCCCTCCGTCTCGAGGTCAAGCCCGGCGACCTGGTCGAACTAGACTGCTGGGTCAAGCTTGCGGGTAGTGGCACGGCAACGTTGTGCGCGTCGACCTGGGACGCCGAAGGCAAAATCGTGTCCTGGTCCGCCGGCGAGCGCACGGCGTCGGAAGGTCCCAACTGGCAGCACTTGCAGGCCCGCGTAGTGGCTTCCGACAACGTCTGCCAGATGCAGCCGCGCCTGATCGGGTACGGCCCCGCCACCGTCTGGGTGGATGATTACACCGTCGCCGAGCGCGGCAATCTCCATGCGCTCCGGTCGAGGGACCTTCCGGCGACGCTGATCCTCAGCAACGCGGTGCTCGAGGTCCGTTTCAATACAACCGATGCCATCTGCGTGGTGCGAGACCGCCGGACCTCTCGTGCCTGGACACAGAAAGCGCTGGCGAGCGACTGTATCGTGAAGAGCGCCTCGATCAAGGGCGCCGGGCGGCTGCGCTGCGAGCTGTTCCACGGCGGCCTCGGCCTGGAAGTGCAGGCCGTGCTGCAACTCGACGCAGACCGCCCGGAACTGGTCGTCGAGTTGTCAGCCCGAGGGCCGATGCCCGCAAGCCTGCGGTTTCCGCATCCTTTCCAGGGCGAACCAGGGGATTACCTCGTGATCCCGATGAACGAAGGGATCGCTTATCCCGTCGACGACGCGACGATCCCACCGATCCATCTCATCGCCTACGGCGGCCACGGCATCTGCATGGCCTTCTTTGGCGTGACCGACGGCGACTGTGGCCAGATGAGCATCATCGAGACTCCCGACGACGCGTCGATCCGCGTGGAGCGTGTCGATGGCCGGCTGCTGATTGTCCCGGAGTGGGATGCGCAGCGCGGTGAGTTTGGCTACGTACGGAGACTGCGGCATGTGTTCTTCTCCCGAGGCGGTCACGTGGCAATGGCGAAGCGATACCGCGCCTATGCCCAACAGACAGGCCAGTTCAAAACCCTCGCCGAGAAGCGGCAATCCAATTCGGACGTGGACCGGCTGATCGGCGCGGTGAATGTGTGGTGCTGGGACCGCAACGCTGTCTCGCTCGTCCGGGAACTCCAAGCGGCCGGAATCGAGCGCATTCTCTGGAGTAATCAGCAGTCGCCCGACAACGTCCGCGCCCTTAACGACCTGGGGGTGTTGACCAGCCGGTATGACATCTACCAGGACGTCATGGCACCGACCAACTTTGCACGCTTGCAGTGGATTCATCCCGATTGGACCACCAACGCCTGGCCCCAGGACATCCTCCGAGACCGCCGCGGCAACTGGGTGAAGGGCTGGGCCGTGGAAGCCAAGGATGGCGGAATGATCCCTTGCGGTGTGATCTGCGATCGCCAGGCGCTGCCTTACGCCCGCGAACGAATCCCCGCCGACCTCGTCACCCATCCTTATCGGTGCCGGTTCATCGACACCACCACGGCAGCTCCCTGGCACGAGTGCTACGACCCGAACCATCCGATGACCCGCACCGAAAGCCGGCGGTGGAAGATGGAATTGCTCCGATACGTCTGCGACGAGAATCATCTCGTCACGGGTTGCGAAACGGGTCACGACGCCGCCGTGCCGTTCGTGCACTACCTCGAGGGCATGCTGAGCCTGGGACCGTATCGCGTGCCCGATGCAGGCCGGCGAATGAGTGAAATCTGGATCGAGGTGCCCGAGGCGGTTGCCAAGTTCCAGCTCGGCCACGATTACCGGCTGCCGCTGTGGGAGTTGGTCTATCACGACTGTGTCGTGGCGCAGTGGTACTGGGGCGACTACAACAACAAACTGCCGGCCCTTTGGGACAAGCGCGATTTGTTCAACGTGCTCTACGGCACGCCGCCGATGTTCATGTTCAACCGCCGCCTCTGGGAAGAGAATCGGACGCGGTTTGTCCAAAGCTACCGCAACACCTGCCCCCACGTCCGGCAAGTGGGGTATCAGGAAATGACCGACC
>JAKQKQ010000049.1 GCA_029560585.1 Verrucomicrobiota bacterium | reverse complement strand
TAGCCCGGATATTTCACAGCCTTGCTGGCTGTGAAATTCCGGGCTCTGGGAAAACCGCGCCATGAGAGCCATTTATTGGGAAAGGTCTGGCAAAGACTGGGATTTTTCGCGGTTGCAGAGTGTGTTTCGCGGATCGGTGGCGCCAGACCCTCCAAAATCGCGTTTTTCGGAGCGCGGTTTTCCTTTGAGCCTGCATGTTTCACGCGGAAGCGTGAAACATGCAGGCTAGGCATGTTTTCGGCATCTTGGCACGCAACTTGTGCCACAAAAACCAACTTCGGCGGCAAAACCCCCGCCCCGGAGAGGAAGGCGATGCGATGAAGATCATCCCGTTCGACGAAATCTTGCGGCGCGCGGCCCTCGAATGCTCCGCCTGCCGGGAATTATTTCTCCAGCTCCAGCTCGTCGAGAGGCGCCTCGGCACGGTCTGGGAAGACCCCCCCGATCTCGATGCCGCGCGGGTCCTGTCGCACGAACTCCGCAATCGCATCCAATCCGCCGCTGAATGCCAGGAGGGCTGTGCCACTTGCGTGTGGTGTCCGGATTCCGAACGTGTCGTGTCCGGCGTGTCCGATTGCCGGACACGGACAGGGACCTCAGGCATGGCCCTGGCAGCCTGGGACCGGTCTTCCTCCCAGTGAAAACACCCCCTTGCTTCGATTTCCTGCAAACTGGCACGAAAGTTGAGAACCTCGTATCCATGGTAAAGACCCAGGCTTGGGGACCGCGCGAGGATCGGATGTGAGCGCGGCGATGACAGCGGACGAGGCGCCGCCAAGCCCATTACACCCGACGTGCGCTCGCCCCCAGCCTTCAGCCATAGGTCCCCGAAGTTGAGAACCCGAATCCTCCGCCAACACGCCAGTCCGAGTGCGCGCGGGATGTCCGTCGGCTGGACGGTCGCGCCACCCGCCGGATTGAGCGCTGGCCGTCAACGCCGCCAGAAGGTTGATGCGGCCACAGCAGGCGCATTCCGTGACACGCCCGAGGGGACCATAAACACATGAAACAACAGCTCCCCTTGCACCAGAATCTCGCAAGAGGCGGCCTGTTCCAGGCCACGATCCCGCCGTCAAGCCCGCAAGAACCACCGTCATCCAAGAAACGCATGAGCATGATTTCGGAGAGCGCCCGATGGCCCCGTGCGGCAGGGCTTAGATTGCTGGTTGCGCTGGTTGCGCCGCTGGTGGGTTTTGTCAGCGTGGCCATGGCGCAGACCAGCGGCAGTTGGACGAATGCGATCAGTGGTGGCCTGTGGAGCGGGGCGGGCAACTGGGCGGCGGGGACGGTGGCCGACGGCTCGGGGGCCACGGCCTATTTCACGAATGACATCACCGCGAACAATACGGTCCACCTCGACACGGCCCGGACCATCGGCAACCTGACGTTCGGAGACGGGGCCACGAATACGCCCGCGAGCTGGTTTCTCGATAATAACGGCAGCGCCGCCAATATCCTCACGCTGGCCGGGGCCACGCCCACGATCACGGTCAACGCCCTGGGCGCCAACAAGATCGACAGGAGCGCGACGATCGGCGCCGAGATAGCCGGGAGCGGTGGTTTCACCAAGGCCGGGGTGGGCATGCTGATCCTCACCGCCTCGAACAGCTACTCGGGCCCGACCACCGTCAGCGGCGGGGGCATACTGTACTTCACCAATTCTGGTGCGCTTGGCAGCACCAACGGGGCGACCACGGTCCAGGCCGGAAACCAGCTCCGCCTCTCCGGTGGCATTACCGTCGCGGAACCGCTCACCATCAGTGGCAGCGTAGCCGATGCCATGGGTCGCGGTGCTTTGCGCAGCCACAGCGGCAGCAATGTGTGGACGGGCCCCATCACCGTTGCGGGAGCCTCGGAGACCTGGATCAATGCGGCCGGTGGGTCGATCACGCTCACGGGGGGCATCACGAGCACGAACGCGGGCCTTCGGCTGGATCAGGGCACGTTCCTCGTCACGGGCAACCCGATCAAACTCGGAACCGGTGGGCTCGGGGTCAACAGCAGCGCCCGGCTGGCGGTGGCCAGCAACACTTTTAGCACCCTCAGGATAGACTGGGGCGGCAACTTGCGCACGGAAGTCGCCGGTGCCTTGCCGACCAATGTCTCGCTGATCATTGGCGCTGGCGGCCCCAGCGGCGCGGGCGCGGGCACGCTGAATCTTTCTGGCTACGATACGACGATCGGCAGGCTGGCGGATGGTGGCACCAACTATGCCGGCGAGGTGATCAACAACGCGACCAACCTCACGGCGGCGACGCTCACGATCAACCAATCGCTTAACTCCACCTTCCGGGGGAGGCTTTTGAACAACCTGGGCCTGACCAAGGGGGGCGAGGGCACGCTGACCCTGGGTGGCAGCAACACGTATTCTGGCGCGACCACTGTTTCCGGGGGCATTCTCCTCGTCAACGGCAGCCACGTCGGCGGCGGACAGTATACCGTCGAGTCTGCAGCCACGCTCGGCGGGACGGGGATGATCTCATCGGCGCTGGCGAGCCTCACGGGCGGCATCGTCGCCCCGGGCAACTCGATCGGCACGCTGACCTTCAACGGGAACGCAGACCTGGACGGCACCCTCCAGATCGAGCTGGATTCCAGCGGATTCGGCTCGAGCGATCTGCTGGTGGTGACGGGTTCCCTCGACATCACCTCGGCCACGGTGGATTTCTTCCTCCTCGCGGGGGCGCCCGACGACGACGCGTACGTGTTCGCGACGTATGGCACCCTCCTGGGCTCGGCGTTTGGCGTCATCCAGAATCTGCCGGACGGCTATGGGATCGACTACAATTACCTCGGTGGCAACAGCATCGCGCTGGTGATCCCAGAGCCATCCACCTTCCTGCTCTTGGGCTTGGGCGCACTGGCGCTGCTCGGTCTCCGCAGCGGATGTCGCAAGAAACAAGTCATCCGATAAGCAGCCTCCTATGAACATGACCATATTCCAGCCCCTGCTGCTTCTATTGAAGTCCTGTCGACAACAGTGGTAATTTCACCAAAGCTCGGCCTGCTTCCAGAATGCCTCCACGAGGCGGGGCCTGCGGCGCACCGCGGCCTCGTCGCGCTCCAGGGCCCGGCCGCCGGGGCGCTGGCAGCTCCAGCCCAGATCCCGGCTCGGGGACAGCGCGCGAAAACGGCAGAGCGAGGACCGGGTGTGACCGCGGCGATGATTGCGGACGAAACGCCGCCAAGCCCAGTGCATCCGCCGGGCGCAACAACCAGAATAGGCGCAACCGCCATCGTTCTTCGCGACAATCGCGCCGAGACACTCTTCTCCCTCCCCTCGGCCCCAATTTACCGAGCAGCTCACGCGACGCAAACCGCAAATACCCTGAATCACACCACCCGAAGTAACACAAATCAGAGGATCCCCCATGCAAACGCCCGCATCTTTGCGAACCCTGTCTGTTGGCCCTGCACTCGCCCGTTACCGCCGCATCCGCACCGCCGCACTGCTGGCCGCAGCACTGGCCGTTGCCCACTGCGCCACCGCCGCCCCCTCCGTATTTCACTACCCCCTCAAGGGTGAATACCCCCTGAACGGCGCGCTCAATGCCAACCGGGGCACCATAGAACTCCTGTTCAAACCCGAAACCTGGGATGGCACCGAGCGAAACGTCAACCGTTTCCTATTCACCGTCAATGGAAACGTCCAATATGGCGGCGGCCAATTTACAGTCGCCAAATGGTGGGACCGCTCCTCGCTGATGATTCGATTATTTAACTGGGAGGCCGGAGCCATTAACACCTCCAATTGGAAACGGGGAAAATGGCACTCTATCGCAGTCACATGGAGCAATGGCACGGCCAAGTGCTATGCCGACAACGTCCTGGCATCAACACGCTCTTATACGCCGGCCACCCTGACCTCTGACAAATATATCGTCGGCCTAGACAATACCTGGAGGCAGCCATCCGGCGGCACAATCGGAGAGGTCATCTTCTCCGACTATGTGAAGCCGTACCCGCTACCGAAACCGTCCACCGCGGGCGATGGCATATGGCAACAGGGTGAAACGCTGTACAATTGCCCGGAGGACGCGAACGGATATTCCATCTCACCCCCGGAAGATCTTGATGTCGTCTATAATACGGCCGGATACACGGTCGGGACCTACGTCTATCCCGGCTGGAGCGCGCGACCCGGAAAAGACATCTACGCGATCTGGAACCCCATCCGATACGCGACGAACTACGTAAACGGGCCGGGACAGGATCAGGACGTTCCAAAGAAGCCGTTGCAGAATTACTATTCCGACACCAATCCGATCGCGGTTGACTGGATGCTTAAATGGGGTCTCGAGAACGGCGTGTCACTCTATGTATACGATTGGTACTGGCTGGATGTGGCGGGAATCTCCCTCCAGCAGTCGCTTGAGAATTGTTTCTTAAAGTCCAAGTATCTCGCCAAGTATCCAAATAATATTCACTTCGCCGTGATGTGGTGCAATCATGCAAACTACTACGGCACCGAAACGTCTCCCGCCATAAAGAACCTGCGCAACATGATGAGCTATGCGATCCAGAACTACTTTTCCAAGCCTCAATATCACCGGATCGGGGGCAAGCCGGTGTGGATCATTTGGGACTACGCACGCATGCCGGGTTACAAGACTGTCACGGGCCCCAGCAACCCGTCCCGGGTCATCGATGGCGACAAGAGTACATCCCATTACGCCGAATCCGGGAGCGGAACTCGGGCCGCGACGATCCATCTAGGGAAACTCTACGCCTCCGTCGACAAAGTGAAGATCTGGCACTATTATGCGGATCACCGCAAGTATCACAATATGAAGACGGAGGTGAGCAAGGACGGAAAGAATTGGTATACGGTCTTTGACGGCGCCGTTTCTGGCGAGTATCAGGAGACCGCAGAAGGGAAGACGATCACGTTCCCTTCGCGGGCCGTCCGATATGTGCGGGATACCATTTCCGGCAGCACCGCGAATCCCTGGAACCATTGGGTCGAGATCGAGGTGTGGGGCTATGACGAGGATGGCAATTATGTGAATATCACGCGGAAGGACGAGGTCGGCGATCTGCTGGCGTACTGGAACCAACAGGCGAAGAGCGCCGGATATCCCGGCATTTATTTTGTTTCTGTTTATAAGGATGGATCCCGAAGGAACATTCCTGGGCTGACCGCCTATAACTATATTGGGAGCTGCGCGATTGATCGCACCGCCGAGGGCGTCCGCTACACGACGTATACCAACTTTTGCAGCACTTTTGAATCCAAATGGCAGGCCGACTACGGCGTGAACACCAACTATATTCCTATTGTCTCTCCAGGATGGGACACCACCTCCTGGCACGGAACGAACGGAACTGCGGTCATCAACGGCGATCCGGAGAAATTCGGGCAGATGCTTTCAAAGGCCAAGGCCTTTTGTGATGGGAAGGGACTGCGAACGATCCTCAACGAGGCGTGGGACGAGTGGGGCGAGGGCGCCGTCCTCGCCCCGACGGAGCGCTGGGGGACCGGCTACCTGGGCGCCGTGCGGAAGGTGTTTGCCCCCAGTACGCCGACGACGCCCCAGAAGATTGCGGCAAAGGCTATATCGCCGACCGCCGTCAGTATAATCTGGAGACCCTCGGCAGATAACGTGGCCGTCGTGGGGTATAGGGTGTTTAGGAACGACGTCCTTATCGGGAGCACTGCTTCGGCGTCCTTTGGCGATACCGGCGCGAAGCCCAACATGGTGTACAGCTATAGAGTTACCGCGTATGACGGCGACGGCAACGTTTCCGGCCTATCTCCGATGGCGGTAGTAATAATGCCGTCCGGGGCCGCGTCGAAGGCGGCGCTGCCGTTGGGCGCCGTCGCAGCGCCCACGGTAAAAACGGACGAGAAGGTATCCGAGGCCAAAACAGCGTCCGCCGATGGCACCAATGGTGTCGCCAGCGCGGGGAGTCCGATGGGTGACGGTGCGCTGATGCTTGCGCCGGCATCTGACGTGCCGGTGCCGGGGTTCGGCGCGCCCGGGCACGGCGTCGGTGGCGCACATCGGTCCCGGCTGGAATGGGTGCCGGAGATGGCGGTGGAGGGCGCGGCGGGGGCGGGGATCCCGGATGGAGGCACGAGGGACTTTGGTGGCCTGCTGCCGGGCGCGAGTAGGAGGTTGACCTTCACGATCCGCAACACGGGGCCTGCGGACCTCACGGGACTGGGCGTCTCCATCGATGGCGCGGATGCGGACACGTTCACGGTCTCGGTGGGACCTTCCGCCTCCGTGCCGCCGTTGGCGAGCACGGAGTTCTCGGTGCGGTTCGCCCCGACCGACGCCGGGGACAAGGCGGCTGAGCTGCACATCGCCAGCGATGACGACCCAGGCAAACACCCGTACGACATTAGCCTGATTGGCATGGGGCTAACGGCGCAGGAGGCATGGCAACTCCGGCATTTCGGCATTGGCGTGGACTCGGGCGATGCGGACAGCCCCGCCGACCCCGACCCGGATGGCATCCCCAATCTGCTGGAATTCGGGTTTGGCACTGATCGGAGATAATGCCGCGCGCCCGTCGATCTTGAGCCGCCTGCATGTGGCGAATTTCGGATCCCATGCCCCGCGCGGCGCGGCACCACCGGGGATGAGAATCGAACGTAGGAGCGCGCTTGCGCGCGATTCGCGCCTGGAATCGCCTGCAAGCAGGCTCCTAAGCCCTGGATTTTCGAGTCAGCGCCGCCCCCGGCGCGCCGGGGCGGCGCTAGCCAGAAACGTCCACGCGCCGGATTATTCATGATGAAACTTCTGGGGGCGGGGCCGTTTTGGACTGCGGTGGCAGAGCGGAGCTGCGCCACCGCTTTTGCCTCCGGCGGAGCCGAAGCCGATGGTCCCGGCCCGCGCTTCGCGCGCCGCCAAAGCGGTGGCGCCGTCCGGCGGTTGCCGGACTCTGCCACCGCAGTCCAAAACCCTACCGGCCCGGATCCTGGGCCAGGGCACGAGTCGCGCCCGCGAACAGCATGAAGTTTCTGGCTAGTAGAGTCCCTGCACTTCCTCTCGAGTGAGTTCCCGATTATACACCCGAACATCATCCACGATTCCACCAAACTTGTAACCCGCAGAGTAGCCGCATCCGGAAAGAAAAATCTTTCGAGACGCCGCGCGGCTCAAGGGTGAACCGAACCGCTGAGTCACGGTCTGCCGAACCCCGTCAATGTATATCTTCGCATTATCCGGGCTGGGTATTCCATTCGGGAATACCACCGCCACATGTCTCCACTGTCCCGCGAGGCCTGTCGAGGGGATACCCAGCAGGTCGCCAGTGCCCGTGTTGATACCGAAAGAGCCGTGGAAGAACAAAAGACAATAAAGACCATCCCATGAAAACGGCATCTGAGCACGGGAACCATCGCCGTTCCAGTACATCCAAAACGCTATCGTGTTGCATCCTCCGGGAGTCGAATTCACGCCGACACCGTCCGCCACGACACAGTCATCCCTTCCATCGAAACCGAGTGCCCCGCCAGCCATCCCATTTGTTGTCCACGTCGGTCCATTCTTCAGCGACCCGGGGACTCCGTTGCGCGAGGAATCATTCGCGATCAGGCCGTCCGTCTCATCCAATTTCCAGTGCGCGGCCAGAGAACCGCCATAGGCATATGGCGACTCATTGACGGCGATATAGGGCGTCATTCCCGGTGGCGCCTCGGCCCGCGTTGGCGGCGGGGACTTCGCCATCTCGGCGATCGCCTCCGGGTTTAGGACGTTGGTATAGATCCGGTAATCACCCAGGGAGCCGGCGAACGCTTGCGCGGGGTCGAATCCGCCCCCAACGGCGTCTTGGTCCTGCCCGATGACCAACGCGCCATCGCAACGCAACGGCGTGCCTACCTCCAGCGTACCCGAATAGGCCCTCACCCCATCCTTATATAAGTTGAGCGCGCCATCCAAACTCTTCCACGTCACCGCGAGGTGATGCCACCTCCCGTCATTGACGTTCACACCGGTGGAGCGCAGAAAGGTGCGGCCCCGAAACACCCTTATATCCGACGGGCGGCTCACGAGGAACTCCTTATCGATATCAGCCGCGGTGGTGGAAGTCTGATAGGAAAGTATCGCATGAGGTGCCGCGCTGCCCGTGGTCTTGATCCAGCAGCCAAACGTGATGGCATCGCCACACAAACCGTTGATCGGTCGTCGGATCAGGTAATAGTTGGTGTTCCCACCCCGAAAACTTCCGGCACAGCCCGCCCAGGCCGCCGGGTCGGTCGTTCCGAAAATCGTCAGATCGTTGCCCATGGCGGAACTATCTACCGCCGTGGTCCCGTTCGTCTCATCCAACTTCCAGCGTGCGACCAGACCGCGCTCGGCATCGGTTAGCCCCGCGGCGCTCTGCCCCGCGGCAGGCAGGGTGGCCTTCTGCACTGTCGAGGGTGCCTGCCGCTGCGCAGAGGCACGAAGACTCAGCGTATCTATGTAGAGGGTCGATCCGGGGGGCAACGTGTTTCCAAGGAAAAACATGACGCGCGCATCCTGGGCATTTGTGCTGGCGGCACATACCATCCTGTAGGTGGCCCACTGGTCCGATATGACGGGCGTCTCCCCTTCGTACCGCGACATGTAGTCCGAAAATGGGTGCGTTCTCTTCTGCACGCTTATGCGGCCAACCCTGAAGGGTTCCGTGGACCTGGCGCGGAAGGTCAGCACGTAGTTGGTGCCGACGCCAATCGGGAGGTTGAGCGGCCGAGAGAATTGGATGTAAGTGTAGTTGGGGCCGATTTGATAGCAGTCGATCCTATATCCGGCCGGGGCCGTGTCGTACTCGCGTATCGTCCTGGTGCCGGTGGCGGAGGCCGGCGGGTGGACGTAGAGGGTCCCGGGCTCGGCGGCTGTCTCGAAGGAGGGATTGGCGAGCATTTCCGGGCCGAGGCCGCCGGTGTGCGCGGTCGGGCCTGGGGAAAGGGGATTGGGGGCTTCGTTGCCGGCGGTCGTGTGGTCCTCTCGTTGCCGTTGATCGGCCGGCGGCGCGACGGTGTCGTCGAACTCTGGCCCGCGGTCGCGGGATTTGAGCGCGAAGATGCCTCCGGCGAACAGCAGCACGGCGGCGGCGCCGATCCCGAGCCAGCGCAGGGCCCAGGAGGATTCGGGCGAGGCGCCGACGAGGTCGGGGGGCGGGGCGGCTTTCTTGGTGGGGGCGAAGACCAGTTCCTTTTGCGCGGACTCCAGGGCATCGAGCAGCTCGAAGTAGGTGCGGAAGCGGTCCTCGGGCCGGCGGGCCATGCAGCGGTTGATGAGCGCGACGGTGTCGTCGGAGAGCCCCGGGGCGAAGGTCTTGACCGAGACGCGCTGGGCCTTGAGGTGCTTCCAGGCCATGACGGTGGCGTCGGTGGCCTGGAAGGGGGTGCGGCCCGCGGCGGCGTGGAACAGGGTGACCCCGAGGCTGTACATGTCGCCGCGAAAATCCTCCGCGGCGCCCTCGATCCGCTCCGGCGCCGTGTAGTGGGGCGAGCCGATCCTTTCGCCCATGCCGGCGATGGCCTCCTCGACCGAGACCGCCAGGCCGAAATCCACGAGCTTGATGCGCCCCTGCCCGGCGAAGAGCATGTTGGCCGGCTTGATGTCGCGGTGCAGCACCCGCTTGGCCAGGGCGGCCAGCAGCCCCCGGACCGCGCCGGTGGCGATGCGCAGCAGCTCCTCTTCCGGCACCCGGCCCCCCCGCTGGATGCGGGCCAGGAGACTGCCGCCCTCCACGAACTCCATGACCAGGTAGTGGGTGTCGCCCTGCCCGAAGAAGCCGTAGACTTCCGCGACATTGGGGTGCGACAGGCCCGCCAGGACCTCCGCCTCCCGGGCGAATCGCGCGACGAATTGGGGGTTCTCCAGCAGCCTGTGGCGCAGGGTCTTGATCGCCACCCGCCGGCCAATGACCGAATCGATGCCCTCGATCACGTCGCCGAAGCCCCCCGACGCCACCCGCCGCACCGCCTGAAAGTGGCCGAGGAACACGCCCCGGCCGATGAACCCCCCGCACCCCGGGCACACCATGTCCCCGCCCCACTGCGCCGCGGGGATCCGCCACTCCCCGCCGCACGTCCCGCACCGGCAGAACCGCTCCTCGCCACCATCGGCCCCCGCCATCGCGGCGCCCAAACCCATTTGAGTCACGGCCGGAGTATAGGCCAAGGATCGGAGGGCAGGAACGGAAAAAACCGGAGAAAGGGCTGGCCGGGGCCGGCGAGGCCGCGAGAACGGATCACCGCAACAAGACGATCCTCTCCCGGTGAGGTTCAGGCGGGGTCCGGATTCGCGGAACTCCAGGCGGGCGCGATCCCGTGCCGAGTTTTGCGTTGCGCGACCGACATCGGAATGGCCATCGTATTTCGAGGAATCCCACAATGAAAACCGGCCGGCGCCAATTCCTGCAAACAGCCACTGGAGTATCTGCGCTATCGATGTTGGGCTCATGTGGGTCCGGTCGTGACCGAGCGGCCGTCTGCGATGCGCGCACTGTGATGGTTCCGGCGCGCAAAGTCCCCGTGCTGGCGGAAGCTGATGTATTGGTCTGCGGTGGCGGCACGGCGGGCATCTCGGCCGCCTGTTGCGCGGCCCGGCACGGGGCGAAGGTAATCCTGCTGGAGCGCTGGCCCAGCCTGGGCGGCATGGCCACCAACGCCCTGGTGAATATTTGGCACACCAGTGATCGCGTCAAACAGGTCATCTTTGGGTTTGTTCAGGAGGCTATCGACCGCGGCGGATCGTTCGTGCGGCGAAACGCCAAGTATCCCACCACCTACGAGACGCACGACTTCGATTGCGAGGGCATGAAGGTCGTGTTTGACCGGATGCTCCGGGACTCGGGCGTGCGCGTGTTCTGCGACCTCAAGGCGGTCGAGTCGATCATCGAGGGCAACCGCACCCGGGGCGTGTTGGTCGACACGAAAACGGGGCGGAAGGCGGTGCTGGGGCGGATCGTGATCGACGCGACGGGTGACGGCGATGTGGCCGTGAACGCGGGGCTGCCCTACGATTTTGGGCGGCCGGGCGACGGGCGCGTGCAGGGCATGACCATGATGTTCGAACTCCGTGGGGCCGTGCCCACCGGCGGCGACAAAGCGGCGCGGGAACAGGCGCAACGCGTGCTGCAAACCATGCGCGACTTGCGCGATCAGGGCCGCTTTCCCCAGTTCAACGATCGGCACGCGCAGCATTATTTGGCCAACGGCACCAACGGATTGTATAATCTATGCCCGGCATCCGGCGATCCCTTGAATGAAGAGGAACTGGCGCGGCTTTCGGCGGATGCGCGGGCGCACGTCTATGCGTATCTTGACCTTTGGCGCAAGGAACTCCCCGCCTTTGCCGGGGCCGAGATCGTGCAGATGGGCCACGGCATCGGCATTCGCGAATCGCGGCGCGTGCGGGGCATGAAGACTCTCGATGCCCAGATGGTCATCACCGCGGCCAAACAGCCGGACGCCATCGGTCACGGCTTCTGGATGATCGACATCCACGACCCGACCGGCACCGGCTACACCACCCACAGCGACCAGAAACCCGGCATGTGGCTGAAGCCGGGCGAAAGCTATCACATCCCTCTGGGCATTTGCCTGAATGGACAGATACGCAACTTGGCGGTGGTGGGGCGCTGCGTGTCGGCCACGCACGAGGGCATGGCCTCATGTCGCCTGCAATCCCACTGCATGGTCATGGGCCAGGGCGTTGGCACCTGCGCCGCGATGGCCCTGGACGCCGGCGTGGACATGGCCCAGATCGATGTGGCCAGGCTTCAGTCGGTGCTCCGCAAGGACGGCGTGTACCTGGAAGACGCGCCGAAGCCTTCGACGGGTTGACGCGCGTTCTGCGGGTTGGCGCCCTATTATAAACTGGCCATGCGAGTTCCCGGATCTTGAAACATGACGCGACAATCCTCGATCCTGTTCCTGCTTGCGGTGGTGGCATGCCCGGCGGCCGGAGCGCCCGACGCGGTTGCCACCGTTGTGGAGTTACCTTCCTGGCGCATGCCCGATGGCGTCGAAGCGACCCCGTTTGAACTGGGTCAGGCTTCGACCGGATTCAGGATCTGGGGCGGGGGCACCGGTGCCCGGCATTACTTCGAGGGGTTGTTGCCCGCGGTTTTCGAGCGGACGCTCATCCTGGAAAAACTCGACGGCGATGCCGCGCTGACATGGATCTTCACCGGAGAGCGCGGCGGTTTCACGATCACCGCGAAATCGGGTCGGGTCGAACTGGCGCAACGGTTCTACGATTCGCCCGCGTTCAACGACATCGCCGGGGTCAAACCGTCCCGTCACCCGGAGTGGAAGGCGCCGGCAACCGCCGTGGGCTACCGCGGCGCGCTCCGTGCGATGACGGTGACGCTGGACCACAGGCTCGGACTGGGACTTGCGCTGAACGGTCGCGAGGTGTTGCGACGGACGTGTTGGCTGGACGTCAGCCGACACCAGTTGCGCCTCGACGGCAAAGGCGACGTGCGCGGCGCACTTCTCCAGCCCCGGGCGGAACCGGTGTCCATCCGAATCGATCCGGCGGTGCGGCACCAGACGATGATCGGTTTCGGGGGAATCGCCACGCCGACGGCCTACGCCCAGCTCAGTGACGAGGGCTGCCGCCGCTGGTGGCAACTCGTATGCGAGTACAACCTCCTGATCCAGCGGGAGTATCCCAACGGTCAGCGTCTCAACGAGGCGATGGACAACTGGGATCGGCTCACCGATGCCACGCCGCATTATTATGGCGATAACTTCCCCAATGGCGAGATTAGCGATTTCGCCTACATCAAGAAGCTGCGTGGCCTCGGCGGAAAAGTTTGGTTCGAGTTTTGGGCGCTGCCGCAGTGGGTCGGCGACGATGTCGAAAAGTATGCCGCCGCCATGGTGCACTACTGCCAGGTGTCGCACGAGAAGGTCGGCGCGCCGCCCGAGATCGTCGGCATCCAGAACGAGGTCCCGCAGAGCACCGAGCGGTGGCACCGCATGACGATCGCGCTGCGCCGCGGCCTCGACGCCGCGGGTTTCGCATCGGTGCGCATCCACATGAGCGACGATGGCACGCTCGCCGGCGGCATCAAACGGGCTGCGGCCTTTCGCGCGAACCCGGACGCCTGGGCGGCGATCGATTTCGCGGCGACCCATATGTACGACTATCAGAAACACTTCGCCGATCCCGATGGTTTCGATGCGACGCTGGCAACATGGAAGGAGGCGGTTGGCGACAAGCCGTTTCTCTCGACGGAGTTATGCGTCAACGATGCCCGCTATCAGTTGCCCTGCTATCGGGTCGCCCTCCTGATGGGTGAACTCTACCACAAGAATCTCGTCATGGCCGATGCCGCGGCCATCTGTTACTGCTGGACTCTGCTTAATGTGGAGCAACCCTCGTACGGCTGGACGCGCGCCCTCTGCGTGCCGGATCCGGCCTTGGGGTTCCTGCCGACGGCATCGAGCCACCAGTTGCGGGTGTTTGGTGCCTACAGCCGCCGCGTCCACGAGGGCATGGTTCGCGTGGACGCCATATCCAGTAGTCCCGACCTGCTCGTCACGGCCTTTCAGGGGCGACAGGGCCAGAAAACATTGGTGGCTCTCAATCGCGCCACCCGTCCCATGGCGCTGGATATCCACTGGCCCGGCGCGCGTTTCACGGACGTCGAGACCGCCGATCCATTTCAGCCCAACACCATTCGGCCGTTCGACGCGGGCAACTCGCCTTCCGTCGCTCCCGGGGCCATCGTGACGCTGACCAGCGAACCGCTGGGCCGGTTGGCGAGGGTGCCCACCGAGGGAACGAGGTGAGGGATACAGCGTCCGAGCCTGTCTCAATACCCGATCGTCCCGGAGGGCATGGCACTTCGGTGGAAGCGTCGGCTTGAGCCACCGGGTTTTTTCGCGGCGCTGAATTCTCCTTTCGTCCTGTGCCTGTCGAAGGACGGACTCGATGGAGCGGCGCTTTCGCCCTCCGAATGCCGCCTGACACAGGCGGCGTCGGGTGCTCATGCGAGCGTCCTGGGGAGGGCCCGCGGCCCGAGGCTGTCTCAAAACTCAAACGCCCAACACGGAACACCCAACAATCAATGCCCATCTGATGATAGGGGGGACTTCCAATGGTGTGCGGCGCGCGACAATGCACGGCATCTTACAGAGATGCCCTACAAAATTTGTAGGCCGCCTGTGCCAGGCGGCGCGGTTCAGAGGTTTTGAGACACGCTCGCCCCGCGGGCCGGGTTGGCCCAGGTGTCGCGCGACTGGTGGTTCGCGGACGCCGAGGTCGGCGTCCCTCCCAGCCGGTACGGGCGGCAAATGCTGTACGGCGTCTCCGTGAGACGCCGGCGTCGAGGTGATGGTCTGGGGTTCTGAGGCAGACTCGCTCCGGATGAACGGGGACATGGGGTGTGGCTCCCTCCGGACACCCGTTGTGGTCCGCGAGGTCGGTGGCCCGTCACACGATCTTCGGAACGATGAACGGCGCCCGATCCTCGCGCCTGGACAGCTGGTTGGCCTGATCCGCAAACTCCCCGGTGAAGCATTCCTGCCTCGCATCGAACGTCACCCATGGCCCGAGGACCGCGGGGGTGGCATCCAGATTGACGCCATTCTCGAGCAGGTTCGCGCGGCACCGCTCGAAGGCGTCCAACAGTTCGCCGTTGGAGCGGATCCTCTCCCGGATTTCGCCGCAGGCGCTTTGTTTGCCCAGCCTATGGGAAATGTTTGCCATGTGGCAGCAGGCGGCGGACGCGTGTCCGACCGACGCGTCGGCCGCCAGCGAATCAGCCTTCCGGCTTCGGATGGCGGCGATGAAGTTGGCCGCGTGGGAGGTCTCGATCTCGCCTGACTTCCGGCCATCCTGGAAGTCCTGGATCTTCTTGCCGTCGTTATCGAAGGCCGCTGCGCCGGTGAAGTCGGCGGCCAGATAGCCGCCCTCGCAGACGATCACGATGCCGCGGTCGGTGTTTCGGAATTTCCCCAGCGTGCTGGGGGCCTTGGGGGTCGTGTTCTTGGACACGTTGCGGATCTCACAGATGATTGGCGCGGGCTGGTAATCGAAGATGGCGACCTGCGTGTTCGGTGTCTCGCCGGCATCGTCAAACGCGAACCGCCCTCCGATGCTCATGGCGCGCGGCGGCGGTCCGTCCTGCCCCAGACCCCAGCGGCAGATGTCGGTCATGTGCACGCCGTTGTTACCCATTTCGCCATTGCCGGTCGGCCACATCCAATGCCACTCATAGTGGAGTTGCTTGCGCGTGAGCGGCCCCTTGGGGGCCGGCCCGCACCAGAGATCGTAGTCCACCGTGTCGGGCACCGGCGTGGGCGCGTCGACTTTCCCGATGCTGGCCCGCGCACGATACACCAGCGCGTGCGCGAAGCGGATGGGGCCGATCTGGCCGCTGCGCAGATATTCGAAGGCCTTTGGCAGGACCGTGCTGGAGCGGCGCTGCGTGCCGACCTGCACGATGCGACCATACTTGCGCGCGGCGGCGACCATCTGCCGGCCCTCCCAGATGTTGTAGGAGAACGGCTTTTCGACATAGACATCCTTGCCGGCCTGACAGGCCCAGATCGTCCCGAGGCCGTGCCAATGATTGGGCGTGGCGAGCACCACCGCGTCGATGGTCTTGTCGTCGAGCACCCGCCGGAAATCCATGTGCGTGGAGACATTTTCCCCCTGGTCCCTGAACAGTCGCGCCCCGTGGTCGAGGATTGCCTTGTCCACGTCACACAGCGCCACGATCTTCGCGCCCGGAACCTGGCGGAACCGGGTGATGAGTTGCCGCCCGCGTCCCCCGACGCCGCCGACGGTGTCGATGCCTCCCAGCCCGACGATGGCGATCCGGATCTCGCTGTTGGGATCGCCCCCGCGGACCAGCATCGGAATCCCGAGGGCGAGACCAGCACCGGCCGATTGTTTCAAGAATTCCCTGCGAGTCAGATGTCTCATGTCTCTTGCTCCGGCTGGGCCCGTGTCTGCTGTGAACTCTGGATCCGATGCGATGATAAGAGCCGCACTGGGGAGAGTGCTAAGTTAGCGGGCGCGGGTCAAGCGGGCAGGGGATCCCAGTCGGTTCTGGCGCATCCGTCGTGGGGCAAGCGCCAGTGGGATGGGGGCGCGGCGGTCGGATCCAGTCCCGGGGGCGACGCGAATGCCATGAGCGTTCAGATCGTTCTGAGGCACCGCGCTGATCGCTTGGGCCCCGCTGTCCGGAGAACAGACCAGGGCGCCTGAAATGGATGTTGGGTTTTTCTGGCGAGCGGCGTTACGATTTGAGCGTATCTCGGTCCAACAAGAGAAAGGAGCGATCGATGAATTCATCCCCCGTATGCGTTGGCTGTTCCCGTCGTCGGTTTCTTGCGCGCTGTGCCGCCTGCATGGGGTCCCTCGCCGCGGGGGGGTTGCTCGTGCCGCGAACCGGCCGGGCCGCCGGCGCGAGCGAGCGACGACCGCGTGTCCGACTCGTGTTTTGTGAGACGTCGAACGACAAGCCGATCTGGCCCAACATCGGATATGACTTCGGGGTGCGTCGCCGGCTGCTGACGGATCTGCTGACGCGGGCATGCCCCGAAATCGAATTCTTGCCGGTGACGCTGATGGACGCGCCGGACGAAGCGGCCGGCGTGCTCAAGGATGACGCGGCGGTGGACGGCTACCTCATCTGCGTTCAGGGGCTCGGCTGGCGCAACGATATCGCCAAGTTGTGCGCCACGGGAAAACCGACGCTGCTGGCCGACAATCTCTTCGGTGGTTCGGGCCTGTTCCTGACGCGCCTCCCCGCGATCATGCGCGCGGCGAAACCGGTGGACTGGGTGAGTTCCTCGAAGGATGAGGATATCGTGGCGTCGGCCCGGAACTTCGCGCTGATCGGCAAAGGAAAGAGCGCGGAGGAAGTTGCCGCCGCATTTCGGGCCACTCGCCGGGAGGGCACGCCCGAGATCAAGGACTGGGACTGCGTATCCGACGAGATCCCGCCGCCGAACTTTGACGAGGTTCTCCGCAGGCTGCGCGAGACGAAGCTGGTCGTGGTCGGCGGCGGGCGCGGCGGTCCCGCGTTTTGCGACGCGGCGAAGAACACGGTGGGGATCGAATTCGTGCAGGTCCCCTTCGAGGAGTTGGCGGCCGCATATCGCGAGGCGGATCGCTCCGCCGCGGCGAAGTTTGCCGCTTGCTGGGCCGATGCCGCCGAGTCGGCAACAGGCATCGGCGGCGCCGAACTGGAAAGATGCGGTGCGATGTATGGCGCCATGAAACTGCTGATGGAGAAGCACGGCGCCCGCGGGATCAGCGTCAACTGCCTCGGCGGGTTTTACGGCGGGCACATGGAGGCGTATCCCTGTTTGGGTTTCAGCCAACTCAATAACGATGGTTTCGTCGGCGGTTGCGAGGCGGACCAGATGTCGGCGCTCACCATGGCGACGATGGGGGCTTTGATCCAGCGTCCTGGTTTCATCTCCGATCCGGTGATCGACACCTCAAAGAATGAGATCATCTATGCCCACTGCGTGGCGATGACCAAGCCGTTCGGAACCGGCGGGAAGTCCAATCCCTACCGGATCCGGACCCATTCCGAGGACCGCAAGGGCGCCGCGATCCAGTCCCTGCTTCCGGCGGGTTACATGACCACGACGCTCGAGATCAATCCGATCGCCCGGCAGGTGCTGGTGCATCAGGCCAAGACGACGGGGAACAGCGACAGCGACATGGCTTGCCGGACCAAGCTCCGGGCCGCCGTCAAAGGCAGCATCGAGAAACTGACGGAGGAATGGCGGCTGGGCTGGCATCGCGTCACATTTTACGGCGACATCAGGGATACCGTCGCCGAACTGGCCAGTCGGTTGAAGTTCGAGTTGATTCAGGAAGCTTGAGTCCCCGCGGTGGGGTTCAGGCGCCGGGTGGGATCGGGCGCCCGAGCCGGAGGAACACCGCCGTGCCGGGCGCCAGGCGGAGGGGGATGCGCGTCGTGCCGCCAGCGTGCGCCACCGGGACCTCCGGCCTGCAGTCGCTGGTCAATTCCGTGACCGCATTGAAACGGCCGCGCACGCGCAGTGCCCCTTCGCGCTGTTCGCGCGCGCTCAGGTTGACGACGAAGAGGAACATCTCGTCCGCCGCGCCCTGGCGCGGCAGGATTTCGATGTCGGGCACGTCGGCGCTCACCAGGGGCACCGGCGCCATGGTCGCCTGCAGGGCGGCAAGCGCGTCCTGTTGCTCCGGATTGGCGAACGGTTCCGCAGAGAGCAGCACCCGGCCCGCGCCGCACTCGGTCGAGCGAAATCCCGACGGGTCCGTTGCCTTTGGGAGAGATTGCCAGCGCGCGCTGTCGCGATCATAGGCCCAATCCAGGTCGCCGAAAGCCGCCCGCAGCAGATGGCCCGCCGGTGCCCCATATTCGTCGAACAGGCCGAAGGGACCCGAGCAGGCCAGCGCGCCGCCGGCGCGGACCCACGCCAACAGCCGCTCCTGCACGGCCACCGGCACGTGGGTGGCCCATGGTGCCACGAGGAACCGCACGCCCCGCAACGCGCTCGCCGCTCTGCCGTCGATGTGCTCTTCTGGAATCAGCAGCGGCAGGCAATGCCGGCGAAGGAGAAATTCGGCGACGGCCGTCCCTTCGGTCCGCGCGCGGCCATCGGGGGCGGCCACCAGCGTGGCGGTGGCAGGCCGCAGGATGGCGACTTCCGCGGGCCCCAGTTCCGTGGCGTACAGGATGTCTTTGAAGCGGTTCACCTTTCGTTCGATTGTGGGGATGACGCCGGTGCAGTAGCGCGGGATCGCGAGGTCGGCCTCGAGATTGAGCAGCGAGTTGTTCCAGTTCTTGGGCGAGTCGTGATCCCACTCGGATTCGAGGTTGAAAAGGGAGATGCCGCGCTTGCCCCAGGCGATTTGGCGCCACAGGTTGCGCTCGAGGGCGGCGCGCATGATGGGTTCCGGGGTCCCCTTGCGCTCCCACTGGCTCCAAATGAACTCGTCCTCCCAGTGCGGGCGGCGGGCGCGGCGGTTCATGGACACCGCGTAGAGGCTTCCCGAGGCGGGCCGGTCGCCGGGCCAGTCGTGCGTGCCGTAGATATCCCACGGCGCCTCCTCGGTCAGGGCGCGCAGGTCGACGGCTGCGTCTCGGCGTTCGATGGGCGGGGAGACGAACTGTGAGATCAGCGCCTTGCGCGGATCACCGCGACGGAACGCCTCGATGCAGAGGCGGAACCAGGCGGCGTGGCTCTCGGCGCGGAAGGTCTGAAAATCGTACAGTGGCCCCGTGTCCACCGGCGCCTTGCCCGTCGAGGGCGGCGGCGGGCGCAGGTCCGCGGGCGGGATGATGTCGGCAAATCTGATGTGCGCGGTGCGCCAGCGGCGGTTGAGTTGGGCGAGGTTGCCGTGGCGCGCCTCGAGCCAGGTGTGCCAGGCAGCGATGGCTGGAGGCTCGTAGCCGCCGACGCCCGCGGGCCGGTAGTGGTAGCCATGCTCATGCCTCTCGATGGTCAAAGACGGCTCATTGGTCATCTCGTAGCACAGGACCGCGGGTTCCGAGGCAAACCGCGCCGCCACGCGTTCCGCGAAAAGGGCCGCGAGCCGTCGGATGTCGGGATGCCAGATGCTGACGGTGTTGTGGCAATTCCCGCCGGGCGACCATCCGCCCTCGGCGTTGTGCAGGAAGAGTTCCTCCCCGCCGCCGAGGGCGGAGGCCGCCGCCCCGGCCGGATCGACAATGATATCGCAGGGATAACCGTGCTCGCGACAGAGCGACAGGATGGGGGCTATGCCCTCTGTTCTTGGCGTACCATCGCCATCGCAGCCGATGCCCCACCAGCCGCTGACGAGGCGGAAGTGGAACGGTGTCAAAACATCCCAGCTGCCATCGCCCTGAAAGAACCCGGGCCGCGTGAAACAGGGAAAGATCAGGAACTCCCGCGCGAGTTGTTCGCGGTCCGCGTTGTCGGGCAGCGGCGCGGGGTCCCATGGTGCGAAGGCTTGGGCGGGGTCGTAGCCCAGCTCGCGCCACAGGGAGGCAAGCTTCCCGGCGGCCGAGTCTGCAAGGCGCGCCATGTTGGCGTAGTCAACCGCGCGGTACGGTGGCACCAGATAAGACGCGCCCAAGGCTTGCGTCACTGCGTACACCGCGGCCCGCGCCGCGATGAGGAGCGCAGTCGAATTGGTTTGGTCGGCGGGTGATGCATATGCGGCCAACCGCTCGGTTTGCGCGAGCACGTCGCGAAGCTGCGCCTCTCGGATGATGGCCCGGGTGTAGTCGACGGCCGCGGGCTCGCGGGTTGGCCGCAGGATATCGCACCGGGGCCCCGGCGTGTAATTGCTGGCGGGAGCCCCGTGTTCGATCTGGACGTCGTCCCACCAGACGTCGCCCCCATTGCAGATGAGGTGCGCCTTGATGCCGGCCGCATTTTTGGGCGCCACCACGGTTTTCTGGAGGCGAGTGTAGTCGGGCACGTCATCGGGCAGCGCCGCGTGGCCGTCGATGGCATGGTTGAGCGTCCTGCCTTCGCCATCGAGGGCCCATGCCGCCAAGCGCACGCCCTTGCCGCCACGCACGCGTGCAAACGCGCTCACGGTGACGGTCGCGCCCGGCGGGCAAGGGATCGGGTCGGAATGCAGGTTGGCGCCGCCGGCGCCGACATTGTGGACGTGGAAAGCGTGGCCACCGTTGCGCCCGCAGGCTTCTTCGATGCCGCCATCCGACTGGCCGGGGGTCTGTCGCCAAAACGTCCAGCCGCCGTTGCCATCCTCGAAACCGGAATTCGGCAACCGATTGGCGCCCGAAGGTGGCTGAACGCAGGCATAGGGAGTCGTATCCCGCCCTGCCTCCAGTTGCACGGCGTCCCATCGCACCTCGCCCCCGCCGCTGGCGAACAGGATCTTCATGGCATGGCAGGCGGGAGGCGTGCGAATCATGTGCTTGAATCGGGCCCACGCTGGCTGATCGGCAGGCAGGTCGAGGTAATTGCGGACCTCGTATCCAGTGGCGAGGGACTGCGGCACGAGTCGGCAGTCGTTCCACCAGACATCGCCGCCATTGCAGGTCAGGTGTGCCTTGAGTTCTGCACTGCCCGGCGGGGCAATGATGGTGACGGCGAAACGCCGGAATTCGGGGACTTCCGCGGGCAACTCGAGGGTGTCGCCCACCGCGTAACTCAGCGTTTTGCCAGTCGCGTCCTTGGCCCAGACACCGATGCCGATGCCCTTGCCTGATCGGACCTTGGCGTGGACGGTTAGGGTGTAGGCTGTTCCCGGCTCGCATCGGACAGGATCGGAATGAAGGTTGGCTCCCTGCGTCCCGGCATTGAGCACGTGGAACGCGTGACCAGCCCCGCGGCCTTCGGCCACGATCCCGCCCGAAGACATCCCGGGATTCCCGTGCCAGAGTTGCCAGCTTCGTTTGCCATCCTCGAAGTCACCATTGGAGAGAAGGTTGCCCTTGGCTGAATCAGGGCCCCCATCCGGGTCCCAGGGCTGGGTCGGCGACTTCTCGTCGGCGAGCATCCACAGCGACAAGCCCGCATCCGTGGCACCTCGGGTGCGGACATACGCAGAGAGCGTATAGTCGGTGTTGCCGCGGACTGGAATTGGGATCGAGTGCAGCACGGCCATGCCACCCGGGCGGACCTCGGCGCAGGCGTTTCCGTGGCGTGACCCGTTGGTGGAGACAATGGCTTCCGCTCGCGCGCCGGGCTCATGCCACAGCGACCATGAAGTCAGGCCCTGCTCGAAACTGGAGTTGGGCGCAAGGTTCTGCCCGGCATGCAAGCCGGTGGCGAGCAGGCAGCTCAGCCCGCCCAAGAATATGAGTTTGCCGGACCTTGGCCGACAAGTTCCTGGGATCATCACCCCATGCTCCGGGGCAGCCTCATCGACCATGGGCGCAGCATCACAAACGGATCGCGGTCGGTCGAGTGGGAATCCGTGGACCGCCGGCCCCGGCATCTTGCATCCTTACCGGGCATCCGATTCGATGACTCCCTGGGCGTTGGTCTTGTGCTGTTCAGGAAGAGCGTGCTCGCCGTCCCGCAAGGGCGTCCTACAGTTCTGCGCGGTGTCGTGTGAAGCAAACTTCCAGATCAGCGCTTTGGTCACAGCGTTTCTGACAAGAAGATAGGATATGAGGCTCCTGCCTGTCATTCTGGTTTTGGCGGTTTCGGGTGTATCCGGGGAAACGCCGCGCCGGATTCCGGTCGCCCTGCCCGATCATCCGGGGAACGTGTTTCTGGCGGGGGAATCCGTTTCCGTCCGCGTCCCGGTGCATCTGAGGTCGAAGGCAACGGCTTGGCTCGCGGAGGATGTCGATGGCAAGCGCATCGGCGGCGGCGAAGGCGAGGCGTGCGACCTGGGCACCCTTCCCGTGGGATGGTATCGGGTATCCTTCCAGGATGGGACGGTCGCCGAGATCGGCTGGACCAGCGTCGGCGTCATCGCCCGGCCGAAAGCACCCGTTCCGTTGGCGTCTCCCGTCTGCGTGGATTCGGCGACATCTTGGTTCGCGCGCAATGACGAGCAGCGCCGGCGAGAGTTCGCCTATCTCGCATCTCTGGCGGGCGTGAACTGGATACGCGATCGCATGAGTTGGGGCGCGATCGAAATCGCCCGCGGCACCTATGCGCCACCCGGCACAGCTTATGACGATTCCGCCAGTGCGCTGTCGGGTGTCGGCCTGCAGGTCCTTCAGGTGTTTCACGCCACCCCTCGATGGGCAGTCGACAAACGGCTCGACGGCGAGGATGCGGGGCACCGATTTCCCAGGGACCTGCGCGATCTCCACCGTTTTGTCGGCGCGGCAGCCGTGCGGTTCAGAGGCCGCATCGGGGCCTGGGAGCCATGGAATGAAGCGAATATTTCCAACTTCGGGGGACACACTATCGACGAGATGTGCGCGCTGCAGAAGGCCGCATTTCTCGGAATCAAGGCGGTGGATCCCGCCATCGCTGTCTGCTGGAACGTCTATGCGGGCAGCGGGTCGCCACTGCACACGGAGGGCGTCCTGCGCAACGAGACTTGGCCGTATTTCGACACGTTTAACATCCACTCGTATTCGACGACCGAAAAGTATCTTTCCGAGTTTGAAACCGCGCTCGAGGCGGCCTGTGGCAGACCGATCTGGATCACCGAGTGCGGTATCCGCCTGCCCGCGGCAACCGAGAAGCCGTTGGCAGAACTCAAACCGCAGGATGCGATCCGCCAGGCGGAGTTTCTGCCAAAGTCATTCGCGTCGAGCCTATTTGCGGGTGTCAGCCGCCACTTCTTCTTCATCCTCGGCAACTTCTGGGAGCGTGGCATTCAATTCGGCCTTCTGCGGCACGATCAGACGCCGCGCCCGGGCTTCCTCGCTTTGGCCGCCACGGGGCGTTTCCTGGCCGGTGCCGAATGCCTGGGTCGCCTGAGGGGCGAGAGCGGCGGCGAGATGGTGGTGTTTCGGGCCTCGCCCGATGGGGAGGCCAAGTGCGTCATCATCGCCTGGGCCGAGAAGGCCACGGACCTCGGCTTGCCGTCCGACATCCGCCCCGAGGCCTGCTACGATTGTTTCGGGCGTCCCGCGGCGCCCGCCCTGGGCCCGCGGCCCATATTTCTAATTTTGCCGTTGGAGGCCGCTGGGCGCCTGGCGCTTGAACCGCCGAGGCACGTGTCGCCTTTGCGTTCTGGGACTGCCTCGGCCCTTGTGATCCAGGCAGAGTTTTCACACGGGGCGACCGTCTTGCAGAATCAGGCCCACCGTGTGGCATTGGGAAAGGACGTGGCCATTCCCCTGTGGATTTACAATTTTGGGAATGCGCAGGCGGCGGGCGTCATCACCGCAATCGCGCCGGAGGGATGGACGGCGAGGCTTCCGCGCGAAAACTTGTCCATTGCACCCGGAGAGCGCCGCAGCATCGAGATGGCTGCCCAACTGCCCGCGTCTGGAAGGGGAGGACTTCGGGGCGATTGGATCACGGTGCGAGGGGAATTCGGCGGGGCGGGGCGGCCCGTCTGTGCCTTCCGATTGTGTGGCGACGTCCGCGATCTCAAAGCCGCGGCCGTTCGCGACATCGCTTCTGCGACGAATGGGGTGGCGTGGGTCAAAAACGTCGTCGGCGGAGCAAGGATGACGGCCGAAGGGCGACCCGACGGCGCCGTCGTCTTCACCATGGATTTCGGTGGCTCGGATCCGTGGGCGTACCCCTACATCAATCTGGCCAAGGCCGAAATCCCCGGGGAAGGCTTCGACGGACTAGAGGCTACGCTCCAGCTCCTTGAGGGCGAGGGCACGCTCAGGGCGCAGTTTGTCGAGGAGTCCGGAGCCTCCTACGTGTCCGAATTTGATGCGGACCGGGAGAACCGCCAACCACAGCGACTGATCGCCTTCTTCAATACCGCCAAGTGGGGCAGTCATTCAAAACCCGATCCGAGTGGCGCCCTCGAACCGGCAAACATCCGACGACTAATGATCGGCATCAACTCCCGTCAAAATTCCCGCGTGAAGTTGCTCCTCCGCGATTTGCGGTGGGTGAAGTTTTGAGGTGGGGACCCGGAGAGACATCGCGACGGGGGAGCCAGGCACAGACCCGAATCCCTGCAATAACGGCGTGGCAGTGGGGTGACTCCCAACCGCCTGCGTTCCCGATTCACCCCGCGCGCGGGACGGCCCGAAATCCGTTGACGGTGAGAAGGGCACCGAGATAATACGCATCCCTCAATCAAAAGAGGAAATCGGCGGCGGCCGGTTTGTCGGGCGAACGGCGGTCGCACCAAGGAAAGGAGATGGCATGAGGATGGAAATCGGAGGGCTTCTTGTGCTCCTGCTGGCGTGCTGCTTCGCGCCCGCTGGCGAGATCTTTAATGAGAAGAGGGTCAAGGAGCTTGAGAAGATGATCGAGGATGCGGGCATCTACATCGAGACCGCCAAGAAGGGCGTCGTCCTCAGCGGTTGGGTGGACGCCAGCTATACTTACAACTTCAACGGTGGCGGCACTGACATGGGCATCAATGGCAGCCCCGGGCCGATCAGGACGCACGCCCTCGACATCGACAGCAACGATTTCAACGTCAACCAGGTCGACATCTCGTTGGACAAGGCGCTGCCGCAGGAGAACACCTGGGCGGGGGGCTTTCACGTCGATATCGGCTTCGGCGAGGACGTCAAACGCTTCGGTGAGAATGATCCTGGTCTGGGTGGCAACGGCGTGACCATCATCCAGGGGTACGTGAACTTTCGCGTGCCGGTGGGCAACGGGTTGGATTTCCAGTTTGGCAAATTCGCTTCCCCGATGCTGGGTTTCGAGGTGGTCCCCACCCCGGCCAACGTCAACGTGAGCCGGAGCTACTGGGCCACCGTCGGTGCGCCGCTGTTGCATACCGGCTTCCTGATGGGCTATCGGTTCAATGAGTGGCTGGACGCCAAGCTTGGCCTGGTCAACGGCTGGAACAACAGCGACAGCAATTTTTTGGATGGCTTTGTCGACGGCGAAAATGGCGACGATGGTCCTTCCGATTTCGCCAAGGCCATCCTGGCGCAGCTCGCGCTCCACGCCCCCGGTGGAAACGCCGACCTTTTCAATAACTTCATCTACAGCACGGAGGGCGAGCGGCTCGTCGGCTTGACCAGCAGCAGCCTCGAGCCCATCGGCGAGATCGCCACCGTGCCGGCCTACGAAAATGGCGGCGTGTTCCTGTGGAACATCTGGGGCCAGTGGGCCCCCGTCGCGTTCCAGGACAGGCTGCTGCTCGCCTTCAATGCGGGCATCGGCAAGACCTTCGACGATCACCAGGGTCACTGGACTGAGACCACCCTCGCCGACGCTGTCGGTGTCGATGAGAACACCGACACCTGGTGGGGCGCCGCCATCTATGCCCGATATCGTCTCACCGACGTGCTCAGTCTCGCCCTGCGCGCGGAGTATTTTCGCGACGGCGACGGCACCGCACGCGTTCAGGACCTCGCGGCCAACTATGCCGACAACGAGAATTGGTCCGATAACGACTGGTCCCGATATTACGTGAACAGCACGGACCTCTGGAGCCTCACCGCGACTCTCGGGTTTGACCTCTGGGAGAACATGCTCATGCGTCTCGAGTACCGCATGGACATCGCCAGCTCCGACGGCGGGAACGCCATCGAGGGCCCAGATGGCACGGAGGATGGCGTCGAACAAGACGTCTTCACCAATAATCAGGGCCAGCAGCACACCTTCATCCTCAACCTCAGCTACACGTTCTGACTCGAAAAGCGGGCGTATCGGTCGGGTAGCGAAGGGCGTGCGCCCTTCGGCGGCGGCCATGGGCAAGATGCCCATGCCACGGTCCTGTGGCACGGGCGTCCCGCCCGTGGCGACCGAGCGAGGGCCGAAGCCGGAATGTTGGTAAAGTCGCCTCTGGCGATCGGCTTCGCTACGAATTTTCTTCCCCGATGGCACTGCCGCGGGGGCATGGGATGCACCTGCCGGTTTCGGGCGGGTGGGCGGGTGCGGCTGTCAGAGACTCCATCCCTCGCGATATTCGCGGCGCAGGAAACGGTTGGCGCCCTCGTCGTTGGTGACCTTCATGTTCGGCCCGTCCCAGAAGAGTTTCTTGCCGGCGCGGAGCGCCACGTTGCCGAGGAGGCATGTTTCGGTGAGGATGCCCGCGTGGTCCACAAAGTTGGCGCCCGGTGCTGGTCCGCCCCGGCAGGCGTCCACGAACTCGTTGTAGTGGCCCGGTGATCTCGGGATTGTCTTGGGGGGTCGGCCGTAAGCCTTCCTCTTGTCTTCGGGGATGATCTGGTGCCCGTAGATCTTGCCGGTCTCTCCGATGAAGATGGTCTCGTAGCCCCGCTGTCGCGGTTCCATCTCTTGCGGCAGGGGTGGCAAGAGTCCACCGTCAAACCAGTTGAGCTTAACCGGGGGCTGGTCGCCCCTTGCGGGAAACTCGTACCGGGCGATCACGCCCAGCGGATAGACCTCGGGGAAAATCTTGGTCGAGCTGGCCTCGACGCTTGTAGGGTGCCGCAGGTCGAGGGCCTTGAAGACGGTCGTGAGCTTGTGGCAGCCCAGGTCGCCGAGCTGGCCGGTGCCGAAGTCCCACCAGTTTCTCCATGTCCACGGATGATATTCGGGGTGATAGGGCCGCTGCGCGGCGGGTCCCAGCCACAGGTCCCACTCCAGGCCGGGCGGGACCGGTGGCGTTTCGGTCGGCCGATCCTGCAAAGCCGGATAGTGCCAGAAACGTGCGCCGATGGCGACCTGCACCTCGTGCACTTTTCCGATCGCCCCGTCCTTGATCATCTCCCGCACCACACGATCCTCTTCCGACGCCTGACCCTGGTTGCCCAACTGAGTGGCGACGCCCGCGCGCCGCGCTTCCTCCGCTATGGCGCGCGCCTCTTGGACCGACCACGTCATCGGCTTCTCGCAGTAGACGTGTTTGCGCTTCTTGAGGGCCGCCATCGTGATCACGGCGTGCGCGTGGTCCGGCGTCGATACCACCACCGCATCGGCATCCTCCTTCGCCAGCAACTCGCGATAGTCGGCGTAGGCGGTGCAGCCCCGATATCCGCCCGATGCCTGCTTCGCCGCGTAGTGTTCGTCGACCATGCGCTTGGCCGGTTCGCGGCCCCCCGGTCTCTGTTCTCCGCCCTGGGCCCAGTTCCATGAGATGTAGCCGACGCTCTCGCGGTTCACATCGCACACGGCCACGACCTGCACCTCTTCGAAATTGAGAAAGTTCGTGAGGTTGATCAGGCCCTGGCCACCGGTGCCGATGAATGCCACGGTCGTTTTGGAATTTGGCGAGACTTGGCCCGGGCCGCCGAGCACCCGCCTGGGCAAGATCATGGGGGCGGCGATCATCGCGGCCCGCCCGAGGAACGCGCGCCGCGAGACGCTGCGGGTTCCGGGCTCCGGGTAATTGTCTTTTCGGGTTTTCATGTTCGTGCTCATGCTCATTGGATAATAATATGCCTCGGCGGGCGGGAAAAGTCTTGGTCAGAAGCGACGGGCCTTTGTAATTTTCTGCCATGACGCCGCGCCTGCGGGCCCTCCGTTTTCAGCGTGATTTCCTCGCGCGGCTTGGCCCGGGGCTGCAGGTCGCCGAGCTATTTGGGTCGTTGCCCATGGTGGCCTTTTTTGCGAAGGACGAGTCCAGCCGTTTTGTGCGGGCGAATGAGGCGCTGGTGCGCATCCTCTGCTGCCGGCACGAGTGGGAGGTGATAGGGAAAACGGATCTGGATTTTCGTCCGCCGGAGGTGGCGGCGACATACATTGAGGAGGACCGCCGCGTGATGCGCACGGGTCGGGCGGTGTCGCCACACATCCAGATGGTGCCGGATGTTGGCGGTGCCATACGATGGCAGGTGGTCTCCAAGGTGCCGCTGCGGGATGCGCGCGGTCGCGTGTGCGGGGTTGCGGGGGCGATGCACGAGATCTCCGAGGTGGCGGGTGTGCTGCAACCCTTCCGCCGACTTCAGCCCGCGCTGCGCCATATCCACGACCACTTTCGCGAGCGATTGTCCGTCCGAGATCTTGCGGCGCTCGCGCACATGTCGGAGCGCCATCTGGTCCGCCTATTCCGGCGATGGCTCGGGGTGCCTCCCATGCGCTACCTCGTGCGACAGCGCATCCGGGCGGCCGCCCATGCCCTGATCACCACGGATCACACGGCCGGCACCATCGCGCTGGACTGCGGTTTCTACGACCAGAGCGCATTGACCCACGCCTTCCGCGCGCACATCGGACTCGCGCCCGCGGCCTATCGCCGGAATTACGGTGCGACCCCGGAAGCCCTGGCCGCGCGGCCGCAGCAGCCCAGCTCTGGCCGGAGACCGCCCCCGCGAGTCGGGGGCTGACGGGGCATCGCGGGGGGCCAACGAGCGGCCGAGGAGCGGCGTCAACCGTCTCGCTCTGGCCTTATGCCAGATCGGCGCGTCGTAACCAGCGATGTTGGAACCAGGCGATCGGAATCACGACGGTCAACGCCGCGCTCAGCATCAGGAGCAGGATGCGTCCGAACGATGGTTGACCCGGGATTTCGTCCACGCCCCCGATGCGAAAGACCAGACTGCCATGCACTCTTTCGTTCCGGCCTCTGACGACGTAACGGCCCGGCACGGCGTGGCCGAAACTGATTCTGGCTCCGCATTCGAGGGAGCCGGCATACATCGGTTCACGGCCTTCCTGTGCCACGCTGATCCAGACCCGTGAGGTTCTCTCGGGGGTCATCAACTGCGGATAGAATCGCACGCGTCCCTTTGTGACCTCGAAGCTTCCCCGCCATTCCGGTTCTTCTGCCGCGATGGTTCTTTCGTAGTAGGGGGTGACGCCCCGCGGTTCCGCCGGTGAGTGTAGTCGGCCAAAATAGATGCAGCCGCCCACCGCCAGCAGCCAGACGATTGAGAGGATTGTCCACCACGGCGTCGACGGGGCTGGTGCCGCCGGGACTGGAGGCGGTTCGGGTGTGTTCTCTTGCGGGAGGGCCTCGGTCGTCCTGCGCTCTTCGGGAGAAAGCCGCGCCTTCAATTCTGCGATCGACAGCTGCACCAGCTTGATCTCGCGCACCGTGGCGATCTTGCTGTGCATGACCCAGTACCAGAGTTTCATCAGCACCGTACTCTCGAACATGATCAAGATGCCGATGCCGTACAGGAGGCAGTCCTTGATGCTCGATGTGCATGTGTACAAGGCGATCAGCGCGATGATGACCAGCACCAATGCGACCAGATAGACCGTCATCAGGCTGAAAACACTCTTCTGTTTGCGTGCAAACGCCTCGATGATCCGATGTTTGATGGCCGCCGATTCGGCGGCGGGGATTGGGTCCTGGCGGGCAAACGCATTCTTCAGTTCAACGTCTATCGGTTCCATAGTCTTTCTCCATGAGTTGTCGCAGTTGTTTGCGGGCGTGAAAGAGCCTCGATTTGACCGTGCCTTCCGGCAATGAGAGCATGTCGGCAATCTCGCCAACGGAAAAATCCTCCAGGTACATCAGGGCCAGGACGACCCGGCTTTCTGGAGGGAGGCGTCGGAATGCGGCAGCAACGTCCGTGCGGACAGCGCCCGGTGATCCGGAGGCGGTGCAGCAGGGTTCGGGCTGGTTCTGCACCTCTGTGACAAACCGTTCTCTGGACCGGTTGCGCCTCCAGTGGTCCTGGCATTTGTGGCTGGCGATGCGGAACAGCCATGCGCGGAAGAGGGTCATGTCCTTCAATGTGATGAGCCCTCGGATGACCGCCATCCAAGTCTCCTGTACGACGTCCTGCGCGGTCGTTCGGTCACCCGTGAGCCGAAAGGCATAGTTCATCAGCGGCTGTTGCCACCGTTCGACCAGTTGATCGAAGGCCGCGGCGTCACCCTGCTGGCATTGCAGGACCAGCAAATCGTCTCGCAGCGAATCGGTGCCGTCCATGTGGTTCCAGAATCAGAGTCGGTTGGGGGGCTGCTCCGGTTCAATCATTTTAACAGAGACGATGGGGATTCGCCCGGATCGTCGCCTGGGCCGAACCCGACGTGTGGCATCGTCCATGGGACGGGGGTGATCGAGGGTCTGGCGATGGTAGTATGAGCCGTTGCATCCTTGCGCGGTTCCCGCGGGAGCCGTAAGGTGCATCCTGCCAGCCTGGATGCACTTTCTTTGGTCATGAGAATCCTCTTCCTTTCGTCAATCCTCCTCGCGATGGCGCGGGCGGCCCTTTCGGGGGAGGTTGTCTCGCTGACGAATGAGATCCTGAGGATCGACTGGGACACGGGACGCGGGGCGATGGTTTCCATGAAGGATATGGCCTCTGGACGGGAGTGGCTCGATCCGGCCGGGGCGGCGCCCCTCTACACTGTGAAATTGGCCGGCGAGTCCCGGGTGATCTCCTCGACCAACGCCATGGCGATCGCCGTCCGTCAGGAGAAGGGCGAGGTGATCATCGAGGCTAACCACGACAAGCCGGTAAATCTGACCGTGACTTGCCGGTTCAGGTCGGACAAGACCTCCCCGCACGTGCTCGGGCGCATCGCGATCAGGGCACCGGCGCCCTGCACAATCGCGGAGGTCCGGTTTCCCCTGGTGGCGCTGCGATTACCGTTCTCGGGTTCTGGCGAAGAGGATCGGCTCCTGTGGCCGGAGTGTGACGGGACGGTGCTCCGCAACCCCACCCAGAACCGGGCGGACCGCGAATTCAGGTATCCGGGCGTCGCCTCGCTGCAGATGATGGCCGCTTTCGATTCGAGGGCCGGGCTGTACATGGCGAGCCGGGACCAGCGAGCCCACGCGAAGATGTTCTGCTCGCGGCGCATCGGGAAGGCCCTTGAGCTGAGCGTCGCGCATCTGTTGCCGCAGTCGCCCGTGAGCCGGTGGGAGTTGGGCTATGATGTTGACCTCGCGGGCCTGCGACCGTCGGCGGGCCTGGAGACGATGACCTGGGAGGCGGCCGCCGATCTCTATCGGCAGTGGGCGGTCGAGCAGTCGTGGTGTCGGCAGACGATGGCGCGGCGCGTGGCGGCGGGAGATGTTCCGAAATGGATGACGGAGCCTTCGCTGATCCTGACGTACTCGCTCCGAGGTCAGATGCCGGATGGGACCGTGGGGGATCGAAGGTCCACGGTGGTCGAACAGGTGGACGGCTGGCGGGAGTTGGTGGGCGCGCCGATCACCTGCCTGATCATATCATGGGAGAAACTCGACACCTGGGTGACGCCCGATTATTTTCCGCCCTACGGCGGCGAGAGTGAATTTGCCGCGATGACGAAGGCGCTTCATGCCCGGGGGCATCATACGATGGTGTTTCTCTCGGGCTTGCACTGGACTCTGCACAAGGATCTGGCGGGCCCCGACCGCCCACGCGTCCTCGTGGATCAGCAGGCCGAGTTCGATCGGCGTGGGCGGACATCGGCGATCAGCGATGCGCTGGGCCAGGCCGTGATCAGCGGCAAGCCGACCGAAGGCGTCGGGCAGACCGCGACCATATGCTCCAGCACGCCGCTGGCGCGGGAGATCCTGTTGGGGGCGTCCATGCGGTGCCAACAGTTGGGCATCGACTGCGTGCAGGTGGACCAGATCGTCGGCGGCGGGATGAAGGAATGCCTTCACCCGCGGCACGATCATCCACCGGGCGGTGGGAATTGGTGCAGCGAGGCCCTGTATCGGCTGTTTGGCGAAATCCGCAAGGAGGGAAAGGCCCGCGATCCGAATTTCGCGTTCTCCATCGAGGAGCCGGGCGAGTTCTATCTCCCGCTCCTCGACACGTATCACGCCCGCGATCTGCATCAGGGGCGCTGGCCGCGTTCTGGGGCGGGCGTGATGGGCGTGCCCCTGTTCACGCACGTCTATCACGATTACATCGCCGGATACGGCAGCGAGGGCTGTTACGCCACCGACAGACCCAGCCAATTGGCACTGTACCAGATCGGCATGAATCTGGTTTGCGGCAAGATCCCCGCCATCGCCCTCTGGGGCCGATGGCTCGACCCCAAGAAACTGGAGGCGAACCAGCGGCGCCTGCTTCGGGCGCACCTTGACCTTTGGCGCGGGCCGGCGGGCGAATTTCTCAACTTCGGGCGGCGGATGGCCTCGCCGGACCTGGATGTCCCTGCCGTGGAGATGGTGTTCACTGAGAAGGATGGGAAGACGCGCCGCACGCTCGCCGTGCCGTCGATTTTGCATGGGGCATGGAGATTGGCGGACGGTCGTTCGGGAACCATCTTTGCCTGCATCGCCGACAAGCCCGCCGAGTTCACGTTCCGCAACGAAAAGCTGGTGCTGGAACCGGGCGAGGCGGTATTCCGATCCTCGCAGTGATGGCGATGGGACAGACTGTGGCTGACTCGAAAATAGGGCGTAACGACCGAGTAGCAAAGGGCTTGCGCCCTTCGGCGGGGGCCATGGGCAAGATGCCCATGCCACGGTCCTGTGGCACGGGCGTCCCGCCCGTGGCGGCCGAGCGATCTCCGAAGCCGGAAGCGGCTTCGCTACGATTTTCCGCCCCGGTGGTGCCGCCCTCGGGCGGCATGGGATCTAGCCGCAAAATGGCCGAAGGCTGTGGCGGCGAGCATGGGCGAGCCGTCTCTTCGATCGCCCGTGCCCGCGGCCACCTGCCCATTCACCGCCTCTGGCGATTGATCGCGCTCCCGATTCTCCTGGCCGCACAGGCATCGGCCGCCGACGCTCCCCGCCGGCCCAACATCCTATGGCTGATCGGGGAGAACATCTGTCTCGACCTCGGCTGCTATGGGGCGAAAGGGGTGGCGACGCCAAATCTCGACCGCCTTGCCGCGGAAGGCGTGCGCTACACGCGGGTGTTTTCCACGAATCCGGCCTGCGCGCCGAGCCGGTCGGCGTTCTTCACCGGCATGTACCAGACGACCACCGACACGCACAACATGCGGTCGCATCGCGAGGATGATTTCAGGTTGCCCGCGGGCGTGCGGCCGATCACCCATTGGCTCCGGGACGCGGGCTATTTCACGGCCAATATCAAGACGATCGGCGATCTCCCGGTCGGGACCGGGAAACTGGATCTCAACTTCGCCAACGAGGGCCCCATCTACATGTCAGACGACTGGTCGACGCTGAAATTGCGTCGGCCTTTCTTCGCGGTCGTCAATTCGCACGAGGTCGAGTACGACATCTATGATCGGAAAAGCGCGAAGAAGGATCGCGTGGAATGGGTGGGGGAGCGGGAGCACCCGCGCGTGGCCACGCCCGAAAACGTCACCCCACCGCCGTACTACCCGGACCATCCGGTGGTGCGCGAGGAATGGGCGCGGTACCTCAATTCCGTTTCTGGGATGGATCGTCGCATAGGCTGGGTCCTGGAGCGCCTCCGCGAGGACGGGCTGGAGGATGACACGGCGGTCATCTTCTTTGCGGACAACGGCCGCCTCGAGCCGCGGGGAATTCACTGGTGTTACGACAGTGGGCTGCACGTGCCCCTCATCATCCGGTGGCCCAAGAACTTCCCCCGACCCGCGCAGATCATGCCGGGCGGGGTCTGCGATCAGGTCATCAGCCTGATCGACGTGACCGCGACCACGCTCGCGATCGCCGGCGAATCGCGGCCGCCGACAATGCAGGGACGCACCTTCCTCGGCGAGGGGGCCGATCCGCCGCGGCAGTACGCCTTCTCGGCGCGGGATCGCATCGACGAAACCGTCCAAAGGGTGCGTTCCGTGCGAGACGCGCGCTGGCATTACATTCGCAACTTCACGCCCGGACCGACATTTGCGTCGCTCAATCGCTATAAAGAGAAGTGTTTTATAATCGTCCCGTTGATGCGAGAGCTGATGGCGCAGGGAAAACTGACGGGTCCAGCCGCCGAACTCATGGCGATGCGCGGTCCATCCGAGGAGCTCTACGACACCGCGATCGACCCGCACGAGGTCCGCAATCTGGCCGACTCGTCAATTCCCGGTCACCGCGAGGCTTTGCTCCGCATGCGCGCCGCGCTGGACGCGTGGATCGCCGAGACCGGTGATCGCGGCCAGTGGCCAGAGCCGCGCGACGTTGTCGCGCCATTTGAGAAGGAGATGCACGACTGGTTTGGGACACCCCCCTGGGCGGGGCAGGGGCCGGTCGGTGGGCGCACGGAGTGACCGGCGGAAAGCTTCAAACGTGGGTTGTCCGGGGATGGCGCCCACCCGTGCAAGGGGCGGGCGCGTCCCTGGTTGTGAGTCACCCGCCAAAACCCGTGCGGATTTCGCCGTGCTCGTGGCGCACGACATCCTTCGGCAGGGGGTGCCGCGCCATGCCGATATAGTCCGCGAGGATGTGTTTGGTCTCCGTGAGAACCGGGTCGGTGCCGGTGGCCTCGGCATCCAGCGAATCTTCGCCGTCCGCGCCTCCCGCGTTGACCTTGGGCTGATCCTTCTTTTCGGAGGCGCGTGGTTCTGGCGCGGGCAAGCCGCGTTTTCCGGCCGACGCCAAATTGATCGCGTACACCGTCTCATCGGGCGGCGGCTGTTTCGCCAGCAGCCGCTTGTGTTCCTCGATCCGTTCCTCGGCGGCCTTCTTCTCTTTGGCCCGATTCGCCTCGTTCAGGGAGACGGTGGGATCCGTCATTTTCTTCTGAAGGGCGACCGCATCCTCGCGCAGCCAGGCGAATTGTGGGTCCGCTTCCACGCGCACGGCTGACCGGGACCTCAGCGCGGGCAGATACGGGCCGACGAGGTTGAGGGGCTCATATCTGGACGGGGCCACGGCGTCCCAGGCCATTGCATTATCCATCTCCTGTTCCGCGATTTTGGGCACGTCCGTGGGTGAAGACAGGACGATGTCGGGCACCACCCCCCGCAACTGCGTCGATGCGCCGCCGGGCCTGTAGAATTTTGCGATGGTCATCTTCAGCGAGCCCGGGTCCGCGACCGGCGTCACGCCATTCCGCTTCATCAGGTCGGCCAACGGGATCAGCGACTGGACGGTGCCCTTTCCGAAAGTGGAGGGATCGCCTACGATCAGGGCGCGCCCCAGATCTTGGAGTGCGCCGGCGACGATTTCGGATGCCGATGCGCTCAATCGGCTGGTGAGCACCACCAGGGGGCCGGTGTACAGGACGCGCGGATCGTTATCGACGCCCACCTGCAGGCGGCCCGCCGCATCTTTCGTCTGGACCACCGGTCCCGTGGGGATGAACAGACCCGCGAGCCCAATGGCCTCGTCGAGGGATCCTCCCCCGTTCCTCCGGAGATCGAGGACCACGCCCTCGGTCCCCTCCGCGTTCAGTTTCAGGAGCAGGCGGGCGACGTCCTCCGTCGCGCTCTTGCCCGACGTCCCGCGCTGTCCGTCCATATCCGCGTAGAATGCCGGGAGATCGATCACCCCGAGCCGGACCCGCCCGCCGTCCCAGGGCATGTCCACGATTCGGGCTTTGGCCTCCTGCTCTTCCAGTTTGATCTCGTCGCGGACGATGGGAACGATCTTGCGCACGGAATCATCCGCGGCGTTGGCCGGGATGAGGGTTAACTCGACACGCGTTCCCTTGGGGCCGCGGATGAGTTCCACGGCCTTGTGCAGAGGCATGTCCACGATGTCGGTGGGCTCGTCTTGATTTTGTCGCACCGCAACGATGCGATCGCCTGGGTGGATTTGCCCGCTTCGGGCGGCCGGTCCGCCGGCAACCAGTTCTTTGACCCGGCAGTAGCCATCGTCGGACTGGAGGGTCGCGCCGACGCCGCAGAGTTTGAGGTTCATCTGGATGGCGAAATCTTCCATCTGGCTCGGGCCCATGTAGTCCGAGTGTGGGTCATACGCGTGGGCGAGCGCATTCATGTAGACATCGAAGACCTCCTTGCGGCTCATCTCCTCCGCGGTGCGGGCCATCCGATCATAGCGCCGTTGCAGCGTGCGGGTGATTTCGCCGGGCTTCTTGCCCGCGAGTTTTTCTTGCAGGTATTCGTTTCGCAGTTCGCCGAACCAGAGTTCCTTGGCCACCGCCATGTCTTTCGGCCAGGGTTCTTTGTCCCTCTGCGCGAGCCAGCTGTCATCCCCGGAAAAGTCGAAGTGGTTCTTGGCGAGGGCCTCCTTGGCGAACGCGATGCGCTGCGCGAGGCGTTCCGCGAATCGCGCGTAGATCTTGTGTGCGGGGCTGGTGTCGCCCCGCGCCAGTGTCAGGTCATCGAGCGCATCGCGATAGACCGCGAACTCATCAATGTCCGATTGGAGCAGGTGCAGCCTGCCGCGATCGAGGGCCTTCAGGTAGTTGTCGAAAAATTTTTCGGAGACCGCATCGTCGAATCGCTGGCCCAGAAAATGGGATCGGTCCAGGAGCCGGGCGGTGAGGGCGGATATGCGGGCCTCGCTCTGGTCCTCGCCCGGCGTTGTATTTGCCTGTGGCGCCGCGGATTCCGCGCGCGGGGCGAGGGAGAGTGCCAGCAGCCCGAGTGCCGTGATCGGTCTCAAGATTCGTGTGGTGTTCATGATGCCTAATATCGCCGCATGGGCTTTCGGTAGTCTTTCGGGAAGCTTACACCTTTGTCAGCTGCGGCAACCAGGGGGGCGACCCTAGCCTGCATGTTTCACGCTCCCGCGTGAAACATGCAGGCTCAAAGGAAAACCGCGCTCTGAAAAATGCGATTTTGGAGGGTTTGGGGCCACCGATCCGCGAAACACATTCTGCACCCACGAAAGATCCCAGTCATTGCCCGACCTCTCCCAATAAATGGCTTTCATGGCGCGGTTTTCCCAGAGCCCGGATATTTCACAGCCGAAAGGCTGTGAAATATCCGGGCTAGGCACCGGTGGCGAAGGGTATTCTTGCCAACGGTCGAAATCCTGCAAGTGAGGGCACCGGTGGGATGCGCGTGATCATGCCCCTTTTCGGGAGGGGATGATCGGAATGACCTCTCCGGCTTTCACCCAGCCCTGTCTGCCGTCTCGGGTGCGGACCAGCAGGAAGTCACCCAGCGCCCTACTGATGAGCACGGTCTCACCTTCCCGGAGGTGGAATACGGTGCCCGCCGCGGGAGCCGGTGCCACATGCGCCACGGCCTCCTTCGCGACTGTCACCGCGCCGCGCAGGTCGGGCAACCCCATGGCGACGCCAGCAAGCGAGATGGCAAGAACGAGCCCCGCCGTCACCCGGACGCCCAGCCAGAGGGGGCGACCCCGCGGCATCAGGAGCGCGAAAGGCAAGGTGGCCACCATGACGGCCAGCGCCGTGGCCGCGATCGTCGCCCAATCATGGAGTGCCGCCTTATGGACGAGTCGTTCCAGCGCGGACGGTTCACCAGTCCACAGGCCGGCCTTTGAGCGCGCGAACATCAGGTTGGCGGCAATGTCTGGATCCTGGGGTGCCAGCAACGACGCGCGCTCGTAGTTGAGGATCGCTTCCCCGATCCGGCCCTCCCGAAGGCAGGCGTTCCCGGCGTTGAAAAGTTTCGCCCCCGACACCGCAGGAGTGCCGCCATCCATGGCGATGACGCCCCCTGTGGCCAACAGGGATCCCGCAATGACGAACAGGGCCCGGAGCCACCGTGCGCCGCGCGGCCGTCCTTCGCGTTCGCTTTTCATGACGTTGTCTCCAATCTGTCGAGTTCATCGTCCACCTTGCGGAGCCACGATTTCAGCATTTCGGGAGGGAACGTGCGCCCCGCAAAGATTGCCTCGTCGGCGAGTTCGAAGATCTCTCGGAACCCCGAGGCCTGGCCATTGCATCGCGCGTCGATCTCGGCGAGCGTGATGGCGGAGGCCGGCATTCCCCAGCGCGCGGCGAGCCGGTGGCGAAACGCATCGCGGGCGGCGGCAAAGAACTCCACTGCCGCGCCGCGCTCTGCTGCCCCCCTCATGATGGCCAGCTCTTCGCGGACGCGCCGCCGTGCCTCGGCCTCGATCTGGCGCCCCACATCGTTCTTCCGACGGCGGTGCCACAGCAGGCCCGCCCACAGGCCAAGGGCGCCAAGGCTCGGTGCCAGCGCGACCGCCATTCGATCGGGCTGCAGAAACCACGGCACCAGCGATACGACGGGCCATCCGGTCTCCACCTTATCCGGCAGAATCTCGTTGGCGCCCGGATGGGGCGCTGGACTGGCGGGATTCGGTGATGCGACAGGGATTGCCGCCACGGGCGGCGTCGGATTGCCCGAGGGCGTCACCTCGATCGAGATGGGCTGGGTTGCGATGGTGGCGTACTCGCGCTTCTCCGGATCGAAGTAGCTGAAGGAGACGGGCGGGATCTCCAGTCGTCCGCCCTCCAGTGGCACGAGTGCCTGCTCGAACACCTTCGAGCCCAAAAGTGGCCCGCTGCCCGGCTCGAAGGCGGTCGTGGGCTTGTAGCTCTTCCAAGTCCCGTCCCTCTCAACGCCATTGATGTTGACCCGGTCGAAGTTGCCTTCCCCGGTCACGGTCACCTTGAGCGCCACCGGGTCGCCTGAGTTCGCCCGCGTTGGCGTCGCCGTCGCGGAGATCGCGAATCGCCCCACCGCGCCACCGAATCCCCCTGGTTTCCCCGCCGCCGGGAGGGGCGCGACGTCCACCGCCATCGGTTCGCTGCGCAATGACACCTGTTTCTGTGTCGCTGCTCCAAAGAAATCGTTGAAGAACGGATCGTCGAAAAAGTGGTCGAAGAGGGAATCACCGAAGAGGCCGCGCATGCGGGATGTGGGTCTCTGGGTCTTGACGCGGATCGTCACGGTGGTTGGGATCTCGAGCGCCAGTTCGTGGGTGCCCGCTTTCACGGCCGTTATCGCCGTCGGCCAGGCAAGAACGGTGTACGGGATGCCATTGACCAGCTCCCTGCGCCTGAGGGGCTGATCACCCAACTTCTTCATGGTGAACGCATCGCTGTCAAATTTTGGCAAACCGTCCACCCGGAGATCCGCGCCCTCCCGGAAGAATGCCTGCAGTTCGACTGCCACCGTCTCTCCCACGAAGAGAGTCTTCTTTGGCGAATCGATCCGGAGGAAACCGATACCGCTCGCTTCGGGGCCATCTGCGCTGTTACCGGGGACGTTCGCCGTCGGGGGCACCAGCCGGGGAGGTGGTCCGGTGTGCCTCCATGTGCCGTAGGGGCCAGATCGCTGGGGTGTGGTGCCCGCAGATCCGTCCCTGACCTTGAGTGTGAGCGGTTGCGATGCGGCCGCATCGCGGCCTTCGCCGATGCGGATGGCCGGGATCGTGTAATCGCCGACGCGCTCGGCCGTGACCAGATAGGTGTGCGTCACGCTTGCCGACATGGCGCCGTTGATGATCTGCACCTGGCTGGACTGACCGACGTGCTGGAAAGCTAGCCCGTGCACATCCGCGATCTGCGGCTGGCCCGCGCCCTGCCTGTTGGAGGTCACGGTGAGCTGCGCGGCTTCTCCCGGGGCGATCTCCGCGGGCTGCAGAGATGCGGTGACGTCGTCGGCGACCGCGGGTGCACGCCACCCCATCAGAACAGCAAGAATTACCGCGGGTAAGAATGGCCTGGTGAAGGATTGGAGCGCTGGCCGACGTCCCTCCCTGGATGGGGCTGAAACCACCCTGTTCGAATCCCCTATGTTCGCGCCAGCGAAATCATCTCCGGTGACCGTCCTCATGATCTGTGCCTCCTTTCCATCGCTTCACCAGTCTTTCACGGGCTCGTTGTCCCGGGCATGACCCCCGCTTCGGGCGTAGGGAACCAGCGGCATTCTCCGGTCACCCTCTTTGAGGGAATCGAGCAATTGCCGGGCCTCTTCGCGGGACATTTCGCCCGGTGCCATCGGTGCCTCGGCCTTGGTCGCATCTCCGTCCGGTTCCTGCGCGTTCCGCGCGACAGGTTTTCCCTTTCGGATGCCCCGATCGTCTTTCTGGTCCCCGTCGGCCTGTGCCGATGGCGCGGGTTGGTGATCGTTCTGATCGGGCCGCCGGTCGTCTCCCGCCTGTTGGCCGTCGTTCTTGGGCGGTTGTTCTCTGGATCCCTGGCCCCCTTCCTGCGGGGCGTTGGCCGACTTGTCTTGGTCCTGTTGGGTCCCCGAATTTTGTGCGGTTGCGCCACCCGATTTGTCCTGTGGTTGCTGCTGGGCGTTTTGATGTTGTGAATTATCGCCCTGTTGCTGGTTCTGATTCTGTGAGCTTTGCTGCTGGTCCTGTTTCTGACCCTGCTGCTGCGGTTGCTGCTGGGGATTCTGTTGCTGATCCTGCTTTTGGTCCTGCTGCTGTTGTTGCTTCTGCTCTTGCTGTTGCTGTTTGATGTCCTCGAGTTTGCGTTTCACGAGGTCGTGGTTGAATTTGGCGTCCGCGTCCGCCGGGTTGAGTTGCAGCGCGGTCTCGTAGGACTGCACGGCTTCCTCCCACGACTTGATGGTTGCCCCGGCATCGGATTTTTCCGTGTGTTGGCCGATCCGGAATTTGGCGTTTCCCAGATTATAGTAGTCGTCCTGCTGCAGTTTGACGTCGTTGCTTTTCAGCGCCTTTGAGAATGCCTGTGCGGCGGCATCGAAGTTGCCAGATTTGTATTCGGCCGCCCCCTGGTTGAAGTGCAACACGGGCCGGTCCGGGTTCTTTGCTGCGGCCTGGCCGTAGGCCTCGGCGGCGCGGCCGTAGTCCCCCTTTTTGTATGCCTCCTCTGCCACCCGCGTGGACGCGAGCGTTCGGCTGCCCATAAAAATGGCCATCAGCGCGATGGTCATCGAGGGGCGTGCCAAGCGATTCCATGCGGCGATGAGCGCGTTCGTTCCGGCCATCCGCGCCGCGAAGATGCGGCCGGCGTTGCGGCGGCGCAGTCCGATCAATGGCTCGACCACCAGGCAGAGCAGGGCGATGGCCAGAGGCCACTGGAACCGTTCGATGGCTACCTTGTGCATCCGGGACGCCACATCGTGGCGCGTGAATGGTGCCAGGCCCTTCTCATAGATCGTTTCGAGCCCGAGCGAGCCCGCGCCCAGCGGTTCGTACTGCCCGCCGGTGACCTCGGCGATCTGGCGGAGCATCCGCTCGTCCAGGCGGGATTTCACGAACTGGCCGTCTTTGTCGCGCGCGAACGTCGTGCCCCCCGAACCATCTGGCACCGGCACAAGTTCGCCCGTCGCGCTGCCGACGCCGACCGTGAATATCTTCAGGCCGGCCGCACGCGCCTCCCGGGCCGCATCCAGTGCCCGTCCCTCCAGATCCTCACCATCGGTGAGCAGGACCAGGATGCGCTCGCCCTCGCCCTTTCCTTCCAGCGCTGCAACCGCCTCGTGGATGGCCGAGGCGATATCCGTCCCGCCCCGCGGGATGACGTTCACGTCAAGCGCATCAAGCGACTGTCGGAACGCGTCGTAGTCAAGTGTCATCGGACACTGAAGAAATGCGGTCCCCGCGAACGCCACGAGGCCCACGCGATCCCCCTCGAGCTTCTCAAGCAGGTCCTCGACGGCCATCTTCGCGCGCGTCAGGCGGTCGGGCCGGACATCTTGGGCGAGCATGCTCTTGGACGTGTCCACGGCGATCAGGAGGTCGAGTCCCTTGCGGTGGGTCTCTTCCCAGACGAAGCCCCATTGCGGCCTCGCCAGCGCCATGGCAGAACACGCGATGGCCAGCGCCACGAGGCCCCGTTTGATGGCCCGCCGCCCCGGGCTCAGGGAGCGCGTTAGGTTGTAGATCAGACTCGCCGCCGCGAAGGTTGCCAGATCCGCCATCCGGCGGGCGTCGCCTCGCCTGTAGAGCCACAGCAGGGCAAGGCAGGCGGCCGAACCCGCGAGTAACCATTTTGGCTCAGAGAAATTCATGACGATCCTCAGGGCAAGCGCCTATATCGTGTTTGCTCCAGACCCAGGTTGACCGCGAGCAGCGCCATGGCCGGCAGGACGGCGAACGCGAACAGCTCGCGGTGGTTTTCGAACTTGCGGACGGAGCGGGTCGTCTTCTCCATCCGGTCGATCTCCGCATAGATCTTCTTCAGCGAGTCCGTGTCCGTGGCGCGGAAGAACTTTCCCCCCGTCTCGTCCGCAATCTTGCGCAGGGTGTCCTCGTCCACGTCCACCTTGGCCATCATGATGCGCGTGTTTCCAAACTGGTCTTTCATCGGGATGGGGGCCTCGCCGCGCGTGCCGGCCGCGATGGTGTAGACCTTGATCCCCATGGCCTTGGCGGCCTCTGCGGCGGTCTGCGGCGCGACCTTGCCGGCGTTGTTCATCCCGTCCGTGAGCAGCACGAGGATCTTGGATTTGGCGGGCTGTTCCCGCAGGCGGTTAACGCCCGTTGCCAGCGCCGAGCCGATTGCCGTGCCATCCTCGACCATGCCCGTGTGCAGTCGCTCCAGGTTCTGCTTGAGCCAGTCGTGATTTAGCGTGAGAGGGCTGACCAGGTACGGCGCAGCGGAGAATGCGATCACGCCGATGCGGTCGTTCGACCTGGCGCCGATGAAATCCGCCACGACCGATTTGACCACGTCGACGCGGCTCGCTGGCCGGCCGCCGAGTTCGAAATCGCGGGCATCCATAGACCCGGAGACGTCGACGGCCAGCATGAGGTCGATGCCGCTGGCCTGGATCTCGCTATGGCCCGAGACCCATTGCGGCCTTGCGAGACCAAGGACCAGCGCCTGGGCGACGAGGACACGCAGGAGGGACATCCAGCGACCCGGGCGCGCCCTCGTCTCGCGAGCCACGGCGCGTGCGATTTCGGTGCTCGAGAATTCCACGGCGGCGACCCTGCCGCGCGCGCCAAGCCACAGGGCCACCAGGGGGGGCAGGAGCAGCAACCAGAGCAGTTCGGGTTGCAGGAACCGTATCATGCGGCCTCCCCGACGGCGGCCGGGCGATGCTCCCCCTCGTTCCGTCTCTCGTACTGGGCCTTTGCGCCGCCGTCGTCCGAGGTCAGCGTCACGAATGCGCGGGCGCTCGCGTGCATCGACTCCATCTCGGGGACGGCGAACTGCCAGCCCGCGTATTTTGCGAGGTCACAGTGCCCAAGGAAGTCGGAGAGTGCCTCGCGGTGCGCAACCAGTGTCGATTCGGTGGACCCGAGCAGTTCCCGGAGGAATTCCTCGGTGGTCTCCCTCGGCGCCAGAATCTGGAATCGCTGCTCGATATAGCCGCGGACTATTTCGGAGACCTCATAACAGAAATCCCTGACGTGCCCCGGAGTCATCCAGCGGCGCGCGGCCTCCAGTCGGTCGAGGGCGATGTCGCGGGGCGATGGGGCGCGCGCCGGTTTCCGCCGTCTCCATGCCAGCCATGCGGCCACGGCGGCGGCCGTCACCCCGCCTCCGAGGGCGATCCATGGCCAGATCCGGGGCATGGATTTCGGTGCGCGGATGTCCCGGATGTCCTCGCTGGCTGCGGTGACCGCGGGCGGCGACATCGGCTTGGGGTCGGGTGGGGCACCCGGCGTCGCCGGCGCGGCTCCCTGACCTCCCCTGGTCGGCGCTGCGGCCCCCGCCATTACGAGGCCGAGCGTCAGCGCGGCAAACATTCCGTACTCTCTCCATCGCGCCCTCATCGCATCCTCCGCTCGCGGTTCTTGAAAAATCCGAGCAGGGCGGGGACGAAGGATTCCCGGGTGTCGAGTTCCAGGGTATCCACGCCCTCGCCCCGGAAAGCGCGCCGCAGTGCGTTGAGACGCGCGCCAGCGATCTCCGCATAGCGCTGGCGAACGCGCGCATCGACCGTGTCGATCTCCAGCACTTCCCCCGTCTCGGCATCCTCGATGACCAGCGTGCCCACCTCTGGCAGGCCCGCCTCGTGCGGGTCGCGGATATGCATGGCAACGAGATCGTGGCGCCGGTTGGCCAGCGCCAGCGCCCGGCGCAGGTTGGCCACCGGCCCGTCCCCGTCCCCCGCCTGGAAATCGGATATCAGGAAAACGACTGCCCGGCGCGTCGTGACCAGGTTGACGAAATTCAGCGCCCGCGCGATGTCCGTGCCCCGTCGCTCTGGCTCGAAGAACAGCACCTCGCGAATCACGCGCAGGACATGCTGGCGGCCCTTCTTGGGCGGTATGTACTGCTCGATCTGATCCGAGAACAGGATGAGGCCCACCTTATCGCTGTTGCGGATCGCGGAGAAGGCGAGCGCGCTGGCCAGCTCCGCGGCCACCTCTCTCTTGCTGCGCGTCCCTGAACCGAAATTTCCCGAGGCGCTGACATCGACCGCCAGCAGGATCGTGAGCTCCCGCTCCTCGGTGTGTTTCTTGACGTAGGGTCGGCCCGCCCGCGCGGTCACGTTCCAGTCGATCGAGCGCACCTCGTCGCCCGGCACGTATTCCCGCACCTCGTCGAAGTCCATCCCGCGTCCCTTGAATACCGAATGGTACTGCCCGGCCAGGGAATCGTTCACCAGGCGACGGGTGCGTATCTCGATCTGCCGCACCCGCCCCAGGATCTCTTTGACTTTTTCGGAATGTGTCATCGGCACCTCCCTCCGCCGGCTGCAGGTCTAGGGCACGGGCAACGTCTCGAGCACCTTTCGCACGATGTCTTCGGGTGTGATGTTTTCGGCCTCCGCCTCGTAGCTCACGGCAACCCGGTGCCGGAGCACGTCGGGAGCAAGATGTTTCACGTCCTGGGGGGTGACATAGCCCCGGCCGTGCAGGAACGCCCAGGCCTTGGCCGCGTGCGTGAGCGCGATCGTGGCCCGGGGCGATGCGCCATAGCGCACGTGGCCGTCCAGCCCGAGGCCGTATTCGGCGGGCGCCCGCGTCGCCCAGACGAGATCCACGATGTAATCCTTGATCCGGTCATCCACGTGGACCGCGTCCACGACCTGCCGTGAATTCATGATCTCCTCGGCCGACACCACGGGTGACACCGTCAGGTCCGGATGACTCGTGGACATCGCCTCCAGGATCGCGCGTTCCTCCGTTCGATCCGGGTAGCCCACGATCACCTTGAGCATGAAGCGATCGACCTGCGCCTCGGGCAACGGGTATGTCCCCTCCTGCTCGAGGGGATTTTGCGTCGCCATCACGAGGAAGGGCTCCGGCAGCGCGTGCGTCTCGTCGCCGATGGTCACCTGGTGTTCCTGCATGGCCTCCAGGAGGGCGCTCTGCACTTTGGCAGGGGCCCGGTTGATCTCATCCGCGAGGATGAAGTTGCTGAACACCGGCCCGCACTTGACGTGGAACCCGCCGTCCCGCGGGTTGTAAATCATCGTCCCGATGATGTCGGCCGGCAGCATGTCCGGCGTGAACTGGATCCGGTGGAAGCGGAGCTGCACGGCCGCTGCCAGCGTCTTGAGGGAGAGCGTCTTGGCGAGGCCCGGCACGCCCTCCAGCAGGATGTGGCCGTTGGTCACGAGGCCGACCAGCAGGCGGTCGATCAGGTGCACCTGGCCCACGATCACGCGCCCGATCTCCTGACGCAAGGGCGGGACCCATGCGGAAGCGTCGCGCACGGCCGCGTTGATCGACTGGATGCGCGCGTTGTGGCCCGAGGTTTGGGCCTGTGCCTTTCTGGGTGGCACGCCCTGATAGCGCAGCCTTTCGAGCTCCGTCTCCGTGGCCGGCCCCCATTCCGCCCCGCCGTTGCGATTCCCAAGTTCCATCACTTCCTGGTCGCTCATTTTCGTGTCTCCTTCGCGTTGCGTCTTCCACGGGCGCCAGCCCGTCTCTCTGTGAGCAATCAAACATGGTGGGTTTGCGGGTGCCTTACCGGGGGCTTACACCTTTGAAAGGCTCGCTTGCACCGCGGCGTCGTCCCGCCAAGATGGGGTGGGTATGCGCATCTTGGTGGTCGAGGATGATTTGAAGATCGCCTCCTTTGTCGTGAAGGGGCTGAAGCAGGCCGGTTTTGCCGTGGATCATGCGGGCGATGGCGAACAGGGGCTCGTCCTCGCCGAAACCACGCCGTTTGATGTGGCGGTGGTGGATCTGATGCTTCCCCGCCTCGACGGATTGGCGCTCATTGCGCGCATGCGGGCGGCGGGCATCCGGACGCCCGTCATCATCCTCAGCGCAAAGGCGAGCGTCGATGATCGGGTGCGCGGGCTACAGGCGGGCGGCGACGACTATGTCACGAAGCCCTTTGCATTTTCCGAACTCTTGGCGCGGATCCAGGCGCTGATCCGGCGCGCGTCGCAGGTGTCCGAGCCCACGCGCCTGGCGGCCGGCGACATCACGATGGATCTGCTGACCCGCGAGGTGACCCGTGCGGGCAGGAAGATCGAGCTCCAGCCGCGCGAGTTCTCCCTCCTGGAATACCTCATGCGCAACGCGGGGCGCACCGTCACGAAGACCATGATTCTGGAGCACGTCTTCGACTACAGTTTCGATCCGCAGACCAGTGTCATTGACGTGCTGGTCCACCGCCTGCGTGCGAAGGTGGATCCAGAGAAGACATGCCTGCAGACGATTCGCGGGGTTGGCTATGTCCTTCGGTCGGATTAGGCGGTTGGGGCGCAGCGTCGTCTATCGGCTCAGCCTCTGGTACGCGCTGATTTTCACGCTCAGCACCGCGGGCCTCTTCACCGGGGTGTTCTATCTGGTGGCCCACGAATTGGAGGCGAAGGAGAAAGAGATCATCCTGGCGCGGCTCAAGGAGTATGTCGCCGTGTATCAGGCGGGTGGGTTTGACGCCCTGAAGGCCCGCGCGGAGAAGGAGAACAATCCGGCCGACGAGAAGTCCTTCTACGTCAATCTGGTCAGCCCCTACAACGCGGTCACCGTGATCCACATGCCGAATGCCTGGGGCACATTCCGACTGACGCCCGAGGCGACGCGCCAATGGGTCCAGTTCCAGGTCAATCGGATTCCGCAGGATCCGACGAAAGATTTTGCGCTGGCTCAGGCGCGCATCTCGAACGGGGCGGTGCTCCAGGTGGGGCGCAGCACCAACAGCCTCGCGGAGCTGTGGCGCCCGTTCCGGCGAACGATCGTGCCGGCCAGTCTCGCAATCATCGCGGCGGGGCTCGTGCTTGGCGCGGGATTTGCCCACCGGGCGTTTCGGCCGGTCCGGCAGATCATTGCCACGGCCCAATCGATCATACGCACCGGGAATCTTGATGCCCGCGTCCCGACCCGTCCCTCCGGCGATGAGTTGAACGAGCTATCCCGCCTTTTCAACACGATGCTCGACAAGAACCAGGCGCTGATCCGCGCGATGCGAGAGTCGCTCGATAATGTCGCCCACGATCTGCGGACGCCCCTGGCGCGTTTGCGCGGGGCGGCGGAGATGGGGCTGCGGGAAGATGGCGGTCCCGAGTCCGCGCGCGAGGCGCTGGCCGACTGCATCGAGGAGAGCGAGCGCGTCCTGAGCATGCTCAACACGCTCATGGATATTGCCGAGGCGGAGGCCGGGACGATGCGGCTTCGCCGCGAGCCCACGGACCTCTGCCGGATCGTTCGCGAGGTCATCGAGCTGTACGAGTACGTCGCGGAAGAGAAGGGGGTGGCGGTCGAGGGCCGCCTGTCATCGGGCTGCCTCGCGTGGGTGGATGCGGCGCGCGTGCGCCAGGTATTTGGGAATCTCATCGACAATGCCATCAAGTACACGCCGCGCGGCGGGCGCGTCGCGATCACCGCCTCCGAACAGGGGGATGAGGCATGCGTGACCTTTGCGGATACCGGAGCCGGTGTCCCGCCCGAAGAGCAGGCGAAGATCTGGGAGCGTCTCTACCGGGGCGACAAGAGCCGATCCCAGCGCGGTTTGGGCCTGGGGCTCAGCCTGGTCAAGGCCGTCGTCGAGGCGCATGACGGTCGGGTGTCTCTGTCCAGCCAGCCGGGGAAGGGCTCCGAGTTCACGGTGCGCCTGCCCAAGATTGCGGCCGATGCGCCGGGGCGAGAACAGCGGGCGGATGCGGCGGCGCTGACCTGAAACTTCACGCCGCTGTCCGGGGGCGCGGCTCGTGTCCCGACCCAGGATCCGGGCCGGGAGGGCTTTGGACTGCGGTGGCAGAGTCCGGCAACCGCCGGACGGCGCCACCGCTTTGGCAGCGCGCGAAGCGCGAGCCGGCGCCATCGGCCTCGGCTCCGCCGGAGGCCAAAGCGGTGCCGTCGCTTCGCTCTGCCACCGCAGTCCAAAACCGCTCTGCCCCCGCGCGTCGGCGGCCGGGCACCACCGGGGAAGAAAAGGGGACGTAGGAGCGCGCTTGCGCGCGATTCGAATCGCCTGCAAGCAGGCTCCTACGATTCGGTATCTGAATTTTCGAGTCAGCCTCGCCAGTTGAAAAACCCACGCAGCAGCCGCGCTGGGTATGGGAGGGACGCCGCCCCGGCGTCCGCGTGCCACCGGGTAGCGAAAGCCACCTGTCATGCGCGGCCCAGAATGCCCAGAGGGGATCTTTATTCGCTTTGGGGAGGCGGTCGTGTAGTTGTCTTGGACATGGCCATTCACAGTCATTCGTGCGTCGCGTTCCTGGTGATATCCCTGGGCGGCGCGGGGATCGCGTGTGGCGCTGATACGTCCCGATACGATCCCGGCGGCGAGTTGAAGGTCGGGGTCGTCGAGGCGGCCCCGTTCGCGATGGCCGGCGGCCAAGGCAGGCACGTCGGCCTGGCTGTGGAGGCGTGGCAGCGTGCGGCGCGCGCGCTCGGCTGGTCCTACACCCTCCAGCCGTTGGATTACGAGGCGGCGGTCGAACGATTGCAGCAGGGCGACCTGGACGCCGTGATCGGCGATGTCGTTGTGTCGCCGGCCCTGGTGAACGGCATCGACTCCACGATCCCGTTTTTTGTGTCCAACATCGGCATCGCATACAAACCGCGGGCGAAGCTCGGGACGTTGGGTGTTCTCTTCCGGACGTTTGTTTCGGTCGGTTTCCTGAAGGTGGTGCTGTCCATGCTGGGCGTCCTGGTTCTGGTCGGCGGCATCATTCTCTTGATCGAGCGGAATTGGCGGAATGAGGAGTTTGGCCAAGGGCGGAGCCGCGGTGCGCTGTATGGCATTTACTGGGCCGCGGCCATGATGAGCGGCGTGGGTGAGCGCACCCCGACCACCGTTCGGGGTCGGGCGCTTGCGCTGGTGTGGATCTTCATGGGCATTTTCATAACCAGCAGTTTCACGGCGGCGATCACCAGCAACGTGACTGCCGAGGCGATCATCGATAGGGCCCCGACCCGTTCCGATCTGCCGCGGCTTCGGGTGGCCGTGCCCAAGGGGACCTTTGAGGACGCGCTCTTGCGCATGGGGGGACGCGTGGAGATCGTCGGCTCCGAACAGGAGGCGGTCGCCGCCGTGGCCGGGGGTCGTGCGGACGTCTGCGTCGGCAGCGAGCCGGTCTTGCGGCACGAGGTGACCAAGGCATTCGGGGGCCATTTGGACGTGACTCCCGTCCCGCACAGGCAGACACTGCATGTTTTTGCCTTGAGAGTCGGCAGCCCCCTGCGTATCCCGTTGAATCAAGCGATCGTGGAAACCGTCTCCAACCCAGACTGGCTGCAGGTTCGGAGCAAGTATCTGGATTGACCCGGTGGGACGCGGACGCAAGGGCTGGCGTCCCTCCCATACCCAGCGCGGCCGCGGCTGTTGTGTGGGTTTTTCAACGGGCTGCTAGCCCCCGACGCTCAACAGGAACTGGAGCGGCACGAGTTTCTGCGCCTTCCAGATCACCGGCAACTGTTCCGCGGGGAGTGGACAGTAGGCGGGCTTTCCATTGAAGACCTCGTAGCCGGTCTCGATGTTGAAGGACAGGGCATGGTACTTCTGCTGGAACCAGCCACAGAATCCGACCGGGCCACTGCCCTCGGCGTAGAGCGGTGAGCCCGACAGTTCGGCCAATTCTGTGGCGACTTTCTTGAAAAAAGCCCGCTTCTCGAGCGGGGCGTCAGGACCCCACTTGAGCGTGAAGTTGTAAAAGATCTTGGGGAAGCGGCCGTGGTATGTGATCGAGAACTCGCGCAGGGCATGTCTCTCTATGAAGTCGCGAACGGCCATCGTCTCGGGCTGATCGATTCCTTTATCTCCGGTGAAGCCTTGCGTGCCGGGTGATGTCTTGGAGAACGCGAACTTGGACTTGCCCCGCTGCGCGAGGATGTACTCGCTGTTGATGCCGGGCTCGTGGAAATTGTAGTGAAGATCGACGCCGTTGGCGTTGGCCTTGTAGATGACGAGATCCTTTCCGCTGAAGACGTAGGGGGTGATCTTCCGCCCGTAGAATTGTTTCACCTGGATGGCGCTTTCGGCGATCATGCGCTTGATGCGCTCCATGGTGGCCTCGCGATTGGGGACGGTGTGCGGAATGCACTGGCCCTCCCACGTGTCGGTGTTCCCCTCCATGCATCGGATGCCATCATAGACGATCTCATTCCCGTCGGGGTTCGTGGTGGGGATGTAGTAGATGGCATTCTCGGAGAAGAGTTCCCCGATCCTCCGGCCCTTGAATGTCCGGTCCCAGTTGTGGAGATAGAGTTCAATCTGCTTGACCATGAGGGGCGCCGAATGCACCTCGCGCGCGTGCATGTTGCCGATGATCAGGACCCGGTGCTTCGGCCGCTTCCCCGATTGGCCCAGCGCGAGGGCGATGATCTCCCTGCCCCAGACGCTCTTGCCCACCGGTTCCAGCCGGGCGCGGTCGGGGAACCTGCGGCACAGGTCGGCGAGGTCCGCGTTGATCTTGGCATGGGGATAGATGCGCGTGGATAGATCGACGAGGGAGCGGTGGCTCTCGTCGAGTACGTCATCGGAAGCCGACATGGCCGTCGGGAGGGGCAGAGTCGCGATCAGCATCCCAAGACACGCGACGCCGATGGCGTGCGAAATCTGCCCCGTGGTGATCGGGGGTGCGACAACGATCCGGCCGGGCCCCGTGCGATGCGCGGGCGCGGCCAGGGGCAATCTTGGCATTGCTAGAGGATAGGGGTTGACGCGGGGTTGTCGATGATAGTGCGATCACTCGAATCCTCATCCTGCGATGGGCGCCGCGTCTGGCGCCCGATGACGTGTTTAAATGGGCTGCCAGAGTTCATGAGTTCGGCCGTGGCCTGCGGGGACCCTCTCCGAGACCGATGTCCCGATTATGGTATTCCTCCGCTATTATGATTTTCAACAGAGACAGAGAGGCAAAGCGATGAAACGAAATGATGCGTGGAGATATTTGGTCGCCATGCTGGCGGCGATATCATGCCAGTGCTCCGGGGCGATCGCGGCGGACGCCGCCGAGGCACAGAAGCCGAACATCGTCCTCATCTTGACCGATGACGTGGGTCTTGGGGATATCGGTTGTTGTGGCGGACCATTCAAGACGCCGGAGATCGATGCGCTGGCCAAGGGCGGAATGCGATTCGAATGCTGTTATTCGACGCCGCTGTGCGGCCCCTCGCGCTGCCAGCTGCTGACCGGCCGCTATCCGTTCCGCACCGGCCTGAATAGCAACCACAGTGCGGACGCGGTCGACCCAAAGCGGGAGGTCATGATCCCCACCGTCATGAAGATGGCCGGCTACGCCACCGCCAGCGTGGGCAAGTGGGGTCAGATCTGCCTGGGTCCCGGCGAATGGGGCTTCGACGAGTATCTGGTCTTTCGGGGCAGCGGCCACTACTGGGCCAGCCAGTCCCCCTTGTACACCGTCAACGGCCAGCAGAAAGACCTGCCGGCGGACAAGTACCTGCCCGACGTGATGCACGAGTTCGTGGTGGAGTTTATCGAGAAGCACAAGGACGGGCCGTTCTTCATCTATTACCCGATGTCGCACGTTCACGGTCCAATCCTTCGTACCCCACTCAGCAAGGAGGGTGCCACCGCGGGCCAGCTCTACACCGACAACGTCGAGTACATGGACAGGCTGGTGGGTAAACTCATGGCCGAGCTGGATCGCCTGAAGCTGCGCGAAAAGACGGTGGTCCTGTTCGCCGGCGACAACGGCACCGCGCGCTTCGGTGTCGAGGCCGCGACCGTGAACGGCAAGCCCATCAGCGGGCAGAAGGGCACCATGCTGGAGGGCGGGAGCCGCGTGCCGCTGGTCGTCAATTGGCCCGGTGTCACGCCTCCCGCCAAGGTCAGTAAAGACCTCGTCGATTTCAGCGATTTCTTCGCGACACTGGCCGAGTTGGGCGGCGCGAAACTCCCGGACGACGTTGTCCTCGACAGCCACAGTTTCGCCCCGCAGATCAGGGGCCAGACGGGGACGCCGCGCGACTGGGTGTATGTCGAACTGAACGGCAAGTCCTATGCCCGCGATGGGCGCTTCAAACTCACCAACGGCAACGAGCTATTCGACCTTTCGGAGGCGCCGTTCCGCGAGATCCCCGTCGCGAAGGAAACATCCGACGAAGCAGCCATCGCCGCGCGCAAGAAGTTGCAGGAGATCCTTGTGTCGCATCCCGCCGCTCCCGGCGGACCCGACGGCAAGGCAAAGCGGGGCAAGGGCGAGGGGAGACGGAAGAAAAAGCGCCAGCAGTGACCGCCGAGCAAGACCGCAAGACAGAATGACATGAAACAGGCCACACTCCTTCAGGTTGCGGTCATGCCGATCCTCGCGACCGCAGCTGCGCTCCTGCGTGCCGCCGCTGGAGACGCCGATCGGCAGCCCGCCCCGATCGAACTCGTGGGGACTTTTCAGCCCGTCGAGTGCAAGGACAAGGCGATCAAGGACAGGACTGTCCTGATGCCGCATCCCGAATGCAGGGCCAAGATCTCATTGGAAGCGCGACGGGCAGGGGCCGCCGAACGCTAAGGGCCCGTTGAACAGCGTCATTGAATGCCCATGACGGTGTGCGTGGTGCGATTCCGCCGGGAGGGCCCGCGGCCTCGCGGGCCGCGCATATCAAGTGCCTCTGGTGCCCGGGTGGAACGCGGACGCCGGGGCCGGTGTCCCTCCCCTGCCAGACGTGACCGCAAGTGCATTATGGTTGTGTCCGGTTCCAACCGGTATCGTATGAAATGGGCGGTCAGGTTTCCGACTCGACGGGTGGCGGTTCTTCTGCAAGATTACAGTTATGGTTGAAGGAGGCGGGTTTGGGATTCCTTCCTTCGCGGGGCCGGTGCAGGCGCGTTCGGTCTCCAGAGCCGCAGGGCGCACGCGCCTCTCGATGATTCTGGTGGCAGTTGCTGTCGCGCGAGTTTTTTTGGGGATCATCGCCTCGTCGGAAGCCGGCGGGATTACGATTGGCTATAGCAATTGCCAATCGGTGGCGCTCCTTGGCCAGACCGCGATCATGCAGATCGCGCAACTCCGCTGGTACTTCACCCATGCTTCCGTCGGCCAGAACATGCGCGATGGGGTGGGCGACTTGCATGCGCTGGACGCATCTCACTACCCGGTGGTCACCGCCTCCGATGACAGCATGCCGCCGACATCGACGGCCAACGGTGTCATTTACGAGTACAACCGAGGCAATCCCGGTTGGTTGGCCAAGACCACCGACTTCACGGCTTGTGTCCAGAACGGCTGGCGGTTCCCGCGCGTCAACCTCGCCGTCAACAAGCTCTGTTACATCGATCAGGATGCCGATGCCGCCACCTACCTGAATGCCATGCGCGCATTGGAAACAAACTACCCGGAGACCGTGTTTGTCTACATGACGATGCCGCTCACCACGGGCCAGGATTACGATAACTACCTGCGCTCCGTCTTTAACGAGACCGTCCGTTCTTGGGTTGCCACCAATGGCTGTGCCCTGTTCGACATCGCCGACATCGAGAGCCACGACACGAACGGCGTGGTCCAGACGTATCTGTACAACAGCAGGACCTGCGAAAAGCTCTTCGGCGGCTACACCACCGACGGTGGGCATCTCGATGATGCCGGCAACCGGGGGCGCGACTTGGTTGCGAAAGGATTCTACGCCCTGGCCGCGGCGCTATTTGAGGCAGACCGTGACGGCGACGGTCTTCGCGATGGCGACGAACTGATTTCTGGCACTTGCCCCACGCGGGCGGCTTCCGCGTTTCGCGTGACCGGCATCGCGACACCCACGAACGGCACAGTGCGCCTGATGTGGCCGAGTAACACAAACCGAGTCTACGGCGTGCAGCGCACCGCCGATTTGGCCGGATCCTGGAGCAACTTGGTCTCCGGTATTGCCGCCACGCCGCCCGGCAATACATACAACGACACCAACGCGGTCGGTGGCGCGAGGTGGTTCTACCGCGTGCTGGTGCGACAGTAGAGATGACCGAGAATGATTGGAATCGCCGATGGTTGGCGGACCCGCGGCCGACAAGATGTCGGCCAAGGGTTGGCCAAAGGGGTCAGCCCTTGAAACTTGAAAATCGCCTCCCGAGCGCATCGGGTTCTGTGGCGAGTTTCCAGTCCAATCGCGCCGGCGGCTGGACCCGATTCACTTAGCGGGTTGCCCCGGCCTGATGGCGGCACCCGAATCCCCGCGGGTTTCCTATCTGGAACTCACGAAGACAGGAATGAGGGTCACCGGCGGCATTCCCGCTCGACCTCCGGTGGCCCGTCTGCTACGCTATTTTCACTATGGAACGGGTTCAGTCGGGTCCGGCAGGCCGCCGGACGGCGACTGGGATCGGTTTCTGGCCGCAGGGGTGCCCAAAGCAATTTCCTATCCGAAAGTCAGCCGCGAATCATGAAATCCACCACCGCATCCATTCTTCTCGTTGTTCTTGCCGTTTCTCTGCTGCGCGCTGAGAACATCAAGAAGGACGCCGATCACGCGGACGCCTCTTCGAATCCGCAGGATCCCGGCTCATACAAGATGCTCACGACGGGCGACAAACAGCACGGAAACGCGGTCGATCTCTTCATCCCCAAGGCCTACGCGGAAAAGAAGGACAAGAGATTCCCGGTTCTTTGGATGATCGGCTGCTGGGGTTGCAAGGATTTCAACAAGCTCGAGGCATGGGCCGAGAAAAACGAATTTATCCTTGCCGATTTGCCTAAAGTCGAGTGGAACACCAATCCAGCAGAAGCCCGCGAGATGCTCAAGGACGCCGAAAAGTTTCTCTCGCACATTCGAATACACCCAAGCCTCCAATTTATTCTCGCCGTTGATCGCTGGGTCGGCCAACAGGCCTTTTTCATGTACGGCAACAACCCGAAAGCGGTGGCGGGCCTAATCCTTTCGGGCGTCCGCTATTACACGGATTCGGCCGAGGTGGGGAGACATACCACGGTCGTTGCCATATTCGGCGATCAGCCGGACAGCTTGGCGAGGCCATCCGAAATCAGGGCCGGACTCGATAGGCTCCAGAAGAAAACCTACAATGTGATGGTCCACGTCATGAGCGGGAAGACCGCCACCGCCGTACCTGATGTCAAAACGTTCCAGAATCTGCTGGACGCCGCCTTCATCTACCAATCCGTGACAAATCCGGGACTCAGCAACAAGGAAGTCCAAGAGAACCTTGCCCGCGCAGACAAGACAATTGCGGGGGCGGCAATCAGTGAGAGCGCCCGGGACCGGCTCGACACGTTGACCGCCTTTGTCAAGATGCCGCGACTCGAATCCCTCAAGTTCTCCAAAACATTGACCGAGGAATGGTACAAGGCCTTTGTCGAGGCATTCAGATCCGCCACTGCCAAGGAGGCATTTACGATTTTGAGCGACCCGTTCGTGGACAAACTCGTAAGGGCGATGCCCGCATCATACAGAAACGAGTTCTCGGGGCCTTACTCAGAAATGACAAGAAGCGAAGACTACCTTGCCGAGGTGGCCGCGGGGGTCGCGCTCCGACCGGTGCTGGAGAAGTTTGACGAGGCGGCCAGCAGAAATGACGCAAAAAAGCTACTGAAGGCAAAAGATGACCTATCGGATTTTATCGAGAAATACTCGGGCACGCTGGCCGCTGAAACCGCAAGATCCGCGAAGTCATCCATGAATTCGAACGTGATCGAACCTAAGAAATAGCTGATTATGGCATCCCGAACGACGGCGGATGCGATTGCCGTGGTGTCGCATTAGCGACCATCCGGCCGCCTCGGGTATTTGGGATGCAAGTTCGAACTGACCTACCCAACGGTGTTCTCAGCGGCCGGATGAGGGCCAAGATCTCGCTGGAACCGCGACGGGCGGGGCGCCGAACGCTGAAGACCCTCGCGACGGGGAGCATTCGGGGGCGAGGGCAAAACGACATTCTGCGCGCGAGAGGACTCGAACCTCCACGGTGTTACCCACTAGAACCTGAATCTAGCGCGTCTGCCAGTTCCGCCACGCGCGCGTAAAAAATAATATTGGACCAGCGAGCGGCAGATTTCAAGTCTCCGATTTGGGCCCGAATCTGCGCCGCGCCGTTGCATGATTTCGGGTCAGATCCCCATCCGGCGGTCGCCGGACCACCGGGGGTGGGAATGAGACGCAGGAGCGCGCTTGCGCTCGATTCGAATCGCCCGCGAGCAGGCCCCGGCAATTCACGGCGGGGATTTCCCAGAGAGGACCGCGCCGCAGGCAGGGCGCCAGCAGGGCGGGACGCGACTCCCGGATTTCAGATATGAACGGACATAGTTCATATTTCTATTTGACCGGGGCGGTGCGCCGGGCGCATCGTGGGTCCGTGGACACGGTGGAACCCCCGGTGCGGCACACGGTCCCGGCCGTCCTGAAGGCGGCGGGGATGCTGGCTCTGATTGCGCGGGAGGGCTCGGACACGACCATTCGCGGGCTGGCCGCGTCGCTGGGTATCCCGAGGACGAGCTGTTATCGGATATTGCGCTCGCTGATGGCGTGCGATTGGGTGCGGCCTCTGGAGGGGGGGAGGCACGAGGTTTCCCTGGGCCTGTTGCCATTGGTGGAGCCGCTGCGGTCGGTGGAGGGGCTCGTGGCGGCGGCGCGGCGCGAGCTTGAGGCGCTGGCCGCCCGAACGGGGCTCACGGCGAAGCTGTCGGTGCGCCGCGGGGATCATGCGGTCACCGTCGCGCGGCAGGAATCGCCTCAGGCGGCGCACATCGCGGTGCGGATTGGCGCGGCATTCCATCTGGCGCTGGGCTCATCCGGTTCGGCACTGCTGTCGGCCCTGGGGCGCGACGAGATCGCGGATGTCATTGCACGGGCCCCGGCGGTTTGCTGGGAGCACCAGCGTCCGGGGGATGTCTGGCAGCGGATCCGGCAGGTGAGGGCCAAGGGTTACTCGTGGGATTTCGGGGGCTACCGGACGAACTGTCATGCGGTTTCAGCACCGGTGGTCGATGGGGCGGGGATCGTCTGCGGGGCCGCCACGCTCGTGGGTTTCCCCCAAGAGATCACGCGACAGAATCTGCCCGATCTGGCGCGTGAACTGATGCGAGAGCTAGGGGTTTTGCGGCGCCGCCTGAAATTCAATCCCGCGGCCGAGTCGGCCCCGGCGGCTGGCGCGCGCAAGGGCAAGAGGAGCAAGCGATGAAGATAGTCGATGTCAAGGTGAGGGCGGTGGCCATACCGCTGAACGCGCAGCTGCGGCACAACACGGGCGTTCATCCCGGATACTTCCTGCGGACCGTGATCGAGATCGTCACCGACGAGGGGATCGTCGGGCTGGGCGAGGTCGGGGGGGGCGACCAGAGGGGGGCGATCCTGAAACTGAAACCGCGCATCCTGGGCTTGGATCCCTTCCACCTGGAGACGATCAAGCTCAAGGTGCTGCGCAGTATATATTACCTGTCGAACTCCAGGCTCTATGCGGCGATCGAGATGGCCTGCCTCGACATTCAGGGCAAGGCGCTGGGCCGACCCCTGTCGGACCTGATCGGGGGCCGGGTCCGGGACGCGATACCCATGATCGCGTATCTATTCTGGCGCTACGACCGGCCGGGTGGCGGCGACGATACCAGCGCCGAGGACATGGCCGACCTCTGCGAGGAATTGCACACCACCCTCGGCGTCAAGGCCATGAAGCTGAAGGCCGGGGTGATGCCGCCCGACGAAGAGGCCCGCGTGCTGGAACTCTGCCGCGAGCGGCTCGGGCCGGGGTTCGGGCTGCGCATCGACCCGAATGGCACCTGGTCCGTGGCCACCGCGAGCCGGATCGGCAGGCGCCTCGAGCCACTGAATCTGGAGTACTTTGAGGATCCGGCCTGGGGCCTCGAGGGCAACGCCGCGGTCCGCAAGGCCGTGCGCATCCCCGTCGCAACGAACATGTACCCGAACAAATTCGACGACCTCGGCCCGGCCATCCGGCTGGGCGCCGTCGATATCGTGCTGACGGACATCCACTACTGGGAGGGCCCGCGCGGGGTGAAGGATCTCGTCGCGGTCTGCCGCACCTTCAACCTCGGGGTGGCGATGCACAGCGGCGCGGAATTTGGCATCGAACTGGCCGCGATGCTCCACACCGCCTCGACCATACCTGAGATGCATTTTGCCGGGGACGCACACTATCACTTCCTGACCGATGACATCATCGAGGGCGGCCTCATGAAATATGTGGATGGCAAGATCGCGGTCCCGACCGGGCCGGGCCTGGGCGTGAAACTCGACGAGGAGAAGATGCGCCGTTACGAAAAATACTTTGAGGAGAAGGGCGACTACTACGCCCGTTTCCACCAGGACCCGCGGCGGCCGGAGTGGTACCCGATCGTGGGTGGAACCTAGGAACCCGTTGAAAAACCTGCCCCACAATCGGCTTTGGCATGGGAGGGACGCCGGCCCCGGCGTCCGCGTCCGATCGACCCCGAGTTTTGGGGCCGACACGGCCCGCGAGGCCGCAGGTCTTCCCGCCGGACGTTTCAGAACCAAACGAGACGCGGCACAGGACCCGTTTTGAGAGAAGCGCCTCTGAGGAGGTGATTGGAAAGTTGAATGCCACGAAGTCGGCCGACAAACGCGAGGGATGGCTGCGCGGGCGACCTTGCACGCGCCGTCGTTTCCTGCAAGCCGCCGCGTGCCTGCCGGCGGCGCTTCACTCTGGCGGGAGTCCGATGATGACGGACTTCGCGGCGCTGTTGGCGCTATATCGTTCCGAGCTGCTGGACCGCACGGTGCCGTTCTGGCTGGGGCACGGCATGGATTGGGAGAACGGCGGCATCTGCACAGTGCTCTCGGATGACGGCGTGGTCCTGAGCCGCGACAAGTACATGTGGTCGCAATTGCGCGCGATCTGGACCTTCTCGGCGCTCTATAATCGGATCGAGCGCAGGACCGAGTGGCTCGATGCGGCGCGACACATATACGAGTTCGCCAAGAGATTCGGCCGCGACGGACGGGGGAACTGGGTGTTTTCGGTGGAAAAGGATGGCAGGCCCATCCAGGGGGCCACGAGCATCTACGCGGATGGGTTTGCCATCGGCGGATTAACCGAATATGCGAAGGCGACAGGCAGCGAGGAAGCGATCCGGCTTGCGCGCGATACCTATCGCAATGTCCGGGAGCGGCTGGCCCATCCCGGCACGTATCCCACCGAGCCGCTGCCCATCCCGGCGGGGTGCAAGGCGCACGGGATTTCGATGATTTTCGCGAAGGCGTTTCACGACCTCGGATCGCTCCTGGACGACGCCGAGATCTGCCGCGTCGGCCTGGATCATGCGGGGCAGGTCATGGATATCTTCCGGCGTCCGGAACGACGCAGGGTCTACGAGTTCGTCCGGTTCGACAACAGCCTCTGGGAAACGCCGCCCGGGACTGCCGTGGTTCCAGGTCACGCGATCGAGGCGATGTGGTTCATGATCCACATCTTCCGGCGGCTTGGCGACCGGGAGCGCGTGCGGCAGGCCATCGAGTGCATCCGCTGGCACATCGAACTGGGTTGGGATGGTGAGTTTGGTGGGATCCTGTTGGCGCGCGACGCGGCGGGGACATTTTGGACGGACAAGGAGGACACGAAGATCTGGTGGCCGCACGCGGAGGCGCTCTATGCGCTGTTGTTGGCGCATTCGATCGTCGGCGAACCCTGGTGCATGGATTGGTTCGCGCGCGTGCACGATTATTCATTCGGCCATTTCCCTTCACCGCACGGGGAGTGGGTCCAGAGGCTCGATCGGCGCGGCAAACGCATCGACAACATCGCGGCGATGCCCGTGAAAGACCCGTTCCATCTGGCGCGGTCGCTGATCCACTGCACGGGCGTCCTTCGGGAGCTATCCGCCGACGGCGCCAGAGGGAAGGCGGACCGGTGAACCGCAGGCCAACAGGCTTGGGGAGGACTCTCGCGAGACAGATCGTCGCCCGCGCGCATCCCATGCCCGGCGGACCCCTGCTGCCGGCACTGGCGACCTTGGGTCTCGCCTTGACGGTTCTCGCCCCGATGCCGTCGGTGGCCGATGACTTTCCGCCGCTGTTTTCCTTCGTGATCACGTACGATGGCCCTGACAACGCATCGAGCATGGCCCACTTGCTGGAGGCCCCGGCCGGCAAGCACGGCTTCATCCGGGAGGAGCATGGGCGGTTCGTCAACGATGCGGGTCCGGTCCGTCTCAACGCCACGAATCTCACCGGGCCGGCGAATTTTCCCACCCGCGAGCAGGCCGACCGGCTGGCGGCCCGACTCGCGCGATTCGGCATCAACTGCGTGCGGTTGCACCACATGGACACGTATTGGAAGTGGCCGGGCATCATCGCGGACGATCCGGCCACCCAGCGCAATTTCGATCCCGCCCAGGTGGAGCGGTTGGACTACATGATCGCGGCGTTCAAGCGGCGGGGTATCTACGTGGACATCAACCTGCATGTCGGGCGCTGGTGGGATGAGCGCGACGGCTTCACCGGAAAGGATAAGCGACCCGGCTTCGATAAGGGCCTCGACAATTTCGAGCCCCGGATGATCGAGCTGCAAAAGGAATACGCCCGGAAGTTGCTGGCGCACGTCAATCCGCACACCGGCCTGGCCTACACCGATGACCCTTGCGTGGCCCTGGTCGAGATCAACAACGAGAACGCGCTCTTTCGCGGCTATATCGGGGGGGACATCGATCGGCTACCCGAACCGTATGCGGCGGAATTCCGCAGGCAGTGGAACGGCTGGTTGCGCGAAAAGCACGCATCGACGGCCGCCGTGCTCGATGCGTGGAAGTGGACCCCGACCCCGTTGTCCGACGAGCAGATTCCCGAGGGAAGATTTGATGGGCCGATCCCCGCCGAGGGCAAGCGATGGACCTTGGCCCTCGGGTCCGCGGACGCCACGTTCAAGGCCGAAGACGGCGTCCTGAAAGTCACCGTCACGCGGGATGGGAGTGAATATTTTCCCAAGCTGTTCCGGGATCTGGTGGTCCGGAAGGACCGGCCCTATACGCTGTCGTTCAAGATCCGCTGCGGGAAAGGCACGCCGGCAACGGCACTCGGCATGGCCGTGGCGGACACGAAAGGCGGCTGGCGGTCGCTGGGCACACATGGGCTGATTAAGGTGGGGCCGGACTGGCAGATGTGCCACCACGTGTTTTCCGCCGCGGACGATTCCGATCGCGCGCAGTTCCAGCTGACGCGCTTCAAGGTGGGAACGTACGAGGTCGATGACCTGTCATTCCAGAGCGGCGCGGAGAGCGATTTCGACGCGGACGCGCGGCTCGAGGACGGCACCATCCCGGTGATCAAGGTCGGCGCCTACGCGCCCCCGCAGGCCGCTCGCGATTTCTGCCAGTTCCTGATGGACACGGAGCGAAAGTACTGGCTCGGCATGTCCGATTTCCTCAAACGGGAACTGAAGGTCAAATCCCTGATCTCGGGCACGCAGCTCGGCTACAGCCCGGCGCACATCCAGGCCCAGCTGGATTATATAGACGCCCATTCTTACTGGCGGCACCCGAGCGGTGCGGACCTGCTGCACGACCGATACAATTGGCGGATTGGGAACGACCCCATGGTCAACTCGATGGCGTGCATCAGGGGGCTGGCCGCCTCCCGGGTCCTCGGCAAGCCCTTTACCGTCAGCGAGTACAATCATCCGTTCCCGAATCAATACGGCGCGGAGGGCCAGCCGATGCTCCGCGCATACGGCCGACTCCAAGGGTGGGACGGCGTGTTCCAGTACACGTACAATCACCACCCCGACTTCGAGCCCAGTATTAATCCGCGGTACTTCGACATGATCGCGCGGACCGACGTCCTGGCACATCTTCCGGCCTGCGCGGCGATCTTCCTGCGAGGTGATGTCCAGGAGGCGAAGTCTACGGCTGTCGCCGCGATCGATTACGCGGGGTATTTCGATCGACTGGTCAGGGCCAAGGCCGTTGGGGCGGCCATCGGTTCCGCCGGTCTGGATGAGCGGCTGACCCTGTTGCGCAAGACGGCGGTCGATCTGTCGGGCGAAGGGGGCACGGATCCCGCCAGCCTTCCGGCGATCTCCGGGGATCAGAAGATTTTTGTCAGCGACACCGGCGAGCTGACTTGGAACGTGGAGCGGGCCGGGGCCGGTTACCTGACGGTGAACACCCCCAACACCAAGCTCTTCACCGGTTTTCCGGAAGGGCGGATGATCATGCTTGGCGGGGTCACGCTCGACATCGGCAGGACGCGCCTGGGTTGGGCCACGATCTCGCTCGTCTCGCGAAATGCCACCGGCTTCGGCGAATCGGGCAAACCCGCAAACATCCTCGTCGCGGCCACCGGCGTGTCCGAGAACAAGGGCATGACGATCACGACCTTGGCGAAGGACGTCATCACCATCCGCGATAAATGGGGCGAGGGTCCGGTGTGTGTCGAAGGCATACCCGCCACGATCAACGTGCCTGCCGATTCCGCCAGGGTCCGCTGTTTTGCCCTCGATCCGGGCGGCAACCGGAAAAAGGAGATCTCGGTCGAGAGGGTGGGCGCCGGCGCAAGGATTGTTTTGAAACCGGAATACGAGACCGTCTGGTATGAACTCGACATGAGGTAACCCCGGCGTCGGAGCCGTCGCGGGATGATCGGGCGCGGAATCGGCACCGATCCCATCAACCCGACGGCAACAAGGGATATTCGAGGCGATATTCTGGCATGAGCAAGGACATGTTCGATCTGAGAGGCCGTGCGGCCATCGTGACGGGGGCGTCGCGCGGGATTGGTCGCGCCATCGCGCTGGGCCTGGCCCGCGCCGGCGCATCCGTGATCGTGAACTATGCCGCGAACCGGACCGCGGCCGCGGAGGTCGTGGGCGAGATCGTCGCCGAAGGTGGGCGCGCGATCGAGTTGCAAGCCGACGTCGGCGATCTCTCGCAGCACGAGCGGCTCATCGCGGCCGCGCGCGACGGGTTCGGGCGCATCGACGTCCTGGTCAACAATGCCGGCATGACGCGGCGGGAGCCATTCCTTGCGGCGACCGACGATGCCTGGGAGCGGACGATGAACGTCAACCTCAAGGGCGTCTATTTTCTGTCACAGGCGGTCGCGCGCCACATGGTCGAGCGGCGATCGGGCAAGATCATCAATATCTCGAGCGTCCATGACGTGCGACCGATGGCCGACAACTCCATCTACAACATCACGAAGGCGGGGCTCGTAATGTTGACGCAGTCGCTGGCGCTGGAGTTGGCCGAGAAGGGCATCCAGGTGAACTGCGTCTCGCCCGGGGCGATCCTCACCGACGAGACCCGCGATCGCCTGGCCGATCCCGCGCATCGCGCAAGGGTGCTCGCGAAGATTCCCTCCCGCAGGGTGGGCGAGCCGGAGGATGTGGTGGGGGCAGTGCTGCTGCTCTCATCCGCCGCCTCCGATTACATCAATGGCGCCACGCTCTACGTGGACGGCGGCATGCTGCTGCAGTGAGAACCATCGAAAGGAGAAACGCATGGCATTCGATATCAAGCGGCGCGGCAAACTGACCTATTACTATCGCGCGAATCGGCCGGTCTTCTCTTTCGTGGTCACGGAGGCGCTTCCGGACGGCGATCTCAGAGTGTATCTGGCCGGCCTGACCGGCGGGGAGTCGGCGACGCGCAACCTCGGGCTATCCGACATGGCGACGATGGATCCCGACAGGGAGATCCCGCGCGTTTTTCAGACGTGGGAGAGCTGGCTGAAAGAGGCCGGGGTGTGCGATTCGATCGCGGAATTGGATTTCATCGAGATGCACGCCTTCGGGTGCCAGCCGAAACAACCCAGCCCGTTGGCCGATCCGGCCGGATATGCCGCCGAGCTGGAGCGGCTGCGGACGGCTTACGCCCGCGCCTACGCCGCCTACTTCCGCGACCATCTGCCGGACCACGGCCTGCCCGCGCGATTCACCGTGCACGTGATCGACGTGCCCGACAAGGCCGCCTCGTATGAATTCTATACGACGGCGCTGCTGCAGAGATCGCAGAAGTCTGCGGGGAAATCGTGAGGTTCGGGCGCGGAATGAGGAGTGAAACCATGAGAAACCAACCCACCCGAAGCTGCAGCGGTGTCATCTTCTGGGCGCTAGCCCTTGCCGCCGCGGTGGCGTCCGCCGAGCGGCCCACACCATCCGTGCTGGTTCCACCGGCCGGCGAGCCGGCGTACCGCATTGCCGGGGAGGTGTTCTGCGACATGTGGGGGAAGGTCACCGGTGCCAAACCGAGCGTCGCCACATGCGCCAGCCCCGACGACGGTAAACTGCCCCCTGGCGACATCGTGCTGATCGGCTCCGACGCGGTGAATCCCGTCGTGCATCGGCTCATCCTCCAGTCGCGCATCGAGAACCTCGGCATCCGCTATGGCGCGGACGAATACCGCATTCTGTCGCTTTCGGATGGGGGGCGCACGTTGCTCGTCCTCGCCGGAGGCGCCGGCCGATCGACGATCTATGCGGCGTACGACTTCTTTCGCCGCCGGGCTGGCGCGGAGTATTTCTGGGATGGCGACGTGATACCGAAGCGCGCCGCCATCGACCTCGCGGGTTGCGATATCACGGAACGCGCGCATTTCGCCTACCGCGGACTGCGATATTTCGCCCACCGTGGCCCGCACCGATTCCACGCCGAGCAATGGGACCTCGAGGACTGGAAGCGCGAGATCGATTGGATCCTGAAGAAGCGCATGAACCTGTTCATGCTGCGCACAGGGATCGACGATCTCTTCCAGCGCGCTTTCGGACTTCCCTATCCGCCAGAGGATGGCGTCGATCCGGATGCCGAGCCGCGCTCGTATAATGATCGCACATCTTTCTGGCCGCTGAAATATCGGGGGGAGCTTCGCAAACGGGTCCTGGCCTACGCCCGCGAGCGTGGCCTCATCCACCCGGAGGACACCGGCACGATCACCCACTGGTATTCCCATACGCCTGGCTCGTTCTACGAGAAGTTTCCTGATTTTCCAGTGACGCGCGACCAGAAGACCGGTTACAAGCTCGCCTCGGCCGCCATCTGGGACATCGAGCACGAGCGGACGTGGGATGCGTACTGGAAACTGACGGAGACGCACATCCGCGAGTTCGGCGACCCGCGCATCTTCCACACGATCGGCCTCGCCGAGCGGCGGTTTGGCTCGGACGAGCGCGAGAACCTGCAGCGCAAGCTGCACGCATACCGCAAGATCCAGGAGGTCCTGCGGCGGCGTTACCCGGACGCGCCTTTGCTGATCGCGAGCTGGGACCTGATGGGCTGGTGGAAGGACGAGGACGTCCAGCGGCTGCTCGGCGAATTCGACCCGCAGAAGACTATCCTCCTCGACTACACCGCCGATCTGCTCGACCGGAAGACGTATCGTGACTGGGAGGCGTACAAGAAGTTCCCGTGGATCTTCGGCGTGTTCCACGCGTTCGCGGCCGACAGCGAGATGCGCGAAGACTACAGCATCTTGAAGGAACGGATCGGGGATGCCGCGGGGGATCCGCAATGCCTGGGCCTCGTGCTGTGGCCCGAGATATCGCACAGCAACACGCTGCTGTTGGAGTATCTGGCCGCGAACGGCTGGCGTCCTGATCAGCTCGACGCGGGCGCATTCGTGGGCCGCTTCTGCGCCGGCCGGTATCCGGCCAAACTCGCCGCGGACATGGAGGGGATCTGGCGCCCGTTTCTGCCCGTGGCGGCGACGCACCATTGGACGCACCCGACCGCAAAAAATAAGCCGACCGGACCCGCCGTGCAGTTTGATCCCCAGTTCCGGATTCTCTCGAGCGGCGAATACACGAATCTCAATGACGAGCGCGCACGCCTCTATGTGAACGAGGTTCAGCGGCTTGCCGGGCCGCTGCGCGATGCACCCGCGATCCTGGATCAGCTCGCGCGGCTGGCGGACGCTTCGTACGCGGATGACCTCTGGCGGCGCGACGCGATCGATATCGCGCGGACCATTATTAACCGAGGCCTCAAGGCGTCCCTGTTGCGGGGTTGTGTCGCGATGGAGGCATGGCGCTCGGTCTCCGGCGACGGTGCGGCGGTGCGTCGGATGGAAACCGTCAGCAAAGGCCTCATGCAACAGCTCGGTGAGCTTCTGGCACTGAGCGATGACTTCTCGCTGGACGCGACGGTGAAGCGATTGCAGTCGGCCCGCGAATTGGATGGCGTGTTCCCCCGGCTCAATCCCCACACCGAGGAGACACTGAAGGGCAACTCGGAGAACAGCTATTGTCGCGCGCACCAGTACGAATTGGTCCGTCACGTCTATCAGCCAGAACTGGAAGAGTACTGGAAGTGGGTAGGCGGCCAGCTGCAGTCTCCGCAGAAGAAGCCCTGGTCCCGGCCGGCCGCTTTCACCGCGGCCAGGAAAACGATACAGGACCATTTCTACGCGACCCCGCTGATCGAGATGGCGCCGCAGCGCCAACGCTCCGCCGACAGTCTCCGCCGGACCCTGGGGCAGACCCGGGACCTGCTTGAAACGTTGCTCGCCTCGTCGCCATGAACTGCTTTGAAACCGGCCCCATCCGGCCACCGAGCGAGGCCGGGAGCATTCTCCTGAGGCTCACGCGCAATTGTCACTGGAACAGGTGCGCTTTCTGCCCGGTGTACAAGCGCGAGCGGTTTTCGGTGCGGAAGGTTGATGAGGTCAAGGGGGACATCGATGCGATGTCCGCCATCGCGGGCAGGATCTGCGGGCGGGTGGGCGGGCATCGCGGGGGCCGGGGGATGCGGGAAGCGATTGTCGAGGCTGTGAGGGGCCTCGATCTCGGGGACGGGGAGCATCGCGAGTGCGTGCGGCAGGTTGCGTTCTGGCTGGCGCAGGGAATGCGAAACATGTTCCTTCAGGACGCCGATGCGTTGGTCCTGCGCACGGAGCAATTGGTGGAGATCCTGCGGTACGCGCGGGCGACCTTTCCAACCATCGAGCGGATCACCACCTATGCTCGGGCAAAGACGATCAGCCGGAAGTCTCCGGATGAGTTGAAAGCGTTGCGAGCCGCCGGCCTCAATAGGATCCACATCGGGATGGAATCGGGATCCGACGCCGTTCTCTCTCTCGTCCAGAAGGGCGTCACCCAAGACGAGCAGATCCGGGCTGGCCGGAACGTGATGGCCGCCGGGATTGAACTTTCGGAGTATTTCATGCCGGGCCTCGGCGGGCGGGAATTATCCGACCAGCACGCGGTCGATTCGGCCGCCGTCCTCTCGGCGGTGAATCCCACCTTCATACGATTGCGTAGCACGGTTCCGGTGCCCGGAACGCCCCTCCACGACATGATGGCGGAGGGACGATGGGCGCCCCTCACGGAAGAGGAGAAGGTCCGAGAGATCAGGCTCTGCATCGAGCGCATCGAGGGGGTCACGAGCACTGTGCAAAGCGATCACATCATGAACCTCCTCGAGGGTGTCGCGGGGACGCTGCCCGACGGCAAGCGCCAGATACTCGAACTGATCGATCGCTTCCTGGACATGGATCCGGCCGATCGGGAGGCATTCATCGTGGGCAGGCGAGCCGGGCGGTACCGGGATCTGTCCGATTATGTTCCGGCGAATGAGGTCGAGATGATCCGGCGCGACCTCGTGGCCAGGTTCGGTTCTGTCGAACGTGGCATTCTGGAAATCCTGCCGAGTTTTGTCTGAGGCGCATGATGTTTCGAAAGCACAGCGATTCCGTGACTTCGGGCACCCCAATCCCGTCGCCCGCGGTTTCATGCCGCGTGCTTCTTGCGGGGTCCGTGTCGGCCTTTCGCGCGCCCGCCACGGGTTCGGCTGCGCTGTGCATTCTGGTGTTGGCGTTCTGCGGTGGGGCATTGCGCGTGGCGGCGGCGTCGGGCGACTGGCGCACGTACGAGGTATATCAGCCGCGGGTGACGCGCCATGACGTGATCGACGCGCGCTCCCATCCGCACAAATACAACCACTGTGCGACGATAGCGTGGTTTCAGGATCGCTGGCTGTGCATGTGGGGCAGCAACACCCATCCGGACGAACATGCGCCCGGCCAGCGGATCTACTCCAGCACCAGCCCTGACGGTCGGACATGGTCGCCCATCGAAATGCTCTTTTCCAACGAGGCGCGTTGCGAGAATCCCGTGCGATATCCGGTGGGGAAGGGGCATCAATGGCAGCCCAATGTCGGGATCGTGGATGGCGAGTTATGGGCGATTTGGAACCAGGGCGGGAGCGCCCATGATTTCGATGGTTCTCCGGCCAAGGCGGCGGATTTGCGCGGCCTGTATTTCTCCCGCCTCAAAAGCGCGGATGGGAAGTGGATCAATCGCCGACTCGAATGGGATGGGGTTGCCTGGCCTACGGTGGGTGGCCGGTCCTTTTACATCGCATCGACGCAGGATCTCTATCGCCTGCGTTCGGGGCGCGTGCTCGCTCCGGTGACGCTCTATGCGGGGAAGGGCCGCGCCAGCGACGCACCCCCTCAGACGGAAGGCTGGTGGGGCCGCGAGAAGCGCAACTCCGTCATCTATACCGATGATGGTGGCGGCACGTGGCATCTGTCGCCGGGCTGTATCACGCCGGGGTTCAGTTGGATCCAATGGGAACCGACCGTCTGGGAACAGCCGGATGGCAGCGTCATGATGTTTGCCCGGAACAATACGCACTGGGGCCTGGGACACGGGAAACCGACGTCGGGACAGTATCTCCTGTGGTCCGTCAGCAAGAACGGCGGCGAGACATGGGCCCCGCATCAGTTTGTGCCGATGGAGAGCGTTTGCTCGCGGATGCACGTTGCGCCGCTGGATGGGCGGGGGGTATGGGGGGCGACCCATGCGGGCGATGATTTTACAGGGCGACGCTACGTGATGGTTCACAACGACGCGCCGGGCGCACTGTACGAGTGGGCAAAGGCGAGACGCAATCTGGCGCTTTTCTTCACGCGGGGTGGAGGCATTGATTTTGTCGCGGGCAACAGCCTGACCGGAGACGAGCCCGAGGTGGCGTATCCGCAGATGTGGCGGCACGGCGATACCCTGGCGATTTGCTACACCCAGGGCAACAGCGCCCCGCGATCGATCCGCGTGGCCTTGGTTGACCCCTTGCCGCAGCCGGACCGGCACTACATTTTTCCCCGTAGCAACGATCTTGTGGCGGGCGCCCGGCCGCGGCGGGTGTGCGACACGTGGTCATTCAACAGGGAGCAGCACATTGCCACGCGCGCGCCGGTGGAACCTGGCGACGACGGTTTCAGCTTTGGTGCGTGGATTCAACCCAGGGCATCCGGCACCCTGTTCGATACTCGCCCGGATTCGGCGGTGGGGGGATTCGTTATCATGCTCAGGAGCAGGCCGGCCAGCGCTTCCGCCGGGAAACGTGGGTCCGTCATCCCCGTGCTCACGCTCATGGGCCCCAAGGAAGAGATCGCCGCAGATCTTCCGCTGACTCTCGATGGGCGGTGGCAATACCTGGGCGTGACTGTCAACAATCGGACGGGCGAGGCCCTGTTCTGCGTGGATGGCGAGCACGGGTCCGTCCGATTTGAGACCGTGAGATCGCATCCATTGAAAGGCGCGACCGCCCATATCGGCGGCAAGCGACTGGCCAACAGCAAACTTGCCGGTTTCGCGGGCGACGTGCGTTTTGTCGCGGTGTACGCTGGTGGCCAGCTCGACTCCGAAGGGCACGCCTGGCTTCATAACCAGTTTGCCAAAGGGCTCGGTTGCCCCGAACTGCCGTCGGCCCAGGCACCGAAAGATCGGCCGATGGTCTGGATGGACGCCGCGGATCGCGATGCATTCGAGAGGGATTTCGACCTCCCTTCCGAAGGGCATCGTGGAGGCACGGAGGTCGTGACCGCCGAGGGCCTGCGCGCGCTGCGCGTTCGCGATCAGGGTTCCGCGGGGATCGACCTCGATGAGAATGATCGGCCTCGTGGCGACAAGGTCACCATCCGCTTCCGTTTTCGGGTCGAGGGCGGGGATTCCCAGACGCTCTTTACCGTCGGGGACTTCAACCAACCCGCGCGGCTCATCGCCCATTCGGGACAGATCCTTTTGCGAGCGGGGGAGGCGGAGATGCCCTGTGGCGCGATCGGCGCCGACGGCTGGACTCCCGTCTGGCTGGAAACCTGGGGGGACCGCACCATCGCCCGGATCGGCGACGGACCTCCGGTGGAAGTGTCTCATCACCCGGAAGCCACATGGGCGTATATCGGCGAAGGATTTCCCAATTACGGGCAGTATCCCGGAACGCGATTCCTGTTGGACATCGCGTCCCTGCAAACGCGCGTTGGAAGGGCGACGCCATGACCCCTCGTTGCCCCATCGTGCGGCCATCCTATGCTCGGCGCATCTGGCGCGCGCCCGACGTGCGGCTCTACCGCCATCGCCGCGCCGCCGAGGATGCGAATGTCGCAAGGCTACCATCCCATCGTTCAAGACGTCCAATGGAGGGCTCCAACCGATCATGAAGACATCAGACCACGCAACGGCGACATCGCGCCGCCAATTCCTGAACACGTTTGCCGCCGTCGGAGGCGTGCTGGCCATCGGGCAGGAGGCGCGCTCGCAGTCGGCAGTGCCACCTGCGTCCGGCGTTCTGCCCCGGAGCATCCATCCCTATCCGAACAAGGTCGCCTGGGGCGATGGCACGCTGAAGTTGAGCGGTCGCGTCACGCTCGGGGTCGGGCGGGAGGCCGATCCGGGCGCTGTCGCGATGATGAAAGAGACATGGGCGCGATTCACGCTGGGCGCGGTCGAACTGGAGGTGGCGCAGGATCCGGCGCTGAAGGCCGCCGATTTTTCACTGGGTGGCGCGCGACCCCCGCAGCGCGAATCGTCAGCGGCCCACGCGCTGCGGGTGGACGCCTCGGGCGCCGCAGGGAGCGGGGCGGATATGGCGGGCATGCGCCACGCGTGGTTCACGCTGCTGCAGCTGATGGACGCGGATGACGGCGCCGATGGCGGCCTGGCGTTCGCCTTGCCTCACGTCGAGATACAGGATTGGCCGACGCTGAAATTTCGCGGCTTGCACCTCTGCGTCTTCCACGAGACGACGCCCCTGATGATCGAGAAGGCGATCCGACTCGCGGCATTCCTGAAGTTCACCCACGTCGTCTTGGAGTTCTGGGGCATGCTGCGCCTCGATGCGCTGAAAGAGCTGTCGTGGCCCGAGGCCTGGAGCAAGGCCGATGCGGGTCGACTCGTCGGCGTCGCGCGGGGGATGGGCATGGAGGTCATCCCGATGTTCAACTCATGGGGTCATGCGACGGCCTGCCGCATCAAACATGGGCGGCACGTCGTGCTGGATCAGAACCCGCGCCTGGCGCCGCTATTCGAGCCGGACGGCTGGACGTGGTGCCTGACCAACCCGCGCGCGCAGGCCTTGATCCGTAGCGTGTGCGACGAGCTGATCGAGTTCGCGGGTCCCGGCCAGTATTTCCACATGGGGTGCGACGAGGCGTACTCGCACGCCACATGCGACCGGTGCCGACAGACCGACCGCGTGAAGCTGTTCGCGGACCATGTCAACAATCTCGCCGCCCACATAGAGAAGCGCGGGCGTCGCGCGATCATGTGGGGCGATGCTCTCTTGGAGCGGGCGAAATGGCCATCGGAATTCGCGGCCAACGGCTCGCCGGCGCTGCCGACGCACCTCGCGCTGGATGGCATCTCGCGCAAGATCGTGATCGCCGACTGGCACTACGGCGTTGCGAAGGGCGATGTGCCCACCCTCGCCCATTTCCGGGAGCGCGGATTCGAGACGATGGCGTGTCCCTGGAACTCGCCGGGGAACATCCGCACGCTGGCCAAGGCCGCCGTCGCGAAAGGCAGCGCGGGCCTGCTCATGACGACGTGGCACCACCTCGCGCAGAGCATTCCGACGCTGGCGTATGTGGCCAACTGTGCGTGGTCGCAGGATCAGGCCGCGCTCGGTATGCGGCAAAACGACGGTTCCCTCTCCCGGGCCGCGACGGCCACGATCCTGCGAAAGCTCGTGCCCGCGGAGGGGAAATTCGATCGCGCGGGCTGGAATTCGTTCGAGTTGCCGGCGGAGGTCGATTAGGCGTGTGAGAAGGATCGAATACAGACGGTTGCCGATGCCGATTGCGCTAATGCGCCTCGTGCTGCTGGCCGGTTTGGCCGCAACGGTGGCGCGGTCGGCCGGGGCCGACGACGGGCCCTATGATCTGGTGGTCGTGGGGGGTACGCCGGGTGGGATCGCCTGCGCCGTCAGGGCGGCGCGCGAGGGGCTGAATGTTTTGCTGGTGAACCGGCACAAGCATTTAGGTGGCATGCTGTCCAGCGGTCTCGCGGTTTGGGATACGCAATATGAAGGAAGGCGATCGCCGATCTACGACGAGGTGCGCGCGGCGATGTTCGATCATTATCTAAAGAAATACGGCGCCGATTCCCAGCAATACCGCGATGCGCTCCCCGGGCCGAAAGGTTATACGAACGGCCGGTTTGAGCCACGCGTGGCGGAGCAGATCCTGGACGAGCTCGTTGGCCGCGAGGCGCGGGTCACCGTGTTGCGCTCGCTCGTTCCCGTCGGTGTTGAGCGCAAGGGCCGTCGGCTGGAGGCGATCGTCTTCCGTGATGTCCGCGGGGATCACGGGGTGCGCGCGAGAGGGTGTGCCTTCGTGGATGCGACATACGAGGGGGATTTGGTGGCGTTGGCAAAGGTGCCCTACCGCCTCGGGCGGGAGTCCCGCGGGGAATATGACGAATCGCATGCGGGGGTAATCTTCATGCGGCCATCCCCGGTGCCGCCGAACGCCGAGGCCAAACGACTCGCGGAACTCCACGACAGTTTGAGGCTTCGGCGGTTCGAGGGGTTCCAGGAGATCATGTCGGAGGGAACGGGGGCGGAAGATCCTGCCGTCCAGGCGTGCAATTACCGGACGATCCTCACCGCCGACCCAGCCAATCGGGTTCCGATCGCCAAACCGGCCAACTATGACGCCTATTTTCTCAAATCGCTGGAGATCTTCTCCGGCATCGAGTCGGTTCCCAACGGCAAGTACAGCTGGAACAGGCCTCAGCTCGTGGGCCTGCAGACCGGCTATGTCGAGGGTGATCAGGCCATCCGACAACGTGTCGAGGACGGGCACTGGGAGGCGACGATGGGGTTGCTCTTTTTTCTCCAGAACGATCTCTCGGTGCCCCCCGTCGTCCGTGACGCCTGGCGCCAATTTGGGTTGGCCAAGGACGAGTTCGCGGACAATGGCCATCGGCCGTACGAATTGTATGTGCGGGAGGCACGGCGCGTGGTGGGGAGAGCCGTATTCACCGAGCGTGACGCGACGCTGGCCGCCGGTGTTCGGCGCACCCCCGTGCAGGACGATAGTGTCGCAATGACCGAGTGGTACATGGACAGTCACTCATGCACGACCGCGCGCGTGCCCGGTGGGCTTGAGGAGGGCAAGATGATGCTCCATCACGAAACGTTTCCGGCGCAGATACCGTTCCGTTGTCTGCTGCCTAAAGGGTTGGACAACTTACTGGTGCCCATGTGCTTGTCCGCGACCCACGTGGCCTGGGGCACCGTGCGGCTGGAACCGGTCTGGATGCAGGTGGGCGAGGCCGCTGGCGCCGCGGCGGCCCTGGCCAAGCAGCGGAACGTCGCCCCCGCGGCACTCGATCCCCAGATGCTTGTCCGACGGCTGTGCGACTTGCGTTCCATGATCAGCTTTTTCAATGACGTGGACGTGGCCGGGCCGGAGCCGTGGATTCCGGCGGCGCAGTATTTCGGCACGAAGGGGTTTTTTCATGACTATGACGTGCGCGCCGACGAGCCCTTGAAGGGGGGCACCGGCAAGCGCTGGGCGGAAGGTTTTGGGGCGATGCGCGCGAAGGGCCTTGATCCGATGGTGCAGGCGCGGGCGGTGGCCGAGACGGAGGCGGGGGACTCGGCGCCGATGACCCGCGGTGAGTTCGCGGCGCTCCTTGGTGCGCCTGCGCCGGAGGCGGCGGCGACCAAGGAGACGGCCGCATTGACGCGCGGGGAGGCCCTGGCGTGGCTTTGGGGGATGCTGAGATGACATGGAGCCATTCTAATGAGCCGTGACATTGGACGACGGCATTTCCTCCGATCCGGATTTCTGGGGGCGGCCGCGGTAACGATTTCTGCCCCGGGAGCCGCCGAACACGCGCGCGCGCAGGAGGGGGTGGCCGTCTCGATCGGCGCTGACCGGCAGCTGTTCCTTGATGACCGATTGCTGGACTTGGCGCGGACCACGGATGTCACCCGCGTGCTCAATCCGCCGCAGGCCGTGCGCCGCGTCCTGAAGCCGGATCAACCATGGGAGGCACTGGGATTCATATTCTACTGCAGCGTGGTGGACGATAATGGCACGGCAACGCTCTTCCATGGGAGCTACGACGGTGAAAAGAAGAAGCACTTTGGCGTGGCCGTAAGCCGCGATGGGCTGCACTGGGAGCGCCCGACGCTCGGCCTGAGATCATTTCGGGGCGGCAAGGACAATAACCTGTTACCATTGGGCGCCATCGAGGCCAGCGTGTTTCTCGACCCGCGCGCCCCCGCGGAGAAGCGCTATCGCCTGTTGTTCACGTGGCGCTGGCCGGATCCTGAGCGCGCGGGTGTGTTTGTCGCATCATCGTGTGATGGCACCAGCTGGTCGGTGGCGCCCGAACGACTCCTGCCATTCGTGCCGGACAGCCAACCGTCCGGGTTCTGGGACGAGCGATTGCGGAAGTATGTCATATATCTCCGGACATGGAACCCGGGCCGGGCCGTGGCGCGCGTGGAGGTGGAAGACCTCGAGCGACCATGGCCCTACGATCATTCGGTGCCCCCCCTGCACATATGGGGCGAGGAGAAGATACCGACGCTGAGCCGCGAACTGCCCACCGTGATGGCGCGCGATGATCGGGATCCCGAGAACCTCCAACTCTATACCAGCGCGGCCGTGCGCTATCCGTTCGCGCCGGACGTGTATCTGGCATTTCCCGCAGCCTATATGCTTTTCAGCGGGCCGGAGTGGAAAGGGCGCGCGCTCAATAGCAACGATGGTACCTTCGAGGTGCAATTGGCGACCAGCCGTGACGGGGTTGCGTGGAATCGCTGGCGGCAACCGTATGTCGCACCCGGGTATCAGGATGGCATCGAGCTGAGGCTGGTCAGCATGGGGCAGGGGATGGTGCGCCGGGGGCGACTGCTCTATCAATATTTTGTTGGTTGGCCCCACACGCACGGTCGGCCCGTCCGTTGGGACACCGATCTCGAGGATCGGGCGGAGTGGCTGAAGCGCGACCTGGGAGGAATCTATTGCGCGACGCAGCGGATCGACGGTTTCGTTTCGATGGATGCGGCCTATACCGGGGGCACGCTAGTGACGCGCCCCCTGATCTTCGATGGCGACCGCCTGCGGCTCAACATCCACACCGCGGGCACCGGCCACGCGCGCGTGGCACTGCTCGCGGAAAACGGGGATCCCATCGAGGGATTGTCGGAGGCGGATTGCGATATCATCAGCGCCGACGCCCTCGATCACGAGGTCTGCTGGAAAAAGGGCCCCGACATCGGCGGCCATGCCGGAAAGCCGGTGAGGATCCGGGTGACGATGCGGAACGCCAAGCTCTTCGCAATGCAGTTTGGCCGCGGGAGCATTAAAAATGACAATGCGCATTGAGAAAACAATGGGGCGCCATGCGGCGCTTTGGATGATGTCGGCCTTGCTCATGGTCGCGATGCCATGCCGCTTCCTGGCGGCGGCCGATTTGCCGGAGTCGTATGTCGGGCTCTGGAAGGATCCGGCCGTGGCCAATCGCATAACGGACGGCATCGAGAAGAACCGCAAGGGCGACGCCGCCGTGTGCGTGATCGACGAGGGTGGAACTCCGGTGCCCGGCGCGACCGTCCGCGTCCACCATCGGACGCACGACTTTCTTTTTGGTTGCAATCTGTTCGTGCTCGGGCAACTCGCGACTCCCGAACTCAATCAGAAATACGAGCGCGCGTTCACCAACCTTTTCAATTTCGCGACCCTGCCATTCTACTGGCGCGAACTAGAGCCGCAGCAGGGCCGGCCGCGTTTCACAGAAGATTCGCCGCGCATCTGGCGCCGCCCGCCGCCCGACCAGTTGGTAAAGTGGTGCAAGGCGAACGGCATCACCCCGAAAGGCCACGCCCTGATGTATGTAAAGAACAAGTTCATGCCCGACTGGACCGCACATAGCGATGGCCGCTTGCTGCAACAGCAGGCCGCGAAACACATGGCGGAAATTGCGCAACGGTATGGCCGTGATATCCCGATCTGGGACGCCGTCAACGAGGAGATCCCGCGCCGGCTCCATTTTCAGGAATGGCACGCCGTGCCGGACGATTTTCTGGCGTGGTGTTTTCAGGAGGCGGGCCGGCTTTTTTCCAAAGACGTGAGGCTGCTGATCAACGACGGGCAGATCCAGGCGCACTACAACACCTACGATTACAGATCGATGGTCGCCGATCTGTTGCAGCGCCAGATCCGAGTGGAGGGGATCGGCATGCAATTCCACGTGAGCCGAGGTTCGGTATTAAGCGGCGATCTCTATACGCCCGGTCGTCTACAGACGGTCTACGGCGAGCTTGGGGGCCTTGGACTGCCGCTTTACATTACCGAGATCACGGTCCCGGCCCTTGGCGAGGACGGTCCGGCGCAGCAGGCCGCCATTGTCGAAAACCAGTATCGCCTGTGGTTCAGCACGGCACAGATGGCAGGCGTGACGTGGTGGAACCTCGGCGACGGGACGGCCTTCGAGAATGAAAACAAGGCGCTCGGGGGATTGCTCGATGGCGATATGAATCCCAAGCCCGCGTACCGCGCGCTCGACCGGCTGATCAATCACGAATGGAAAACGCGCATCGAGCTGACGACGGATGCGGTCGGCCGGGCGAACTTCCGTGGCTTCTGCGGCGAGTACGAGGTGTCGGTGGATTCCGGTGGCAAGGTGGTGAAGGGTGCGTTCCGGTTGAGTAAGGGCGCGTCGGCGAAATGGGTCATAAGACTCTGAGCAGGGGAAGAGCATCCATTTGAAGGAGGCGGTATGATTCTAGAAAACCTAGGTTGGCCCGAGGCAAAGAGGGCGAAGGTCGCGCAAAAGATCGTGATCCTGCCCCTCGGTTCGTTTGAGCAGCACGGCCCCCATCTGCCGTTTACGACCGATACCGACATCGTCACGGGCATATCGAGAGCCCTGGAGTGCAAACGACCAGGGAAGATCCTCCTGCTGCCGACGCTGTGGGCGGGGCACTCGACGCACCATCTGGCGTTTCCCGGAACCCTGAGCGTGCGCCAGATGCCGTATATCCACCTGGTCGTTGAACTATGCGGCTGCATCGCGGGCATGGGGGCGAAGAAGGTGTTCCTGTTGAATGGTCATGGTGGCAACGATGTGCCGGCGCGGGCCGCGCTGCGCGAATTGAAGGACCGGTTTCCGGGCGTCCGCTTCGTGTTCGCGTCGTACTGGTCTCTTGCGGTGAAAACGATCAGGGCCGTGCGCGAATCGGAACTCGGCGGCATTGGCCATGCGTGCGAGCTGGAGACGTCGCTGATGCTGCACCTCCATCCAGACCGCGTGAAGATGGCTCGCGCGAGGCGAGACGGCCCCAGGCACGCCGACAGATACCGGCGGGTGGACATGCAGCATGCCCGACCGGCCTACTTCGTGGACGAATTCCACGAGATGTCCAAGAGCGGGACCATCGGAGACCCAAGACTGGCGACCGCGGAGAAGGGGAAGAGATTCTTTGACGGCATCGTGGCGGAGGTTGCGGCCTTCTTGGACGCATTTTCCAAGTGGTGACGGCATTGGGCAAGGGGTGGCGCCGGTCTTGAGCAGACGGAGTGACGGCATGAGACGAGCGAAGATGACAAACCAGGCTCTGGTTCTGTTGCTGGCGTTTTGCCAGTCGGCCCAGGTCTGCATGGGCGCGGGAAGCCCCAGCGGTGCCACCGGAGAAAAGGAACGCCATTTCACCGCGAGGGACGTCTTTGCCCTTGGGAAGACAGTGATCTTCCAAGATGATTTCCTGCGCGGAACATTCGAGAGATGGAATTTTTCGGAAGACGATAATTATGGGCTCGCGGAGGCGACTGCCGGGCGGATCAGGATCGTGGATGCCCCCGGCTTGGGCGGCAGGCGCAAAGCCGTTCGGTTTGCGGTGCGGCGCGCGCCAAACTCGTTCCGGTCGGAGATATCACTGCCGAGCGAGAAGGGCTTTTGGGAGCGGTGGTACGGCGAGCGCATCCTTGTGCCGGATGACTGGGTATTCGATCCGAACCGGGGCGCCGACATCGTCATGCAATGGCACGCCATCCCGGGCAACTGGAAAGCAACCTACCCCAACTTGGCCATCTCCATCCAGAATACCAATTGGTTCATCGCGCAGAGCTATGGGTCAGCGCAGTCGAAACCGACGCGCACCAGGGTCAAACTCGATGGTGCCGTGCAGACCGGATGCTGGGTGGCGTGGGTGGTTCACGCCAAGTGGTCGCCCGGCGAAGATGGCCTCCTGCAGATCTGGAAGGACGGCAAACAGGTCTTGGGCCTCAAGGGAGCGAACGTCTATTCGACCATCGGCGTTGAATATACCCCCTATCTCAAGACGGGCATCTATCATCCCGAGTGGCACACCGACACGGGGGACAAGCGCGCCGCCTTTGACAGAGAAGACGCGGTCGCGACCAACAAGGTCATCTACGTGACTGACGTGAAGGTCGGCGGGGAACGGGCCCGGTACGAGGATGTCGCGCCCGGGCCATGATCGGAAGAACTGGAATATGAAAATCATCGACATGAAAGCGCGTTGCGTGGCGATCCCGCTGGATTGCCAGCTCCGGCACAACACCGGTGTGCATCCCGGCTATTTCCTGAGGACCGTCCTGGAACTCATTACCGACGAGGGGATCGTCGGCCTCGGCGAGGTGGGTGGCGGCGACCAGCGGGGCGCCCTCCTGAAACTGAAGCCGCGCATTGTTGGGCTCGACCCATTTCACCTTGAGACGATCAAGCTGAAGGTGCTGCGCAGCATCTATTATATATCCAATGCGCGGCTCTACGGCGCGATAGAGATCGCCTGCCTGGATATCCAGGGGAAGGTGCTCGGTCGGCCGATGTGCGACCTCCTGGGAGGGGCGGTGCGCGATCGCGTGCCGATGATGGGCGAGCTAAGCTGGCGATATGACCGGCCCGGCGGCGGCGACGACACGCGGGCGGAGGATCTCGTCGAACAGGCCGAGGAACTCCACCGGACCCTGGGTGTCAGGACATTCAAGATGAAGGGCGGGGTGGTGGATCCCGACGAGGAGGTGCGGGTGATGGAGCTCTGCCGCGCGCGACTGGGGCCCGGGTTTGGCCTTCGCGTGGACGCGAATGGCGTGTGGTCGGTGCCGACCGCGGTCCGGATCGGCCGTCGGCTGGAGCCACTGGGCCTCGAGTACTTCGAGGATCCGGCCTGGGGCATCGAGGGGCTCGCGGCGGTGCGCCGGCAGGTGCGGATCCCGATCGCGACCAACATGTATCCCGCGAAGTTTGACGATCTGGGTCCGGCGATCCGGCTCGATGCGGTGGACGTGGTGCTGACCGACCTGCACTACTGGGAGGGTCCACGGGGCGTCAAAGATCTCTGCGCCGTCTTGCGCACCTTTAACCTGGGCGTCGGCATGCACAGCGGCGCCGAGTTTGGCGTCGAGATGTCCGCCATGCTCCACACGGCGTGCACCATCCCGAACATGACGTTCGCCGGGGACGCCGTGTACAACCACCTGACAGACGACATCATCGTCGGCGGCAAGATGCGATACGAGGGCGGCTGCCTGCGCGTGCCGACCGGCCCCGGCCTTGGCGTGGCGCTCGACGAGGAGAAGATGGAGAAATACGAGCGCTACTACGCCGAGAAAGGCGATTACTACGCCCGCTTCCACCAGGACCCGCGCAGGCCGGAGTGGTACCCGATCGTCGGGGGGATGTGAACATGGCGGCGTCCTTAGGAGACCTGCTAGTGCGTGCTCTCTCCAGCGCCGCCGCCCTTGGCGCGATGGCGGCGATCCAAGGAGGGCGCACGATGAAGGATCGCGCGGGTCTATCGGCGCTGTGCGCCGTTGCGCTGGCTGGCGGGATGTCATTCGCGGAGCCCGGTTCTCCGAGCCCCGCGCGGTTCGTCGCGCCGTTCGCGGTGCGCGACGGTATCATCCGGGACGTCGCCGGGCGCGAGGTGAGGCTCTGGGGTGTGAATTACTACGCGCCATTCAGCCACAACTATCAGAACCTCGGCGAGGTCGGCGCCGACTATCGGCAGGCGATCGCGGAGGATATCGCCCAGTTCCGGCTCATGCGCCTGGATTTCGTCCGGATTCACGTCTTTGACCGCGAGATCAGTGACCGCGAAGGCCACCTGACCCCGAACCGTCACCTCGAGGTATTCGATCTGCTCATGGAGGAACTGGATCGCGCGGGCATTTTCGTGATGTTGACTCCCGTGGCCTGGTGGAACACGCCGGAGAATCAGTCGCTGATGGACCGCTATTACGCGTACTGGCACGTGGGGGTGGGCGGCAGTTTTGGGTTCTCAAACTTCTATGGCGTGGACGAGATGATCTGGAACGAGGATGCCATACGCTGCCAGGAGCGATATGTCGCCGAGTTGCTGGGCCGCCGCAGCAGCATATCGGGGCGGCGGTACGCCGACTTCCCGAATCTGGTCGCCATAGAGCCGTTCAATGAGCCGAAGTACGTGACGGCGGGGATGCTCGAGCGGGATCCGAAGGACAACATGCACGAGGCGTCCCAGTCCGCCGGTGCGGCGCGCGCGCAGCTGCGCGGGCTCTGGAACACCTATCGTGGCGCGCATCCCGGCGAAGAGGCGAAGGTTTTCGACGGGTTTCGCGGGGAACTGGTGGAGCGCTACCTGAGGCGGATGTTCGCCGCGATCGACGGTGCGATGGGGCGGCCCTACCTGCGCGCCCACAGCGACGCATCGCTTGGCAGCGACCGCATCCGCGGCGCGCTCGGCGCCGCGGGGGTCGACGCCTACACCACCGGCTGCTACCCGACGGGCGGCCGGGGTTTTGAGTCCAGCTGGAATGACGGCCTCAATTTTCTGGACCTGGTGCGGGCGTGGAATGAGACGGTGATCGGCCAGCGCGCCGAGGACCGCCCGCGCATCATCTACGAGTTCAACGCGCCGAGCACGCTGCAGGGCTATCCGTATGGTGCGATGGCGTTGGCCTTTGCGGCCCGCCGGGCGCAGATGGCCGCGATGTTCACCCACACGCCCACGGCGGTCGCGGCATACAACCCCGGCTGGCGCATACATTTCTTGAATCTCTTGCACACTCCCGAGCGCGCGATCGCGTTTGTCGCGGCCGGCGAGATTTTCCGGCGGGCGCCCCGCGACGGCCGCCTGCCGGCGGATTCGAGCCGATGGAGCGGCGAGGGCTGGTCGGTGCGGCGCGATCCGGACACGGTCGTTTTCTCCGGCGACGGCATGCTCGTCCATTCGGGCAATCTGCCGGATAACGAGACGCCCGCGGCGGTGCCCGACGTCATACTGGCCAGCGGATCCTCGCGCTTTGTCAGTGCCGAGGGCAATGGGGCCTACCGATTAGATCGCACCGGCTCTGGCGGCTGGGAGCTGGTCGTGTTTCCCAACCAGCGGCTGGTGAATGATCCTTTCCGAGGCCGCTCGTTCCGACCGATGGCCAACCGGTACATGAATGTCAACGAATGGCCCGTGGTGTCGCGGTTGCTCGAGGGGCCGCGGCGCTTCACCTTTCGGCTGGGGGACAAGAGGAAGACGGTGTGCAGGCGGCGCGGCCAAGGCGATCCGGTGCCAGCGGCGTCCGACGGCTCGTTCTTGCTTGCTCCTGGCACATACGCGATCGGGGAGGATCCACATGGACCGTGAAGGGGCCGCGATGATTTTTCGCCGTTGTTGAATCGGATGATGGGGTTATCGGAGAACGACAGGAGACCACGCGAGTGAATGCGGGAGTGACGGGATTGACGATATGTGCCCAGCTATTGCTGGCGGCATCGATCGCGCGTGGTTCCGATGCGATCGAGTTTGGCGTTGATGCGCTGCTGGTGGATGTCCGGGGGGCACCATGGGAGCATCTCGCCAAGGATGCGGCGTGGGCATCCGGCGTTGGATTCGGGCGCAGCGATGCCGACATGCGGCGCGATGCGGAGCGCGCGAAGATGGAATGTGGGGCGATCGACCAGGAGGGGGGTTGGAAACCGATCCAGGTTGGGATGCGCTGGGAGAACATCGGACATCCGGAGTTGAACGACAAGGTCACGTGGCTCCGGCTTCGGTTCCGTGTTCCCGCGGAATTGCGAGGATACCGGCTGGGGTTCTTCTGCACGGCGGTCGATGACGCGGCCGATTTTGTCCTCAACGGCGCGCATCTGGCGCGAAAGATGTATCACTGGGGCGCCCGCGTTCCCGGGCCGGTCGATATCGATCTCACGCCATCGGTGAGATTCGGCGGAGAGAACCTGCTGATGGTGCGCGTGATTGACTCGGCGCAGGCGCGCGGCGGCGGAATCTTGGGCCATGTCTTTTTGTATCGCACGCTGCCCTACGAACGGACGGCGAGAGGGGGCATCGGACTGAAGGGCGATCCGGCGAAATCCGTATCCGTCGTTTTGCACCTGGGCGATGCGCTGCTCGCGCGCGGCGGGCGGACCGCGTTTGAGCCCGACGCGCTGCGCGCGATGGAGGTGCCACCGTATATTCTCCGCGATGACGAGCTTGTGCTGGTGTTTCCGGCAGAGGCTGCCGCGAAGAAGGCCGGGCCACATCGCGTCGAGCTTGACGAGGTGTGCCCGACGCGCGACGAGAGACCGCTGGCCGTGCGCTGCGATGCGATGCCAGCGCGCGCGGAGCGATTCGAGTTGCTCACGATTCCGGTCGATCTGGCGGCAACCTATGAGAACGCGTTCGATCCCCGGCAGATCAACGTGCAGGCGGTGGTGGAAACCCCGTCGGGGAGGACGGAGAAGGTGCCTGCGTTCTTCTGGCAGGACTTCACATCCATCGCGGCCGACGAGACAGAGGAGATCCTGCTGCCCAAGCGGTGCATTCCCTGGCGGCTGTACTATCGGCCGCGCGAGATCGGCGTTCACAAACTCCACGTGCTGGCCCAGGACAGGACAGGGGTGCGGCGGACACCCGGCCACGCGCTCGAGGTCACCGCATCGGCGCGAAAGGGCTTCCTGCGCGTGAGCAAGGAGGACCCTCGGTTCTTCGAGTTCGACAACGGGGAGTCATTCTTCGGCATTGGCCCGAGCGGGTGGTTCCGTGACCCGAACTACATCTTCGGTGGAAACCCGCGCTGCGTTTCCACGCGTCGGCTCGACGACTACTATCGGCGCAAGGCCGAGGGCGGCTCCAACTATGACTACTGTCTGGCGGAGTTCTTCGGCCGGCTCTACACGCGCGGTGGTTACATCGATCAGCATGTGGCGTGGAAATGCGAGCATCGGCTGCGCACGCTGGAGGCGCTGGGCATCTATTGGGTCACCTGTTACGACGATCTCTGCCGGTCGGTCATCTACGGCCTGGACACATTGCCGTATTCCTCCGCCCAGGGTGGCCCCTGCGGAAGCATCGAAGATCTGTACGTCAACGAGCGGGCCCTGGAGATGCAGAGAGATCACCTCCGCTACTTCGTTGGGCGGATGAGCGACAGCCCCGCGCTGCTGGTCTGGGCCATCGGCGATGAGGGGCAGGCGGGATCGCGCTTTTCGCCCCTGATGGTGCGCTCGTGGATCAAGGGCCTCCAGAACTACGTGCGCGCGATCGACGTCTACGAACATCCTCACGTGATGTGTGAGGGGCCGCGCTCGATCGCCGAGGGTGGCGACGCGATCATCATTCCAGACTGGTATTTCAAGCGCGAGGTGGACGCCGTGACGCTGAGCCTTGAACTGATGCAGAAATACGGGGGGTTCAATTGTCCGCTTATCAACCCCGAGGGCGGCATGGTCGAGTGGACGAAGCCCGAAGACGCCTACGGCCCCAGGCGCGCGCTCTATTACCTCACCGGCGAGCGATGGAAGTTTCCCGAGGCGATCTCTTTCCACAATCACCTTTGGATCAGCCTGTTTTTGAAGAATGCCGTCGGCGGAACCGAATGGCTTGGGGCATTCATCGTTCAGCGGGACCAGTTATGCCACGCCGCGGCCATGCGCGCCTTCCTGGCGGGCGAATCACTCACCAGGCCGCACTGGGAGATGGCGACGCCCGCCGTTTCGCACGCCGGGCTCCGCGCCTTCAGCCTGCGGTCCGAGGGCAAGAGTTTGGCGTGGGTTCAGAACCGCTCATACAACTGGTTCGAGGCAGGCCATCAGGGGAAGGCACCGCCCACGATCGCGGGAGCGGAGGTTGATGTGCCGGTGAGGAAAGACGGTGCCTATAGGGTCGAGTTTTGGGACACGCGGGGTGGAAAAGTCGTTTCCTGCACGGAAGCCCGATCCGTGGACCTGGTGGTGAAGTGCGCATTGCCGCCGGTCGAGAAGGATGTGGCGATGAAAGTGGTTCTCCAATGATGTTCCGCCGATGGAAAGTCCTGCCGCACGGCGACAGAAATCCCTCTGGACTCGATCCGGCCAGATTCACGCTGCCGATAGGGCAGCATGGGACGCGCGTTGTCCGCTGCTCGAAACGCTGAGACGGAGGCTGTCATGAACAACCAACCCCGATCATACAAATGGGAATTGCTCGTCATCCTCTGGATTGCGTATTTCCTGAACCAGGGGGACCGGCAGATCTACAACGCGGTGTTGCCGCTGATCAAGGCCGACATGCGCGTGAGCGACGTGCAGCTCGGCATGGTCGCGACAGCATTCACGCTCCTCTACGGCGTGTTTGTTCCGCTGGCGGGTTGCCTGGGGGACTTCGTCACCAAGAAGTGGATCGTCTGCCTGAGTCTCTTGACCTTCAGCGTGGGCACGCTGTGTACGGGGCTGAGCACGGGCATCTTGCTGCTGATCCTATTCCGCAGCGTGGCCACGGGCGTGGGCGAGGCGTTCTACTACCCGGCCGCCAATTCGCTCATTGGCCAGTACCACCACAAGACGCGCGCGCAGGCGATGGCCGTTCACCAGAGTTCGCTGTACGTCGGGATAGTCGCGAGCAGCTGGATCGCCGGGTGGGTTGGCGAGACGCATGGTTGGCGCTCGACTTTCTACACATTCGGTTCCTTCGGCCTGCTGATGGCCGCCGTGGTGGCCGCGCGGCTGCGAAACGAGCACCGGGATGCCGATATCGCCCGTCCCGCGAGCGAGCCCGTCGGCCCGCCCGTCCGGTTGGGCGAGGTGCTGCGGAGCGTCCTGCGCACACCGACCCTCTATTTCCTGAGCCTCGCGTTCGGCGGGATGGTCTTCGTCGGGGTCGGGTATCAGACATGGATGCCGACATTCCTCTACGAGAAATTCCATCTCTCGGTGAAGGATGCCGCCCTCAACTCCATGCTCTACCACTACATCTTTGCGTTCATCGGGGTGATGGTGGGCGGGCGGGTCTCGGATCGCCTCGCGGCCCGTCGGCCAACGATCCGCATGGAGATGGAGTACCTGGGGCTGTTGCTGGGGGCGCCGTTCATCTGGCTGATGGGCACCTCGGGTAACGTCACGATGGTGTACGTCGCGCTGGCGGGGTTCGGATTTTTCCGGGGGCTCTACGACTCGAACCTATTTGCGGCCCTGTTCGATGTTATCCCGCAGCGCTATCGCTCGTCCGCCACGGGCCTGATGCTCTGTTGCGCGTTTACGGTGGGGGCGACGTCGCCCGTGCTCCTCGGCTACGTCAAAGAGCGCGTCAATCTGAGCTTCGGCCTATCGGCGCTCGCGTTCGTCTACCTGCTCGGGGCCGCGCTGATCTTCATGGCGACGAGAGTGTTCTTTGCGAAAGACTATGTCAGGGAAGGGACATCATGAAACGACGGGGCCGGGATTTGAAAGCTCTGTGGCTGATTTTGGCGGTGGCGTGCGGGGCACTTGGCTTTGGCTGCACGATGAACAAGTCGCCCGATGCGGCCGCGATCTCTTCGGGCCCGCGTCGTGCCGTTGTCCCCAAACTTTCAGGCGACTTGAGAATCGACGGGCGACTGGACGAACCGGTGTGGGGGCGCGCGGCGATGCTCAAGCCGTTCTTTCCCAATCGCGGCGAGGGACGCGATTCGGAGGCGACGGAAGTCCGCTTGTGGTATGACGACACGGCGCTGCATCTCGGCTGGCTCTGTGCCGACCGCGACATCCAGGCCACGTTGACCAGGCGCGATAGCAGGTTTTGGGACGAGGAGGTCGTGGAGTTCTTCGTCACGGCCGATAAGTTGGAGCAGTATTTTGAGTTGCAGTGGAACCCGCTTGGTGGGGTGTTCGATGCCATCATCCACAATCAGATCGGCGCCGACGGCCGCTCCGCGAAATTCACCGGCGACTGGAGTTACACCGCCAACGACATGACGAGCGCCGCGCGTGTGGAAGGCACGGTCGGCAACAGCGCCGACCTGGATCGCGGCTGGAGCGTCGAGGTCGCTCTGCCGTTCTCGGATCTCGGTGTGCCCACGCCGAGCCCAGGCAGCGTGTGGCGCGGCAACTTTTACCGATTCTCTCGCGGTGCGAACAATCCGGAGCAACAGTTGAGCTGGTCGCCGACGCGCCTGCCCGGCTTCCACGAGCCTTCGCGGTTCGGTCACTTGGAGTTCGGACGATGAACGAGGGGGCGCCGATTGAAATGCGGGCCGCGACGATGGAGCGCCAAGCACCGAAGAGAGAGTGAATTCCATGAGAACACAGACAGCCGCCGTCTTGATCCCGGTGATCCGGAAAACCGACCGGTCGCCCGCAGAATTGGGAAAAGCGGTATCCCGAGGTTTTGCGACGAGGGCCATTCGAACATTGTTGGCCGGCACGTTGTCGGCGCTTGCGATTGCGGCTGGCGCCGAAGAGGCCCGCGACACGCGCGCCAGGAGCGACGCGCCATCGGAGATTGCGGCCTACATCGCGCCGATGTCCCACCTCGACCTGACGTTCATGGGCACGGTCGAGGAATGTCTCTCGCGCGGCGGCAAGGTCTTCGCGGGTGCGCTGGACCTGTTGGATAAACAGCCGGATTTCCACTTCCTCATCGAGTATGTGCTCTTCTTGGAGGCGTATCGCGCGGCACATCCCGAGGAAGCCGCGCGGATCGATGAGCGCATCCGCGCCGGCCGGGTGGAACTGGGCGCCGAATGGAGCGGCATCTACGTGGCCCAGGAGGACGAGGAAGATCTCGTCCGCAACATCCTGTTTGCGAAGACCTACGCGCGCGAGCGATACAAGCTGGAACTCGAGACTCTCCAGCTCACCGACATCCCGGCCGTGGTCCCGCAGTTGCCGCAACTGTGCGCCGGGCTCGGCATCCGCAATCTCGTGCTCACGCGCTGCGCGCCGCCCGACACGCTGTTCTGGTTTGAGGCACCCGGCGGGGCGCGCGTTCTGACGTGGAGTTCGAAAGGATATAATCAGGCCTCCGGCTACGGCGCCCATCTCGACGCCGGGGCGATGCGCAAGCGGGGCCTGGCCGACCGGCTCGCGGGGGTGGCTAAAGCGGGCGTGCCGTCTCTGTTCTTTTATGGGAGCGACCAATGGTTACCGCCACCGGCCCTGGCGCCCGCCATTGGCGCGTGGAACGCCGAGGCGACAAAGGGGCAGCGTTTGGCGATCGCCACACCCACCGCCTATTTCCGCGCAATGCGCGCGGCGGGTGTGGCCGACAAGGCGCCGGTTCTGCGGGGCGAACTGCCATCGACGTGGCCGTATCTTGAGCCGGCGCACGCACACATAAGTCGGTGGGACTCGGTTGCGACTCGGGCGCTGGACGCGGCCGAACGTCTGTGCGCGCTCGCGTGGCTTCATGGCTTCCGGCCCTATCCGCGGGAGGAGCTGGAGCAGATCTGGAAATCGTTGCTCGTGGCGCGCGATCATAACTACGGTGGCCAGGGTGCCGGCGGCGGTCATCCGAGGAAGTTCGCCGAGCGCCGCGCCGTGCAGCATCGCGCTCAGGTGCTTTCCTCGGGGGCCATGGCGGCGATCGCGGAACGCGTGGAGGCCCCGCGCGAGAGCGTGCCAATCGTGGTGTTCAATACTCTGAACTGGGAGCGCTCCGACGTGGTGAATGCCCACGTTACCGGATATTCGGTCGCTGGCGGCGGCGGGCGTGACATTTTTCCGCGCGGGAGCGCCATGGTGCTGCGCGATCCCGGCGGCCAACCGGTGCCATTTCAGATCACCGCCGATCGGCGTGAGACCCTGGGCGAGTTCGATTTTTCATTTGTCGCGCGAAATGTGCCTGCGCTCGGGTACGCCAGTTACACGCTTGAGCCCGCCGCGCCCGAGGAGGCGGCCGCGACCGAGGCAAAGTGGGCCGCCGGTCGGCCGCGGATGGTCCAGCGCGTGTGGTTCGAGTCTGATTCGCCCGAGATTGTTTTAGAGAACGGCGCCGTCCGCCTGACCATCGAACGTTCCACCGGGCTGGCGAAGCTCACCTCGCTGCGCGGCAAAACAGGATCGCTGGTGGAGGGCCTGGGTCTCGTGGGCCGCGAGGAGCTGCCGGAGGTCTGCCGCCGTCCGCCGCTTGGCCTATCGGTGGACGATCCCGCGCGTGAGAGGACCGTGCCGTTTGTGATCACCGGGTCCGACGCGATGCGCGTATTGGCCGACGGACCGGTGCAGATGTCCGTGGCGGTGCGCGGCAGCGTGCTCGGCGCGCCCGCCGAAGTGCGATACTCGCTCCATCGCGACCTGCAGTGGGCGGATGTGGAAGTGAGGCTTGAGTGGGACCTGCGGCGCTTTGGGCGGATCGAGCTCGCTTATCAGGTTCCGCTCAAGGGCGCACGGACCACCTATGGTTTGCCATTTGGTGCCGGCGCGTTTGGCGCGGAACAGCTGATGCCCGGAAGCGGCCCAGTCGAAGGCGACGAAGGTTCGCGTGAGTCATGGGAGCGAACGCGCGAGATCAGTCGTTGGCTCGATGTCTGCGATGGCAGCCGCGGTTTGGCCATGGCGACTTCGCATCGTTGGACCCGATTGGATGACGCGGAGGGCGGCGCAGCCGTTCGGTGTTGCCTGGTGCGGGGCGGCCGGATGCGGCCACTGGACCCCATGATGGATGGGCCCGATCCGCGCGTCGGCCTGGTTTTCAACTTCAGGTTCCAGCCACACGCCAGGTCATGGCAGGCGGCCCGCATCCCGCGCGTAGGATGGGAGGCCACGCAGCCGCTGCTGGCCTACACGGTCAACGACACGTGGAGCCCAAAGTCGCTCCCCCGCGCAAAATCGCTCGCGACTGTCGCGGTTTTCGATGGCCACGGGGACCCGCTGCTCACTTGCCTGAAACAGGCCGAGGACGGGAGAGGCGTTATCGCGCGCTGGTATGAGGGCGCGGGAAGCCCGTGTCAGGTGCGGTTGTCCACGGCGCCATCCCCCAGGACACTGGAGCGCGCAGATCTGCAGGAGCAGCCGTTGAAAAAAGGGGCGGGACCAGGGATTTCGCCCGACGGCGCCGTCCTCACCCGGGCTTGGGAAATCGTCACGGTGCGAGCACAGTAGGTTCCAATGTTTATGATGAAACACATCGTCTTTCTTATCGGGGTCGGGCTGACCGGCTTGGTCCAAAGTGCCACGGTCGCGGCGCCGGTGGCTACGAACAACGTGGACACTCTGTGGCAGCCATTTCGGATCACGCCGCGCGACGGAGCGCAGCACATTGCGCTCGACGGCGATTGGCAACTCGGCTGGCGGGACACGGCGGTGAATGGCGCCCCGGAACTGGGTTCGATCACCAATTGGTTTCCTGCGCGGGTGCCGTGCACGGTCCAGTGGGCACTGCACCGGGCGGGCAAGTGCGGCCATCCCTACGCGCACCTGAATTCCAGGGACTATGACTGGGTTGACCAGAAGGTCTGGTATTATCGCCGAACGATCGATTTGCCCTCGGTCGGGGGCGACGGGTATGTCTATCTCTGCTTCGACGGGATCGATTACTTCGCGCGCGTGTGGCTCAACGGCGTGTTGCTGGGCCGCCACGAGGGAATGTTTGGGGGACCGGCCATCGAGATCAGCAAGCAGGCGCGATTTGGCGCGGCGAACGAGATCGTCGTCGAGGTGAAGGCCGGGAATTTTGGCAACAAGGCCGGATGGAAACCGCGGGGCCCGGAGGGCACGGTCATCAAGCCCTGGGTCATCGCCGGCGGCACGGGCGGCGAGATGTTTTTCCCGCTCGGGATGTGGCAGGGCGCCCGCGTGGAGATCGTGCCGTCCGGCCATCTGGAACGACCATTCCTCGTGACCGAGCGTGCGAGTGCCAGCGAGGCGCGCCTGTCGCTCGAGGTCGAGGTTCTCTTGGGGACAAACTCGACGCAGTTCCAGCCGCACCCGTGGAAGGACGCGCAGCTGGCCGACGGCTCGCGCGGTTGGAGCGAGTCCGCGCCCAGCGATTCGCGGTTCGGGCTGCGCGTGGAACTGGCGTCCAAAGGCGATGGCGCGACGGTGTTGGATCGCACTATCCCATTGCGGATACGCGCGGGCCGCAACTGGGTGCGGCAGGGGTTCACCATCGCCAACCCGAGGCTGTGGTGGCCGAATGGCATGGGCGAGGCGAATCTCTATCGGGTCAGGCTCACGCTCGTGCGCGAGGGGAGCGCCGAGGACGCCCTGGAGTTCGATGCTGGCATCCGCACGATCGAGACGGTGCCGACTCCCGGCCCGCGCACCGCCGATCGATGGGGGAATTGGCAGTTCGTGGTCAACGGTCGGCCGCTGTTCATAAAGGGCATGAACTGGATGCCCGCCGACATCCTGCTGGATTTGCCCCGCGAGCGCTATCGCTGGCTGATCGGGGCGGCGAAGGCGGCGGGCATCCAGCTCCTTCGCGTGTGGGGTGGCGGCATCCTGGAGACGGAAGCATTCTACGACGCCTGCAATGAAGCTGGCATCATGGTCTGGCAGGATTTTCCGATAGGCAATCGCGGGACGCCCGAATGGCCGCAGGACGTGTGGGAGGCCCAGGTCATGCAGACCGTCTTTCGGCTGCGCAATCATCCCTCGCTTGCGCTGTGGTGCGGCGGCAACGAATTCAACCCCTACTCGTTTGGCAATGCGGCGAGCATAGGCATCTTCGAGCGCTGCCTGGCCGATTTCGATCCGACGCGACCGATGCGGCGCACCAGTCCCGATGCGGGGAGCCTGCACACCTATCCCGACATGGACCCAACGTGGTATGGCCACCTGTATCGGCTGGTGCCATTCATCTCGGAGACTGGCATGCACAGCATTCCCGACGCCGACTCCATCCGCGAATTGGTGGCGGCGAGCGAGGTCAACGGGCCCCTCGGCGGCATGATGGAGAAGACCTTTCCGGCCGAGCATCCGGAGCTGATGCATCACTTTGTGGAATACCAGGCCAGCCGCGTGCCACGGATGCTGAGCCGCGCGTCCCAGGTCGTCGATGTGAGTGCGCCGTCGCTGGAGGCGCTCGCCGAGGGCACGCAGATCGGCGCCGGCGAATTCTACCAGATTTTCTCCGATCAGGTGCAGGCGAATTATCCCGTCACGTCCGGCCTGATGCCATGGGTTTTCAAGCGCCCTTGGCCGGTGATCGCGATCATGCTCGTGGATGGTTTCGGGCATCCGACCGCGCCGTATTACTTCCTGAAACGGACCTACGAGCCGGCGCACGTTCTGGTTAAGCTGCCGCAATTGATGTGGGCCAAGGGAGAGCGGTTCCCCATCGACGTGCGCGTCGTCCACGCGCCCCGGGAGGCGCGGGAGGGCTTGAGGGCATCGGTCGAGATCTTTGATGGGGGCTTCGTGTCGCGGTGGCGCAAGGGGCAACCGGTGGCGCTCGCGCCCGGGCCATCGGTCGCCGCGTTCGACTTCGGCAGCTTTGCGATACCCGATGACTTCGAGGAGAAGTTCTTCTTTGTCGTGGCGGAACTGCGCGATGGCGGGGAGGGGCTGATCTCTCGATCGGTCTATTGGCCGCGCTGCCTGGCGCGGATGAGCGATGGGGCATTCCGCGAGAAATACCGCGCGACGCCGCAACCGGGGCTCACGTTTGACAAAGGCCCGTGGCTGAAGCCGCAGGCGGCATCGAAACCGACGGCGCTGGAGGCATCGCTCGTTGCGCGCGATCGGATCGCCGGCGACCGCAGTCGGCTGCGGGTGCACATCAAGAACTCTGGCGACACGCCGGCGTTCAACACGACGGTCGATGTCGGGGGCGCCAGGCGGGCCTTTTACGCCACCGATAATTTCTTCTGGCTGGGGCCGGGGGAGGAGCGCGAGTTGCAGATCGACATTCTCTGGCGAGAGCCCGGGCATCGCGGCGGGGCCGAGGTTGCCGTTGGCGCGTGGAACGCGCCGACCAAACGCATCGATATCGGGGAGTGAATTGGCCATGAACAATCGGTCACCCCTTGTCATCTTGCCCGGTCGCGCACCACCAATCTTGGCGGTGGCGCTCGCGCTGCTTTCGGTCCAGGCGCTCGCCGGCGTGACTCTTGAGACCGATCACCTCCGGTTGGAGATTGGCGAGGATGGCACATTGCGCGGTCTCGTCGCCACGCAGGGCGACGCCGAATATGCATCCGGCGACGGGTCCCGGGCGATCGCGGCGATCTATCGCGGCGGTCATTCGGTGTCGGCGGGCGAAGGCCCACATGCCGCCGTCACCGGGCGATGGATCTACGAGGGCGGCTCGCGCTCCGATGCCACGCGCGTGCGGCAGCAGGGTGACAGGCTCATGATCGACTTTGGCGGGGCCGACGTCAGGGCCACCTACCGCGTCATTCGAACCGGTGGCTATCTGGCGTTCGAGCTTCTCGAACTGGATGGGGGACCCGTCGACCGCATCGAGTTTCCGAGGCTCAGCGTCCGCCGGCTGCCGAAGCTGGGCCAGTGGGTTGATCTGGTATCCGATGACCAATTCGGAGTCTGCCTCTGTGCCGGAAGCCTGAATACGGACATCGAGATGTTGCCGGAAGAGGGCCGCGTGCGGATGGTGGCGGCCGCGGAGGCCACCGTGGGATTTCCCGGTGCGGTGGCCGTCCTGTTTGGATGCCGCGATCCGAAAGACAATTTTCTGGATGCGATGGCTAATGTGGAGCGCGATTTTCTCCTGCCGCCGGGCGTCGCATTTCGCCGATCTCCGCTCCAGCGCCTCTCGTATCTCTGGGCGAGTCGGCCAGACCCGAGAAACATCGATCAGTACATCCGCTGGGCCAAGCTGAGTGGTTTCCGCATGATCATGCTTTCGTACAGGGCATTTTCGAAGGGGGCGGGACACTTCGAGTGGAACGACCGGTTTCCCAACGGGATGGCCGATCTCAGAACCGTCACCGGTGCGATCCGTGCGGCGGGGCTCAGGATCGGGCTGCACATACATTACAGCAAGGCCTCAAAGGTGGATCCCTACGTGAGTCCCGTGCCCGACGACCGGCTGCACGCGATCCGCGCGTTTGCCCTGTCGGACAACGTGACGGCCGATGCCACGACTGTCTCGGTGCGCGAGGATCCGGCGGGCTGCACCTTGGACAAGGGTCGCCGGATCCTCAAACTGGGAAAGGAACTCATCGAATACGAGGGCTACAGCAGCGGCGCGCCATTCCAGTTCACCGGTTGTCGGCGCGGGCATCTGGGAACGCGCGCGGCACCGCAGGCGGCGGGGACAAAGCTTGGCCTGCTGGACGTGGACACGTGGCCGGACTTCATCCGCCTCGACCAGAATACCGACATCCAGGACGAGGTCGCGCGCCGCCTGGCGGACATCTACCGCGAGAGCGGACCCTACGACATGGTGTATTTCGACGGGGCGGAAGACGTGCATGAGCCGTTCTGGTATCACGCGGCTTCCGCGCAGTATCGGGTGTTCCGATTGCTCGATCCGCCGCCGACAGTCTGCGAGGCGGCGCACTACACGCATTTCGGCTGGCACATGATGAGCCGCGCGAACGCTTACGATAACATCGCGGCGCCCGAGGGCATGAAAGACTTCTGCCGCCTCATGCCGTGCCCGACAGCGGCGGCCCGCGCGCTGGATTTCTCCAGGATTGACTTTGGATGGCTCGGGCGATTTGGCCGCACGAAGCTCGGATGCGCGGGCCCGGACGTCTATGAGTATGTCGCAAGTCGTGCGGCGGGGTGGGATTGCCCCATCTCCCTCAACGCCTCCCTGGAGGAGTTCCAGTCGAATCCCCGCGCCGAGGACTGCCTGGGCTCGATCAAGACCTGGGAAGATGCCCGGCTCGGAGACAGAATCACTGATGACGCACGGCGGCGGCTGCGAAACGTGTCACCGGAGGACGCGCGATATGTGCCATGCTATGAGCAGAGGGCCATCTATCAGAACTGTCGCGAGAACCGAAACCTCACCGGCTCGCAGCGGCGGATTCTCGCCGACCGCCGCGAACACCATCTCTTCGTCAACGAGGAGGGGCGTCACGAGCTGGTCGAGATCGAGGAGGTGGTCGGCGTGGCCGAGGGCGCGGTGAAAGCGTTCCTCTTCCACCGCGCCGCCAAACCGGAGGACACGTGGGTTCTCTGTTGGGCGGTCGAGGGCGAAATCCGCCTGAGAATGTCTGGTCGGGCCGCGGTCGTCATGCGCCCCTTCGGAAAAATTTTGCCGTGCGCGCGCGACGGCGGGTGCTTTGACGTGTCCGTCGGCCCGCGCACATATCTCATCTTGGCGGACACGGGTGCCGGGCAGGCGCGGGATCTCCTTTGTGGGGCGCGCGCCATTCGGTAGAGCAATGGACAAGAAACGATGAGCGACACCATGAACTTCTCAAAACTCTTTGATCTCTCCGGCCGCGCGGCACTGGTGACTGGATCGAGCCGCGGCATCGGGCGGGCGATCGCACTGGGGCTCGCCGAGCGCGGCGCGGCGGTGGCCGTGCACGGCACCAGACCAAGCGGGGCGCTCGATGAGGCGCTCGCGGACGTGCGCGGGCATTCGGGGGCGAGCATCGGAGTGACGGGCGATCTGTCGCAAGCCGAAGAGGCGGGGCGGATCGTGGGAACGGCGACGGCGGCCCTGGGTGCGCTCGACATCCTTGTGGTGAACGCCTCGCTCCAGGTCCGAAGGCCATGGGCGCTGGTGGAGCAGGCGGAGGCCGAGCAGCAGATGCAGGTGAATTTTCATGCATCGCTGCGCATGATCCAGGCCGCCGTGCCGGGAATGCGGCAACGGAAGTGGGGTCGGATACTGACCATCGGGAGCGTCCAGCAGCGGCGCCCGCATCCGGACATGATCGTGTATGCGGCCAGCAAGTCGGCGCTCGAAAACCTCGTCCGCAATCTCGCGAAGCAGCTCGGCCCCGACGGCATCACGATCAACAACCTGGCGCCCGGGGTCATCCTCACCGACCGAAATGTGTCGGCACTTGCCGATGAGTCTTATGCGGCGCGGGTGCGCGAGATGATTCCGCTCCGCGATTTTGCCGCCCCGGAAGACTGCGTTGGCGCAGCGCTGCTACTCTGCTCCGATGCGGGGCGCTACATCACGGGCCAAGATCTTTATGTCGATGGGGGCATGGGCTTGCCATGAGAGTCATGACGCGGCATCTCCCACTCGAGCGGTTGCGCTGGCTCATCCTGGGCCTGCTGTTTTCTTCCACGGTCATCAATTATGTGGATCGCCAGGCGCTTTCGGTGTTGCTGCCGACATTGCGCGCGGAACTCGGCCTGACGAGCGCGGATTATGGGACCATCACCATGGTGTTCATGTTGGCCTATACATTCGCGCAGGTCGGGGCGGGCATGTGCATCGACAAGATCGGCACGAGGCTCAGTTTCGGCTATTTCGTGGTGGGCTGGTCGATGTCGGCGCTGCTGCATGCCCTTGCGCGCGGGGCGGTGAGCCTGGGGCTATTCCGGTGTCTTCTTGCGCTGAGCGAGGCGGGCAACTGGCCCGCCGGCACCAAGGCCGTCGCGCGATGGTTTCCTCCGCAGCGCCGCGGCCTGGCCATGGCGATCTTCGACAGCGGTGCGGCCGTGGGCGCGGTTGTGGCACCGCCCCTGGTGGCGCTCCTCGCCCTGCAATTCGGCTGGCGCGCCGCGTTTGTCGGGACGGCGCTGCTGGGTTTCGTGTGGCTGATCGGCTGGCTGCGGTTCTACGACGAGCCCGAGCGCCATCCGTGGCTTTCGGGGCCAGACCGGGCGAAGGTCCTGGCAGAGGCGGGGACCGTCGCGAAGACGTCCGGTGCGTTTGGCGCCGCGCTGCGCGGACTCATCGGGACGGGACCCGTCTGGGGCCTGCTGGTCACGCGGATGCTGGCGACACCGGTTTGGTGGTTCTATGTGTTCTGGCTGCCGGATTATCTGAGCCAGGCGCGCGGGTTCTCGTTGGTGGAGATCGGGCTCTATGGCTGGATCCCGTATCTGGCGGTCGATTTCGGCAAGGTGGCAGGGGGCGTCCTGTCCGACCGGCTATTGGCCCGGGGCCATGGCGCCGGCTTGGCGCGCAAGAGCGTGATGGCCGTTGGCGCGCTGGCCATGACCGCGGGGCTGCTCGTGGTGGGTGCCCCGAATCCCGCCTCGGCGATCGCATGGGTGTGCGTCGCGACGTTCGGCTTCGGCATGTGGAGCGCGAATGTCTACGCGCTGCACGCCGACATTTTTCCGGCGGAGACCTTGGCCACGGCCGTTGGACTCACCGGGACGGGCTCGAGCGTGGGAGGCGCGATCTTCACCTTCGCCGCCGGCATGGTCGTGGACAAGGCGGGCTATGGTCCCGTGTTCTGGACCATCGGTATCATTCCGCTGTTGGCGTGCCTGACCTTGATCTTCTGCGTCGGACGCCTCAGGCAGACTCGCGAAGACGGCGAACGGCTGACACAGTCTTGCGGCTCGGCTATGCCGGGCACTGAGAAGGAGGCGCGATCACCCGAAACGAAGGGAACCCTATGAGCACAACTTTCTTTCAAGGCAAAACCGCCGTCGTAACCGGTGGGGGTGGCACGCTCTGCTCGGCCATCGCCATCGAACTGGCGCGGCTAGGCGCGAAAGTCGCCCTGGTCGGCCGCACCGTGGCAAAGCTGGAGCCGGTGGCCTCGGCCATTCAGTCCGCCGGGGGAACGGCCCTGCCGTTGGGCGCGGACGTCACCGATGCTACGGCGGTCGAGGCGATCCGCGCGACTGTCGCGAAGGAACTGGGGACATGCACGCTGTTGGTGAACGGCGCCGGAGGCAATCGGAATGACGCGGTGACCACCCTGACGGAGTTCCAACCCGAGGAGATCGGCGATGTTCTGCCCGAGGGCCTGCGCGGCTTCTTCAATCTCGACCCCGGGCGAATGGCGGACGTCATCAGGGTGAACACGATCGGCACGCTCATACCGTGCCAGGTCTTCGGTCGGGAAATGGCGCGGCGGGGCCAAGGTGCCATCGTGAACTTTGCATCCATGAACAGCTACCGCCCGCTGTCGAAGAATCTCGCCTATTCCCTCTCTAAAGCCGGGGTGGCCAACATGACCCAATGGCTCGCGGCCTATCTCGCGCCCGCCGGCATTCGGGTGAACGCGGTGGCACCCGGCTTTTTTGCCAATGAGCGGAGCCGCAAGATCCTGATGGACGATCGGGGTGGACTGACCGCCCGCGGCCAGAACGTGATGGCGCACACGCCGATGAAACGATTCGGCGAGGCGCGCGATTTGCTCGGAGCCGTGTGCTGGCTGCTCGATGATGAGAGCGCAGGCTTTGTCACGGGGATCACCGTGCCCGTGGATGGGGGATTCCTGGCATCGTCGGGAGTGTGATTTTCAGATGTGATTGGAGAAACGATGAAGATCCGGCAAGAATGGATGCGCGTTGGGGCCGCGGCGGCGATGTGGTTGGCGGTGACCAGCCCCGCGTCCGCCTTTGAGCATTTCATTACCCGCCAGGGCAACAGGCTTTACGACGGCGAGAAGGAGTTTCGCTTCATGGGCGCAAACATGCCCGGGTTGGTGCTCCCCTACGACTGGACGCTCTTTCTGCCGGAACGGCTCCACCTGCCGACACCGTGGGAGCAGGAGGACGCCTTTAAGACACTCGACCAGATGAATCTCCGGGTGGTGCGGACCTGGAATCTCCCGATACGGGCACCGGATGAGGACCGGAAGTCCTGGCACTACGTGTATGGCCCGGGCGAGTTCAACGAGGAGGCTTTCGGGACCATCGATCATCTGTTTGCCTTGGCGAACAAGTATGGGGTGCGCGTGATCTTGGATCTCACGGCAGGGTATGGCGATTATCTCGGCGGCATCGGAACGTATGCCGCGCACCGGGGCAAAAAACGCGAAGAGTTCTACACCGACCCCCAGCTTAAGGAGGACTACAAGGCGACCGTGCGGCACGTGCTGGGCCGGACGAATACCGTCACGGGCGTGGTCTATCGCGATGAAAGAGCCGTGCTTGCCTGGCAATTCGGAAATGAGATGCACAGTGCGACGGACGCATGGCTCTCGGAGATGGCGGCATATATCAAACAACTCGCGCCAAATCACCTCGTGGCCGAGACCCGGCATCGGCCCGGCCAGCCCCTCTTTATTGATCCAAACATAGACCTTCTCACGCGGCACCTTTACTCGAACTACCGCGGCGTCGAGGACGGCTGGGCCGGGGCGATCCGGAAGGAGATGGAATCGCTGAAGGGACAGAGGCCCTTGTTCATCGGCGAGTTTGGCCCCTACATCGACGGGAAGATGTTTGCGCACGACAACGTGGTGGACAAGTTGCACGAGTTTCTGGATTACGTTCGGTCGGAGCCGGGAATCCCCGGGGCGCTGATCTGGAGCATGTACTTCCACCACCAGGACGGGGGCTTCTATTGGCACCAGATCATGACCTATCCCGCGGTCTGGTCGTATCACTGGCCCGGGTTCCAGAGCGCGGATGCCCAGCGCGAAATCGGCGTGATGGCCGCGATGCGGGAGGCCGCCTTCAAGATCCAGGGCAGGCCGGTCCCGGCCATGCCCGTGCCCGGGCCGCCCGAGATGCTGCCGGCCGGCGACGTGCCGCTGTTGTCCTGGCGCGGTTCTGCCGGGGCGAGCGGCTACGACATCGAGCGTGCGGCGGGCGCCAACGGGCCATGGGCAACCATCGCCACAAACATCTCCGATGCGGACACCGCCTATCGCCCGCTCTTCAGCGACACGGCCGCCCGCGCCGGGGAGACGTGGTACTACCGCGCCATCGCAAGGAACGTCTCTGGGGCGTCCCCGCCCTCGGCCGCCATCGGCCCGGTCAACGTCAGGAGCGTCTGTTTTGTGGATGAGCTACAGGATTTCACACGTGTCCTCGCCAAGTCCGAAGGGTTGACATTGAACAACGAGTACAACGCAATGTACGCGGAGTACTTATTCCGCGCGCGGGGCGATACTAACGATTGGCTGAGTTATCGGGTCAATGGGCCCATTGATTCGGTGAAGGTCGTGTCTTTCTTCGGGACACAGTCCGTGGACATGGGCGTGCAGGCCTCCGCCGATGGCGCCAAATACGATTCGCTCCAGCCGAAACGCAGCGCGCGGCCTTTGCCGGTGCCGCCGGGCGGCGCGGCGAAGGGGCAGCGTCGCACTATGGTGGAATACGAGTGCCCGGTCCCATCGGGCGCACGATTTCTCAAACTGCTTTGGAATGGGCCGGCCGAACTGGACCGCGTGGAGATCAATCACCATTAATAGAGAGGACAACCCCATGGACCGACGAACTTTCATCCACACAGCACTCACCGCCGCGCTGGCGGGCTCCCTGTGCGCCGCCGAGAAACGCCGGCCGCGGATCGTGCTTCGATCCTCGTGGCAAACCGTCAACATCGGCGATATCGGGCACACGCCGGGCGTGCTCGCCCTGCTGGAGAAGTATTTGCCCGAGGCCGAGGTGCGGCTGTGGCCCAGCAAGGTGGACAATGGCGTGGACGAGATGCTGCGCCGAAGATTTCCGAAGGTGCCCATCATCGAGGGCGCGGACGCGATCAAGACGGCGTTTGAGGAATGCGACTTCATGCTGCACGGATCCGGGCCATCCCTCGTGGCCGCGAAGGACCTCGCGAGGTGGCGCAAGGAGACGGGCAAGCCCTTCGGCATCTATGGGATCACGGTGGGAACTCTGGGCACGGGCACCGTCGAACTCATGAGTGCGGCGAAATTCGCATTCTTCCGCGATTCGGTCTCGCTCGCTGTCGCGAAGGAGAGCGGCGTGCGCTGCCCGGTGATGGAGTTTGGCCCTGACGGGGCATTCGCCGTGGATCTGCGGAACGACGCGGCGGCCGCGGCATTCCTGCAGGCGAACGGGCTGGAGGAAGGGAAATTTCTGTGCTGCCTGTCGCGCCTCCGTCACACGCCGTACTGGAAGGTCAAATCGAACAAGAAATTTGACGAGAGCAAGCACGCGCGCAACGAGGCCATGAAGGAGCACGACCACGCGCCGCTTCGCGAGGCGATCGTCGCCGTGGTGCGCCAGACCCCGTTGAAGGTATTGCTCTGCCCGGAGGACGCAACCCAGATGGCGGTTGGCAGGGAGATGCTGTACGACCGGTTGCCCGATGACGTGAAGGCGCGGGTCGTCTGGCGGGAGAGGTATTGGCTCACCGACGAGGCCGTCAGCACCTACATTCGATCCGCCGGGCTCTTTGGTTCGGAGATGCACAGCCCGATCATGGCGCTGGGGAACGGCGTGCCCGCAATCGTCTGCCGGTTTGCGGAGCAGACGAGCAAGGGCATCATGTGGCGCGACATCGGGCTCGGCGACTGGCTCTTCGATTTCGATAACGAGGCCGACATCAAGCGCGTCGTGCCGACGGTGCTGGCGATGGCCAAGGATCCCGGCGCATCAAAGGCGAAGGCGGCCGAGGCGCGCGAGTTCGTGCAACAGCGCCAGCGCGAAACGATGGACATCCTGAGGAAGAATCTGGGCGACGCCTGAGCGCCCACCGGAGAAAATCATGAACAACGAGAACCTGCTGCAAAAAGAAGCCAAGATGATGAAGCTGGAGAAGCTTATCGCCGAGCGCGAGCGCATCCCCGACAAACCGTTTCCGGTGCCCGTGCGGGACCTGCTGAAACGCTACGAGCAACTCTATACGGGCGCGATCAGCGACGTCCTGAGGGAATTCTGCCTGCTGGACCAGGCGCTGCCGGGACACCTGAGGCCATTGCGCGACAGCGACGTCGTGGCCGGGATCGCATTCACGGTGAAGAGCGCGCCCAACGTGATGATACGGGGCGAGATGGCTTTTCGGACCAAGATGCTCGACGAGATGCACGAGGACGCGTTCGTGGTGTGGGACACGTCCAACGACGAGAAGGCGACGCTCTGGGGCGGGGTGATGACGGCCACCGCTTTTGGCAAGGGAGTGCGTGCGGCGTGCATCGATGGCGGGATCCGGGACACGAAACAGATCATGGAGAAGCCTTTCCCATTATATTATAAGCACCGGATCCCCAATGGCAGCCTCGGTCGCTGCCTGATCACGCACTATCAGGTTCCGATAAAGATCGGCGACACGGTCATAAGACCCGGCGACGTGATCTTCGCCGACATCGACGGGGTGGTCTGCGTGCCCCGCGATATCGCCTTCGACGTGCTGGTGCGGGCCGAGGAGATCCGCGCCAACGAGAAGAAGATTTTCGGATGGGTTGCGGAGGGCAAGACCATCCATGAGATCACGGAGAAGGGGGGATATTTTTGATGCAAACCGCCGAGTGTCGCCGGATCCTGTCCGCGCTCCTGTTTGGGGTGCTGTCGGGTGCGGGCGAAGCGGCGCAAGGTGCCGACTTCGGAACCGGTGAGCCTGACGGCCGCGGCGGCGGCGCATGGCTGAACGTCGGCGACCTTGGTGTTTCGGGCTCGTCGTTTGAGACGACGGTGGCCACGGTCGCCGATTCGAGGCAGATCACCGTTGCAAAAGTCGGGGATTTTCGGGTGGGGCAGGGGATCACGCTCTCGAGATGCAATCCGCACTTCGAGCATTGCGTCCTAAAACCGCCGGATAACCCTTACGGCACAGACCCTCTCGGGGATGCGGCCGAGTTGCGCGGCTACGATGGGGCCGCCGGTGGCTGGCTAGTGTTGCTCGTCGAGATCAACGGTGTCGATCCGCTCACGGTCCGGTGGAGCGACGACATGGCGCGGACGTGGAAGGGCACGAAGATCCCGGTCACCTTCGATTGGCAGCCGCTCAGCGGCGGGGTTGAGATCAGGCTTAAGAGACAAGTTTGGCGGCCCGGGCACATGATCACATTTAACGCGCGCGACCATCTGGTCACGACGATCGAGAAGATAGATGGCGACGTGCTGACGTTGCGAGACGCTGCCGCGCGGTCGGTCAAGGACGCGGTATTGCGGCATTGCGACGGGGAAGGGCTTCAGGCAGTCGTCACGCGGGCGATCCGGGAGAAATGCAACGTCTATTTTCCTGCCGGCCATTACCGGCTGATGGCGGGCCTGGCCGTGACGAACCCATCGGGGACGGTGCTCGAGGGCGCGGGGGGCGCGGATACGACACTGGATATCTCGGAGGGCTTCGGCCCGTGCATTCGGCTCTCCGGAGGCACGGAGGCGACGGTGCGCAATCTGCGGATGGTCGGCCACACGGGGCTGGGCGACGGGCCGGGATGGCACAGCTTTCAGACGAGCGGAGGCAAAGCGTGTTGGCCCGTCGGGCTGAAGCCGTGCTCGGCCATGCACATCCGAAACACCGAGCGCGTGCTGGTCGAGAATTGCCACGCCAGCAAGATGAATTGCGAGGCATTCTACTGCCAGGGCAGTTCGCGCAGCGGCACGAACGAGCCGCCCGTCTACACGAAATCATTGACGTACCTGCGGTGCTCCGCGACCGACTGCGATGGGAATGGTTTCAATAACAACGATCTGGCGGAGAACACCAGCGTGCTCCATTGCCGCATCGTGGACGTCGGGGGCTGCACGTGGGAGGGCGCGTCGCGATTCGTGCGATTCATCGGCAACTACGTCCGCAATTCTGGCACGGTGGCGATGGGAAACATCCGGAGCAGGGCCGCGCACCTCGAGCAGCTGGGTTCCGGCCAGCACATCGTGGCCGACAACGTGTTCGAGGGCCGCACGTTTTACAACGGCCGGGCTGGCGGCTACATCGTCCGTGCCACCGATGGTGCCACGCAGGTGATCGTCCGAAACAATCTCTTCGTGAACTACAACTCCTCCGCGATCGAGATGATAGCCGGCGGCGACGGGCGGAGCCTGCCCACCGGCAATTGCACCATCACCGGCAATATTCTGGACATGACCGCGGTCGGCGAACCGTCGCGCACCCGGACGGCCATACACGTCGGCGCCTCGGATGTCGTCATCGCCGACAACCAGATCTATGTCCGCGGCGGTTGCGACACCAACGTCACCGCGATCCGGCTGACCGAACCGGCGATCAATCTCATCGCCCACGATAACCTGTTGCGAGACTGTGGCGCGGGCATTACCAGCGACACCGCCTATTCGGTCGTCGGAGAAATCGTTGACGGGAGGACTTTCTCCGCGGGGCGCGGCGCCGTGCCCTTCGAGCGGCGGCAGTCTCACCGCTATCGAGGCTGGAATGTCGCATGGTTTCGCGGGACAAAACCCGACGGCCTTTCTGTGATCGAGTCTTTCGATCCCGAGACATTGCGATTCAATCTCAGGGAACCCCGGGAGATGAGAGTCGGTGATCGCTTCGAGGTGTTTCCGGCCTCGGCCAACTGGAACCTTCATGACAACATGATCGTCGGCTGTCAGTATCCGGTGATGACGAATTCGCACGGCGGCGCGACGTGCCACTTTGAGGATAACGTCATAGGGAACCACGAAGGGGCCGGGGGGAGGCCATGATGAGATCACGTGATCGATCTGGAGTCATGTGGGCCGCCATGGCGGCAGGTAGTGTTTGCTGTGCCGCTGGCATGTCGGCCTTGTGCCTTTCCGCGCCGGGGGCGGAACAGGCGAAATCCGGCGCCGGATTGCCGAAGATTGTCTTATTGGATGCCGGGGGACCGCCCGGTTACTTGCCTCTGGTCGCGAAGAAGTTGGAGGGTCGTGCGGTGGTCGTGGGTGTGCCGGCGGGCGTGGCCGGAAGCGGCGCCATGTTTGAGGGCCTCGCCGATTGGGTCATCCGCGAACAACCGTCCGTCGCGCATTTTGAATTTGGCCTTGAGGGGTGCGGGAATCTGAAAGGGGACGGACCGCAGGACGCGGTATCGCGATACGAGACAAATCTCCGGAAGATCGTTTCGCGACTGCAGAAGGAGACCTCTGCCGCGCTGGTTTTTGCCATCGGGGCCCCGGACGCGGGAGAGGGGCTCGAGGGGAAGATCAACGCCATTGCACTGGCGGTGATGCGGGAGGCGGGGATCCCGGTGCATGACCTGCGTGGGCTGGCGGGGCCCAAAGGCGGTGACGAACGCCTCGCTGAGGCGGTGGCCGATTGCGTGATGCGTCAGTGGATCGTGAAAAAGTATTCGGCGGCCTCGGCGCCCAAGCCCTCGGGCCCGGAGGCGGCGGAGCGCTACCGCAAGGCCGAGGCGGAGCGCGACGCGGCGGTGCCGACGAAGTATCGGAATTTCAAATTCGGCGAATTCGCGATGCCGTCCAGCCCGGAGGCCTGGAGAGAGCAGCGCGCATCGGTTCACAGGACCGTCGTGAATTCGCTGGGTGAGCTGCCGCCCCGGCCCTCACCGCCGCGGGCGCGCGTTGTGAGCCGCGAGATCCGGTGCGGGTACACGCTCGAGCGAGTGGCCATCGACAACGGCGACGGCAACGATATCAGCGCGCTGCTGCTCGTTCCCGAGAAACGGCGGGGGCCGGCGCCGGCGATCCTCTGGCTCCACTCCTCGACGCCCGACAAGAACCAGCTCATCACTCCCAACACGAATGGGGGCGAACTCCCGCTGGGTGAGGCATTCGTCCGCGCCGGTTACGTGGTGCTGGCGCCGGACGCGTGCCTCTATGGGGAGCGCGCGGCGAATGGGCCGTCCGGCGCGCTGGAGAGCTATCGGCGCGACGTGGCCGATTCTTTCGTCGCGGCGCAGGACCGCCTGTTCAAATGGAATCTGTGGCTCGGCCGGACACTGTGGGGGATGTTCGTCCGCGATGACCAGATCGCGCTCGATTATCTTTGCGCGCGTCCCGAGGTGGACGGGGCGCGGATCGGGGCGACGGGCATGAGCATGGGCAGCACGCGGTCGTGGTGGCTGTCCGCGGTGGATGACCGGATAGCGGCCGCGGTGGGGGTGGCCTGTCTCACGCGCTATGAGAACCTGATCCGGCACGGCAACCTGCGCGGGCACGGGCTCTATTACTTCAGCTACGGCATCTTGAAGCACTTTGACACCGAGGGCGTTCTCGCCCTGATCGCGCCGCGGCCTTTCCTCGCGCTGACCGGGGATCTCGATTACGGATCGCCGGCGGATGGCATCAGGGCGCTTGAGGAGAAAGTCGGTCGTGTTTATGCCACGCTTGGTGCGAGCGATAGGTTCAAGAGCATCCTCTACCCCGACGTGGGCCACGCCTACACACCCGAGATGCGCCAGGAAATGCTCGCCTGGTTCGAGCGATGGCTCAAACCATGATTTTACTCAACCCATGGAACAAGGGGACGATCGCGGTACCGGCAAAGCAATGAGATCCTTGAGCGCACTCATCGCCGCCCATGTGTGCCTCGGCCTCGGTGTCGCGCGCGCCGATAGTCCGGGATTGCTTGACGCGCGCGACTTTGGCGCCTCGGGTTCGAGGTTCGAGACGGTCGCGGCGACCACCGATGGCTCGAAGGAGATCACCGTCGCAGATGTCGGTGATTTCAAGGTTGGCCAGGGCGTCATGGTGTCGAAGTGCAAAATCCGCTACACTCGGACGCAGCTCTGGGGCACGGGCTTGCCCTACTACAATTCCAAACCGCTGAATGATTCGGTGGACGTGCGCGGCTACGACGGCAGTGCCGGGAGCTGGGTGATCTATATAGTGGACATCGAGCCATCGGCCTCGCCCGCGTTCCGGTGGAGCGACGACCTCGGCCGGACGTGGCATCCGAAGGTTCCCATCACGCACGACTGGCAGCCGCTGGGCGGCGGGGTCGAGGTGCGGCTGAACAAGCGCGACTGGGAGTCCGGCTATGTGATCGCGTTCGGTGCGCGGGACCAGCTCGTGAGCCGGATCGCGAAGGTGGATGGGAAGGTGCTGACGCTGGAGGAGGCGGCGAACCGGACGGTGCGGGACGCCGTGGTCCGGCACAATGACACGTTCGCGCTGCAGGCGGCCGTCGACCAGGCGCTCAGGGAGAAACGCAACCTGCGCGTTCCCGCGGGGCATTATCGCCTGGCGCACACCATCGCGGTGAGGAATGCCGGGGCGATCGCCATCGAAGGAGCCACTGCGGCCGACACGTTATTGGACATCGGCGATGGTGAGGGCGCTTGCTTCACGCTGTCGGGCGGAACGGATGTGACGCTCCGGAACTTCCGCATGACGGGCTTCATGGGATTCGACGAGCGCGACAAGGCGGGTTACATCAACACTCGCGGGTCGACCTACATCTGGGGTTTCGGCCTGAAGCATTGCAACGGGGTGACGATCAGCGGAACGGAGCGCGTCCTGGTGGAGAATTGCCACGCCAGCCGGATGTCGGGCGAGTGTTTCGTGTCGGGTGGACCCAGCCGGGGCACGGCGAAACCTGGCAGACCGTATTCGCAATGGATCACCTACTTGCGCTGCTCGGTTACCGATTCCGCGCGCAACGCCTTCAACGACGTCATGTGCGGCACCGAGAACACGAGCGTGCTGCACTGCCGCATCGTGGACGTGGGGGGATGCTCGTGGGAGGGCGCGTCGCGGTTCGTGAAGTTCGTCGGCAACTACGTCCGCAACTCCGGCACGGTGGCGATGGGCAACCTCGGCCCCGCAAATCGCGATGCGACCTACCCGGCGCTCGGTGCGGGGCAGCACATCATCGCCGACAACGTATTTGAGAGCAACGTGCCCTACGGTGGTTGCGCCATTCGCTCCGCCGTGGGCGCGACACAGGTGATCATCCGGAACAACCTGTTCGTGAACTTTGGCTCGTCATGCGTCGAGGCATCTGGCGCCACCGATCCCCTCCATTACGCCTCGGGCAATACGATCATCGCGGGTAACATTTTTGATATGACCTGCATCGGCCAAAAGGCAGTGCCGCGCACGGCCATCAACATCAGCGCCAACGACACGATCGTCAGCGACAATCAGGTCTACGTTCGGGGTCCCGTCGATCCGACGGTCGCCGGCGTCCGGCTCCGGGAACCGGCCTTGAACGTGAACATCCATGACAATCTGATCCGCAACTGCGGCATCGGCATCGCCTCGGCGCGGGGCGAGGCGCGCGTCGGCGAGGTAGTGGATGACCGGACTTTCACGCGCTCCAAATCGCCCGCAGGCCTTCCGCTGGATCGAATCCGGCCGCAGGCGTGCCGCGGTTGGCGCCTCGCTTGGCTCGATGGCAAGGGCAAGCCGGCCGGCGGTGAGTCGGTCATCGAGTCATTCGATCCAGAGACCCTGCGCTTCACGTTGCGCGAGGCGCGGCCGATGAAGGCGGGCGATCGGTTCGAGGTCATCGCGCCATCGGTGAACTGGCTCATTCACGATAACACGGTCACCGGCTGCCAGGAGCCGATCGTGTTGGACGGACACGGCAGCGACACGTCGTTATTTCGGGACAATCTGATCGAACGCGGTGATGCGACGAACGCGACCCGGGCCATCGTTGCCACCGGCGACTTTAAGTTGGGCGATAACCGCATTCGGGGTTTTGACGAGAAGGAAAACCCGGCCCAATCCGGGACGAAACCATGAGGATCTTGCGGCGGGCGGCAACGACGTGAGACAAAGAGACGCGCCCGCTCGCGCGCGGAACGGCCTTCAAATATTTCGAAAGTTCTTTTCGAAAATATCGAAATGGTGTGCGGTGTGCGCGTGCGCGATAATGGCGCCATGAGACGACAGCCGAGTAGCCCGGGAATGGAAACCATGAAGCAGATGACAAGATGTCCGGTCCACCGCCGGCAATTTTTGAAGCAGATGGCAACGGCTGCGGGGGGCGCCGTGTTTCCGCAGATCGTTCCGTCGTCGGTGTTGGGGAAGGATGGCGCGACCGCGCCCAGCAACAAAGTCACCCTGGGATGCATAGGTCTGGGCATCCAGGGAAAGGGCAACATGGGGGCGTTCCTGGGCAATACGGAGGACGTCCAGGTGGTTGCGGTATGCGATGTGCATGAGAGCCGCCGGCTCGATGGCAAGAGGGCGGTGGACAAGTTTTATGGGAACGACGCGTGTGCGGCGTATGGGGATTTCCGGGAGCTGATGGCGCGGAAAGACATCGACGCGGTGCAGATCACGGCGCCCGATCACTGGCATCCGCTGATGGCCATCGAGGCCGCTCGGCAGAAGAAGCATATGTATTGCGAAAAGCCTATCGGCTGGAGCTTCCGCGCCGCACAGGCAGTCCGAAAAGCCGTCAAAGAGAGCGGGGTTGTCTTCCAGTTCGGAACCCAGCAGCGGTCTGGCGGCAATTTTCGCCGCGCATGTGAGCTGGTGCGCAATGGGAGAATAGGCCGGCTGCAGACCATTCTCGTCGGCGTCCCTGGGAGCTGGACATGCCCGATTCAACCCACCGAGCCCGTGCCCAAGGAACTCGATTATGAGATGTGGCTCGGACCCGCGCCGATGGCCCCCTACTGTTTTCAGCGTTGCCGTCCCTGGACCAAGGGCGAGGGAACATTCGGGGGATACAGCATCTGGTACTGCATCTTGGATTATTGCATGGGGATGATCGGCAACTGGGGCGTCCACCACCTCGACATCGCGCAATGGGGAAACGGCAGCGACCTTTCCGGGCCGATAACGATCGAGGGCAAGGGGGAGTTTCCGCAGGGGATGCTCACCGACGCCGCGACAAGCTGGCAGGTGGAGAACCGGTATGCCAATGGCGTGACGCTCATCCACATGGATGACAAGACAAGCAAGCAGCATCCGATGCAGGCCAACGACCACGGCCACGGCGTGATGTTCATCGGCAGCGAGGGGTGGGTGCATGTGGACCGGAAGCGGATGGACGCCAACCCGCAGTCACTGATCAGGGCGACGGTCGGCCCCGATGAGATCAACCTCTTCAGGAGCGACAACCACCACGTGAACTTCATCGATGCGGTGAAGGGCAAGACCAAGCCGGCGGCACCGATAGACGTTGCATTCTATTCCGACACGATGTGCAACCTGCAGCAGATAGCGATCAAGCTGGGGCGGAAACTGCAATGGGATTCGGCCCGCGAGACATTCACCAACGACGACGAGGCCAATCGGTTGTTGGATCGGCCCATGCGTGGCCCGTGGAAACTTTGAGCGGCCGCCCGGTGCCGCCGCAGTCCAAAACCCTCCCGGCCCGGATCCTGGGCCGGGGCACGAGCCGCGCCCGCGAACAGCGCCCGACGTTTTTGCCTAGGGGCGCTTCAGCACCCGATCGATGAACCGGTATGCGGCCCCGCGCGCCTCGGGCGGAAAACCGTGCGCGCCCAACGGGTACACGGCCTCGATGTGATCGGGGGCGCCCAAGAGAGAATAGATGGCCGACGCGGCGCCGACGCATCGCCTCGCGCTCTCGACCCGGAAATTGCTGTCGTCCAGCGGCGCGTGGACATACAGGTACCGCGGCGCCAGCGCGGCGAGCACCTCGGGAAAATCGAACGGCATTTTCTTGGGGTCTTTGCCGTAGACATTCTGGATGCGCATCATGTAGCGCGGCTGGCACCAGCCCGACAGGTCGCCGCCCTTGTAGTCGTTGAATGAATCGAATCCAGAGCTTGAGACCATGACCTTGAGGCGGGGATCGAAGACACCGACGAACAGTGAGTTGTGGCCCCCGAGGGAGACGCCCACGCACCCGATGCGTTCCGGATCGACCTCGGGCAACTCCTGGAGCAGGTCCACGGCGCGCATGTGATTCCACACGCCCATCATGGTACCGCTCGCGAATCCCGCCTGTTCGGGGTCGGTCTGATTCTCGCCCAGCAAGACATAATCGGGGGCGATGGTTACGTAGCCGCGCTGGGCCAGTTCTAGCGCATAGCGGGGATAGTCGGCGCCGAGGCCCGCCGTGCGGCCGCGCGGGCCGCCTGTTCCGTGCAGGCAGAGCATCGCGGGCGCCCGGCCGGTCAGCCCCCGCGGCACCAGCAGGTAAGCAGGCACCCGATAGTCCTTCGTGGCGGCATAGGAAATCTTCTTCCGCGTCAGCTCTGGCAGCGTCTCGGTCTGAAGCACCTGGACATCGAGCGGCACGCGGCACGCCGGTCCGGGCAGGGGCCCCATCACGAGCTGCATGTTGGCGAGGATGTGCGAGCGGCGCCGCTGCCAGTCCTCTGGGTTTGACACGGGATGTTCCGCGCCCTGACCGTCGCGCCAGACCAGCAGCTTCATCTTGTCGGGATAGAACGGCGCCTGTTCTGCTTTCGCGGGGGCCTCGGCCGTCCCGAGGGGTGCGTGCACCAGAACAAGCAAGGCCCACAGCATCGAATTCTTTGTCGTCATGGTCGTATGTTTCGTGCCAAACGGGTGGCTGGTTTGCGAGGCGCCGCTATTTTGCCGCGCAGGGCTGGGTCCTCAAGCGTGGAATCCCCCAGCGTTGATTTGCCGGTGACGGGCGGATAACATCCCACATCCGATCGGCCGACTGACTGTTTGTCGGGGGCCCGCAAATGCAACGTATGGATGCCGCAGGAAAGCAGTTCCGGCAATTGTTGCGTCCTGCCGTTCTCGCATTGGCGGTTGCCGTGGTGGCGCGCCCCGCTGTCGCCCCATCGGAGCCGACCTTGGACGCGGCTCCGGACGGATCATTCAGCGTCGTGGTGATCCCTGACTCGCAGAAGTACCGGGGCCGCGGCACGAAGAGTGAACCGATGAGCACCAACGAAGTCACGAATGCCACCCTGGATTCGCACGTGCGCTGGATTGTCGGGAACGTCGAGGCGCAGCGGGTCGCATTCGTCACGCACGTCGGCGACATCGTTGACCGCAAAGTGCCCGAGCAGTGGGCGGTGGCGCGCCGGTGCATGGATCGCCTGGATGGACTGGTGCCATACGGTGTTGCTCCCGGTAACCATGACATGAGCGCAAGCGGGAACAGCGCGATGTTCGTGAGGGAGTTTGGGCCCGCGCACTTTGTTGGGCTGCCCTGGTACGGTGGTGCGTTTGAGGGCGCGCCTGGCGCCGCGGGATCCCAAGGCGGTGCCAGCAGTTTCCAGCTCTTTTCCGCGGGCGGCATGGACTTCATAATTCTCCACTTGGAGTGCAACGCGCCGGACGACGTCCTCGCGTGGGCCGACGGCGTGCTCTGCGCGCATGCCGGCCGCCGGGCCATCGTCACGACCCACATGGATCTGGGACCCATCGAGAAGCCAAGGAATGAGAAGGACTATCTCGAGGCGCCCAGGGGCCGGATGCGCTGGAAGAAGGTGCACGGTGAACGGGGCAACACGCCGCAGGAGATGTGGGAGCAATGTTTTCGGAAGCACGAGAACCTCTTCCTGATCCTTTCCGGTGACCAGAGCCGCAGCCAGGCGCTGCGCCTGGTCTCCACGTCTGACCACGGCAGGACCGTGCACGCGCTGCTGTCGGACTACAATCAGGATGCCGCGGACTGGTTGCGGATTCTCCGGTTCCTCCCCGAGCGGGCCCGGATCGATGTCCTGACGGTGAATTCCCGAGACGGGACGCTGTGCAAGGGGACCAGGCTGGTGCCAGATTCCATCCAGCACTGTTTTTGCCTCGAGTGGCCGATGCCCGTCAAACGTGCGCCGTAAGACCGTCCGAATCGCCCCTCGGCCTTGCGCGCCCCGGGGTGTTGGCGGTGCTGACCAGTTCAACAGTGAACTATATTTCTGCTGTATTGGAATTGAATTGCGCGTCGTATTAGGGAGGATAGGCGCGTGAACTGCGCGGGGCCGAGCGAGGACGTGCACATTGTCCCGATGATCGCAGGGGGTGGGACTAGGATTCTGCCACTGCTCGTGGCCGGGCTGGTGGGGATGTGTGGCCAGGCGCGGGCGGCCTTCGAGTTGGCCTCGCCGAATCAGACCTCGACCGTCCTGGTTCCCGCGGGCGAGCCCGAGTGCGTCCGGCTGGCGGCCGGGGACCTTGTCGGCGACGTGGCGAAAATCACGGGCAAGGCGCCCGCGATCGTGGGTGAAATGGAGCAGTGCGGCCCGAGTTCCATCGTGCTGGTCTCGTTGAACCAGGCCCGCTCCACGGCGTTGCTGGAGGGACTCGCGCCGGGCTTTGGCGATGATCTGAAGGGGAAGTGGGAGGCGTATCGTGTTGGGATCGTAGCGGCGCCGGCTGGCGCGCGGCTCGTCGTCGCGGGCAGCGATGAGCGCGGCACGATGTTTGGGCTCTACGCGTTCATAGAATCGTATCTGGGGGTGGATCCCCTCTATTTCTGGTCGGGGCGCCAGCCGGACAAGCGGGATGCGCTGCGATGGGATTCCGTGGAAATCGTTTCCGCCGGACCCTCCTTTAGGTTCCGCGGCTGGTTCATCAACGATGAGGATCTCCTGACCGAATGGAGGGATGGCGGCGGCGAGCGGCGCATCGATTACCCGTACTATGCGCAGGTCGTGGGCCGGGATGTGATGCGGGCGATAGCGGAGGCGCTTGTGCGGAGCCGATCCAACCTGATCATCCCCGCGAGCTTCATCGATATCCTCAACCCGCCCGAGGAGGCACTTGTCCAAGAGTGCGTGCGCCGTGGGGTATTCGTGTCGCAGCATCATGTGGAACCGATGGGGGTGAGCGCGTTCTCCTATTTCAATTACTGGAAGAAACGGGGACGAGATCTGAAGTACTCGTATTTCAGCCATCCCGGGGAGGTGCGGGAGGTGTGGCGCGCCTACGCGAAGAAGTGGGCGGCCTATCCGAACGTGATCTGGCAGTTGGGCCTGCGGGGGATCGCCGACCGGCCGATGTGGATGGCGGACCCGAGCACGCCGCAATCCGATGCCGATCGCGGGCGGCTGATCTCCGAGGCGATGGCCGCGCAGGTGAAGATCCTGGACGAGGTGTGCCCGGCGGCGTCCAGGCACCTCTCCACGACGCTCTGGGCCGAAGGATCGGTGCTGAATCAGAAGGGATTCCTCACGATCCCGGAGGGAACGATCATCGTGTTTGCCGACAACTCGCCGGGCTGGAAGTGGCAGCAGGATTTTTATTCGACCCCTCGCAATCCGAAGAATGCCTACGGTGTCTATTACCACCACGGCCTGATCGGCTGCGGCCCGCATCTGGCGCAGGTGCCGTCGCCGCACAAGACCCACCAGTGCCTGAAGGAGGCCGCGGACAAGGGCGCCGGGGAGTATGTCATCTGCAATGTCGCCAACATCCGCGAGTTCGTTCTGGGGATCGACGCGACCTCGAAGATGACCTGGCGGATGGAGGGCTTCGACCCCGACGAGTGGTTGGGGGAGTGGGTGCGGCGGCGCTTCTCGAGGAAGAGGGAAGAGATCGCGAATGCCTATCGGGTGTATTTCAACGCATGGCAGATCCACGACGAGCAGCGGGTGCCGTTCCTGATGGACGGGCAGATGTTCGGCATGGGAATGAAGGAACTCGGGCAGATCGCCAAGAAACTCAAGGGGAACAAGGTCGGAGTGGGGACCGATCCGGAGAAGGATCGGCAGCGCGGGGATAAGGCGGAGGTCGGGGCCGCGACGCCGGCTGGTGGCGATGCGTTCTGGTCCGGGCTAGGCGACACAAATCCGCGGAGCCTCGGTCGCCGCGAGACGATCAAGCGGGTCGCGGCGCAGAAGGCCGGCTTTGCCATGGCACTGCTGCACGCGCGGACCGGTGCCGCGGCGCTGCCCGAGCGCGAGGTCGCCGTCCTGAGTGACAATCTCGTGTATCAGGCGGCGATCATGTTTCAGACGTCGGAGTGGCTTGAGCAGGTGGGCATGGCGCACGAAGCGCTCGACCTCGGGAACATCGCGGGGTGCGTCGACGCAATCGAGATCGCCGAGCGGGCCTTCGGTCAGATCCCTGTTTTGGCCGAGGGGTATTGTCGCGGGCGGTGGGAGAACTGGTACCGGGGATGCAGGAAGCTGAACGTCGCGGCGACGCTGAAACGGACACGTGATGTGCTGGAGCAGGCGCGACAGGCCAATCTGGAGAGGACCAGATGAAGGGGCATCGAATGAACGCACAAGGATATGGGCTGATGCTGGGAATGGGTATTTTGGCGGCAGGATGTCTGACGAATCCCTGTGAGACGGCCGCTGGCTGTGATCCGGGGTTTCCACTGGTGGGGACGATCAGGCCGCGCCACGCCCGAGAAATCAGGTCGTCCACATGGTCCGTGGGTGGCGAGACGCTGGATCGGGACTTCGCCGTATATGGCAATTACAGGCAATATCTCGGGCCGCTCGGCGCGAAGGCCATCCGGGTCCAGGCGGGCTGGGCGAAGTGCGAGAAGACGCCGGGGCGGTATGAGTGGGCGTGGCTCGACGAGATCGTGGACGACGCGCTGGCGCAGGGCGTGCAGCCGTGGCTTGAAACGTCATACGGAAACCCGATCTATCCGGATGGGGGCGGCACCGGCCTGGGAGCGGGCCTGCCGAAGTCTCCGGACGCTTTGCGCGCGTGGGATGCGTGGGTGAAGGCGCTGGTGGCGCGCTACAAGGACCGCATTCACGAGTGGGAGATCTGGAACGAGCCGGACGGTGGCCACGGGATCACGGCCGAGGTTTTCGCCGAATTTCACCTGCGCACGGCGGCGATCATCCGCGCCGAGCAGCCTGGCGCGCGCATCTACGCGCTCGCTCTGGCGAGCACCGGCAAGACTGAATTCACAGAGACGCTGCTGAGGTTGGCCAAAGAGCGCGGGCAGCTCGGCCTGATCGATGCCATCACGATCCATGGCTATCCGAAGAATCCCGATGACACGGGAGCCGTCGAGCGCTTCCGCGAGCTGGCGGCGCGATATTCCCCGAACATCGAAATCCGGCAGGGCGAGACCGGCGCCCCGAGCGACAAGACCGTGGGGGCGCTGCAGGGCGTGCCGTGGACCGAGCTGAAGCAGGCCAAGTGGGATCTGCGCCGCATGCTCGCGCACCATGGCAAGGGCGTGCCCTTCAACCTCTTCACCCTGTGCGAGCTGAAGTACAATCAGCCCAGGATGACGGGTTTCAACCGCAAGGGCCTGCTGCGCTGCAATGAGGACAAGACCGTGGCCGGTCCGAAGCTGGCCTATTTTGCCGCGCAGCGCGTGTTCGCCATATTTGACGACACCTTGGAAAGGGTCGCCGACTTCAGGTTTACGACCCCCGCGACGGAGAAGCTCGCGGTCTTCGGCTACCGCAAGAAGGGCGATGGCGGGACGGTGGTGGCGGCGTGGCTGTGCGGCGCGCCGCCGGAGGACGCGAACGCCACGATGCCGGTGGACTTGGCCATGCCGGGCACGAAGTTCACGTCGCCGGTCTATGTCGATGTGATCACGGGCGATGTCTACGGGATCCCGGCGGACCGGTGGTCGGCGGATGCCGGCGGGGTCGCGTTCAAGCAACTGCCGCTGTATGATTCGCCGGTGCTGATCGCCGAGAGGGCGGTTCTGCAAATCGAGGCGAAACGAACGCCCTGAAGCCAATCACCGGAGCAGACAGGTTTTTCTTCGAGAAGGAGAGGGGACATTGGCCAGCGAGCGGTGCCAGACAAACCGGCGGGCGATGACTCGTTTCGCCGTTCTTGCGATTCTCGCCCACGTCGCGCCATGCGTGACGATTGCCGGTGAGCCAAGGTCGGGCCTCGTCGTCACCGCGCACTCCTCGCTCCAGGCGTTCCGTGTCGAGGATCCTCCACGCGGCGAATCGTCCCCGATCCGGTTGTCGGCGGCGCGCGGTGAGACGGAAAGCTTCCAACTGGCGCTGGAGAACCGTTCGCCGGGGGTGGTGCGGGACATTCGGATAGTCGTTTCCGGCCTGACCGGTGTGGACGCTAGGGTGTTTGCCACCTCCGCGGTCAACGTGGCGAAGCCAGGCCGCAGCAGCGGTGCGCCGGTGGGGCACTATTTCGACCTCCTGCGTCCGATCGGCGGGGAAGTTATCGCGAGCGGTGAATATCGCCCCTATTGGATCGATCTGAGAGCTGCATCCGACGCCACGCCTGGCGTGCGGGACGGCCAGGTGACCGTGAGCACCTCGGCTGGGTCGGGGGTTCTGCCGATCCGATTCCAGGTGCGAGATTTCGAACTTCCTGTTGCTCCGACGTTGAAACTCGCCTTCGCATTCACGCAGCGTTGGATGGAGGCCTATTATGGGCGGACCCTGACCCGCGAGCAGATCCGCGCGGCGCAAGACATGATGCTGGAGCACCACTTGGGGCCGGTGCCCATGTGGGGTTCGGGCGCCGAGCTGTTTGGCGACGAGAGTCGCCTAAAAGAGTGCCTGGCGGGGGGCATGAATGTGATCCTGGTCACATGCGGCGGAAGAACCGATGAGGAGATCGACAGGTCGCTCGCGGCGCTGGAGACCAAGATCGCCCTGCTGAAACGATCTGGGGCCCTGGGGCGGACTTACTTCTTCGGTTATGACGAGGTCACCGTCAACAACCCCGCACTGATCCCGGCGATGCGCAAGGCGTACCAGCGTTTTCATGAGCGCCACCCCGAGATCCCCCGGATCAACACCAGCCAGCCGGACCCGCGGATCAAGGATGTCGTCGATATCTTCGTTGTGCCCACGTCGCTCTTCATTCTGCCGATGGCGCAGGGCAAGGAGGTCTGGTGGTATTCGGTGGGCGCGGACAACCTGGCCAGCGAGCCCGATTTTCGAATCGATTTTCCGCCTGTTGCGCACCGCGGCTTTTTCATGGCCGATTGGAAGGCGGGCGTGAAAGGGCATCTCTATTGGGCGGTGCAGCGGGAATGGCCGGACAACAAGGAGATCCGGGACAAGAGTCGCCCAGAGAACGAATGGCGGCCCGGCTACCATAACTCGATTAGCAAGGTTTGGACCCAGGCGAACGGCGGCGGCAATCTCTTTTACCCGGACGAGGCGGGGGGCATGTTGGCAACGCCACGCGTGAAGCGAATTCGCGACGGCATCGAGGACTATGAGTATCTGGCGCAATTGCGGGCGATGGCGCAGCGGAAGGCGGGCGGGGATGAGAAGCTCCTCGGCATTGCACGCGAACTGCTGAACGTGCCCGACGATCTGGTGCGGCTCAGCGCCGGCTGGCGCGAGGGATGGCACGTCGCCGAAATGGGCGAAGCGGCATGCAGCGCAACGGTCCATCCCGCGGCAATTCACGGCGGCAAGCAGGCGCTGCGAATGCTGCCGACCCCAGAGGGCGTGCACGTCTGGCAGGAAGTCCCGGCGATCGCCGGAAAGACTGGCGTCTTCTCGGGCTGGATCAAGACGGATGATCTGGCGGGACAAGCGCGTTTGTTTGCCGAGTATCGCGACGCGGGGGGACGTGTCCTGAAGAGCCTGCAGAGCCGGCCCGCCACAGGCTCCCAAAAGGGTTTCGTGCGGCGCCAGGTCACTTTGACCGAGGCGCCTCGCTCGGCCAGGACTTTACGCGTGGGCCTGAGTGCCGAGGTCGAGTCCACCTCTGAAGATCAAGGATCGCCCTTGCGGAAAGCCTTCTTCGACGACCTGTCGCTGCAGATGGGCGAGGACGAGGTCCCGCTCGTCAATTCTGGTTTTGAAACCGAGAGGCTGCATCTCAATCTCGACCCCGCGGCGCTGTTGGCGTACCGCGAGCGTGTGGCCGAATGTCTGGAGCAGTGCATCCGTGTTGCGGGGACAGGGGGCCCGAAGCGATGAACCCGCGCTCTCAGGTGGGGCGTTGGCGACATCGCGCCGGCGACCGTTGGAATCGGCGCGGCTCAGCACCGACGCGGGGAGCCGGCTCGCCGGGTTTGGGACTGCGGGGTCAAAGCGTTCGACGCGCTGCCGTTGGCCGATTATCCTCGCGCCGCAGTGAACGAGGCCGTGGTTGAGCAGTAGCAGGAGGGCATTGAGATGAGACAGTGTTTTCTTGTTGCCTTGTGGATAGGTTTCAGTCCGATGGGGGTGGCGTTGGCGAACCCGGCCACTCCCGCGGGGGAGGAGGCGCTGAAGAAGGAGGCGGAGCTGTATACCGTGAGCATCACCAGTTCGAAGGACGGGGTTGCGCAGAAAGCCATTTTCTATTGCCCGCCCGAGGCCGCGACCGGTACCGGTGGGCCGCCGGTGCCGTTGCTGGTGTGGCTGCACACCTGGAGCGGTGGCTATGAGCAGGGCGTCGCGGCCGTGGCGCACGGGAAAGAGCGAAAATGGGTTGTCATCGCGCCGGATTTCCGCGGTCCGAACGTCCGCCCAGAGGCGTGCGCGTCCGACCTTGCGGTGCAGGATGTGTTGGATGCGGTTGAGTACGCGCGGCAGCACGCCCGGCTGGACAGCGCGCGCATCTACGTCATGGGCAGCTCTGGTGGCGGTCACATGGCTTTGATGATGGCGGCGCGAGCCCCGGGACTCTGGGCGGGTGTCAGCGCGTGGGTGCCGATCAGCGACCTGGCCGCCTGGCACGCCGAGAGCCTGACCCGCCAACAGCGCTATGCCGCCATGCTGGAGAAATGTTGCGGTGGGCCGCCCGGCCCACAGACCGAGGCCGAGTACCACAGGCGCTCGCCGCTATTCTATCTTGCCGCGGCCAAGGGGTTGCCGGTGGACATCAATGCCGGAATTCACGATGGCCACACCGGCTCTGTTCCCATCAGCCAATCCGCGCGCGCATTCAATGTCTTGGCGGAAGCCAATGGCTGCCGAGACCGACTGCTATCCGAAGAGGCGATCGCATTCATGGTGCGGGAACGGAAGGTGCCGCCGCCGTTGGCCGATGAGCGAGAAGAGGATCCCGAGCGGCAAAAGTCGATCCTGTTCCGCCGTGCCGCGGGCGCCGCCCGCCTGACGATCTTTGAAGGCGGGCACGATTGCGAGCCATCCGCGGCGCTCGATTGGCTCTCCCGCCAGCGTCGCGGCACTCCCGCCGATCATCGATTGGGCACGGCATCCGGCCGATCGTCGGGCGCCCAGGGGGTTGCGAGATGATCTTCCTCCTTGCCGCGCTCAGAAAGCCGTCGGTGTCGCGATGAAAATGTGTTGGACCGTTGCGATGTTGTTGGCGGTGACAGTATGAATCTAAAAATGAAGGCGCGCTTCCGTCGACAATTGCCCGCGCTCGTCCTCGCCGCGGCCGCCACAACGGCTGCGTGCGCCGCGGCCGGGGCCACCTGGGACCCCAGGGAGTTCGGTGCGAAGGTGGACGGCCGGACTCCCGACACGGCGGCGATCCAGGCGGCGGTCGATGCGTGCGCGGAGGCCGGCGGTGGGACGGTGATGCTGCGCGGCGGGGTCTTTCTGTCGGGAACGATTTGCCTGCGTAGTCACGTCACGCTTCACATCGAGGGCGGCGCGACGTTGCGAGGCAGCGCGGATATCCGGGATTATCCCAGCATCACACCGAGGATCGAATACCTGTATCGAGGGCGCTTCACGAAGAGCCTGATCTTTGCCGAAGGGCAGGAGCACATCGGGCTGATTGGCGGTGGCGTCATCGACGGTCAGGGCAAACTCTTCCCCGCCAAGAAGGGCGATGACGGTGGGCGCCCGTACCTGATCCGGTTCAGCGAGTGCCGCGACGTCCGGGTCCGCGATCTCACGCTGCGCGACTCGGCGCGCTGGCTGTCCCATTATCTGGCATGCGAGAATGTGACCATCGACGGTGTCACGATTCACAGCCGCATTCGCGAGAATCGCGATGGGATGGATATCGACAGCTGCGACCGGGTGCGAATATCGAACTGTGACATCTACAGCGGCGATGACGCGATCGTGCTGAAGTCCACCGCCGCGAGACCCTGCCGGCGGGTGGCGGTATCGAATTGCACGCTGTCCAGCTCCGCGTCGGCCCTCAAGCTGGGGACGGAATCGCAGGGGGGCTTCGAGGACATTACGTTCGGCAACTGCGTGGTGTACGACACGCGCGACGGGGTCTCCATCGAAGAGGTGGATGGCGGCGCGTGCGAGCGGATCAACGTGTCGAACATTGTCATGCGGAACGTGGCCGTGCCGATCTTTGTCCGACTGGGCAACCGCGCGAACCCGCTGCCAGGACGGGAGAAGCCGGCGATGGGCAAGATGCGGGACATCATGATTTCCAACATCCAGGCCGACGGCGCGGCGGTCACGGGTTGCTCGGTCACTGGGCTGCCAGACCACCCGGTGGGGAATGTGACGCTGGACAACATCCGCATCCGATTTGTCGGTGGCGGCACGGCCGGGGACGCGACGCGGACGGTGCCAGAGAAAGAGACATCCTATCCGAAGGGCGACATGTTCGGGACACTGCCCGCATACGGGTTCTTTTGTCGGCACGTCAAGGGGCTGCGGCTCCATAACGTGGATTTATCATTGGACGGGGCAGATGCCCGACCGGCCATCATTGTCGAAGACGTGGCCGATTTCGACGAGTCGGGCCTGCGGGCCGAAGGGGGGCCCAAGGCCAAGACCCTGGAGCGGCGATGAAAGAGTTCATCCACGAGGATTTCCTGTTGAAGGGATCGGTTGCGCGGCGGCTATACCACGGCATTGCCGAGGGATTGCCGATCATCGATTTTCATAATCACATCGATGCGCGCGACTTGGCCGATGACCGGACGTTTGATAACATCACGGGGGTTTGGATCGCCAACGATCCGTACAAGCATCGCGCCATGCGCATCGCGGGTGTGCCCGAACGGCTTATTACGGGCGATGCGACGGACCGCGAGAGATTCGACGCGTGGGCGGCGACAGTGCCACAGACCCTCGGTAACCCCCTGTTTCATTGGACGGCGCTGGAGTTGAAGCGTTACTTTGGCATCTCGGAGTTACTGTCGCCCGAGTCAGCCGATCATATCTGGGAGAAATGCAACGCCATGCTTCATGCCGACGGTTACTCGGCGCGGGGGCTGATCGCGCGCGCCAATGTCGAGTGCCTGTGCACATCCGATCGGCCGGCGGACGACCTTGGTGCCCACGCCCGGCTGGCGAGATCGGATTTCGGATCCCGCGTGCTCCCGTCATTGCGCGTGGACGATCTGACGGCGCCCGATCGGGTGACGATGGTCGCCACGATGGACGCCTTCGACAAAATGGGCTGCAGGCTCGCCGATCATGCCATCCTTGGATTTGAGTCGGAGACGCTGCAATTTTTCGGCCGGGAATACGCTCGGCGAAATTGGATCATGCAGCTCCATATTGGCGCGCGGCGCCAGACGAGCACGCGCCTGAGGGGACTGGCCGGTCCGGCGGGCGGCTATGCCACCATCGGCAACAGCTGCGATATCCCGCGCCTGTGCGGGTTTCTCGATGAGCTGGAAAGGGAGGGCTGTCTGCCTCGGACGGTGCTCTACCCCGTGAATCCGGCCGACTATGAGGCCCTCGCGACCCTCACCGGCTCGTTCGCCGAAGATGGCGTTCGCGGCAAGATCCAGCTCGGGCCCGCATGGTGGTACAATGATCACGCGCTCGGGATCCGGCATCACCTCGATGCGCTGGCCAACCATGGATTGCTCTCGACGTTCATCGGCATGACAACAGATTCGCGCAGTCCCCTATCGATGGTGCGACACGAATATTTCCGGCGGGTGCTGTGCGACTGGCTGGGCGAGAGGGTGGAGCGCGGCGAGATGCCGGAGGATGAAAGGATGGTCGATGATCTAGTGCGGGGCATCGCTCTTGGCAATGCCCGCGAGTGGGTCTTGGGAGCGGGGGCGGGGGGATGAGGGACGGCGGCAGATGGAACGACGATTCGGCGACGATCTTCTTGTCCTGCCCTTTTCCGCTATGTTTGCGAACACGGGTATGGTCGCGGTCCGCGCCAATACGATTGGGACCGCAGTCGATGTCATGGGCAACGCCATACTCTTGACGCTCGGCAGAATCTGACTCCTCAGCCGGCTGATGGGCTGAGCAATGCGCGCGGCGCTTGATGGTTCGGTGTATCGTGTGATGGCTCGCGGCGATGGAGCCGAGCACTGGCGAGGCCACCCGGTCGCCGTGTGGGGCCCGAATCGACGCCCAGACACGAAAGAAACCTGAATTCCAGTATAAGTCAGAGCGATAACTCGTGCCATCTAGCCCGGACATTTCACAGCCTTGCGAGCTGTAAAGTGTCCGGGCTTGTTGTCGCTGCCGGGCACTCGTCGACATGGAACGTTGTATGGCATTGGTTCGATGTGAGATTTTTGGGCGTGGCCGCGTGCGGCGCACATTTTCCTTGCGCGGGTTACAAATGCCCGTGTAACTGGGGGTTTGGGCTGGAGGTTTCTGGCTCCGATCATGGCGGGAAAGAACAGGTCCGGGAGTTGTCCTCGCGACGATGTGGGGCGTGTTTCGTGTGCGGAGGGCCGCGCGGGGGATGACCGGATGGAGGGGAGGCGGTGAGTTATGGCGTTGAGGATTACCTCCAACTGGCGGGCGCTTAGCCCGGTTCTGGCGTTTGGCGTGCTGATGGTTTTCGCGGCAGGACTTGATTCGTGGGGCACGGATCCCGATAGCGCTCCCGCGGGGGATCTTGCGGGCTGGTGGCCGATGGAGGGTGTGGCCACGAACCGCCTGCCGGACGCCAGCGGCAACGGCTGCGACGGCGCGCTGACGAATTTTTCGGCCGATGCCATCGTGCCTGGGTGGGAGGGTCAGGCGCTGCGGCTCACGCCCGGGGCGCGGGTGTCGTTTGCCGAATTGCCGGTCACGCTGGGATCGAACGGATTCGGCGCATCGCTGTGGGTCGCCGGTACAAACTTTGGCGCGGGGGGCACGCTGTTTGGCTGGGAGGGGGCCGACGGGCGGGGGTGGGACATCGGCATCGATGGGGAAGCGCGGGCGCGGCTGCGCTGGCGCGACGGGGCCGAGGAGGTTGCCCTGGGCGGCGGGGTGCGCGCGCTGCGTCTCGACGACGGGCGCTGGCATTCGGTGGTGGCCGCCGCGGACGCGGCAGCGGGGTGCGCATCACTCTACGTCGACACGTGGCCCGAGGCCAGTGGAGCTTTGTCGAACTGGACTGGCGGCGCGGGCGCGCTGCGCATGGGGCCGCTGGCTGGCGCCGGGGGCGCCGCCCTTGCCCTCGACGAGGTCCGGCTGCACCGCGTTCCGCTGCGCTTCGGCGATGACGGCCACCTCTATCCTATCGCGCTTTCCCTTGAGGGCGTGATCTCGGCGCGGCCTGGCGACGTGCTGCGCGACATCCTCAACGGCACGCGGCCGGGCAATTTCGGCTGGCTCACCTGGTCCGGCAGCCCGAGCGTGCCGACCCTTGTGGCGAGCCTCACCCCGCCCGGCGACAGCGAGCATTACACCAACCCTGACGACCCGGCCGACACCGCCATCGGTTTTGGTGACTGGATCCAGGGCTGTCCCGGCGTCAAGAACAGCGGCCAGGTGCGCGATGCCCTTGATGGGCTCATCGGCCGGGAGATCCTCGTGCCCGTCTGGGACCAGGTGCGCGGCGGCGGCAACAACGCCGCCTATCGCGCCGTCGGCGTCGCGCGCGTCCGCGTGATCTCCTACCAGATCTCGAAGGAGAACCGGATCACCGTCGAATTCCTGGGCTTCGCCTCCTGCGGCGAGTTGAATCGGCCCCCCGAGGTGCGCATCGTCGAGCCGGCCGGCGGCGCGCGGTTCGACGCTCCCGCCGACATCCGCCTGCGCGCCTGGGCAGCCGACGCGGACGGGTGGGTCTTGCGCGTCGAGTACCGCGCCGCCTCCGGCGAGAGCAACTGGATCCTCGGCGTCGCGGGGCCGGAGGATTTCGCCTTCGAATGGCCAGGCGTGGGCGCGGGCGATTACTCGCTCACCGCGCTCGCCTTCGACGATGGCGGGCGCTCGGCCCTCTCCGCGCCGGTGGCGGTGTCGGTGCGCCGCGTCACCCGCGCCAGCATCCTGTCGCCCGCGCCGGGCGCGGTGTTCCACGCCCCGGCGCAGATCGACATCGCGGCGGACGTCCAGGGTGACGGGATCGCTCGGGTCGAATTCCATGCCAACGGGCAGAAGATCGGCGAGGCCGGGGAGGCGCCGTACCAATTCCGGTGGACCGAGGTGGCCCCCGGCGTCTATCGGCTCACCGTCGTCGCCGTCCACGCCGATGGCACCATCACCGAATCGGAGGCCGTGCTGATCGTCGTGAACGACCCGCCCCGGGCAGCCTTCGTCTCGCCGACCAATGGCGCGGTCATCGAGGCGGGCGCCGGGATCCCGCTGATCGTCGAGGCCGCCGATTCCGACGGCACCGTCGCGGGCGTCGCATTCTTCGCCGCCGACGCCTCCAACCTCCTGTCCTTGGGCGCGGCCGCCGCCCCGCCGTTCGCCGTCATCTGGACCAACGCCGCGCCGGGCTACTACGCGCTGATGGCCATGGCCACCGACGACCGCGGCGGCACCAACCTCGCCGAACCGATCGCGATCACGGTGGCCGATCCCTGGGAGGCCTTGGTCGAGGAGACCAACTTCCTGGTGGTCGCCGATGCCCCGGTCCTGATCCCCACCAACCCCTCGGTGCTGGCGGTGAGCTTCACCAACCTTGCTTTCGATACCGCCGACCCCCAGGCGATCAACGACGCCCTCGAGATCGCGCTGGTCGACACCAACGGCGTTCCACTGGTACCCGCCTTCGCGCCCGGGCGCGACGCAGCCCTCAACCTCACCGAGGGCGAGGCGCCCGCCATCGCGGCGGGAGTCTTGCTGGACATGACCAACGGCGCGGGCACCGTCCATATCGATATCTCGGGCCTGCCGCAAGGCACCGGGGCGCGTCTGGTCGCCCGCCTCGTCAACGAGGACGCCGACGCCACCACCGCGGTGCGCATCGGTCCGGTCAGCCTCGTGCAGACGAACCTCGCCTTCCCCACCAACGCCGCGCCCCCGTCGATCTCCCCCGGCGTACTCCACCCGGAAGCCCTCGACGGCCTTGCGGACATCACCGCCGACCTTGAGTCAGTCTACCACCGCACCTCCTTCGACGAGACTTCCGGGACGTTGTTCGCCGATCTGGCCCTCCAGAACTCCGGCGATGCGCCCATCGCCGGGAAGATCGTCCTCGTCATCGACGGCATCAGCGACCCCTCGGTCCGCGTGCTCGGCGCCGATGGCCTCACGCCCGACGGCAAACCCGCCTTCGACTTCTCGAACCTCCTGCCCGAGGATGGCCTCGGGCCCGGCGCTTCCACCGCCGCGCGCCCCATCGCGTTCCACAACCCGAACCGCGTCCGCTTCTCCTATCGCCTCACCCTCCTTGGGGCGGCAAACCACCCGCCCGCCTTCACCTCCACACCGCGTTCCACCACCGCCCCCGGCGCGGAGTACCGCTACGACGCGATCGCCCAGGATCCCGACGGCGACGCCCTCGCGTTCCAATTGCTAGCCGCCCCCTCCGGCATGACCCTCACCTTGGGCCCAGAACCTAGCACCTCGCGCCTCGTCTGGACCCCCGGTCCAGACGACCTCGGCAACCACCGCATCACCCTCCGCGTCGAGGATGGACGCGGTGCCTCCGCCACCCAGTCTTTCACCCTCTCGGTCCACAGCGACACCCCCAACCGCCCGCCCGTCTTCACCTCGACCCCCGTGGTCGATGCCAACATCGGCGCCGAGTACGCCTACTCACCGAAGGCCGATGATCCCGACGGCGACCCCGTCACTCTCAGCCTCGTCTCCGGCCCTGCGGGGATGACCCTGACCTCGAGCCTCGAGCCTGCCGCCTCGCGCCTGATCTGGTCGCCAACTGGCCACCAGACCGGCGTCCATACGATCACCCTCCGCGCCGAGGATGGCCGCGGCGGGACGGCGACCCAGACCTTCTGCGTCGCCGTCGGCCAGAGCCCCGGCAACCATGCCCCCGCCTTCGTATCGGAACCCGCCACCCAATTCGCCATCGCTGCGGCCCGCACGGCCTGCGGTGACGTGGACCCGGCCTTCCTCGCCTACGACCTGCCGCCCGGCACCGGCACCGTAGCGACCGTTTCGCTGGCGCTCTCGGGGGACGGCACCCTCGGGGGTTCGGCCGACGTGGTCTTTGTCGTCGATGAGACCGGCTCGATGTTCACCGAGCACGCCTGGCTCGCCGACATGATACCGGCCCTCGACGCTAGGCTCGAGGATATCGGGATCACCTCGAATCGTTTCGCCATGACCGCCTTCACCGTCAACCCGCGCCATGTCAACACCAGCGGGCTCATGGGCTATGTCAGCGTCTTCTCCCCGAGTAACCGCAAGATCGGCTCGGTTAATTGCTCGTGGGACGGGGTCTCCGGCCACGGCATGGACGCGCTGCCCGCCGACGGCGCCTACACAGTGGTGGTCACCCCGAGGAGCGATGCCGACCTGCCCCAGTCCTTCCGCCTGCCCGCCTCGCTTGGCCCCGAACCCGAGGCGGTCGCCCCCGAGGGCTTCGACCAGACCTACAGCGGCACGCTCGCCCCCGGCCAGACCATCACCAACACCTTCCGCGCCCCCGCGGGACTCCCGGTCTTTTACGACGGGCGCGCCTCCCCGACCTCGGCTCGCGCCAGCCTCGTCGGGCCCGGCAATCTGGTCGTGATCGGCGGCCACGCCGCCAGCGGCGATTACTACAAGATGACCAGCCTCCCGGTCTCCGGCACCTATCACCTGATCCTGGCCGACGTCGGTTCCGGCGGGCCGTACAGCTTCCGCCTCCACGACCTGTCCGCCGCCCCGCCCATCGGGACAGGGGAGAGCGCCGCGACCCACCTCCGCGCCGGAGAGGCCGTCGCCTACCGCGTCGAGGGCACGGCCGGACAGCGCCTGCTCTTCCACGTCGAATCGATCGCGCCCCACACCTACGGGGAGGCGTGGCAGCTTTTCGGTGCCGACGAGTTCTCCGCTGGCACCGGCCTGGCCAGTTCCTTCATGGCCTCATTACCTGCCGATGGCACCTACTACCTCCTCCTGCGCAACACGTCCGGATCGACGGCCTACGACCACACCTTCCGGGCCCTCGTGGCCACCACGCGCACCTTGCCTCTCACGGTCGGCACGCTTGTCCATGACACCGTGGCCGAGCCGGGCCAGTCCGTCCTGTACCAGTTTCATGGCAACGCCGGGCAGCGTCTCTGGTATGACGGTCGCTCTCCGGTCAACTACGGCTCGCGGCAGATCGTGTCCCTGATCACACCCTCGGGCACCGTGGTGCCCGGCCTCAGCGGATACTCCCTCTGGGCCAACGGCGGCCCCATCGTCCTGCCCGAGACCGGCACCTACGCGATCCACTTCGACGACCGCATGGAAACGGGCGATTACGCGTTCTGCCTGCTCGACGAGGCCGCCGCGGAACCGGTCGCCACGGGCACCGACATCGAGGTCGCTGTCGGCGGCCCGTACCAGAGGCGAATCTTCCTCGTTGAGGGCCGGGCCGGGCAGCGGATGGACCTCGATGGTCTCTCCTCTGCCTACGGCGAGTGGAGCCTGTGGGGTCCCGGCGGCTCCCGGCTTGGCGTGCAGCCCCTGGGCTGGGATTTCACGGCCGTGCTCCCCTCCGATGGCACCTACACGCTCGCGATCGATAATGGCTCCGCGAATCCCATCACTTACCGGTTCCGCGCCACGGTCACCGACCCTGTCCCCGTCACGGCCTCGGGCTTCGGTACCGTTTATTCGGGTGCGATTGCCGCGGCCAACGAGGAGCATCGTTACACCCTCCACGCGCCGGCCGGTCTCCGGGTCTACTTCGACGGAATCACCGCTGATTCGTCCCAATTGCAAGCCTACCTGCTCGCCCCGAACGGATCCGCCGCCATCGGGGCGACCGCCGCAAACGCCGATCGCGGGCCTGTCGTGCTGCCGCAATCCGGTGCCTATACGCTCGTGGTCACCGGCGCGCAGCCCGGCAACTACGCCGTCCGCATCCTCGACCTCTCCGACGCCCCACTCCTGACCCCTGGTGTTGAGACCACCGGCACGCTGGATCCCGGGCTCGGCGCCGTCGCCTATCGCGTCCAGGGCGCCGCCGGTCATCGGCTCTTCATCGACAAGCTCCCCGGCACCTCGACGGTCGGCCATTGGAACCTCTATGGGCCCGACAACAAGCAGATCGACTCGGAGTATGGCACCGTCAGCCTCGACACGACCCTGCCCTGTGCCGAACCCTGCGTCCTAGTCATCGCCGGCAATACCGCCGCAGCCATCTCCTACGATTTCCGCGCGACGTTCCCCGAGGACGCCTTCATCCCCGCCCAGACCGACCGGACCATCGCCGGTTCCCTAGCCAACCCGGGCGACCGCCACGTCTACCACTTCACCGCCGGGGCGGGTGAGAGGATTTACTTCGATGGACGTGTCGCGGCATCGGCGGCCATCAAGTGCTACCTGTATAGTCCGAAGGGAGTCTCGCTGCTCGGGGTGCTCTCACCCTCCCCTTCGGCGGACGTGGGTCCCATGACGCTCCCCGAATCGGGCACCTACGCGCTGCTGGTCTACGGCGGAGACGCCACCGGGGACTACGCCTTCCGCCTCCACACCCGCGCCGCGGCGCGTCCGGTCGGCGAGGCGCTCGCCGGGGACCTTTTCGCCCCGCCCGACGCCCTCGTCTACCGCTTTGAGGCCAAGGCAGGGCAGGCCCTGCGCCTCGAGCCCTTCTTCGGCACCGCGCAGACTGCCGCGTGGACCTCTGAGCACGCCCTGGATCTCTACTCCGCCTTCGGCCAGGAGGACGGTTACTGCGCCCTGGATCTCGCCATGAATAGCCTCGCCTTCCGTCCCGAGGCCGCGAAGAACTTCATCCTCCTCAGCGACAACGACCATTTCTTCGGCTACCGCCCCTACCTGACCACCAACGTGATGCTCGAGGGGCTCCGCGCGCTCAACGCCCCGCTCAATAGCGTCGTCAACGCCGAGTTTGCCGACGCCCTCGGCAACCGCGCCCTCGGCGTGGATGCGGACGGCAACGCGTACCTGCCCGACGGGGCGGGGGGCTACACCACTTCGACCAACGGGGTCTTCATCGGGCCGATCTTCGAGGGCCACACCTCCGATGACGTCAAGCGCACCTACGTGGACCTCTCATGGGCCTCCGGTGGCGGCTCCTGGGACCTCACCCAAGTGAGCCAAGGCGGCCCGCTCATGGCCCAATCCCTCACCCGCGCCTTTGTCGATATCAAGGCCGAGGAAATCCTCCGCCAGCTCGCCGTGGTCGACTTGCGCTGCTCGGACGCCACCGTCGGCTTCGAGAACCTCACCGGCCCACTCTACGGCATGACCCCCGGCAGAACCGCGGCCTTCGACGTCCGGCTCACCGCGCCCGAGGACGCACGCTCTTTCGAGTTGCTCTTCGTCCATCCCGGCACCGGTCGCCTCCTCGGCTCGATCCCCGTGAGCATGAGCCAGCGCTACCGCTACGGCGCCCGCGCGGTGGATCCCGATGGCGACCCGCTCGCCTACGCCCTCCTCGAGGGCCCCGACGGCGCCACCATCGACCCCGCCACCGGCGACATCGCTTGGGTGCCCACCGCCCCCGGCACCTACGCCTTCGCCATCCGCACCGACGACGGCCAGGGCGCCTCCGCCACCCAGCGCTTCCAGCTCGAGGTCACCGCCGGCACCGCCAACCAAAACCCCGCCATCACCTCCCAGCCCCCGACGCTCGCCGATGTTGGCCGCAACTACGGTTACCAACTCCGCGCCGAAGACCCCGACGGCCACCCCCTGACCTGGTTCCTCGTCGAAGGCCCCGATGGCATGGCCTTGCATTCGTCGTTCGGCGATCCGCGTTCTGCGTTCATTTCCTGGTCTCCAAGCCCAGACCAGACCGGCGCCTACCCCGTCACCATCCGCGTCATCGACGGCCGCGGCGGCGAGGCCACCCAATCCTTCACTCTCGAGGCCGCCGTCGAGGCCCTCAACCGCAACCCCGTCTTCGATTCCTTCCCCCAAACCACCGCGCTCCCCAACACGCAGTACCGCTACGACATCGCCGTCTCCGACCCCGACCACGATGCCATCACCGTCACTCTCGCCCTCGCCCCCGAAGGCATGATCCTAAGTTCTTCCTCTGCATCTTCTGCCTTCCTTCTTCCATCTTCCATCATCTGGTCGCCAACGGGCGACCAGATCGGCACCCACACGATCATCCTCCGCGCCACCGACGCTCGCGGCGCCGTCACCCTCCAGCCCTTCCAACTCACCGTCGGCTCCGCCAACCATGCCCCCGTGATCCTCTCCGTTGCTCCCTCACAAGCCGTCGCCGACCTCCCCTACGAATACCGCCTCCGCGCCCGGGACCCCGATGGCGACGCGATCTCCTTCCGCCTCGACAGCCCGCCGCCCGGCGACTTCGACTTCGACGCCACCACCGGCATCCTCCGCTTCCGGCCCACCACCGGCGAGATCGGCACTCATCCCATCGAGATCACCGCCCTCGACGGCCACAACGGCGAGTCCATCCAATCCTACACGTTGGCGGTCGTCGCCGACGCCTCCAATGATCCCCCCGTCATCACATCCACCCCATCCACCCGTGTCCGCTTCGGCGACACCTGGTCCTACCAACCCACCGTCCACGACCCCAACGGCGACCCATTGTCCTTCCAGATCCTCCAGTCCCCCGCCGGCATGACCTTGAGTTCTTCCTATTCGTCGTCCTCTCCCACCTTCATCTGGACCCCAACCAGCTCCCAGCTCGGCTCTCACCCCGTCACCCTCCGATTCTCTGACGGTCGCGGCGCCCCCGCCGAGCAAACCTTCACCATCCAGGTCTTCTCCGGCGACCCCAACGCCGACCCCGAGATCACCTCGGTCCCCATCACCGCCGCAATCGTCCGCCAGCCCTACTCCTGCCCCATCCTCGCCTCCGACCCCGACGGTGACCCGCTCTCTTACATCCTCGAATCCGCCCCCGCGGGAATGATCGTGAGTTCGGCGCTCATTTCGTGGACTCCCACCGATGACGACCTGGGTTCCCACGAAATAATCCTCCACGTCCTCGACAACCTCGGCGGCCTCGCCACCCAATCCTTCACCCTCACAGTCCGCGGCGCCAACCTCCCCCCCGCCATCACCTCCACCCCCCCAACCACCGCCGCCCTCGACCACCTCTATCAATACAAGATCCAAGCCCAAGACCCCGAAGGCGACCCCATCACCTTCCAGTTGCTAACCGCCCCCTCCGGCATGGCCTTGAGTTCGTCGCTCGGCGATCCGCGCTCGGCGCTCGTTTCCTGGACCCCGGATAGCTCCCAGCTTGGAGTTCAAGCCATCGAACTCCTCGCCCAAGACCCCCACGGCGGCATCACCGCCCAGCGATTTGAAATTTTCGTCTCACCCACTGCCCCCAACGAGATGCCCACCATCGGCGGCGACCCGCCCCTCGGGGTCAACCCAGGCGACCTCTACTCCTGGACGATCACCGCCTCCGACCCCGAGGAGGGCGAGGTCACCTTCCGCCTCCAGGACGCCCCCGAGGGCATGACCATCGACCCCGTCACCGGCGAACTCCGCTGGCAGACCGCTCTCACCACCGAAGGCGACCACCGCGTCACGATCGTCGCCGAGGACCCCGACGGCGGCGCCGCTATCCTCTCCTTCACCATCCGCGTCGCCCCCAACGACGCTCCCTTCTTCGTCTCCGAACCCCTCGCCACCGCCATCGGTGGCACCGCCTACCGTTACACCCTCCGCGCCCACGACCCCGACGGCGACTTCCTCACATTCACCATCCTCAGTGGTCCGCAGGGCATGGAGATCGATTCGTCGCTCGGCGATCCAAGCTCGGCGCTCCTTTCCTGGTCTTCCTCCCCCTCGCAAATCGGCACCTCCCATCCCATCACCATCGAAGTCTCCGACGGCCGCGGCGGCACCGCCACCCAATCCTTCACGTTGGCCGTCGTCGCCGATGCCGACGTCCCCCGCGTTCTGCTCTCCGCCTCCAGCGACCTCATCAAGAAGGGCGAGACGGTCTCCTTCTTCATCCACGCCTCCGACAACGCCGGCATCCAATCCCTCGGCCTCGCGCTCGACGGCACCCCCGTCCCCATCCAGTTCAACGGCGCCAAGATCACCTTCCCCAACCCCGGGCTCTTCGATGTCGTCGCCACCGCCATCGACGCCGCCGGGCTCACCGGCTCCGCCTCGGTCCAGATCCGTGTCATCGACCCCGAGGACTCCGAAGGCCCCTTCGTCGATCTCCCGACGGCGCAGTTCCCCACCAACGGCGTCATCGACGTCGCCACCGCCGTCCGCGGCACCGTCCGCGACGAAGCCCTGGAATACTGGCGCCTCGAAGTCGCCCCCATGGATTTGGTTTCCCTCGACAACGTCGCCGCACACGACCCCGACTACCGCCTCCTCGCCAGCGGCACCGCCAACCTCGACAACGGCCCCCTCGGCACCCTCGACCCCACGGTCCTCGCCAACGATTCCTACGTCCTGCGCCTCATCGCCCGCGACGTCAACGGCCGCACCGAGGCCGCCGCGGTCATCCTCTCGGTCGTCGGCGAACTCAAACCCGGACGCTTCACCTTCGCCATCACCGACCTCAACCTCCCCCTGGCCGGCATCCCGATCCAAATCACCCGCGTCTATGACACCCTCGACGCGAGCCGCTCCGAGGACTTCGGCCACGGCTGGCGCCTCCAGTTCCGACAGGGCCGCGTCCGCGAATCGGTCCCCAAATCCTCACTCGAAGCCCAGGGCGTCCCCGCCATCTTCGCCGCCAACCCCTTCAAAACCGGCGCCCGCGTCACCCTCACGCATCCCGACGGACGCCGCGTCGGCTTCACCTTCCTCCCCACCCTCCAGGAGACCTCGGAGGGTGCCGGCGCCGGCCTCTTCGGCACCACCTGGCAACCCCGCTTCGTCCCAGACCGCGGGGTCCTCGATACCCTCGAGGTCGACGACGCCACACTCAGCATCGACCCCGACGGCTCCGTCTACCACTACCTCTTCCACCTCCCCTACAACCCCTCCGTATACCGCCTCACCACCCGCGACGGCCGCACGTACCGCTACTCCGAATCCGACGGCCTCCTCGACGTCACCGACCGCAACGGCAATGCACTCACCTTCTCCGACGACGCCATCACCCACTCCTCCGGCGACTCCATCACCTTCTCCCGCGACGCCCTCGGCCGCATCACCGCCATCCAGACCCCCGACGGGAAGGCGATCCAATATGCGTATGACCCGAACGGAGATCTCGTCGGCGTCACGGACCGCGCCGACAACACGACGACGTACATCTACAAACAGACCCACCCCCATTACCTCGACCGAATCATCGACCCGCTCAACCGCCCGACCACCCGAACCGAATATGACGAGGAAGGCCGCATCACGCGAGTCATCGACGCCGAGGGCAACGCCACCGAGATCGACATCGATATGGCCGCTCTCCAAGAAACCATCACCGATCCGCTCGGCCATCCCAGGACGTATTTCTATGACGAGCGCGGGAACGTCGTTCGCGAACTCGACGCCCTCAACGGCCTCACCCGGCGCACCTTCGACGACAACAACAACCTCCTGAGCGCGACCGACCCCCTCGGCCACACCCGCACCTGGACCTATGACGCCCGCGGGAACCCACTCACCGAAAGTGATGGCCTGGGAAACACTACGCGCCGCACCTTCAATGCGCAGAACCTCCCGCTGACCCAGGTCGATCCCATGGGCAATACGACCGTGAACACCTATGATGCTGCTGGCAACCGGCTGTTCCGCAAGGACGGCGCAGGCAACACCGTCTCGGCGCAGTATGACTCAAGGCGTTTGCCGATGCGCCTCACCGATCCCGAAGGCAACGCGTTTAGTCTGGAAAATGACGACGCCGGGAATCTCGTCACGCTCCGGGACCCCGCCAATGGCGCATACGAGTTTACCTATGATGCCATGGGCAACCCCGTCACCCTGACCGATCCCCTCGGGCGCGTCTCGCGCCTGGGATACGATGCCGAGGGGCGCGTGATCGCCCGAACCGATCCCGAGGGCGGCATCACACGCACCGAATATGACGCGGCGGGACAGAAGACCGCCGAGATCGATCCGCGCGGGCACCGCACCGAGCATCGGTATGATGAGCGAGGCAACCTCATCGAGGCGATCTTCCCGGACGACACTCCCGGCAACCTCGCGGACAATCCGCGCATCAAACGGCGGCACGATGATCTGGGCAACACCATCGCTGTGGCCGACGAAAACGGCCGGTTCACGCGCCACGTGCGCGATGCCCTCGGCCGCCTCATCGCCACGATCCATCCCGATGGCACCGACGAAGACTTCGCCGAGGAGCCCGATCCCGCGGGGCTCGCCGACAATCCCACAGAACGCAAGGAGTGGGATGCGGCGGGACGGCTGAGCGCGGAAATTGACGCACGCGGCAACCGCACCGAGTTCGAGTACGACGCGGCCAACCGCATGATCCTGCGCCGCGACGCCCTCGGCCATGAGACCACCTACCGCCACGACGCGGCGGGCCGACAGATTGCCGTGACCGATCCGCTGGGCCGCGTGGCGCAGACGCTCTTCGACGGCGCGGGCCGCGAGACGGCCACGATCTTCGCCGACGGCACGCGGGAGAGCCGCGCCTTCGATGGCCGGGGCAACGTCGTCAAACGCACCGACCCGGCGGGACGCGACACCCGATTCGAATACAGTTTCCTGAACGAATTGACCGCCGTGATCGACGCCCTCGGCCAGCGCACCGCCTACGAGCGCGATGCGGTCGGCAACCTCGTTCGCGAAATCGATGCCAATGGCCACGAGCGGAAATACGAATACGATGGCAACCGCCGCCGCACCGCCATGGTCCTGCCCCGCGGCCAGCGCTCCGAAACAATCCACGACCCCGCGGGCAACCCCATCACCAACATCACCTTCAACGGCGAAGCCATCGCCATGGCCTACGACCCCCGAAACCGCCTCACCGAGCGCCGCATCCCCGACGGCGCCACCCACGGCTTCACCTACACACCCACCGGAAAGCGCGAAACCTTCACGGCTCCCCGCGGCACCATCACGTGGACCTATGACGAGAGAGACCGCCTGAAGTCGCGCACCGAGCCCGATGGCCGCCAGATCGGGTACACGTATGACGCGGCGGGGAACGCCCTCACCGTCACGACACCCTCCGGGACCGTGACGTACAGCTTCGATGCGCTCAACCGGCTAGAAGCGGTTGTCGACACGGATGGCGCCACGACCGCATATCGATACAACCCTGTCGGCAGCCTGATCGAGACCCTGTTCCCGAACGGCGTCGCCGAAACCCGCACGTTTGACCCCCTGAACCGACTACTCTATCTTGAGAATCGAAAGGGAGACGGAAGCGTGATCACCAGCCACCGGTACACCCTCGATGCCAACGGCAACCGCATGGCCGTCGAGGAGCACGCCGGCCGCTTCCTTGAATATCAGTACGACGCCCTCGACCGGTTGACCCAGGAGAAAATCACCGATCCCGTCACCGGGAACCGCACCGCAGATTACCTCTACGATCCGGTCGGAAACCGCCTGTCCCGAACCGTGGTCGGCCAGCCCGGCAGCGGCCTCACAACCTACGACTATGACGACAACGATCGCCTTCTCACTGAGAGCCTCGCCGGAACGAACATCGTCTACGGCTGGGACGACGCCGGCCGCCTCCTGTCCAAGACCAGCGACGGCCAAAACCCCACAACCAACCAGTGGAACGCCCTGGACCACCTCAAGTCCGTGACGTCGCCATCCTCCGCGGTCCAATTCCACTACGACGCCGACAACATCCGCGTCTCCAAGACGGTCGACGGCTCGGAAACCCGGTTCCTCATCGACCAAAACCGGCCGTTTCAGGAGGTGCTGGAGGAATACCTCCCCGGCGGAACCCTGACCGCTCGCTACACCCACGGCCTCGACCTCATCTCTCAGACCCGCGGTGGCAGCCGCAACTATTACCACGTCGATGGCCTCGGAAATACGCGGGCACTCAGCAATGCCTTGAAGAATGTCACTGATACGTACGCTTACGAGGCCTTCGGCACCCTTATCGCACGGTCGGGAACCGAAATCAACTCGTTTCTATACATCGGCGAGCAACGTGATCTTGAGACCGGGTTCACGTACCTCCGTGCGCGTCACATGGATTCCGCAATTGGTCGATTCTTGAGCCGGGATCCCTATGACGGGAATCCCATAATCCCTCTATCGCTGCATGATTTCCTGTATGTGGACGCCAATCCAATAATGTGGGTGGACCCAAGCGGCTTCGTGAAGATCCCCCCTCCCACAGGGCGCCCAAATACGTGGGGAAACGAGTACCTCACCCTTACTGCTGATAAATTCATTTCCCTTTTCTTGAAAGCGTCCGTACGGACCGTGTTTCCAGGAGAGGCGCTCGGCATCGAGGTCAGAGCCCTGCTGGCGATGAGCGGGAAAATTGGCGATACATGCAGGAAGCTGTTGACGAACCTTGAATATAGAAAGTAAGAAGACATGTGGTTCTCCGTGGCCATTTTGGTGAAAGCCGTAGTTGAAGGCGCATCACAGTGCCCGATCTGGGACGAGAGCATTTATATGGTTGACGCAACATCCGAGCAGGACGCTTACAGGATCGCGCTGGAAATCGGAAAGGATTCGGAACACGAGTATATCGGAGGGACGGGCAAGCGCGTAGCATGGACATTTGACAGCATCGAGAAGATATATCCAATCGAGAGCCATGAACTAAAATCAGGAGTGCGGATTTTCAATCGTGGTCTTAAGGAGGCCGACGTGCTAAGTATGAGAATTCCTTTTCCGGATCATTCATGAATTCCCGAACCGGTTGCGAATCATCAACGACCCCCTCAATCGGCTCGAAACCGTGATCGACCCGCAGGGTGGGGTAACCCGATGCGCATATGATCCGGCTGGGAACCCCACGAACACCGCGCTCCCCAACGGCGCAAACACCTTTCGAGAATTTGATCCGCTGAATCGGATCGCTTACATTGCACACAGGAACAATTCGGGCGTGTTTGCCTCACTCCGCTACACCATGGACGCCGTCGGGAACCCGACCGCCATCGAGGAATTCGGGGGCCGTAAGGCCCAGTACACCTACGACGCCCTGGACCGATTGACCGAAGAGAGCATCGCCGATCCCGTCAATGGAGACCTCGCCATCGACTATGCCTTCGATCCGGTCGGCAACCGCCTGTGGAAAACCGAAAACGGAACACGGCAAACCGACTGCGCCTACGATTCGAACGACCGGTTGTTAACGGAAACGAGTGGCTCGACAAGCGCCGTCTACGCCTGGGACGATGCGGGTCGGCTAAACTCCAAGACGATAAACGGCGAAACCGCGGCCACCTACGGCTGGAACGCCCTGGACCACCTCCGCTCCGCGTCATCCGCGTCATCCGTGGTCCAATTCCAGTACGATGCCGACGGCATCCGTGTCTCCAAGGCCGTCGATGGCACCGAGACCCGATTTCTGATCGATCAAGTCCAACCCTACGCCGAGGTCGTCGAGGAATACGCCCCCGGCGGTTCCATCGCCGCCTCCTACGTCCATGGCCTGGGCCTCATCGCGCAATCCCGCGGCGGAACCCTCCACTGGTACCACGCCGACCACCTCGGCACCACCCGCGCCCTGAGCGGTGTCGCGGGTTCCGTCACCGACACCTACGCCTTCGATGCCTACGGCAACCTCCTGACCCAGACCTGCACCACGCCCAACCCCCACCTCTACACCGGCCAGCGCCTTGACCCGGAAACCGGGTTCTACTACCTCCGGGCAAGGTACCTCGCCCCGGACTCGGGCGCTTCTTGAGCCGGGATCCGTTTGAGGGCACCGCCCGTCGGCCGTCCAGCCGTTGGGTCTATTCATATGCGGAAGGAAGCCCGCTCAGAAATGTCGATCCTTCTGGGCGTGGTGTATCGCGAAACGAATACGGCATTACGATCTCCCAAGTGTCACGCCATGAATGGAGACTTTTGATTTCTGACAAATTTGGGGCCAGTTGGGGATATGCTGATCGATACAGCAAAATTATCTTCTATAACGTCAATGACGCACGATTGGCGGCCTACTCGATCGCGGAGGCAATTTCCGAGGCAGGATATACCGTCTCCGTCGTCGACCCGTTTGGTGTCGTGCTATTCCCCTTATACCTCATGCTCTTGTAAGCAGCCCTTGTGATCGCCCATGGAAAACGGTAAACTGGAAAAAGGTAAGGCACCATCGATTCCGTTCTTCGCCGTCTGGAAGGCAGACCACGTTATAGCCCTCTTTGGCCGTGTCCAGACGGAAGTGAGCGGCATGTTCGCATTCCAATGCTCCGTCGAGTGGCAGTATCGCCTGAACTATGACGGAGACTTGAATCTGTGGCGATGCTCCGTCGAGAATCCCCCAAAGCGCGGGCCCGAGCGAAAGAAATTATCGAATGGTGTTCATGTTGTGGACTCGCCCTCGGAGGCTCTCGCCTGTCGCGACATACACCGCGTTTTGTGGACGCACACGGGAACCTATTGTTTGAGCGAACTTGCAAACGCATTTGAGGACGCGTTGGCGCACGGCACGGAACCGTTCTTCAGCCCCCTGCTGGACTATGATCCAGAAGTTCTGAGGGGCAAGATACGATCCGCAACCTCGTTTGCGGACCTCGTCGGTGCGTGGGAGTGGCTAGAGTGCGATCATCTGATCCCGGGGGCTTCTTAGCCTTGTCTCGTCGCGGGGTACGCGGTCCAACTTGGCGAGCTGAGACATTGACTGCCCGGTTGCTTTGGCGATGTTTTATCGAGTTTTTGTTTTGACTCTCGGCGCTTTGGCATCGAGCGCCAGTCAGAGAGATTGCGGTGAGGCGCTCTCGCTGCCCACCTTCGACGACCGCGGCCGCCTGGAGCGATTCACCGACGCCCTCGGAAACCCCACCGCTTACCTATACTCCGACGACGGCCTCACCGAAACCCGAATCAATACCTACGGCGGCACCTTCACCACCACCTATGACCCCCGCGGCAATGTCACCCGCACCGTCAACGAGATCGGCGCGGTCTCCACCACGGTGTATGATGAGAAAGATCGGCCAATCGTCGTCACGCCAGAGTGTGCCTGCACCACCTCCAACCGCTTCGACGCGCGCGGTAACCTAGTGGAGCGCACCGATGACTTGGGCCACACCACCCGCTACACCTACGATGCGAACAACAACCCGCTCTCGGTCACAGATCCCCTCGGAAGCACCGAGCGCTACGAATATGATGCCTACGGGAACCTGACGGCCCGCACCGACGCCGCCGGACATAAGACGCAATTCCAAAGCGATGACTACGGCCGCGTCACCTCGGTGAGGCAGCCCGATGGGCGCACTTTTGGCTTCGGCTATGAACCGCCCGGCCCCGGCGTCATGCTCTCGGCGCAACCCAACGCGTTCGTCCTGCCCGGCGGCATCACGCACCGCATGACGTACAACGCCTTCGGTCGCCCAAACCTCTACATCGACGCCGAAGGCCACACGAATCGCTTCGAAACCGACGACGCTGGTCGCCTCACGGCACGTAGCGACGGTTTGGGGAATACGTTCCGCTATCGCTACAACACCAACGGCGCCTTGGACCAGGTCACCGATCCCCTCGGCCACGTGACGGGCATCGACTACGACGCCGCCTTCCGCATCGTCGCGGTCCGCGATCCCAACGGCGGCACGAACCAGTACCACTATGACGCCCTCGGACGGCTCACGAACCTCGTCGACCAGATCGGGCGCAACTCCTTCCGCGCCTACCGCGCCGACGGCGCGCTGATGTCCATCACCGACAATGCCGGCCATACCGTTCATTTCGAATACGACAACGCGAAGAACCGCACCGCCCTGTCCGACCCGAACAACAACCGGACCGAGTTCCGCTACGACGGCCTCAACCGGCTCATCACCGAGGTGGACCCCCTCGGCAAGGCGCGCTTCTTCTCCTACGACGCGGCCGGGAACCAGACCGCCATCACCGACCGCCTCAACCGCACCCGCCGCTTCGACTTCGACGCCCTCAACCGCCCCGTCCGCGAAACCTGGATCGAGACCAACGCGGTGGTCCGGGTCATCGAGACCCAGTTCGACCCCGCTGGCCGACCCGTGATGATGGAGGACCCCGACAGCCGGCACGAGATGACCTATGACGCCGTCGGACGCCTCGAAACCATCTCCCGCTGGCTGCCGGGGGACACGGCGCCGTTTGTCTTGAATTACGCCTACGACGGCAATTCCCGCGTCACCCGTACCTGGGACGGCGAAGGCGTGACCGTCGCCTCCACCTATGACCCGGCCGGGCGCCTCGCCACCCGCGCCTGGAGCGGGGGAGGGGTCACCCCCGCCGACGTCGCCCTCGCCTATAACGCCCTCGGAGACCTCACGAACATCGTGCGCTTCGCTAACGGCATGCCCTCCGTCCAAACCGCCTACGAGTTCGCCCGAGGCAAGGCCGACCTCGGCGCACAGACCGCCCTCTTCGAGGGCGAATCGTTGGCTTGGCTGGACCAGATCCGGCCGTTGAAAGCCCGAGGCCCCCTCGCCGTCGAGCCCGACCACGCCGAACTCCTCGGCCCATCTGTCGAAACCCTCCGCCGCATGACGGCGTTAACCCACACCGCCCCCTCCGGCGACGTGCTCGGCTTCTACCGCTACCAGTTCGATCCCGCCGGCCAACTCCTGGCCGAATCCAACCACGTCGAAACGGTCGCGTACACCCACGACCCCATTGGCCAATTGACAGGAGCCGACCGCTCCGTCCTCCCCGACGAAACCTATTCGTACGACCCCGCGGGGAATAGGACCCTCTCCGTTACCTCCGTTTCCTCCTTGTTCACTAATACGTACAGCACCGGCCCCGCCAACCGCATCCTCTCCGACGGCGAGCACACCTACACCCACGACGACGAAGGCAACCTTGTCGGCAAAACCCACCTCACCACCGGCGAACGCTGGGTGTACACCTTCGACCACCGCAACCGCCTCACCGCCGCCATCCAGTCCGACGCCTCCGGCCACGAGAGCCTCGGCGTCACCTTCGCCTACGATCCCACCGGCCGCCGCATCGCCAAGACCGTCACGGAAAACGGAACAACGAAAACGGAAAACTATTGCCACGACCGCGACAACCTCTGGACGGGTCTACTCACGGAAAGCGGGACACGTGAGACGGTTCGCTACCTATACACCGAACGCGTTGACCAAGCCATCGCGCGACATGATTCCGAGAATGGCGTCCAGTGGTATCTGCCAAATCGACTTGGAAGCGTGTCTCAAGAAGCCAATCCGCTGGGCGAAATTGTTCAAGCTGCGGATTATACTGCATTCGGTGAAGACCGCGATCATGGCAATGGCGCTCTCGACGAACGCCTTGGCTTTGTTGCGCGAGAACTAGATCGCGAAACTTCCTTCAGCTTCTTTAGAAACCGATACTACGTCCCATCGCTTGGCCGCTTTGCTACCGAAGATCCGACACGATTCCTGTACGGGGAGCTTCTCCTTTACGGATACGCGATAAACGGTCCAGACGTCCTAATTGATCCATTCGGCTTGGCCGCCGCGGAAGAAAACAACAGCCTGATTTCAAGAGTCGCGATCAGACTCAAAAGCGCGCTATGCTCGCTGGCAGAGAACTATTTTGCCGCGCAGGAGCACCTGTACCGCGAGGTGTACCGGCTGGGGCCTGTGCGCCACGTCTTGAACCCGATCGCCATGCCGCCCCCCTGGATGGCATCGTGGAACGCGGCGAACAAGAAGGCGGCGCCGGCGGCCAAGGGCTTGCCGCAACAGTGACATGCGGCAAGCGGCGGACGCCTGCCCGAAGGACGTTCGGGCACGAAGGAACTATGCTGGAAAGAAACATCATGTTGGGAGGTGCCGCAGTTTTGTGCGCGGTTTATGCGGCTGTAGCGCTCACGCCCAATGAGGTCGCAGGCAACTCCGACAGCGACCGGATCGAGGCGGCGATCGCGCAGACAATGGCCTCGGGCGAGAACGAGGTCCTGATCCTGCGGGCCAACGCACGCACGGGGGGCGGGATCTGGCCCGTCACGCGGGCGATGCTGGTGCCGTCCAGTCTGCGCCTGGTGCTCGACGACTGCCTGGTTCGGCTCGCGCCGCGCAAGTGCGCCCTGTCCGCCAGCCTTCCGCTTGAAAAGGGTGTGCGCAACTGGCGAAAACCCGAACTTATTTGCGCATATAATGCAATAGGAACGTGCCGGATGATCATTTATCCTTCGAAAGAGTGTAGTGATTTGGTTTGAAAGGGGTTAAGCAGTAGAAGTGAAAGCGCGAAGGAACACAGGATTTGCGAGGCGCGCAGCCAGAAAATGTAGAGGAATATGGATGACTAAGATGTTAGACCTCGAATGGATCCGGCAAACCATGTAACATAGGAAAACGGGCGCGGTTCTCCATCATTTCCCATTTTCGCCTCCCGCGCAGCGGATTGCCGAGGGGCGCTATGGGGTGGATATCGAAGATGGTCTTGCGCTGCTCGAGGAGTCCCGTCAAAAGCAATAGAAGTCAGTTTCCGTATTGAACCATAAAAACAAGTGAATCCGATCTGCTAAACAGTGGCTTAACCTTGAGAAATGGCGAAGCTTATTATGGGCCGACGCTCATGACAGTTTCCGCATCTTGCCGGACCGAGATAACAAGCCTCGCGATGGCCGCCTTTCTCGGAATGGCTGTTGCGGGCCATGCGGATACGAAGACCTGGGGAGGCGAATACGTGCCGGCTCCTGAGCCCGTCGCGGGCCGGATCACGCTGGGTGCCTATATCTTTCCTGGCTGGTACCGCGACACCGGACGTGGCGACTATCCCTACCGTACGCATGACGAGGACAGCGAGTGGAAAAACTGCATAGCCAAGCAGCCGGCGCCGCGACCGCTTCTCGGTTTCTACGACGACTCGCTGCCCGAGGTCAATGACTGGCACATCAAATGGGCGCTCGAACACGGCGTTTCCTTCTTTGCCTTCGACTGGTACTGGAACGCAGGCGAGAAGCGCCTCTCCCGCTCGCTCGAACAGGGTTTCCTGAAGGCGAAATATGCGGACCGCATGAAGTTCTGCATCCACTGGTGCAACCACAGCCTCGACTGGAAGCGGGACGGCAAGCCCGCCCCCCTGGACTTTGGCGTCAGGGCCCTCACGGAGATGGCCGAATATCTCGCGGGCAACTATTTCAAGCGGCCGAATTATCTGACCGTGGAGGGGCGGCCCGTGTTCATATCCTTTCTTTCCGACCCGCTGGTGGCCGCCAACGGCGGCCCCGCCGGATTCCGCGGCGCGATCGGGGAAATGAACAAGGTGCTTCGGGCCAAAGGCCTGAAGGACCTCTACTTCGTGGCCCTCAACGGCGGCCCTCACAGCGGTGCGGCAGGCTTCAGTGCCTTCACGGCCTATGCGTACTACGGCACCGACATGGATTCGCCATACGAATGGAAGAGTGGTTTCTCGATTCCGTATGCCGACATGGTCACGCATTGCGAGACCATGTGGCAGTCGGCCACCAGGAAAAAGGATCTGCCATATATCGTGCCGGTCGACTCCAACTGGGACAACCGTCCGCGTGCGCGGGGGAAAGCCGTCGTGATCACCGGCAAGACGCCGGACCTCTTCGAAAAGATGTGCCGCGCCAGCCTGCGCTATATCGACAAACGCAACAACCTCGCGATCATCGAAGCGTGGAACGAATGGGGCGAAGGCAGTTATATCGAGCCCGACAAGGAATTCGGCTTCGAATTCCTCGACCGCGTGCGCAAGGTCTACACCGACGCGCCGGACGCCCATACAGACCTGCTGCCTTCCGACGCAAAGGTCGCCGGCTTCAGTGTGCTGAACGCCGAGGAGGTCGCGCAGGCAAAAGCGCTCGAAAGCCAGCCTTATCCGCCTCCGCCCCTGTCCGTGCGCACGACGAAGATCATGACAGACGTGCCCTTGCCGCAGACCGATGTCCTGAAGAAGTGGGAATTTGATTCCGGTACTGCCGAGGGATGGCGGTTCCATCAGATCGAGCCGGTCAATTTTGAAAACGGTAGGTTTGTGGCCCGCGTCACCAGCGGCGACCCGCAACTGATTGTGCAGCACTTGGGCGTTGAGGTCGAAGCGATCGGCCACATCGCCCTGCGGATCAAAGCGGCAAGAGACTGCCGCGTCTGTGAAGTCTTCTGGACCACGAAGAAGGCACCTTCGCTGTCCGAGCGCAAATCGTTTAGCTTCGGGCTCAAGGGCGACGGCGAGTGGCACACGTATCTGATCTCAAAGAAACCCGAAGGGGAATGGGGCGGCACGCTCGAGGCGCTGCGCCTTGACATCGGCTCCGTGGACGAGACGTTCGAGATCGATTGGATCAGACTTTACGGAAAAGGAAACCCTCAATGAACACAGTCGGCTCTCTGTTGCCCTGTTGGCTGTTCGCCGCCGTCCTGTTCGTTCCCCTTCACGTTTCCTGCGCGGCCCCACAGACAGCCGACCCGAGCCTTGTCGCCCACTGGCGGTTCGACGCCGCGACCAACGCGCTGCCCGACCTCTCGGGCCACGGCCACACCGCGCAGCTCGCCAACGTGAAAGCCGTCGTCGAGAACGGAAAGACCGTGCTTGAGCTGGACGGCAGCCAGAAGATTCTCGTGCCCTCCGCTTCCGACCTGAATATGCAGAGCGGCTTCAGCGTGGTGGCCAAGGTGAAGCTCACGGGGGCACTTGAACGCCTGTTCATCGTCCACAAGGACAAGCAGTATCAGCTCCGCGTAGACCAGGCGGAGGAGGGCGGAAGCCTCTCGTTCTTCCCCTGGGTGGGCGGCCAGTGGGAGCCGCGCGTCAGTGTGATCCCGCCGCAGCTGGGCGCGTGGTATCATCTGGCGGCCACGTGGGACGGCCAGCAAGCCATGCTCTGGGTCAACGGCCGCCCCCATTCGCAGCCCCGCCGCGGTGACGCGCCCGCAGCCAACGACGCGCCGCTCACGATCCTCTCCTCACTGCCGCAGGGCGGGATGCGGGGCGCAGTCGAGTATGTGAAGATCTACCGCCGCGCGCTGTCTCCGCGCGAGATTATCGGTGAAGCCTACGGCGTCGATGACGCCGCCGCGCGCACCGCCTCCGCGTCGTTCGACTTCACTGCCGGCGCAGGTTTGGACGGCTGGACCGCGCAGGATGGCGCGGCCCTTTCGCTCGCCGACGGGCGGCTGGTGGTGAACTCGAAGACGCCCCAGTCCCTTGCGATCCACAACCGGATCCGAGCGAACCTCGACAAGAAGGACTTCATCAGCCTGCGCATGACGGCCGACAAGGGCGGCCCCGCGTCGCTCATCTATGTCACCACCACGCGTGCGGGCCAGCTCCCCTTCAAAGCCGCCGGCGACGGAAAACCGCACACCTACGTCTTCGATCCCTGGACCGTGGCCGGCTGGGGCGGCGACCTTCTGGCGCTGGGTGTGGTTCCCTCCGACACGGCGGGGAACACCGCCCGCATCGAGTATCTGGAGGTGGGCGAAGCGCCCCGCGCCGCACCGGACATCCAGATCGACCGGATTTTCACCGGCTCCACTTTGCCGCGAGCCGGGCGGGCGGACCGCATCTGCGTGCGCCTGCGCAATGCGGCCGGCGCTTCACAGCCTCTCACCGCTGCGCTCGCACCGCCGGAAGGCGTGACGCTGAAAAGCCCCGCGTCGCAGCCCCTTGCCGTGCTCGGCTACCGCGGCGAGACCGAACTGACGTGGGACGTGGAAGCCGCACAGGCGGTCAAAGGCGCGTTCCGGGTGAGTGTCTCCGGACCCGGCTTGGAGGCGCCGGTTGCCGCCGAACAGACGCTTGCCTTCCTGGCCGATCCGCACGCGCCCGCCGCCTCATACGTGCCGGTTCCCGTGCCCGCGAAAACCCGGTACGCGCTCTGGACGCACTACTGCGCCCTGTGGAAGCACGGCACCCACTGGGGCTGGAAGCGCATCGAACCGTGGCCCGAGCGCCAGCCGCTGCTGGGCTGGTACAATGAAGGCACTCCCGAGGTCGCCGACTGGCACATCAAGTTCATGGTCGAGCACGGCATCTCGGGCGTGATCTACTGCTGGTACCGGTCAAGCGTTAACGAGCCGGTCAAACAGAACCTCGGCCACGCGCTGGATGACGGTTTTCTGAAGGCCCGCTACCAGGCGATGATGAAGTTCGGCATCATGTGGGAAAACGGCTGTGCCCAAGGCGTCGGCTCGACGGACGATCTCATGCAAAACGTGCTGCCCTTCTGGATCGACCGTTATTTCTCCCATCCGTCTTACCTCCGCTTCAACGGCCGTCCCGTCCTCTACGTCTGGGTTCCTTCGCAGCTGCGTTCCCAGCTCGGCGGAAGCGAAAACGTCAGGAACGCGCTCAACCTGATGCGGGCCGAGTGCGGGCGCCGCGGGCTCGGCGGCCTGTACCTCGTGGCCTGCGCGCAAACGCAGGACAAGCCGAATCTTGAAACCTTGGCGAAGGAGGGGTGGGACTCCACGTCCGCCTACGGTAACTGTTGGCAGGAGCCCGCGCGGGTGACCGTCGAAGGCAACCACACCTGCGCCCCGGTCGAAGGCTTCATCGGCCAGCAGGAGGCGCTCTGGAAGTTTAAACGTGATCTGAACCTGCTGCCTGACGTCCGCGTGGCCATGATGGGCTGGGATCCCCGTCCGTGGCACGTTAAAGGGTTCTTCTGGTCTGAAAACACGCCTGAGAAATTCCGCGACCTCTGCCAGCGCGCCAAGACCTCTCTCGACGGCCTTCCCGGCCGCGCGGGCCCCGGCACGAACGCGGTCCTTTTCTGCTGCTGGAACGAGTTCGGCGAGGGGCACTACATCGAGCCGAACCGCGGCTCCGGCTTCGCCTATCTCGACGCGATCCGCGACGTGTTCTGCGATGGGCCGAAAGAGCACACGGATGTCGTTCCGCAAGACGTCGGCCTCGCCTCGCCCGAGTCGTGGTATCTCAAGGCGCGCGGCGAGGTCAAGCCTGGGAAGGACACCACCGCGTGGTCGGGGCCGCTGCTGAGCCAGTGGTCGGGGTTTGCGGATCTGGAGATGCGGGAGAACGTGCTGCGCGGCACAACGACCAGCCGCGACCCGGCGGTGACGTCGCCCGATATCGAACTGCGGGCGCGCCGTTTCGTGCGGGCCCTCGTCGAGATGCGTCTCGACCGCCCGGCCGGCCACGCCCAGCTCTTCTGGACCACGTCGGCGTCCGGCTTGAGCGAAACCGCCAGCGTCGTAGTCCCGGCCGTCGGGGACGGGCAATGGCACACCTACACGTTCGACCTCGCGCGGAATCCGGACTGGGGCGGATGCGTCACCTCGTTCCGCTTTGACCCCGTCTCCGAAGCTGGTGTCACAGTCGAGATCCGTTCAATCAAGCTGGAATAGCCGCGGTGAAAGCGGGGCAGACAGGCTGAAAATTCTACTATTCAAACCGGTTAGCATTTGAGGGCCTCGTCAATAGCAACCAAAGCAGGCGGCATGCCGGCTTTCCCGTCAATGGCTCCAGATGCAGCTTCTCGATACTCACGATCCCGAACGCGCGGGCTTGGCTTTCCGTTAACATCCGAACGCTCCAGCACACGGGCCACCCAGATCCAGTGTTGTCCTTGCCAACCTCCCCCGGACGGATTCGGGGTGCAAAACAAGTGAGAAGCGCGACTGGTTCCGGCTCTGTCGATCTCAAGATGCCGGTGTTTTCCGCGCCGTCCAAGCACCGGGTGCCCGGCTGCTTCCTGGGTCTGCCTGGTTCACATGTGAAATCGCGCATTTCACTTATGTATTTGCGTTGGTGGGTGTGGCTTCTATGATGGGCCCGTGCATATGAGAGCGAATGGATTGAGATGGGTTGGCGCTCTTTGGGTGGCGGGGCTGGGCTGCATGGCGGGCAGGGGGGCGGACGCGCCGCTGGATCTCGCCTCGCGTGAGGCGCGTTCGGCACCGGCGTGGTTGTCCCGCGGCGTCATGTACCAGGTGTGGCTGCGCGGCTTCACGCCGGAGGGGACGCTGCGCGCGGCCACCGGGCGCCTCCCGCAGGTGGCCGATCTTGGCGCGACGGTCATCTATCTGTGTCCCGTATATCTCCAGGATCCCGACATGCGTCAGGAGTTCTGGAGCAAGCGGCAGAAGGCGTCCGGCACCAACAACCCGAGGAACCCGTACCGGATCTCCGACTACAATCGCATCGATCCGGAATATGGCACGGAAGAGGACCTGCGCGCCTTTATCGATGCCGCGCACAAGCTCGGCATGCGCGTGCTGATGGACCTCGTCTATTTCCACTGTGGGCCGACTTCGGCCCTGATGGAGAAACGTGATTTCATCCAGCGCGATGCGTCGGGAAAGGCCGCGACCGGCTCGTGGAACTTTCCGCGGCTGAACTTCGAGTGCCGGGAACTGCGAGAGTACCTTTGGGCGAACATGGCGCACTGGGTGAAGGACTTCGGCGCGGATGGTTTCCGGTGTGATGTGTCCGACGCCGTGCCGCTGGATTTCTGGGAGGAGGCGCGTTCCCGCCTTGAGCCGCTCCGGCCGGATCTCGTCATCCTGGCGGAGGGGCAGCGGAAGGATGACCAGCTCAGGGCGTTCGATATCAATTACAGTTTCTCGTGGCTCCATGCCGTGCAAGCGGTATTCGCGAAGGGCGAGCCCGCCTCGTCATTGCGGGGGCTATGGGAGAAGATGTGCGCCGAGCGGCCGCGCGGCGCGCGGTTCATCCGCTACACGGAGAACCACGACATCGTCAACGATATGCTGCGGGCCGAGGTGGTGTGCGGCGAGCGCGGGGCCGCGGCCATGTCCGTCATCAATTTCACGCTCGATGGCGTGCCGATGCTGTACAATGGCCAGGAGATCGGCGACACCTCGCCGCAGAGCATCTACGCGAGATGGCCGGTCGGTTGGGCGGCGGCCTGTTTGCCGAAGCCCTCGGAGAAGTTCGCTTTCTATCAGAAGCTCTGTCGGATCCGCCGCGGGGAGCCCGCGCTGGGCGGCGGCGACGTGGTGTGGCTGGATAACGATCGGCCCGAGGCGGTCGTCTCGTTCATGAGGCGTTCCGGCGATGCGGAAATCCTGACCGTCGCCAGTCTCTCCAATCGCAAGATGGTGGCGCGGGTGGACCTGCCCGGAGGAGGCGCGACCCCATACGGGCCGCTGCTGTCCAATGGGGCCAAGGTGAACCTGGCCGGGGGGAAGTTCGCCGTTGAATTTGGGGCATTCGGGTACTTCGTGGGCAAGGCCTCCGCGGGTCCGCAATAGTGTTTCGATTGGAAATCGGGGCTGCGCGTGGTGCGTGCGGGCCGTCCGACGGACGAGCTTCGTGGTGACAGCCGGGGCGATTATCCGCGCTATGAGGACGGCCCTGCCCACGAGATGGCGATGACGACAGCAATCCGCGCTCGAAACCTGCCGCGGAGGCTGGGGGGACATCGGCAAGGATCCGTTTGGCGACAAGAGAGCGCGCCAGCGCGTCTCACTCGGCCGGCCGGTCGTCCCGCCGTGAAAATGCTCAAGTGAAAGGCGCAAATCCTCATGGCGTAATCCGGTGCAGCTGTCGAGGATTCGCGCCGGGAAGCGGTCCCGCCGATGAGAAGACAATCGTCCATTCCGTCCCGTTTGTGGCTTGGCCTCCAGATCGCGCTGGCGGTCCTGGCCGTGTCGGGGGTGGCGGCGATCCCGCAGGCCGCCAAGGACGATCCCCGGTACAAGCTCGGATATCTGGTGGTCACCCATTATCCGGGGGTGGCTACGAACGGCACCGGCGATTCGCTGGCCGGTCTACAGGCCGCCGTGAGCGACGCCTACACCAACAACCTCGTGGCCCTGTTCCCCTCGGGTACCTACGTTATCTCGGACACGCTGCGCTGCAGGGATTTTCATCTCGCCAGCGGGACGAACGCCTCCGGCGGCATCGTCCTCGGCGCGAATCCCTGTCAGACGAAAGCCTACATCCTCCAAGGATCCAGCCTCGGACCGCGCCCCGTCATCAAGCTGGCCGACGCGCCGGCGAGTGATTTCGACAACACCAACAGCGTGCGCCCGCTGCTGATGTATCGGCTTTACGAGTCAACGAATTACCCGAACTCGCCGCAGGTCGATCCTCCGGGCACAAATCCACTTGGTGCTCCCGTCGGATACGAGGTGGACTCGTCTTATCTTTTCGACTGGGAACTCCGCAACATGGATCTTGACTGCAACGGCCACGCGGGTGCGGTGGGCGTTGTCTTTCCTGGGGCGCAGGGATCGATGATCGCCAACGTCCGGGTGAACGCGACCAACGCGTTCGCCGGGTTCTACGGCCTCCCCGGCCGAAATTGGGGGGCGGTGAATGTTGAAGTCGATGGTGGACGCTACGGCATCCGGACCGGCGGGCCCGCCGGCAGCACTTGCGCCGGTTCGTCCATCTTTGGTGCGCGTTTGGTGAACCAGACGGTCGCGGCGATCGAGCATGAGGATTTTGTGCCGCTGGTCATGGCGGGCTTCAGGATCGTGAAGGCGGCCGCGCCGGCGTTCGCCGTGAAGACAAGCGCCTATTATTCCACCCTCACCTCTTGGAACACCATGTCCCTCCTGGACGGCAGCATCGAGATCACAGGCGGCCTTAGTACGAACACCGCGATCGCCAATGTCGGCGGCAAGAACCTCTACTTGCGCAACGTGTACGTGGGCGGCGCGACGAGTCTGGTCAAGAGCGCGACGCTGGTCGCCGCCACCGGCGCTGGCTCCTGGAGCCGCATCGACGAGTATTCCCATACCGACCAGCGGACCACGACCGGGGGACCGAGCAGCACCCTCGCAACGTGGAGCATGATCAACGGTGTCACTAACCGGGACGCCGAACGCGTCAAGCTGGTAACCCCAAATAGCGGGCCGCCGCCCCACGGACTGCTCGCGCGCCACCTGCCATGGCACGGGATGCCGGCCTACGAAGGCGCCGGCAGCCCGCCGACCGTCGTGGTCACCGATCCGCCCTATAACGCCATCCCCGGAGACACGAGCGACGATACCGCGGCCATCCAGCAGGCGATCGATGACGCGAGCGCGGCCGGCCACGGGCGAGTCTTCATTCCCAAGTTCAACACGGGAGGCATGTTCTCGGGTGCGTTTCTCCTAACGAACACCCTCACTCTGCGGCATAACACCATCCTCTTCGGCGCGGCCAAGGGCTACGTGAGCGAGCTGTGCACCCATCCCTCTTGGCGTCCCACCACAGCGACCGATATCGTGCGGACCGAGGACAGCGCCGATGCCACGACCTACCTCGGCAACCTTGCGCTGTCCACCGATGTCAGCCTGTATCGAAACCCGTTCACTTTCTATCACTGGAGGGCTGGCCCCTCCTCGGAGACGTTCGACCTTCGTCTCGAGACGGTTTACGAGTATCGACCGCCGGCTAACCCCAATCACTACACCGGCGTGCGCTTCAGCGGGAATGCCGGAGGCCGGCATTTCTTCTTCCCCGAGGCGGAGCTGGACAAGGTCGGGAATTCTGCGGGACCGTATCCGTCGAACAACGGCGACCTCTATCGCTCGCTTCGCATCACCGGCACCACTCAGCCGCTCTGGCTCTACGGTTTCAATCTCGAAGGTGGCAAACACGACCTGCGCCGATATGACGCCGAAATCGTCAGCGCCGCCAACATCCGCTGGCTCGGCTGGAAGCGCGAGGGCAACTGCTCGATGTTGCAATTGAGTAACAGCCAGAACTTCGCGCTCTACAGCGCCGGGGCCATGCGCGAGATGATCCCACAAGGCGAGGGCCGGTTCGAGATCATGGGCAATAGCGACGGCATCCTCCTCGCGAACCTGCTCGTGCAGGCGGACGAGGGCACCAACGCCCCGAGTTCGACGCTCCTCGAAACGATCGTGGGCCAGCCCACCAACGCCATCCCATATCCCCAGGGTATCTCCATGTACAAGCGGGGCGCCATCGGCGAAGATGCGATGCAGACCGACGTGCCCCTCGCGGGTGTGGAACTCGCCGCGGTGGCCTCAGGCCCCGGTGGACTGGCACTCCACCTGTGCGGCGTTCCCGGTTATCGCTATGGCATCGAGGCGTCCACGAACCTCCTGGACTGGTCGCCATGGAGAACGGTCATGGCAACTGACGGCAGGGTCGAACTGATCGATCCCGAGGAGCCGCTTTTCCCCCGCCGATTCTACCGGGCCGTTCTGCCGTGAAAGCGCCGCCCAAAGGGGGTGGCTGCGAGCACGCGCCAAGATGGAGGGCGTCCGCCAGACTGGCCTGACACACCGGGTTCAGTGGCGGGGGGCTGTTCGGAGCCGGGGGACCGTCGGATCGTCGGCAATAGGGCGGCGGCGAAAAATGTCGTGTTGGGGCGGGGAAAGTTGTAAACACCTTTGCATGAAATCGCAGATGGATCGTCGGGGTTTTCTTCAGGCGGGCGGGTTGGTTCTCGGGGGCGCGGTCGCATCTTCTCTGGTCGGGCGGGCGCCTGCGGCGCGTGCGGCTGATACGGGGGGGCGAATCCAGAAGGCGGTGGGGTGGGGCATGATCACGGAGAAGCTTTCTCCGGAAGACAAGTTCCGGCTGGTCAAGGACGTCGGGTTCGAGGGTGTGGAGATATCCCGGCACGGGTCGAAGAAGGACGAGGTGGAGCCGCGGGATCTGGCGCGGGCGAGCGAGAAGGTCGGCGTTCCCATCCACGGGGTTTCGAACGGGAGCAATCCGGATCTCGAGGCGGCTATTGAAGACGCTGCGATCTATGGCGCCACGACGGTGCTGCATGTCGTGGCCACCGACCCCAATGCCCCGTATATGGAGAATTACCGTAAGACGCAGGAACTGATCCGCGCGGCGATCCCCGCCGCCGAGAAGAAGCGGATCAAGATTCTCGTCGAGAACGTCTGGGCGACTTTCCTCATCGAGCCGCTAACGATGGCCCGCTACATCGACGAATTGGCGAGCCCGTGGGTCAAGTCGTACTTCGACGTGGGGAACGTGATGCGCTGGGGCTGGCCGCAGCATTGGATCGAGGTGCTCGGCAAGCGCATCGAGAAGATCCACATCAAGGAGTACAGCCTGAAGACCGCGATGAAGGAGGGCATGGGCAAGGGTTTCGACTTCCCGATCGGGCAGGGCGACATCGATTGGAAGCGGGTGCGCGAGGAGTTGAACAAGATCGGGTTCCTGAGTTGGGCCACCGCCGAGGTCAAGGGGGGCGATCGGCAGAGGCTCGCGGACATCTCGGCCCAGATGGATGCCGTCCTGCGCTGATGATCGCAGACCGACCGAGTAGGGTCTTAACCGCAGATGAGCGCAGATGGGAGTCCTCCGAAGATGAAAGCCTTTGTTGCCCTGGCCGCCTGTATGGTGCCATTGATTTCTGCGAGCGCAGAGAGCAAACAGCCCACCGCTCCGGAGACGGGGCTGGAGTTCATTGACACGAGTTTTGAGAATGCCTCGCCGGTGTTCTGGGAGGTCGGCACGAATGGGGTCATCCACGTTTCCCTCATGTATGATCACCAGCGCTCTTCGATGAATCGCGCGGCGGGGCACATTCATTTTCAGGTGCAGGCGAAGCCCGGGTCAAAACTCACGCTGGAGTTCCACAACCTCGATAACGTCTGGAATGGAAGGCCGGGCTCGGTGGCAAGAGAGCTCAAGGCGGTCGCGATTTCCTCGGATGGGCGCACGTGGCAATCGCTGGCGACGCGCTCGCTGCCCGAGAATCGCATCCAGCTTGATCTGGAAATGACTGGCCCGAGGTTGTTCGTCGCGCGGCTGGAGCCGTACCGGATCAGCGATCTCGATCGCTTGCTTGCCGAGATCCGCCCGAATCCGCTCGTGAATATCGAGGAGATTGGGCGCACGGTGGAGGGCCGGGCATTGGAGATCGTCCGCGTTGGGGACGCTGCGGCGCCGCATCGCGTGTTCGTCCGCGCCCGTGCCCATCCGTGGGAATCGGGGGGCAACTGGGTCGTGCAGGGACTGATTCGGCGGCTTCTGAAGGGCGACGCCGATGCCAAGAAATATCTGGGGCGTTACTGTCTATATATATTACCTATGGCCAACAAGGATGGCGTCGCCCGTGGCCGCACCCGATTCAACCTCGCGGGATGGGACTTGAATCGCGAATGGGACAAGCCCGCGCCGAAAGAGTTCGCGCCGGAGAACTGCGCCCTGGAGCAATGGCTTGAGGCGGCGACCGGCCGTGGCCAGCGTCCCGATCTGGCGCTCGAACTGCACAACGATGGTTTCGGGAAGCTTCACGTCAGCCGACCCGACGTCCCGGATCTGGAGGGCTATCTCGCGAAGATGGCGCGCTTCGAAAAACTGCTTCGCCAGCACACGTGGTTCACCGAGGGCAGCACGGGCAGTTCATTTCGAAATCCCGGATCTCTCGGTGACCAGTGGTTCGAGCGCTTCGGCATTGTGGCTGCCGTTTTGGAACTGAATGCAAACTGGATCGCAGGGAAGGAGAAGATGCCGCTGGGCGCGGATTGGGAGGAGTTTGGCGCCGCCCTCGCCCGGGTCTTCGACGCGTATTTTGGCGGATAGCCTGACGACTCCCGCGACCGAACGCACGGGCGTCCAAGGCCCAAACGCCGCGGAAGATCGGACTCGCGGGCGCGGATGGCGGCCCGGGCCAGCCGCCCTGCAGAAGCGATTTTGGTTTCCCGTGGTTCCCGTGTGTGGCGTGTGGGATCGGAGTTAGAGATTCGTCCATCCGAAAGGCGACGCGGGTATCCGTGTCCCGCTGGATGCGCGGTTTTCGTTTGAGCCCGCATGTTTCACGCGGAAGCGTGAAATATGCAGGCTAGGCCGACCCGGCCCGCGAGGCCGCGGGCCCTCCCGGCGAATGTGTCAGAACCAAATGCATCAGCGCACTAGGCAAGGTCTCAGTTCGTAACCGATTCCGCTGGAGTCCCGGCCCTGGATCCTCCATAGGATCGGCGGAGCGTAACGAAAGGATTCTCACATGTGGCGGATCACGCTGTTGGCGGCTTTCCTTTGTGCCTGGACCCTCTTCCTCGATGTCGGTCATTCCGAGGTTAGTCCGAAACCCGGCAAGGCGATCGTTCCTCCCTCCGAGGAATGGATTGCGAAGGTCAGGGAACTCGCGCCGGCGGCGCCGACCGTGGCGCCGAAGCGCAAGCGGGAGGTCCTGCTCTTCTATCTGTTCACCGGCTTCGATCACAAGGTGATCCCCCACGCCAACGAGGCGGTGAAGGCCATCGCGGCGAAATCTGGCGCATTTGGCGTGACGGCAAGCACCGATATTGAGGTGTTCCAGCCAGAGAACATCAGGCGATTCGACGCGGTGATCTTGAATAACTGCTGCAGCGTCGGGCCCGGCCGCAACATTTTCCTCGACGTGCTCAGTGGCAACATCAAGGACCCGACGAACGCCCATCTCGGGGACAGGTACAAGGGGCTCGGCGACGATGAGCGCAAGGCGAGGGCGGCGGCGCTGGAGAGGGGCCTTATCGATCACATCGAGGGGGGAGCGGGGCTGGTCGCGGTGCACGGGGGCATCGTCATGCAGAACAATTCGGCCCGCTTTGGCGATATGCTGGGCGGCAGCTTCGACTATCACCCCAAGGCGCAGGAGTTCACGCTATATCCGGTGGATCCGGGTCATCCGCTGCTGAAGGCGTTCGCGGGCGACACCTTCACCCATACCGATGAGCCGTACATGTTCAACAATGCGTATGCGAAGAAGGATTTTCGCCCGTTGCTGATGATCAAGTCGGCCGACGTACAGGGAAAACGCGAGGGCAAGCCCGTCGATGACCTCCTCTACGTTTCGTGGATCAAGAAGTTCGGCAAGGGCCGCGTGTTCTTCGTCTCGCCGGGGCACTTCCCCGAAAGCTACCAGAGCAAGGCGATGCTTCGCTTCTACCTCGATGGCATCCAGTACGCACTGGGCGATCTCGAGTGCGACGACGCGCCCCCGACGCGCGCCCGGCCATAGCGCCACTGCATGTTGGTCGCGGTGGATCTTCCGCGGCGGCGTAGGGGAGGAGGGGTTCGGGCTGTATCGGCCGCCTTCGTGTTCTTCGTGAATTCTGCCGTTGCCGTGCTGGTCAGGGCGGCCGCGGGGTGATAAGAAGTGTCGCGTGGCGATCCCGGACTCCCGAGGTGATCGTGGATGGGGCGCGGCGGCGCTACGCGCCGCGGGGTATCTTGCGGCCGGGCTGGCGGTCCTCGCGTGCTGCGCGCCGCAGTTTTCGAGCCAGTTGCTTATATGACCGAAGAAAAGACAGAGGTCGGATTCCCGTTCCCCCGGCGAGCGTTCTTGCGCGGCGCGGCATTTGCCGCGGTGGCCGGACCAGGGTGGCTGGGGTCGCGCGCGGTGGCCGCCTCCGGAACGGCGGTCGAGGCGGCGTCCGCGCAGGTCCCCGAGTGGATTGCGCCCGGCAAGCTTCGCTGGGTGTGGGCCCTGTGGGAGCCATTTGCACTTTATCGGCGCGGCGGCTATGGGGCGGGCATCGGTGATGGTCACGCCACGGGGCACTGGGTGCGGCGGTGGTACGACCGCATGCACGGCGGTGAGATCCTCGATAAGCTGGCGGCGGCGGGGGTGAACCTCGTCACGACCCATTTCTACAAGGGCTTCGGGCTCAAGGCCGAGGCGGAGGAGATGGCCCGCGCGGCCGATTTCACCCGCAGGGCCCACGCCCGCGGGATACGCGTCCTGGGTTACCATCAGTTCAGCACCGTGGTCTACGAGACCATGCTCGACGAGGTGCCAAACCTGGAGGAGTGGATTCAGCGCGGACCTGACGGAAGCCTCAAGACCTACGGGAGCGCATCCTGGCGCTGGAGCGCGTGCCCGACCCATGACGATTTCATCGCGTACCTGAAGCGCGTCGTCGATCGCTGCCTGCTCGAGGCGGACATGGATGGCGTGGAGTTCGACGGAACGAGTTACGAATGCTGGTGTCCGAGGTGCACCGAACTTTTTTGCGAGTATCTTGCCAAAAACAATTCAGATCCGCTGGACCGATTTGGCCTGCCGCACTTTCGCCACGTCCGGATTCCGCCGGTGCGCGACGCCCGGGATCCGCTATGGCAGGAATGGAGCCGTTTCCGCATCGATGTCATGGGCCGCCGTTTGCGCGAGATGCGGGAATACGTGCACCGCAAGAAACCTGGTGCCGCCATGGTCACCTATGAGGATTGTGCCAGGCTATGGCGCAAGGATCGCACGCGCCTACTGCCCGATGCAGGGGATTATCTCGACATGGCCGTGGCCGAGAGCCACGAGATGCCACAGGTTCTGAATGGCCAACTGGTGACCAAGATCCGGCACCTGAAGGAGGGCACGGCGATCGGCCAAATTGCGCTGTCCACGGATTGGATCACTACGGTCTCGGGCAAGATCGAGCTGCCCAACAACGCGAAACCGGTTGAACTCGACATGGCGGAATGCCTCGCCTGCGGGGGGCACGTTTGCACGGCCACGTGGGCCCTGCGATCCGGCGACAGGCGCGATGGCTCGGCATTCTTCGAGCAGCCCGAGTTCCATGCGGCGCTGAAGCGCTACATGGGTTTTTCGCGGGACCACGAGGCCCTCTATGTGGGGTCGCGGCCCTGCGCGAATATCTGGGTGTATCACGATCCTTGGTCGTTGGCCTTCGACCACGACACGGCCTACAATAGCGTGCTGGGCATGGAGCAGGCGCTGCTCGGGCGAATCGCGTACCGTGTCGCCAAGCCGGCGCACCTGTCGGATCTCGGGTCTCGCGATGTGCTGATCGTCGCAAGCCAGACATGCCTGAGTGACGAGATCTGTGCGGCGATCGGCGCGGCCGCCGCCCGCGGATGCGGTGTATTAGTCACGGGCCCGACCGCCGCGTATGACCAGGATTTTCGCGAGCGCGATGCCGATCCCCTCGCGGCGGTGAAGACGCATCCGCGCGTCCGCTATTTGCAGAAGTGCCCGGGGCGCACGCCGCAGCCCGATTACTCGGCCGGTAAATGGATGCGCGCGACCATGCCCGCCGCCTCAGCCGGGATCCTCAAGATCGTGCGGGGGCTTGCCGGGGAGGGGCTCGCGGCCGAGTTGGAGGGGGGAGATGCTCTCCAGCCGCTCACATTTGTGGACGTGTATCGTCAGGGGCAGGGTAGCACCGCACACGTGATATGGTATGGCGACGGCGAGCCCAAGGATCTCCGGCTCCGGGTCGCGCCGTGGGCGGCCACCGGAACCGCCACGCTCCATTCGCCGCACCTCGCCGGTCCGATGGCCCTGTCGCGGGGCGACGACGGATGGATCGCGCTGCCGACGACCTTCGGGCGCTATGCGGCGGTGCATTTTGCCGGATGATGAAGCCGTGAAGGGGAAGCCGCCCCACGTTTGATGCCGGATGCCCTCCGCGGGCAATTGGAAGAGGTGTGCCGAGCGCTACCGTTTTCGCGCGCGCTTCGGCGCCGGCCTGGAAAAAGAGCATCCGGAAGTTGCCTCCCGCGCCTTCAGCTTACGGTATTGGTTTGGCGTGCAGCCGCGGAGGCCCTTGAAGTGACGGATGAAATGGCTCTGATCGTAGAAACCCACCTCTTGCGCGATGTCGCTGACGGTGCGCGACGTGTTCTCCAGAAGGTCGCGCGCGGCATTGACGCGGGTCAGAATCACATACCCGATCGGCGACAGGCTGAACAGACGGCGGAAAATGCGCTTGAGATGACTTTCGGAAACATGGGCGATTCGCACGAGGGTTTCGCTTTTGATTTGTTGCCGATAGTTCGCATGGATGTGGTTGACCACATCCGCCAGGCGCCTGTCCCAGTCGGAAGGGTTCGGCGCACTATCGACAAGACAGTAGGCCGCCGCGACGCCCATGATTCGGTTGCGTTTGTCGTAGACGGGAACCTTGTTGCCGAGGACAAACCGGGTCGAATAATCGGGCGCGTGGCAGATGATGTTCAGCAGCGGCTTGCCGGTCTTGATCACCTTCATATCCGTCTTGAAATACTCGTCGGCAATAGGCGTGGAAAACAGGTCGTAGCTGGTTTTCCCGATCGCCGCCATTTCGTTCGGGATGTTGCAGTTCATGCAGTTCTGACGGTTGATGACCATGATTCGGCCGGAAAGGTCTTTGATGTAGAAGCCGATGTGCGGCATCAGTTCGAACAAGATCCTGAAAGGCTCAAAACTGCCGATCCGGTCCAGAAACTTCCTTTGTATTTGAAATTGCCGCATGAGCGAAACGTACACCTTCTTGAGCGGATTGTACAAGATGGGCCCCCATCCTCTGCTACGATTATGAGACCTCCGATGGAGCGTTACGCCGCCAGGACGTTTTCGATGCGACAGACAAGAGCAGAGAGGAGAAGACCGCCGTGGACATCCGCGCCGTCCTTCATGCGGCAGCCGCAGTGCTGACGGGCTCGCTGGTCTTTGCCGATTGCGGCAGATCTAAGGCCGGGGAAGCCAGCCTCGCGGCGAAAGCGCTGGGGCTGATGGGCGGAGCCGAGGAGGTCCTCTTCGTCGAGCGCGAACTGTCCGCCGCCTATCAGGTTTACGCGACATTCGGCGAGTACGCGGACGAAGAGAAACTCATCTATCCGCCAGACGGCTCGCGGCTGTGCAAACTCAATCTGCGCACACGGCGGATGACGGTATTGCTTGACGACCCCAAGGGCAACATTCGTGATCCTCGGGTCGATTACGACGGCACCAAGATTCTGTTCGCCTATCGCAAAGGTGGAAAGGACCCCTACCACCTGTACGAGATCAACGCGGACGGATCGGGACTGAAACAGCTCACCTCCGGGATTTGGGACGATATCGATCCGATCTATCTGCCGGACGGCGGCATACTCTTCTCGTCGGCCCGGTGCAAGCGCTTCATTCCCTGCAACCGCGTTCCAACAGCGATCCTGCACCGGATGGACGGCGACGGGCGCAACATCCAGTGCCTTTCCGCGAACGTTCTCCTCGAGGACCGCCCCGCCGTTCTTCCCGACGGACGGGTGATGTATACGCGATGGGATTATCTGGACCGCGCGGCCGAAACGTTCCGGGATTTGTGGGTGATGAACCCCGACGGCACCGGACAGATGGTCCTCTTCGGCGGCATGGCACGGCCCTATCCAGAATTTTTCGCAGAGTGCGACGCCCTGCCGATTCCCGGCGCGGACGGCAAGATCGTCGCGGTCTTTTCGCCGGCGTTCGGTCACCGCGAAAACGAAGGCAACGTCATGGTCGTCGATCTCAAGGCCGGTCCCGACGAATGGGCCGCCGCCAGACAGATCAGTCCCCGGCTGACCAATTTGGTGTGGACCACCGGATCCGGATATGGGCGCGAGGGATTCCGCGATCCCTATCCCCTGTCTGAAGACTGTTTTCTGGTCGCAAAGGATCGCAGCCTGCTGATTCTCGGGGGCAGCGGAGCGACACAGGAGGTGTATCGGGCGGAAAAAATGGTCCACGATCCCCGCGTCATCCGCCCGCGACCGCGCGAACCGCAGATTCCTTCCCGGGTCGATCCAACGAGGACGACGGGCCAATTCGTTCTGGCCGATGTCTATTATGGACGCAACATGTCCGGAGTTAAGCGCGGCACGATCAAACGATTGCTGATTCTTGAAGATCTGCCGAAGCCGGGCAGCAAGCACGGATGGCGCGGGGAGCACGGTGGCCACATCACGCTCCGGCGCGTGTTGGGGGAGGTTCCCGTCGAACCGGACGGTTCGGCCTCGTTTGAGGTTCCGGCACTCCGGGCCGTTTATTTCGTCGCGCTCGACGAAAGGGGTCTGGCTGTCAAGCGGATGCAGAACTTCACCATGGTGATGCCCGGTGAAACGCAGGGATGCGTTGGCTGCCACGAGCCACGAACCAGAAGCATCACACCGAACATGCTCATGGCTTTGGCGCGACCGACGAGTCGAATCGAGCCCATTCTGGGCGCGCCGGACGTGTTCGATTACCCACGGGACATCCAGCCGATCTGGGACCGGCACTGCATCGGCTGCCACGGCGTCGAAAAGGCCTCCGGGCATGTGGTCCTCACCGGCGACAACAACGAGTGGCGCACCCAGAGCTACTATGCGCTCCACGCCTATAACCAGATCAGTCGGCCTTCGGGTTGGAAGGAGGAAGGGAACCACAGGCCCTACGAGTTCGGAAGCGGGGCGAGCCCCCTGATGAAGAAGATTGACGGCAGCCACCACGGTGTCCACGTGACGAAGGTGGAATATGACCGGGTGCGCCTATGGATCGAGACCAGTGCCATTTTCACCGGCACCTACGCGATCTTCAATCACTTCGAAAACGCCGTGGCGACTCCGTTGACCCTTAAGAAGGCGATGTTGGGAAACCCGGTCCAACCGATTGTCGAAAAGCGGTGTCTCTGCTGTCATCAATCCGTCGACAATCTTGGACGACGGAGGTGGGAACAGTGCGACCGAGGGGGGGACGGAAAGCCGCAGGAATGGCTGAACAATCCGCTGTATTGCCTCAATCTCTACAATCTCAGCTGCCCAGAAAAGTCGATGATCCTTCTGGCGCCGCTGGCCAAGGAACGGGGGGGCTATGGCTGGTGCAAGGACAAAGACGGGAATACGGTGTCGGTGTTCAACGACACGAGCGACCCCGACTATAGAGCCATTCTTGCGGCGATCGTCGCGGCCCAAACCCGTCAAACAGAATTCAGTCGCCCAGGCTTGCCGGGTTTCCGGCCTGGGGACTACTATGTCCGTTGGATGAAGCGCTTCGGAATCCTGCCCGAGAGTCTCGATCCGGCCAAGGACCCCATTGACGTCTATGCCACCGACCAAGCCTACTGGTGTTCGCTGTGGTACAGGCCGTCCAGTGGGAGCCCGCAAAGGTAGCTTGCGCGGTCGGGCGGTCCATTACGGCGGCACTGAGATCCTGTTCGTCTGGGGGAAGCGAGGGGTCACTCTGGACGGCGTGTTGCTCAAATGAACCGCCCTGCCGACCCGGTCTTGGCCGAAGGCCTTTAATGCGTTCCCGCACCGATTTCCACCCGCATGGGTCGATCCAAACGGTCAATCCCGGAGGCGGCGATGGGCGCTCAAATGGCTGTCCTGGTGCAGGCCGGATTGAAAGCGGTGCGGGACGCACCGCACTCCAAGACGCTGGTGTGGGGTGACATTGGCCGTATGGCACGCGAAGCGTCATGGGGTGGGCGAATCCGCTGGCGCTTTCGTGGGCCCCGGGTGGCGCGTTGCGTTGGGAGGAGTGAGGAGGGTGGCTGTTTTGAGCATGCGGCAGAATGTCTTCTTGGTGACGGTGTGGTGGGTGCCGTCGCCGCTGGCGAGGTCCGCCATCTGCTTGTATTGGACCTCGAGTCGCTCGAGATGGACGATGCGGAGGTAGGAATCGCCGTGTTTCCAGACCTGGTTCTGCTGGAGCTTCATTTGGGAAAGGGTTTTACGGCACCGTGGCGCTGAGGCGCAAGAAGAGCCTGTCTGCCGAGCCTTGGGGGCGTGGCACAGCGACGACGATGGCATCGGGCGCGGTGCCGTTTTCGGTGATGCTGACCGTCACTCCGTTTCCGTCGGGCCCAGAACTGGCGGAGCCGATCGGCACATCGAACCAATCCCTGAGATTGGTGCCCCATTGGGCCTTCAGTGTCGTGGTGGACTCGGATTCGTCATCGCGTGCGAAGGTGAGCGCGAACTGGTCGGCGGTCGCGCTCGAGCGCGGGAGTGGGGCGATGCTGCAGGCGAGGGGGTCGCCTCCGAGTATCCATTCCAGGGCGTTCGGGATTCCGTCGCGGTCGGGATCGGCGTTGTCGGAGGCGTTGCCGGAATTGCCCGTCGTTCCGAAGTGCGAGAGGCGCCAGCTCTCCAGGGGGCTCAGGACGGTGATGGAGACGGTGTTGTTGGCGGTCTGGCCATTGAAGTGAAGGACGTCGCTGGCGGTGGCGAGCTGGGCGATTTCGGCGCCGCCAAGAGCGCGGCCGAAGAGGGCGAGGTCTGCGAGCCCGCCGTTGAACCACCGGTCGGGCGCGTATCCGGAGGTGGAGCCGTTGCCGCCGAAGCTCACCGGCGCGGCCTGGTCGAACGTGAGCGCGAAACTGGTATCGCTGCCGACGGGCGCGCCATTGAGGTAGAACGAGAGCGTGCCGCCGCTGCGCGTCACGGCGAAGTGGTGCCATGTGTTCGTGCCAGCGGTGGTGGTGATGCTGGTATCATTGCCGGTGGCGTTGCCATTGAGCAGGCGGAGGTTGTTGCCGCCCGAGTCGAAGCGGACCTGGAGTTCGTTCGTGCCGGTCTGACCGGAGCCGGTGCCGAAGTGCACGATGACGTCCAGATTGGATGTGGCCGCGCGCTTACACCAGCCCGCTGCGGTCCAGTCGCCCCCCAGAAAGTTGAATTCGTTAGTGCCGATGACGCGGTCCAACTTTGCACCGCCCGAGGCGCCATTTTCGGTAAGGCGCAACGATTGAGTCTGAAAGCCGCTCAGGACCGGGGGCACATCGGCGCCGTAGCTGGCCGATCCCGAGCCCGCCACCTGGAGCGAGGCATGACGTTCGCGACCCGAGACGTCCGCGGCCAGCATATCGGCGGGATCGTCCGGTGGCTGGAAAGGATAGTGGGCGAGGATGGCCGGGTCCTCTGTGGCGTCGCTCGCGGAGAAATCGAAGCTCGCGGGGCCCCAGTATCCGTTGGCCGGCGTGAAGCGCGCCGTGTGGCCGTCGGCGAGCAACAAAACACTGCCATTCGAGGCGTCGTTTACGCTGAAACGGATGTTTGCCGCCGGGGTGTCGGCGTCACTGACCAGCGAGCGCAGGTCGATGTCCACGGCGGTGTCCTTGGGCGTGGTGGCGCTGCCGGGCTCGGCGGTGGGCGCATACGCCACGTCGATGCGCGTCACGAGACTGGTCGTGCTGAGGCCGTTGATGTCTGTGGCGACCGCGGTGAGACGGTGTGCGCCGGCCGTGATCGGGACGGTGATCATGTGGGGCGCGTCCTGTGCGGTGCCGATCGGGGTCGCACCATCGAAGAAGGCAACGTTCGTCACCGCGCCGTCTGTCGCCGTGGCCTCGGCGACGATGGTGATGTTCGTGGCGCGGCCAATGAGGGTGCCATCGGCGGGGCCGGTGATTGCGACTTCGGGGGGCGTGTGGCCGATGTGCAGAGCGAGCTGCGGCCGGTTCGTTGCGGTGCCATTCTCGCGCGATGCGTACTCAACGTAGCCGTTAGTGGTCTGCGTGGTGGCATAGACTCGGAAGGACACGGGGCCGCTGCCCGCGATGGCGCCCAGGACGCCAGCGCTCACCGGTGTGCCGACCGCCGGCGTCCACGTCGAGAGCACCGGGCCCGTCGATGGGGGTTTGTTGGCCCACGTGATGCTGCCTGCGCCCGATTCAATCCAGGAATTGTCGCTCACCAGCGCGACGCCATGCACCCCGGGCGCACTCGAGGAGACCGTCGTGAGCCTGAGGTCCGCGCCCACGAGCGCGCCGCTCAACGGGGGCACGTTGAAGCGGAGGTAAGATTCGCGGTTGAAGCCCGCGGCGCTCTTCTTGACGACGAGCGATCCGCTGGTGCCATAGTTCGAGTTGGTGTTTGCGTCGTAGACATAGGCGTCCGCCTCGGGCGCCACGTTCACCAATTGCGGCGTGCCGAGATAGAAGCGGGCGTGGTAGGTCTTTCCGGCGGAGCCGTTCACGGAGACCGTCATGGCGATCCCGGGCGAGATCGAGGTGACGCTGACCCCGTCGTCCGCGCTGACGAGCGAGTTTGCGGCCGCGGCGATCTGGAGGGTAATGGTGCCGGTATTGGCCTGCGTGGGATCGCTCACCGCGACGTCGATGAACGCGCCGTCGTTCCGCACGAGCACGCAGGCTTTCTTGTTCGAGGTGATGATGCCGGCGGTATTGCTGGCGTCGGTCCAGAAATTGGCGGCGGTGATGCCCAGCGTGTTTTCGGTGACGGCCTGGACGTTGCCGTCGTTGACCAGGACGGAGATCTGCGGTTCTTCCGCGTATTGGCCCACGCGGCGGGCGCTTCGGCCGGGAAGCAGCACGTACTGGTAGGTGGCGCCCGTCGGGTTGCTGCCGTGCTCGAAGCCCATGCGCAGGTAGTTGCGCGTGATGGGAGCGGTGGAGCCGCCGTCATCGACGTCTGCCCAAGAGCCGGTGCGCGCCTCGCGGACTGCCCTGATCGCGGCGGGTTGCGGGAAGTAATAGCCGATATCCGAGCCGACAATGTTGCCGGTGAGGTGCGCCCAGCTGACGTCCGTCATCGCCTCACTCCAGCCGAGCACCGTGGGCTTGGGGGTGCCATTGACGACGAACGGGTTGCCCCCGCCCGCCGTCAACAGTTTTCGGTTTTCCACGATGGTCTCGATGGGGCGGCCATCCGAGCTGGAGATGCCCGCCCCGAGGCAGACGATCTCATCGTCGAACATGAACCACGACTTCTTTGCCGTGAGCGTCACGTTCCAGCCATCGAGCTGCATGCCGGCGGCGCCGAAGCTGTCGAGCGTGGCGCCGCCGACCCAATTGTAGGCCGTGCGCGTGCCCTGGCCCTTGGCGCGGGGGCCTATGGGGTAGCCGGTGTCGGCGGGCAGCTTGGTTGCGGTGGTGTCGGCGGTGACTCCCGGCAGGCGGTAATGGTCCACCGTGGCCCAGTAGGCGTCGCCGTATTGGTTCAGGTCGGCGTTGTAGAGGATGGTCATGCCGTCGCCGGTGAACCAGCCGCGCAGGTTTTCGCCATTGATCGACTCGAAATTCGCGATGCGGCTGGAGCACATGCTGAGGCCGAAACCGTAGCCCGTCCCGAGATGCACGACGCGATCCATCTCAGCGAAAGTGTAGTGGCCGATGAGCTCGCCACGCGGCTCCACCGCCGGATCCGCCATGAGCTGTTTCGCCAGCATGAGCGTGGATAGGGGCCGCCCGCCGACGAAGCTGCGCACCGTGTCGCTCTGCGCCCAGTATTTGACCATGCTCTTGATGCGGGCCGCCTCCGCGGCCGGGGCGAACTGCGCGACCTGCAGGATGGGGTCCATGACGCCGTGGCCGGTGCCCTGGGGTGATGCGCCCGAGCGCGAGATTTCGCGTCCGCGCACAAAGTCCCAGGCCGCGCCGCGATAGATGATGGGCTCGTACGAATCGAAGATCCACCGGTAGAGGTTGCTTTGCGCGGGGTCGGTGACCTCCCACGTGGAACCGGCGAGCCATCGCAGCACGGGCACCATGTTGCCCAGCAGGCTCGCGCCGTAGCCGGCCGTGTAAGGGTGGTAGCTGTGCTGGATGAACGATCCGTCGGTGTAGAAGCCGTCCCCGCTCGTGACGTAGGGAAAGACGGCGCTGAAGGCGTCGCGCGCGAGCACCATCTTTGCGGCGTTCTTCACGATGCAACCCCGGACGCCCACGACGCGGGCTTTCCACACCTTGTTTGCCCCGGTCATGTCGGGCGTTGGGGTGTTGTGTTCGACGGCGGCCATGTAGTTTGAGCGCTGCGTGGCCGTGAGCTGGTCGTAGAGCAGCACCGTGATGTCGGCGAGGTGCATCGGCGAGCCAATCTCCCAGTCCCACCAGTTGTCGTATTGGGCCTTCGATGCGTTGTAGCGGTTAGTGTTCATCCAATCGAGGCCACCGGCGATGTCCGCCAGCAGGCCGGCATTGGTTTGCAGCGAGCAGCCTGCGGTTGCGTAAGCCAGCGCCATCGACCGCAAGCGGGAGTAGGCGGTGGTGATGTCGGCGGAGACGGTGGTGCTCGCCGCATCGCTCCACAGGAATGTGCGCGCGGGGGACTTGTCCATGCTGGACCAGTAGTTGCTTGCCGTATTCGCCGTGCTGGCGAGGCGCGAGGCCACGTCCGGGTCCGCGGTGTCGTAGCCGGAGCCGGTGGTCATGTCCTTCCAGCTCTGACGGAGAACGTCGAACTCGTCAGCTCTGGCCGCAGCCGAACTGATGACGATTAGGGCGCAGAGAACTACGGGACGCATGAGATATGGTGGGTACGCGACACGCACTATATAGCAGGAGGCGATGGCGTGCAGCATCATTCGTCGTTTGTATGGCCATCCTCATGTCCGATGCGTATGAATCGTCGGTTGAGCGAGGTGATTTGGGCAAGATGCTGCCACACCGTGAGTTGGCGGACAGGATTGTCCGCCTCACGGTTTTGGGCGGGGCGTGAAGTTTCATGTCAGAATCCGCATTGGCACTTGGCGATGGCGTTCGTACGATGGTTTGACCGTTATGAAATCACCCATTGCGTTGACATTTATTGGCATCGCGCTGTTTGTCTGTGCGACGCTGGCCCGTGGCGCGGCGCCGAAGACAGAGATCGCGACATTCGCCGGTATTGGCGAGAAAGGCCATGGCGGCGATGGGGGGCCGGCGAGCAGCGCGCAATTGAATGGACCTTTTGGGGTGGTGGGGGGACCGGACAAGGGTCTCTACATTTGCGACACGGGGAATCATGCCATTCGCCGCGTGGCGCCGGACGGCACGATCACGACGGTCGCGGGCTGCGGACGGAAGGGCTACTCGGGCGACGGAGGTCCTGCGACGCAGGCAGAATTGAACGAGCCTTACGAGATCCGCTTCGACCGCGCGGGCAATATGTTCTTCGTGGAGATGCAGAATCATGTCGTCCGGCGCGTCGATGCGAGAACGAAGGTCATCTCGACGGTGGCGGGGACGGGGAAGGCGGGTTTCGGGGGCGATGGTGGACCGGCGACGAAGGCCGAGATGAAGGCCCCGCACAGCATCCAGTTCGGCCCCGATGGGGCACTTTACATCTGCGACATCGGCAATCACCGCATCCGCAAAGTGGACATGAGGACTGGCGCCATTTCCACTTTCGCGGGCACGGGCGAACGACAGCCGACGGCGGACGGTGCGAAGATCGCCGGGGCGCCATTGAATGGGCCGCGCGCCATCGACTTCGATGCCCGCGGCGACATGTGGCTCGCGCTTCGGGAGGGCAACAGGGTCTTCAGGGTCGAGATGAGGGCGGGCAGGATCCGGCACGTGGCCGGCACGGGGAAGACGGGTTTCACGGGAAACGGGGGACCCGCGAAGGAGGCGACGCTCTCGGGTCCGAAGGGCATCGCGGTCGGACCCGATGGCAACGTGTATCTCGCCGATACCGAGAGCCACAGCGTCCGTATGATCGACGTAAAGAAAGGGACGCTGGAACTCGTTGCGGGGACGGGTCAGCCGGGCGACGGTCCCGATGGCGATCCCCTCGCGTGTCAGATGAACCGCCCGCACGGCATCTTCGTGGACGCCGATGGTTCGATTTTCATCGGCGACACCCAGGCCCATCGCGTTCGGGTCATCCGCGCGAAACGGTGAGGTTTTCGTTCCTCCGAGCCGCAGATCGCGCAGATGCGCGCAGACCAAGATCCTCGCATTGGAGCCTGATATCTCCCGCGGGGGCGCGGCGGGGTTGCGGATGCCCCGATCCCGAGTGTTTCGCGTGTCCGCGCTGGCGTTTCCCCGGGGGAGAGGCGACCCAGTTGGCCGTTGTTCAACCTATTCATATATGGAACACATTTTTTCAATTCCACGTTTGCGGTGCGCGGGGGATCTCCTAGTTTGGGGATGCGTAGGAGGTTATCGACAATGAAGAAGCGAATCGTCTCATGGTTCTTGGTTGTGTCGGGTTTTGTTGGCGGGGTGGCGCAGGCGGGCCCTCCCGAGTCGTATCTGAAGCTGTGGCGCGGCCCGGCGGTGAACGCGCGGATCGATCGGAATATCGAGCAATACCGCAAGGGGGATGCGGTGATCGAGGTGGTGGATGTGTCGGGCAAGCCGCTGGCGGGGGTCGCGGTCGTGGCAAAGCAGAAGACGCACGATTTTCTCTTCGGCTGCAATGCCTTTGTCCTGGGGCAGCTCGAGACGCCGGAGCAGAACCGGAAATACGAGGAGGGATTCGTCCGGCTATTCAATTTCGCGACGGTGCCGTTCTATTGGGAGGGCACCGAGCCGACGCGGGGCGAGCTGCGCTATCAGGAGGAGGGGTCGCGCGACATCTGGCGTCGGCCGCCGCCGGAACGTTTCATCCCGTGGGCGCAGAAGCACGGCATCACCCTCAAGGGCCACCCGTTGCTCTGGCACTCGTACAACCCGCCATGGTTGCCCTCGGACGCCGAGGAACTGCGCGGCCTGTACAAGAAGCGCTTCAAGGAGATCGCGGACCGGTTCGCCGGAAAGATAGGCATCTGGGACGTCGTGAACGAATCGCAGGTGTGCAGGACCAATTACCCGCTCTACACGCCGGATCGCGACTACGTGCGCTGGGCGTTCTCGGAGGTGGCGCCGCTCTTCCCGGCGGAGACGACCCTGATGATCAATGAGGTCACGACGCCTTTCAATTTCCAGCGGGCGGAGGAGAACCGCTATTTCGCGCAGATCAAATCGCTGCTGGGGCAGGGCGCGAAGGTCCGCGGCATCGGGTTCCAGTACCACTATTTTCGGCGGGAGAAGCTGGATGCATTCTTGGCCGATTCGAAGTGCGATCCCAACCGGCTGCTGGACGTGTATGAGCAGTTTGGCGAATTCGGTCTGCCGCTGTACGTCACGGAGATCACATTCCCATCGGCGGGCGAGGGGGGCGAGGCGCTCCAGGAGGAGGTGGTGCGGGACCACTACCGGCTGTGGTTCAGCGCGCCGAAGATGGCGGGTGTCACCTGGTGGAACCTCGGCGATGGGACCGCGGTCAAAGGCGAGAACGAGGCGATGGGCGGGCTGCTGGACGCGCAGCTGAACCCGAAGGCCGCATACCGGGCGCTCGATCGCCTGATCAACGGGCAGTGGAGGACGCGGGCCGAGTGCCGTTGCGACGATCGTGGCGTCGCGCGATTCCGCGGCTTCTTCGGCAAGTATGAGCTCGAGGTTTCATCCGATGGCGTGACGCGGCGTTTCGAGGTCCGTCACTCGCGGGGCCAGGCGGGGCCGCTGCGGGTGACGTGGGGAACCTAGCTTCGCGTCCATGCGTGGTCCCGGGGATTCGTCGGCGGCATGGGGAAAGCGGTGCTGGCCTGCGGCGGCACCACGCCCAGAGATGGCGCGCTTCCAGGCCCCGGGGACTGTGCGATGCCTTGTTTGATAAGGCGGGTTGCTTGGCGATTAGTGGTTGATGGACAAAGGGTTGCGGGTTAAATGGATCTTGTGCCCCGCGGGGGAGGGGCGATGGGGTCGGTGGAGATGCATGGTTTGCCGAATAGAGGGGGAGGGAGCATCGTCTAATGGGACGGAGTAACATAGTATGAAAGCATTCCTGAGGGTTAACGAACATCGGGTGCTATTGGGCACCTTGGGGTTGGGATTTGCCGCGACGTTTGCGGCGTGCGGGCAACAGTCCAAGATTTCGGCTGTGGCCACCACGCCGCTGAGCGAACCGCCCGCGGCGGCTGTCGAGACGGCGCCGAATCGCATGCCGGCGCCTCCCCCCCGAACAGAATCGCCCGCGCCGGCTGCAGAGGTGGTGACGGCTGATTCCCCTGCGGTCACCGTCCCGGCGGCCCCCACGGCGAATGTGCTCACGGCCCAGCAATTGGACGAACTGGTGGCCGCCGTGGCCCTCTACCCGGATCCGCTCCTCGCGCAGTTGCTCCCCGCCTCGACCTATCCGCTCGAGGTGGTGCAGGCGTCGCGCTGGGCACAGGCCAACAGGGGCATCAAGGGCGCCGACGTGGAGAAGGCTCTCGCCGATCGAGACTGGGCGCAGAGCGTCAAGGCACTCTGCGCATTCCCCGATGTCCTGAAATACATGGACGAGCACCTCGACTGGACGACCCAGCTTGGTGACGCGGTCCTTGGCCAGGAGCAGGACGTCTTGGACGCCGTACAGCGCATGCGCCTCAAGGCCCAGGCCGCTGGCACCCTGAAATCGAATGACAAACAGACCGTCGAGGTCGAGCGGACGGGCGACCGGACCGTGGTCGTCGTGGAGCCCGCCGACCCGGAAGTGATCTACGTGCCGACGTACGATCCGGGGGTCGTGTACTACCCGCCGCGCTACGCCTACGTGGACGCCTGGGGCCCCGGATACATCGGGTTCGGCCTGGGGGTGGCCGTGGGCTCGTTATTCTGGTCGCATGACTGCGACTGGTATGATCGGCATCTCGTCTATTACCACGACTACGACAACTGGTGGTACGACGGCCATCATCGCTATCGCCATTGCCGCATTGACTGGGACCACCACGATTGGGATCGCTTCGACTGGAAGCACTGCGATCGGTTCCGCCACCACGGCAGGGATATCGACCTGCGCCACGTCAACATCGACAACATCGATATCAACCACTGTGACTGGAGGCACTCGGATTTCCGGCGGTTCGACTGGAACCGCGTCGACTGGCGCCGCGTGCATCTCGACCGGGTGGACCTGAGACACGGCGATTGGCGGACGATGGACTGGGGCCGGGCGGGAATAACGGATCCCGGCCTCGTCGAAAAGCTGCGGAATCTCTCGCCGGAAGATCGCGAGTGGATGCGCGGGCGATTCGAGCGGGCCCATGGCAACCAGAAATACAAGGATCTCATGGCCAACGCGCAGGCGGAGCACCGCACGCGCCTCTCGGCGGGAGGTGCCGGGGGGGCGAGCGGCTCGGCCCGGGGCGCGGAACTCAGCCGCTGGCAGCACGACCCCAACCACCGCCGCGGTGTGGCGTACACGGGGCCTGCCACTGGGTTTCCGGCGACGCTCGAGCGCCAGCGATCGCATGCTCCGGCGAATGGCGGGGTCAGATCGACCGATTTGACCACGGGTCTTTCTGGTCGCGGTCGTGGCGGGGATCGCGGCACCGCCGGGTTGTCTTCGCGGGGTGGGAGCGGTGTCCTGAATGCCAAGGGGATCAAGGAAGTGCCGAAGGGATTCACCGCGAACGGGGGCGAGAACCTCGGGCACGACCAGAACCGGAGCAACCGGATCATGGATGGGCTGCGGAGGCGGGGCGGCGATGGGAATAATGATCACAGGGGGAATCACGGCGTGGATGGGCTGGCCTCTCAGAATGGGGGCGGCATCCCGAAGGCCGAGCGGGTGAACGAGTTCCCGAAGGGTTTGGCGGTGAACGGGACCCAGAATCACGGCCGAGATCAGGAGACCAGCAACCGGATCATGGAGGGATTCCGCCAAAGAGGATCCGACAACCGTTTCCGGGGGAACAGCGCCGGGGAGAAAGTCTCAAATGGTGGGGAAAACCGCGGCAACGACGGCGCACTTCGCTCCACCAACCGGACCGTCGAATCCCACAAGCGCCCCGTGCCCCAGAAGGACTTCCAGATGCCGGAGCGGCAGAACTTCGGCAGCTACGAGCGCAAGAACCGTGATTCAAATTGGAACTCCGGCCAGACGTTCAAGCGCCATGACGGCGGCGACCGATTGGGCAGTTCGGGTGGATCCTCGTTCAACCGGAGTTCTGGTTCTGGGCGCTTCGAAAAGCGATCCTACGACCGGAAATCTGACGGTGGCTTCAAGTTTGATGGCGGGAACAAGGGCGGCAATGGCGGCCACGGCGGCGGTCACGGTGGCAGTTTCAAGTCTGATGGGGGCAAGTCTTATTCCGGCGGTGGTGGCCATAAGGGGGGCGGCGGCAACAAAGGCGGGGGGGGCGGGGACAAGAAGAACAAACACCACTGATTCCGGGCAAACCCCCAAGATTCCGCTTGGAAATCGGCGACTTCTGGCCTAGGTGTTGAGGAGATTGAAAGACGTTTCGGGTCAGAGGCTTGCCACTTTGGCGGTGGTCGGGGTGTTGTTGTGCGCCCCGGGCACGGGCCTTGCCCAAAACATGCCGAAGATGCCCGCGCTGGGGCAGATCCAATCCGAGGGCACTCCGGCCCGCGTGCAGGTGACCGCCGACGGCGAGAATCGCGTCGAGAACGGGATCGCCTATGCCGAGAAGAACGTCGAGCTGATCTACGGGGAAACGACCCTCTACTGCGACAGGTTGACCTTCGACACCAACGTGGGCTGGGCCGAGGCCGCCGGCAACGTTAGGATCTACACCGAGGACGGCATGGTCTGGAGCGGAGATCGCGTCCGCTACAACATGAAGACCAAGGCCATGGAGGGAGACAACCTCCGGTTCGTGGCGCTGCCGGTGGTTGGCGAAGTCGCAAAGATCCGGACTCTCGGTTCCGGCGATGCGGTCATGTATCAGGCCGAGGACACCCTGTTCTCCACCGAGAATATCCAGCAGCCTGGCTTCAAGGTGAAACCGCGCATCCTTTCCTACGAGCCCGGCGAAAACCGATACATCATGCGCGATGCCATGGTCTCCGCCGGCTCTGTGCCCCTGTTTTGGGTCCCCTCGATTGTCTATGATCCCGGCGGCGCCGACATCGCGGTGCAGTTCGTCCCGGGCTACAGCTCCGAGTGGGGCGCGTTCCTTTTGATGGGGTACGGCTTCGAGCTCGACAAGAACGTGCACATGAAGGTCAATCTCGACCTGCGGAGCGAGCGCGGCGTCGCGGGCGGCACCGATTTTCGGTGGATCTATGGCCGCCGCAAGGGCCAGTATTCCCGCGAGGGCGAGTACGGCCAGGGGGAAGCCGATTTTTACTACGCCCATGACGACGATCCGTTTTCCTCCGGCGGCGAAGAGAACAAGACCGGCGACTACGGCCGGTACCGGTTCCGCATCAAACAGCGCGCCTACCTGACCGAGGACAAGGACATCTATGCCAACGTCTTCGTCAATAAGTTGAGCGACCCGCGTTTCGAGCGCGACTTCTTCGAGCACGACTTCCGCAAGGAGCGCATGCCCGATAATTTTGTCGAGCTGGTGAAATACGACCCCAATTACACCCTGACGCTCCTGGGCCGCCAGCAGCTCAACGATTTCTTCGAGACTGTCGAGCGGGAGCCCGAACTCTCGCTGGATGTCAAGCGCCAACCCGTCGGGCTGGGCGGCTACCTCGAGTACAACGGCCAGACTTCGGTGACCCAGTTCGACCGCAAGTTTTCCAACGAAGACGCCGACATGCCGACCGACTTCAACGCGCTTCGGATGGACACCTTCCACCAGCTTTCGGTGCCCGGTCAGCTCTTCGGCTGGCTGAATCTCGCGCCGCGGGCAGGCCTTCGCCTCACCTATTACAGCGATTCCTGGGGTGAGAACGACGAGTATTTTCTGCCCGCCGAGTCCTATGGCATGAGCCGTGCCTACGGGATGATGTATGGCGATGAAGGGGATATCCACGACCAATATGGCCACGACCGTGACAGCTTCGACACCATGCGAGTGCGGGGCGCTGACGATGGGGACGGCGTCCTGCGGGCCGTTTTCAACCTTGGCCTCGAGGGCTCATTCAAGCTCTCCCGCACGTGGGACGTCGAGCGCCCGAACTGGGGCATCGACGGCATCCGGCATGTCATCGAGCCCTTTTTCAATTTCTCCTACATCCCCGACCCCAACATCTCCGCCGATCGCATCATGCAGTTCGACGGTCGCCTCCCCTCCACGCGACTCGCCCCGCTCGATTTCCCCCAGTATAATTCGATCGATTCCCTCGACAACCAGCTCGTGGTCCGCACCGGCTTCCGCCAGAAATGGCAGACGCACCGCGACAGGCGCAATTGGGACATCCTGGAGTGGGCGACCTACATCGACTTCGATCTCGAGGGCCACCTCTACGAGGATCACCCCACCTCGAACCTGTACAACGAGCTGACATTCAGGCCCGTCAATTGGGTGAAGCTCCAGCTCTTTGGCGCGACCGACCTCTATAATGATGGTTTCCACGAATACAACGGCAGGGTGACGTGGCAGGTCGCCCGGCCCCTTGAACTGTCCCTTAACGCACGCCACATCTCGGGCCACGAGTTTTTCGATGATAGCACGAAATTCTCCATGGGTTGGCTGTGGCGCATGAACGAGGATTGGTCGGTTGGGACCCGCCACATCTTCGAGGCCAAGGATTCTGTCCTGGAACTTCAAGAGTACTCTCTCTACCGCGACCTGACCTCGTGGCGGATGGCCGCCACCACCCAGGTGCGCGACAACGGCGGCACCAAGGACGAGATCCTCTTCTATCTGACTTTCACCCTCAAGGCTTGGCCTGAGGCCGACGTCCCGGTTGGCTATCGTTCGGGGAGCACTAACCCCTTGACCCTGGGTGATTGATCGTCGGCCCCCGTGGAACGTCGGCGATTGGGGGTTGTCATTCGAGCGGAATCTCTTACAAATCCACACTCCATGCGGTTGAGCATCATCGGATCCGGTTATGTGGGTCTTGTGACCGGGGCATGTTTTGCCGAGGTGGGGCACCACGTCGTTTGCGTCGACAACGATTCCGAGAAGGTTCGGGTGCTCCAGTCCGGCCGGGTGCCGATCTACGAGCCGGGTCTGGAGGAGATCATCCGGACGAACACCGCCACCGGCAGGCTGCGCTTCACGGACTCGATCCAGGAGGGGGTCGATGACTCCGAGGTGGTCTTCATCGCGGTTCCCACGCCCCCGTTGCCCGATGGCAAGGTCGACATGACCTACATCGAGAAGGTGGCCCGCGAGATAGCGGGCGTGCTTAAAGGCTACCGGGTCATCGTGGACAAGAGCACCGTGCCCGTGAAGACCGGCGAGAAGGTCGCCGAGACCATCTCGAGGTACAATAGGGCCGGGGCGGAATTCGACGTCGTGAGTAATCCCGAATTCCTCCGGGAGGGTTGTGCGGTGGCCGACCTGATGCGGCCGGACCGCATCGTCATCGGGGCCAACTCCGAGCGTGCCGCCGCCCTGATGAAGCGAATCTATGAGCCATTCCGGGCGCCGATCCACATCACCGACATCAACAGCGCGGAGTTGATCAAGCATGCGGCGAACTCTTTCCTCGCGCTCAAGATCTCATACATAAACGCGGTCGCGGCCATCTGCGAGGCCTCGGGGGCGAATATCGATGACGTGGCCGACGGGATGGGCGCCGACAAGCGCATCGGGCGGGATTTCCTCAATGCGGGGCTCGGCTACGGGGGGAGCTGCTTCCCCAAGGACATCAAGGCATTCATAGCCATTGCGGAGGAACTTGGTGTCCCCTTCAGCCTGCTGCGCGAGGTCGAGACAATCAACGCGGGCCAGTTGGATCGTTTCGTGAAGAAGATCCGGGACTCGCTCTGGGTGCTGAAGGAGAAGCGGATCGGGGTGCTGGGCCTCGCGTTCAAGGCAAACACCGATGACGTCCGGAGCAGCACCGCCATCGCGCTATGCAAGAGGCTTGCCGACGAGGGCGCGCACGTGGTGGCCCACGACCCGCAGGCCATGGCCAAGGCCCGCCCGGAACTCGCGGGGGTCACGATGTGCCCAACACCCGAGGAGGTATTCGAGGGCGCCGAGGCCGTCGTCATCGCCACCGAGTGGAAGGAGTTCCGGTCGCTGCCATGGGCAAACCTCAAGGAGCGGATGGTGACCCCCTTGATCTTCGACGGGCGCAACATTCTCGACGCCGGGGCGCTGCGCCAGCTGGGCTATCGGTATCACGGCGTCGGACGCTTGGGGTGATGTCGCATGGCAGAGGCCAAGCCGCCGTGGGATATCGAGAGGGCGGTCCAGACCTATAACGTCGATCGCTGGGGCTCGCCATATTTCTCGGTGAACGAGGTCGGCCATCTCACCGTGTCACCGCTGCAGGACCGCGGCCCGAGGCTCGACCTCATGGAGGTTGTCGAGCGCGCGCGCGGCAGGGGCCTGGAGTTCCCCCTGCTGGTCCGTTTCCAGGACTTGCTTCGCAACCGTGTCGAGACCATCAACGAGGCCTTTCGCAACGCGATCGCCGAGTCGGGCTTCAAGGGCCAGTACCGGGGGGTATTCCCGATCAAGGTCAACCAGCTGCGCGAAGTGGTCGAGGAGATCGTGGACGCCGGCACCCCGTGGCATTTTGGGCTTGAGGCGGGCAGCAAGCCGGAGCTTGCCGCGGCCCTGGCGGTGCATTCTGATCCCGAGAGCCTGATCGTGTGCAACGGGTACAAGGACGAGGCCTTCGTGCGCCTGGCGCTGCTTGGTCGGCGGGTTGGCAAGCGCGTGATTATCGTGGTGGAGAAGCGGGAGGAGGCACCCCTGATCGTTTCCGTGGCCAAGCAGATGGGGGTCGAGCCCCTCATTGGCATCCGGATCAAACCCAAGGTCAAGAGCGCCGGCAAATGGGCCCTGTCCTCCGGCGAGTCGGCGAAGTTTGGACTTTCCGCGGGGGAGGTGGTCGAGGTCTGCGATTTCCTGAAGGCGGAGGGGCTCGGTGGCGCGCTCAAGATGATTCACTTCCACATCGGCTCCCAGGTGCCCGACATCCAGATCGTCAAGCGAGCCGTGCGGGAGGCCGCGCGGTATTACGCCAAGATCCGACAGATGGGTTTCGATGCGGAGTATTTCGATGTCGGCGGCGGGATGGGGATCGACTACGATGGCAGCCGGACCGTCTCGGACGCCTCCGCGAACTACACCCTCGAGGAATACTGTTCGGACGTGGTGTACAACCTGATGGAGGTGTGCGACGCGGAGGGCGTCCCGCATCCCAGCATCGTCAGCGAAAGCGGCCGGGCCATCGTCTCGCATCACTCGGTGTTGCTTGTGGAAGTGTTCTCCTCGGCCGAGAAGACCCGCCGCGGACGAGTGCTCCCGGTCGCCGAGGGCAGCCACGAGCTGGTGGCCGACATGCTTCAGATGCTCGATGGATTGAGCAAGCGTAACCGCCGCGAGGCCCTGCACGACGCCCAGGAGGCACGAGAGCAGGCCGAGGCGATGTTTTCCCTTGGGCTGCTGGACCTGCGCACCAAGGCGCAGGCCGATGATATCTACTGGCACATCGCGGAGAAAGTCGTCGAGCTGTTTGGCGGGATGCGCACCGTGCCCGAGGAGATCCGCGATCTCAGAGTGGCCCTGAGCGACCAGTACGTCTGCAATTTCTCGGTCTTCCAATCGCTCGTTGATCACTGGGCGCTCGGACAGCTGTTTCCGGTCATGCCGATCCACAGGCTCGACGAGCGCCCGTCGAACCAGGGCACGCTCGTGGACATCACGTGCGACTCCGACGGAAAGGTCTCCACCTTCATCGATGCGGAGGGCGTCCGGCCGACCCTCCCACTGCCACATTTCGATCAGCGTCCCTTCTTTCTGGGGTTCTTTCTGGTCGGTGCCTATCAGGACGTCATGGGGGATATCCACAACCTGTTCGGGCGCGTCAACGAGGCGCACGTCTTTCTGGATCCGGAAGAGCAGGGCAGTTTCTACATCGAGGAGACGATCCCGGGTCGGGTGATCGCCGAGGTGCTCGGCGACGTCCAGTACCACGCCCACGAATTGATCTCGCAGGTGAAAGCGCATGTCGAGCGGGCGATCAAACAGGGCTTGCTGCGGCCCAGCGAGGGCATGGAACTGCTCGAGGAATACGAACACAGCTTGCAGAAGCACACCTATTTGCGCTTCTGAGCGGGCGGACGGCTCTTCTGGCGCGTGGCCCCCGAATGTGATATATATTGTCCCGGGTGAATGAGCCCAACCAGAAACCCCTCGGTACGCCGGGCCAAAGAACGGCGATCCTCAGGCTGTTGGACGATGAGGATCCCTCGACCCGGGCACTGGTGCTGTCTCGCCTGATCGGCATGGGTTCGAAGGGGTTGGCCGAAATTGATGCGCTTATTCCGATGGCTGGACCCGGTCCCCGGCGATACTTGGAGGAGGCGCGCGGAGAGGCGCTGGATCGGAGGAAAGACGCCCGGCTACGGGAGCGCTGCGAGTGCATAGCCACGCTGGCGGAGTTCGAGGATTTCTGCTGGTTGCTTGCCGATTGGGTGCGCCCGGCGGCGAGGGTGGCCGAGGCGCGGGCGTTGGTCGACGAGTGGGGCAAAACGGTGCGCGAGCGGCTCGCCCCGAAAATGCCCGAGATGGCCCGGCTGGACGTGCTGAGGTCCGTGCTGGCGCGACAGGAGGGCTTTGCGGGCAACAAGCAGGATTACTACGACCCGGCGAACAGCCTCCTGGATTCGGTCGTGTTTTCACGGCGGGGCCTGCCACTCACATTGGCCGCCATCTACATGTTCGTCGGGGCCCGGGCGGGCCTTCCCGTCGTAGGCATCGACGCCCCCGCGCATTTTCTCGCGCGAATCGGCCATGTCTTTTTTGACCCGTTTGAGGGGGGCAAGACGGTAGGGGCGCCGACACTCGGCGAACTTGCCGGAACACTCTCGTCGGCACAGCGCGCGCGACTTTTTGGCCCCGCTCCCTACGATGCCATCGCGATGCGGATGGTCGGCAACGTGGCCCACGCGTTCGAGCGCCGGGAAGATCTGGCGCAGGCGTCCCGGCTATCGCGGGTGGCCGACTGGCTGCGGCACTCCCATGCCGCCGGCGATGCCCGGTCCGTGGGCACGGGCGCGCCCTGAACCGAAGTTCGGCCACACGTCCCAGTTGTAATTGGGCGGCGGGCCGTTATCGTCTCTCGCGATGGCACTGAGACAGGACACGCTCCAGACGTTCAAGGCCGGCGATGGCACGCCGGGGAAGTTTCATTCTCTGCCCCGGCTGGCCACCCTCTGCGGGCGCGATCTGGGCCGGCTGCCGGTCTCGATCCGGATCGTGCTCGAGTCGGTGCTGCGCAATTGCGATGGCGAGAAGATCTCCGAAGGCGATGTGCTTGCGCTCGCGCGGTGGCAGCCCGCCGCGACGAGGACCGCCGAGATCCCCTTCGTGGTCGCCCGGATCGTGCTGCAAGATTTCACCGGCGTGCCCCTGCTCGTGGATCTGGCGGCGATGAGGTCCGCCGTCAGGCGGCTAGGCGGGAAGCCGGGCGTCATCGAGCCCCTCGTGCCGGTCGATCTGGTGGTCGACCATTCCATACAGGTCGATCTGGCCGGCGTGCCCGACGCGCTGCAATTCAACCTCGACTGTGAGTTTGACCGCAACCGGGAGCGCTACGAGTTTCTGAAGTGGGGCATGGGCGCGTTCAACACATTCCGGGTCGTGCCACCCGGCGTCGGCATCGTCCACCAGGTCAACCTCGAATTCCTCGCCAGTGGCATCATAGAGAGAGACGGGGTGTGTTTCCCCGACACGCTCGTGGGGACCGACTCGCACACCACGATGATCAACGGCATCGGCATCGTCGGCTGGGGCGTCGGCGGCATCGAGGCCGAGGCGGGCATGCTGGGTCAACCCGTCTACTTCCTCACGCCCGACGTGGTCGGTGTCCACATGATAGGCCGGCTCCGCGAGGGGGCCACCGCGACCGATCTGGCCCTGACCGTGACCGAGTTGCTGCGCAAGAAGGGCGTCGTGGGCAAGTTCGTGGAGTATTTTGGGCCTGGCGCCGAGGCGCTGCCCGTCGTTGATCGGGCCACGATTGCGAACATGGCCCCCGAATATGGTGCGACCATGGGTTTCTTTCCCATCGACGCGGAGTGCGTCAATTATCTCCGCGCCACGGGTCGGCCCGAGGCCCTGTGCGACCGCTACGAGGCCTACTATCGCGCCCAGGGGTTGTTCGGGATGCCAAAGGCGGGCGAGGTCGATTATTCGACGGTCGTCGAGATCGATCTTGGCGACATCGTCCCCAGCGTCGCCGGACCGCGGCGCCCGCAAGATCGCATCGCGCTCCCGCGCCTGCGCGATCAATTTGAGGAACTCCTAACGAAGCCGGTCGCCGAAAACGGTTACGGCAAGTCCGCCGGGGACCTCGGCAAACGCGTGGCGCTCCAGGGCCCCGGAAAACCCGCGGAGATCGCACATGGCAGCGTCCTGATAGCGGCGATCACCAGCTGCACCAACACGTCCAACCCGAGCGTGATGCTCGCCGCCGGGCTGCTGGCACGGAACGCGGTGCGCCGCGGGCTGTCGGTGCCGGCCTCGGTCAAGGCGTCGCTCGCGCCGGGCTCGCGGGTCGTTTCAGACTATCTGGAGCGGACGGGCCTCCAGCCTTTCCTGGATCGGCTGGGATTCCATGTCGTCGGATACGGGTGTACGACTTGCATAGGCAACAGCGGGCCACTTGACGCGCGCGTTGAAGGTGCGATCACCGCCGGGGACCTCGTCGCCGCGGCCGTGCTTTCCGGGAACCGCAATTTCGAGGCAAGGGTGCACCCCAGCATCCGGGCCAATTTCCTGATGTCCCCGCCGCTCGTGGTCGCCTACGCCCTTGCTGGACGGGTGAATATCAATCTCGATTCGGAGCCCATCGGCAACGGCGAAGGCGGTCAGCCCGTCTTCTTACGCGACATCTGGCCGTCTGCCGGGGAATTGTGCGATGCGCTCAAAGCGGCATCCCATCCGGATGTCTATCGGAAGATTTATATCAACCTCGAGAAACAGAACCCCAAATGGGCTGAGATACCGGCCCCCTCCGGCGAGGTCTATGAGTGGCGCCCTGATTCCACATACATACAGGAACCGCCGTTCTTTTCGGATTTCTCGCGCCAGCCGTCACCGGCGATCGATGTCCGGGGCGCGCGGCTCCTCGGGCTGTTCGGCGACTCGGTGACCACCGATCACATATCTCCGGCGGGCTCCATAAAGGCCGATTCCCCCGCCGGCCGATACCTGATCGAGCACGGCGTCCCCAAAGAAGCATTCAATAGCTATGGTTCGAGGCGGGGCAACGACAGGGTCATGACCCGGGGCACGTTCGCCAACGTGCGCATCAAGAACCTCATGCTTCAGGGTGTCGAGGGGGGCGTGACCCGGCACGAGCCTTCCGGGGAACGCATGTCCATCTATGATGCCGCGATGCGTTACGCCGCCGAAGGGGTGCCCCTAATTATCATGGCCGGAAGAGAATACGGCACGGGAAGTTCCCGCGACTGGGCCGCCAAAGGCACGCGGCAACTGGGCGTCCGGGCGGTCGTGGCCCAATCGTTCGAGCGTATACACCGCGCCAACCTCGTGGGCATGGGCATCCTCCCGCTCCAGTTCAAGGACGGGACCGGCTGGCGCGACCTCGGGATTGACGGGACCGAGCGCTTCGACCTGCTGGGCCTCGGCGGACAACTCGAACCGATGCAGGATGTCCCACTCATCATCCGGCGAAGCGGCGGCGCGGCGGTCACCGTCCCCCTGACCCTTCGCATCGACACACCCATCGAGGTCCATTACTTCAGGCACGGCGGCATACTCCCTTTTGTCCTCAGACAGCTCTTGGAGCACGAGTAATTGGCCGCGCGTGGCACAACTAATACCGCCTGTCAAAAATGTCATTTGACACAACCACTAAGACCGATTAGGTACTATTAATGGCAACCGCATTGAGCAATCTAACGGTCGCGCAGCTCCAACGGGCTGCGCAAATCAAGCAGCAGATGGAGGTTCTCGAGGCCGAATTGACCTCCATCCTCGGCGGCGGGACCCTGGCAACCCCTGGGCGTCGCGGCAGGCCTCCGGGCAGCGGCAGGAAGGGGGGCATCAGTGCCGCAGGTCGGGCGAAGATCGCGGCCGCACAGCGGCTGCGCTGGGCCAAGTTCAAGGCGTCCCAGAAGCCTGCCGAGAAAACAAAACCCGGTCGCGCGCAGCGCAAGCGACGCAAAATGAGTCCCGAGGGCCGGGCCAGGATAGCGGCCGCGCAAAAGGCACGCTGGGCGCGCGTGAGGCAGAAAAAGAAAGGGTCCTGACCCGATCGACGGATTACTCATCTTGCCCGGATAACGTCCATTCTTGTGTTGCAAAGCGACCGAAATCGTAAATAGTAATTCAACCCAAACCTGAAAGGACGGGAGAACAAAATGCCAGCGAAAAAGAAAGCAAAGAAGAGCAAGGCGAAACCTAAAGCCAAGGCGAAAGCCAAGAAACCCGCGGCGAAGAAGGCCAAGAAGGCGGCCCCCAAGCCGAAGGTCAAGGCGAAGAGGAAACCCAATGCCGCCTTCATGAAGCCGCTGCGCCCGGATGACGTCCTCGCGGCAGTGATCGGTCCGGCGCCGAAGCCGCGCACCGAAGTCACGAAGGCCATCTGGGATTACATCAAGAAGAACGGCCTGCAGGATAAGACCGTCCGCACCCAGATCAATGCGGACGACAAACTCCGGGCGGTGTTCAATGGCAAGGGCTCGGTCAGCATGTTCGATATGACCAAGCTCGTGAACAGCCACCTGATCCAGTAACAGTTGTTCCCCGTCAATGGGGTAGTTTCAAGCCGGCGCCCGGCGGGAGCGAGAGCTGCCCGAGGGCGCCGGTGTTGTTTTTGCCGATGGGCGGCCCGCTGACCCCGGATACTTCACAGCCTGCCGACTGTGAAATTCCAGGCTAGCCTCGCCGTCGGCGCGCGGCGGGGCACCACCGGGAAAGAAGTTGGGGCTCAGGAGCGCGCTTGCGCGCGGGTAGTGTCCAGAATCTTTCGCACATTCTCGGTACGGTCGTGGGTTGAGTGGTTCGTTGGTATTGGTTCGTTCTAACAGG
>JAKQKQ010000048.1 GCA_029560585.1 Verrucomicrobiota bacterium | reverse complement strand
GGCTGATCAAGTTCGTCCACGCGCCGGATTATTCAGGGTAAAACTGCTGGGAGCGGGGCCGTTATGGACTGCGGTGGCAGAGCGAAGCGGCGACACCGCTTTTGCCCCCGGCGGAGCCGAAGCCGATGGCCCCGGCTCGCGATTCGCGCGCTGCCAAAGCGGTGGCGCCGTCCGGCGGTTGCCGGACTCTGCCACCGCAGTCCAAAATCTTCCCGCCCTGAATCTTGGGTCGGGGCACGAGCCGCGCCCGAGAACAGCGCCCGAAGTTTCTGGTCAGATCCCGTGCACCGGCCGCCGCGCGACGGTGGGCATTCGGGGCACCACCGGGGGTGAAAATCAGACGTAGGAGCGCGCTTGCGCGCGATTCGCGCATGGGATCGCCTGCAAGCAGGCTCCTACTGCCCGGCATCTGAATTCTTGAAGCCGGTCAATGTCGCAGGGGCTCTGGGGCCTGCCACTCGGACGTCATCTTTTCTGGAAGGGCGAAAGTGTTTCCATCTCGGTCGCAGAAATACAGACGGGACTCGGAGGGTTTGAGGGGATTGCCGTCGGCCCACAGGGCGCAGAAGCCCGGGTGTGCGTTTACGGCGCGGCGAACATAGTTGTGATTGCGGGGGCTGTTGGCGGTGAGGGTGCGGACGCGCCGCCAGGATGCGCCGCGATCGGTGCTTTCCAGTAGGGCGATTTCGCCACCGCCGCCCCAGGGCTGTGGGCCCGGTTCGGCCGGGCCGATGAACCGCCAGAGTTCTTCGCCACCGGTGGTTCGCTCGATGAAGAGTGATCCCGTGTCGTAGTTGTGATCGGCGGGCACGATGTCCCGGATTTCCCAGGCCTGGCCGGTCCATCGCGCCGAACGGGTCACACGCGGTTGATTCTTGGGGCCGGGCTCGAAACCGCGGCTCGTGACAAACACGATTATCGGGCGGCCTGCGAGATCGAAGACGAGATCTGCGACATAGACGTTGAGATTCTGGGATCCGTAGTCGGCGACGAGGGCTGGGTTGTTGATTTCGGTGAGCGGCGGTTGGATGCGTTGGCCGGATGCTGTTTGCCAGCTGCGGCCATTGTCTCGGGTCTCGAGATAGTAGAGGTTGGTCCGCCAGTTAAGCCCCTTGCCGTTGGGGTGGTAGTTAAACGCGGTTGCAGATCTTTCGGGCGAAGAGGCACTGCATTGGTAGTGGCCCTCGTGGATGGCGCCCAGGCGGATTGGGGCATCCCAGCGAATCCCGTCGGCGCTCGACATGAAGAAGGTGGTGCGTTTGGCGGGGGCCCCGTACTTGGTGAAGAATGCCCGGAACCCGCCATCGGGCGCTGGCCAGACCTGGAAGTACGAGAAGTTATCGAGGGGTTTCTCGGTGCCCTCCCAGATCCAGGTGGGGTTGATCCGCTCGAATTCTGAGATGTCCGATGGCCGCTTGCTGCGGTGGATGAGGGAGGGCCGTGACGTGCCGTGCGAGGTGGAGAAGACCCAGATGTGATCCCGCGCGTCCATGGAGATCACGGGGTTGTCATGGGCGTCATCGGTGGCCTTGTCCAAAAGCAAAGTCGGGCGCGGGACTTGGCCCGTGGCGTGGTCGAAGCAGGAGACCATGTGCCAGAGTCGGGTGTTCGAATTGGTGGCAGTGCCACCGTAGCAGAAGAACGTTTTGTTTGCCTTGGGGCTGTAAATGGCGAACGGCTGGTGGTGGGCGCAATACGTGCCGAGGCCGCCACTGTACTTGTAAGCGTATTCGTCTTTGGTCGGCTGGTTCATGTACCAGATGCCACGGTAGCCATCGGCTTTCTGGTTGAGGGTCTGCGGCGTCGGGGCCATCGCGCCGAGGACGAGGGGTGCCAGACACAGTCCGGGCTGGGCATGCGAAGCGAGCGCTGGGGCGATGGAGAACCACGCGGCGACGAGCCACGCCTCGGCTGGGCGGATGGGACGGGACATCGGAACATGATGATTGCCCAATGGGCGAATCACAAGGTGTATCTTGGGCGCGGGGTGTTTTCGTTTTCTGCTGGGATTCTTGGGGTGGGCGCTTAGATAGATAACCATGACGATTAGGAGACTGGCCGGGTGGATTTTCGTTTGCGCGATGCTGTCGGTGGCGGGTCCGTGTCCCGCGGCGCCGGCGCAGAAGAACTGGCTGCCGACTGTGGATCCGAAGCTTCCCAACGTGCTGCTGATCGGCGATTCGATCTCGATCGGATACACGATGGGTGTCAGGGAACTGCTGAAGGGCGAGGCCAACGTGTTTCGCCCGTGCACTCCAGACGGCACAAAGGTGGTGAACTGCAGCGACACGTCCACGGGCCTCGATAAGCTCGCGGAGTGGCTGGGCGACAAGAAGTGGGCCGTGATCCATTTCAACTGGGGGCTGCATGACCTGAAGTACATGGCGCCGGGTGAGGGCAAGCGGAAGACGGTTTTGGACAAGGCGAAGGGCAAACAGGTGCGCTCGGTCGAGGAATACGCCAAGAATCTGGATGAGATTGTCACCCGGCTTAAGGCGACAGGCGCAAAGCTGATTTTCGCCACGACGACCTTGGTGCCGGAGGGCGAGCCGGGGCGCGTGGCTGGCGATGATGTGAAATACAACGCCGCGGCACTGGATGTGATGAAGAGACAGGGGGTGGCGATCGATGATCTGCACGCCATCACGAAGGGATTTGCCCCGGAGATGTTCTCCAAGCCCGGCAATGTCCATTACAGCGAGGCGGGGAGCGAGAGGCTGGCGGAGCAGGTGGCCGGGGCCATACGCGGGGCGTTGAAATAGGAGGAGTGGACCATGAGCAGGATGGATCGTCGGGCGTTTATCGGCATCTCTGGTGCGGCGGGCCTCATGCCGTTGGCGGGGGTGGCGCAGGGGGCGGAGCGGGTGGGCCAGCCTTACATCGAGTTGCGCAAGTTCGTTTTCGAGACGGAGGCGCAGCGCGCGGCCTTTGATGAGATGATGGGCGGATCGGGCATCGCGGCGTTCAACCGCATGGGCATCAATCCGGTGGGCGTGTTCTGCGATGAGAAATCGTTTTCGCCTGTGCATCTGCTGCTGCCGCACCCGAACGCGGAGAGCGCACTGAATCTCGTGGCGAATCTCCTGGCGGATTCGGCGTACGCGCAGAAGGCGGCGCCCTTCATCGACGCGCCGAAGGCCGCCCTGCCGTACAAGGAGGTCGAGGCGTGGTTGCTGCGGGCTTTTCAGAAGATGTCGCGCGTGGAACGGCCGGCGACGACGCCGGGCCGGATCTTCCAGTTGCGGATCTACGAGAGCCCGAGCATCCAGACCGCGGCGAAGAAGGTCGAGATGTTCGAAAAGGCGGGCGAGATGGAGATCTTCCGGGAGGTGGGACTGGCGCCGGTGTTTTTTGGCCAGACGCTGTTTGGGTCAAAGATGCCGAATCTCACCTACATGCTGGGGTTCGAGAGCGAGGATGCCATGAAGGCCGCGTGGGGCCGATTCCGGGAGCATCCGGGCTGGCTGAAACTGAAGGCGATGCCGGAATACGCGGACTCGCGGATCATTCGGACGATCAACAACACCGTCGTGAGGCCGGCGGCGTACTCGCAGATATAGCGGTGCGGTGACTGACCGCATGCCGGGTCGCGACACCCATGCACTGGCTGTTAGACGCATTCCTGGATCTGCTGTGGATGTCTTGGTCCTGGCGCTTCAGCTTTTGCACCGTGCTGGGATTGGGCGCGACCGTGGGGGTATACTGCCTTTTGGCGGGGGGCGGCTATCGCGTGTATCTCGGGGTTTTCTTTGTCGCGTCCGGGTTTATTGCGGGGCTGTTATGGGAAATGGGTGGGAAGCGGGACGACAGCGCGCTGCTGCGCGGCGAGGACGAGGACCGGGAGCTGTGACGAGCGGTCCGTTGAAAAAGTCACACGAGATAGCGCAAGGCACCTGTCATGCGCGGCCCGCGCGGCGAGCGTGTCTCAAAACCTTTGAACCGAGCCGCCTGGCACAGGCGGCCCACAAATTTTGTAGGGCATCTCTGTGAGATGCCCTGCATTCACGCGCGCCATCAGGGGGAATCAATGACGTCTTTCAACGGGTTGCCAGGAATCGCTGCTGCACGCGCGAGGGCCATCTCTGGCGCGGGCGTTGAATCACTCGATGCCGAGGCGTTTCTGGATTGCCTCGAGTGAGATGCCCTTGGTTTCGGGCATGGCCAGGATGACCCAGAGGAGTTGGCCGACGCAGCACGCGGCGTAGAAGGCGAACGCGTGGCCGCCGGATTTTGCGGCGATCATGGGGAAGGTCCATGAGATGGCGGCGGCCATGACCCAGTGGGTGAAGCTGCCGAGCGCCTGGCCGCGGGCGCGGACACGGTTGGGGAATATCTCGCTGATGAAGACCCAGATGACGGCACCTTGGCCGAAGGCGTGCGAGGCAATGAAGACGAGCATGCTGATCAGCAGAAGTTTCCCTCCGGTGGCGGTGTAGAAAGCGTAGGCCGCGGCCGAAAGGCTTAGGATATAGCCGACAGAGCCCACGAGCATGAGACGCCTGCGGCCGAAGTGGTCGATGACGCATAGGGCGGCCATGGTGAACAACAGGTTGGTGAATCCGATGATGACGGATTGCAGGAGGGCCGATTGCGCGCCCGCCCCAGCCATCTCGAAGATGTGTTTCGTGTAATAGATCAAGGCGTTGATGCCAGAGAGCTGATTGAAGACGGCGATGGCCACCGCCAGGAATATGGGTTTGGCGTACTTGCGGCAGAAGAAAGGTTCCTCGAGGGTGTGGTGCTGGATGTCGAGGGACGCCTGGATGTCTCGGATCTCTGCGTCGACGTCGCCGCCGTCGGTGCCGCACCTGGCGAGAATGGCGCGGGCCTCGGCGGCGCGATTGCGGGCGATCAGCCATCTGGGGCTCTGCGGGGTGAGGAAGAGAAGCAGGAAGAATGCGGCGGCGGGGGCTGCCATGACGCCGAACATCCACCGGCATTCGTTTTCGCCCAGCGCGAGGGATCCGATAATGTAGTTGGACAGGTAGGCGAGCAGAATCCCCAGCACGATATTGAACTGCGTGATCGCCACGAGGCGACCGCGGCAGCTGGCGGGGGAGACCTCGGCGATGTACATGGGCGACACGACAGAGGCGCCGCCGACCGCGAGGCCGCCGATGAAACGGAACGCCATGAACGACCGCCAGTCCCAGGCGAGGGCGCAGCCGATGGCCGCGGCGAAAAAGAGCAGCGCCAGCACGAAGAGGATGCCCCTGCGGCCGTAGGCGTCGGCGGGTCGGCCGACGGCGATCGAGCCCACGATGGTGCCGATCAGCGCGCTGGAGACCGTGAAGCCGAGCGAGAAGTCTGTCAGCGAGAAGTGATCCTTGAGCCATCCGGTCGTTCCAGAGATCACGGCGGTTTCGAAACCGAAGAGGAGGCCGCCGAGTGCGGCGATGACGGCGGAGCCGAGAAGGTACGGTTTGATTTTCATTTTTCTGCCTGGGCTGCTGGGGGCGCGATGCGGGTTCTGTTGCGCGTGATCATGGGCGAGGCGGAAGCGGTGGTCAACCGCGGGGCTGGTGTTTTGGCTGGGTTGGGGTAGCGTGGGGATCCGATATGGCTGGGAGACCACACGCGCAAGTAGCACGGCAATTGGCGGTGTTCTTGGACAATCGTCCGGGGACGCTGGCGAGCCTGTGCGGGATTCTGTCGGAGGCGAAGATCAACATCTTTGCGATCAGCACCTCGGACACGATCGATCATTCGGTCGTGCGGTTGGTGTTGAGCGACCCGCACACGGCGCTGGAGAGATTCGAGGAGCACGGGCTCCTGGTCGTGGAAAACGACGTGATCATGCTGGATGGTGCGAATCGGCCGGGGAGCCTGGAGCGGATCGCAAAGAAACTGGCAGATCACCGGGTCAACATCGAGTATGCGTATTGCGCGACCTCGCCTACCTCGAAGCGCGGTTTGATGGTGATGCGGACGGATAACTTGGCGCGCGCGATGCGCGCCCTGAATTCGATGGAAACCTGAGGCGGGGCGGGAGGCCGGGCGGTACGATCGGCGCGGGAGCCATGTGGGGTCGGTTGGCGTGGGTCGTTCTTGGCCTAGGGTGGGGGGCGGCGGCGCGGGGCGCCGAGCCCGAGGTGGTGGTTTTTTCGCCGCATAGCACGGATATACGCCGGGAGACGGGGTGGGCATTTTCGGCATGGCACCGGGCGCATTATGGGGGTCCCGCGGTGGTCCGCTGGCGGGATTGTGGGGGAGGGACGTCGCAAATCCTGAGGTTCATCCGGTCGGAATACGGGGGCCGGGTGGGCGGGATTGGCGTGGATGTGATGTATGGGGGCGGCGTGGATCCGTTTCTCGAACTGAAGGAGGCTCGGCTGTTGGCGCGCTGGAACCCGGTGCCCGGCACACTGGAGGGCGTGCCGGGATCTATCGGCGGCGTGCCGATGTACGATTCTGACCACGAGTGGTTCGCTGCGGCGCTGTCGGGATTTGGGATCGTGTCGAACCGGAGGGTATTTGGGCTGCTGGGCCTGCCGGAGGTGCGGACGTGGGTGGATCTTGCGGACCCGAGGCTGGCGGGGTGGGTGGGGGCTGCGGACCCGAGGCAGAGCGGTACCGCGTTGGCGGTATTTGAGATCATCCTTCAGGCGTACGGATTCGAGCGGGGGTGGGCGATCATTGCGGCGATCTGCGGCAACAGCCGGGCATTTCTGCACACGGCGGCGCTGCCGACGAAGGACTGTGCGTTGGGCGAGGTGGCGTGCGCGATGTCCGTCGATATCTATGGCTGGAGCAACGTGGCGCGGCTTGGATCCGAGAACATGGCGTTTGTCTTGCCGGAGGGCGTGACGGTCATCAATCCGGATGGCATCGCCATCCTGCGGGACCCGCCGCACCCACAACTGGCATCCCGGTTTCTGGAGTTTGTCCTGTCGAGGCCCGGCCAGCTCCTGTGGATGTTGCCGCACGGGGTGCCGGGCGGGTCGATGGGCCACGACATCAATCGCATGTCCGTGATGCCCGATCTCTACGGGGAGTTGCGCGGGGTCACTCCCGTCCGCGTCAATCCTTTCACGCAGCAGCAAACTTTCCGCTATGATCCCGCGAAGGGGATGAGGAGGCGGCGGATCTTGGCGGGGGTGCTGGGCGCGGTGTTCATCGACCTGCATCCGTTGGTGCGGCGCGCATGGCGGGAGATCCAAGGGTCGCCGCGGCGCGGGGAGTTGGTGGCGGAGTATTGCGTTCCGATCGTGTCGGAGGAGGAACTCTTTCGGTTGGGTGACGGGGATTGGAACGAGCGGGGGGCAAGGCAGGCACTGATAAACCGATGGCAACGTGAGGCGGGGGCGAAGTGGAGGCGCATCGAGCGGGAGGCGCGAGAGCGATGAGGGTGACCCTGGAGAGCGTGTCGAAGCGCTATGGTCCAAACTGCGTGGTGGACCGAGTTTCGCTGGATGTGGGCGAAGGGGAGCTTGTTTTCTTGCTCGGGCCGTCGGGCTGCGGAAAGACGACACTGCTGAGGATGGTGGCGGGGTTCGTCGATCCTGAAGGGGGACGGGTGCTGTTCGGGGGCAGGCCCATGGAGGGGGTACCGCCGCACAAGCGAAACACGGCGATGGTGTTTCAGAACTATGCGGTCTGGCCGCACATGACGGTATTTGAGAACGTGGCGTATGGGTTGCGCGTGCGGGGGATCCCTGAGGTGGCGCTTCGCAAGCGGGTGGCGGGGGCGATCGAGCGTGTGCGGCTGGATGGCCTGGAGCGGCGGAGGCCGGGCCAGCTCTCGGGCGGGCAGCAGCAGCGGGTGGCACTGGCGCGGGCGATCGTGGTCGATCCAGATGTGCTGCTCTTCGACGAGCCGCTGTCGAATCTAGACGCGCGGCTCCGCGTGGAGATGCGCGAGGAGATCCGACGGCTGTTTGAGGACAGGAGGCTGACCGGCATCTATGTGACACACGATCAGGTGGAGGCGCTGAGCCTGGCCGATCGCATCGCGGTGATGCGCGAGGGGCGGATCGAGCAGACCGGAACATCGAGCGATGTCTACGACCGCCCGGCGAACGAATTCGTGGCCGATTTTGTCGGCGAGCTCAATGTCTTGGATGGGGGCAGTCCGCTGGGAGAGGCGCTGGGTGTATCGCGCGGCAGGCGTTTTGGATTCCGTCCGGAAAGGGTCCGGATTGGGGCGGGCGGGGTGGTGGGGCGGATCGTGTCGGCGACTTTTCTGGGGAGCCGATTTGACGTGGTGCTCGAGATGGGCGGCGCACGGATCAAGGCATGGCACGGGAGCGCGATGCGGGTGGGCGAGACGGCGCGTTTCGACGTGCCGCGGGAGCACGTGCTGGAATTTGGGTGATGGGTTGTGGGTGTTCGCAAATTGGTGATGGTTTTTCGCAACTTGGCGTTGCCCGATTGGGCGACCGATGATTGACTCGGCTTGAATGATGCGGGGACCGGCGGGTCCGTGAGAGGGCGGAGGATAACGATGGCCACAAAAATCGCGATGATCGGTGCGGGCAGCGTGATATTCTGCAAGACGCTGCTCAATGATCTGATGGCGACGCCCGCGCTCGCGGGCGCCGAGTACGCATTGATGGGTCCGACCGAGGCAAAACTCCGAAGGATGGAGGCATTCGCGAGGCGGATGCTGGCGGAGAACGGGATCCGGGGATCCGCGTGGGCGACGACCGACCGGCGGGAGGCGATCCGGGATGCGGACTTTGTGGTGGTCATGATTCAGGTTGGCGGGGTGGATGCATTTCGGCTCGATTACGAGATCCCATTGAAATACGGCGTGGACCAGTGCATTGCCGACTCGCTGGGGCCGGGAGGCGTTTTCCGCGGGCTGCGCGCGATACCGGTGCTCGTGGACATCGCGCGGGACATGGAGGCCCTCGCGAAGCCCGGCGCGATCATGCTGCAATACGCGAACCCCATGGCGGCCAATTGCCTCGCACTGGGGCGGGCGATGCGGGTGCCGTTCGTGGGGTTGTGTCATGGGGTGCAGACGACGCTGGATCTGATCGCGGGGTACTGCGGGGTGCCGAAGGAGGAAATCACGTACACGTGCGGGGGGATCAACCACATGGACTGGTTCCTGACGCTGCGCCACGGCGGCAAGGACCTGTACCCGATGCTGCGGGCGTGTTTCGAGAAGCCGGAATACTACAAGAACGAGAAAGTGCGGGGCGAGGTGTTCAGGCACTTTGGATATTTCATGACGGAGAGCACGGGGCACCTGAGCGAGTACGTGCCATGGTTCCGGAAAAACAAGAGGGCGCTGGAGGAGTACTGCGACGAGCCGAGTTTCGGGGGTGAGACGGGCGCGTACTACAAGTATTGTCAGGCGCTGGCGGACAAATACGCGGAGCACGACCCGCTGGAGTATGACACGGCTAAAATTGTGAGGCGGAGCGTCGAATACTGCTCGTACATCGTGGAGGCGGTGGTGACGGGGCGACCGTTCCGATTCATGGGGAACGTGCGCAACGACGGCTACATCACGAATCTCCCGGATGGCTGCTGCGTCGAGGTGCCCACGTTCGCTGACGACACCGGCCTTCGCCCGACCCGGGTGGGGGCGCTGCCACCACAGTGCGCGGCGGCTTGCATGACCAACGTCAACGTGCAGACCCTGGCGGCGGAGGCCGCTCTCCGGGGCGATCCCGAGCACGTCGTTCACGCCGTTGCCCTGGACCCGCTGACGTCGGCCGTGTGCACACTGAAGGAGATCCGCGACATGTGCATCGAGATGCTGGAGGCACAGCGCCACTGGCTCCCGAAATTTGAGAAGCAGAGGATTGAGCCAAAGCCGGCGATCAGGATCCCGAAGAACTGCAAGCCCGTGGAGGTGCCGCTGGATCCGGCTCTGGCGATCAGCAAGCGATTTGGGACGCTGATCAGCCAGGAGGCGAAATGAGGGGTGTGGATTGCGATTGAGTGGGACTGGGGAGGAGAATAGGCTCCCGGGGCATGGTATCTAGGATCCTCGTCCTGTTTCTCGGCGGCTACTGGTTCATATCGGCGGGTGTGGCGGCTTGGATTGGCCGCCAGAAGGGACGCATGATCGAAGGGCTTGGCCTGGGCATCCTCATGGGGCCGATTGGCCCCATCCTCGTTGCGTTGCTTCCCGATCTGCGAAAGGCCGCGGCGCACGAGGCGCATCACGTCAGGCACGATACCGAGGCGGGGGCGCATGCCATCGGCGAGCATGAGGTGGGCCACGGGGCGCATGCCCCGGAAGTGGAAGAACATTATGCGCCGTCCCACGAGCACGAGCCGCACGAGGGCGCAGGGGCGCACGAGGCCCGTGAGGATCGGAAGGTGGTGCGCCCGGTTTATCAGGAACGGTGGGTCGACGATGAAGAGGGGTGGGAAGATCTGGCCCCCCCGACCCAGAGGCGCCTGCGGATCGATTGGCTCTGGCTGATCTTCTACGGCGGCTGGAGTCTGTTCGTGGTCTTCTGCTGGCTGTGGCTGCTCATGTATTCGTAGGCGGACCTCACCAGCATCCGCCAGGCCTACCTCCTCTCCGGCGTCCTCCCGCGCCCCGAGCCTAAGGAGCGCCAGCCAGGGGAGCGCTCCTTCAACCCCTTCGTCCACCTAGCCAAGGTCACCGTCTACTTCAACGCCCGCATCTCCTCCGATCCCCCCGACCGCTGGGAGGACAGGCATGCGCTCAAGGAGCAGCTCCAGCCGCTGGTGGAGCTGTACGGGAGGCTGTGAAAAGGTGTCAGCGCTTCAGGCTTCTCAGGAAATAGCGCCCCTGCTATCGTGCCAATGAAACCCGGGATCGCCCTAATGTTGAAATCATTCGTAGCTTGCGCTTGCGTCGTGCTCTTGCCGGTGGTGGCGTCGGCTTTGACCATGGATTTGGTGACGGTCGGAGATCCAGGAAACGCGCCTGACTCACTTCGAGGCTACGATCAGGAATGGCCCGGTTCTGTCGAATACACATACCAGATCGGTACTTATGAGGTGCGCAATTCAGACTACGTTGAGTTCCTCAACGCGATGGCTGCCGTCGACGATACATATGGACTGTACAACAGCCTGATGGACTCTGAGACGCGCGGCGGCATCACGCGGACCGGCGCTGGCACGGTGGGAGACCCATACGTCTATACGGCCAAGCCGAACATGAACGACAAGCCCGTCAACTACGTCAGCGTGTATGATGCCATGCGGTTCGCCAACTGGCTCGAGAACGGCCAGCCAACCGGATTGCAGATTATCGGGACTACGGAAACGGGCAGCTATACGATGACGGGTGCAACCAGCGCGAGTCCCCGGACTTCAGACGCCGGGTGGGTCCTGCCGACACGAGACGAGTGGCACAAGGCGGCCTTTTACGATCCGGGCCCTTCTGGGCCATCCGACGATTACTGGCTATACGCGACGCGCAGTGATTCCCATCCCACAGTGGCTACGGCGAATGCGACGGGCGACATCAGCAATCCAGGCGCAAACGTCGCAAACTACAGTTTTGGTGCCGATTGGAACGAGATGAATGGCAATGTCACGACGGTGGGAAGTTCCGGCCCTTTGAGCGCGAGCTACTATGGGACGTTCGACCAAGATGGGAACGTTTATGAGTGGAGCGAGACGCTTTACGGTGGAGGCCAATTCATGTTAGGGGGAGCGTGGAGTTCTGATAGCTATTACTTATAGTCGGACGGTCTGGATCATGGCACGCCAGTCAACGAGTATTACAGTCGTGGCTTCCGCATCGCCTTCGTGCCGGAACCGTCGTCCGTAACTGCGGCGTTAATCGTCGCGTTCGGGTTGGGGGTGCGAGTGGCACGACGAGGTTCCCGTTGCCTACACCCCAGGCAGGGAGTCTTCTAAAGCCCAAGAGACGGCGGGGGAAGCCCTCCACCCCCCTGAAAACCCATATGAAGTGGCAAGTTCGACTTGCTAGAAAACCCGATGGGCGGGCGGTCCGAAAAATGACGGAACCGGCTGTGAGGCAGAAGGTTGATAATCACGGAACGCCGTTGAGAAAATCCTGAAAACGGGTCCAACTTGCCAGCAAATTCAGCTGGCAGGTCAGGCCCGCGAGGCGGTCGCGCTCGATTGTCGATGGCCGCTCGGTTGCGATTTTGCCATGGTGGGACCGGTTCAGTCGAATCTGGTTGCCAGAGGGAGGAGAATGGGGAGGCATTCCGGTCAAGGAGCAACCGAAATGGAATTCATGGAGGTATTGGCGACGGTGAACAACGTGATGAGCCCAGGACCACGCCGGACATTTTGGTGATCATTTGGCCAACCTGAAGTTCCCCGTTCGTACCGCCCATTGCAATCCCAAGCCGTGAGGAACTATACTCTGTGTTTATGAGCCAAGGACAATTCATTGCGCGCACAGTTCTCGCCATTTTTGTGGCCTTCGCTTGTGTGGCCAAATCCATTGCCACCGCCGAGCCCAACCCCACACCAGCATTCCCCGCGGCCGTGGCCGAAAGGTTGAAGGGCGAGGATCCAGCAAAGGTCACAGAGTTGGACTTGGGTTATTCGAAGATCCAGGACCAAGACCTTGCCGCCCTCAAGCTGCTGACGAGCCTGGTGAAGCTGAACCTCGGCGGCACGCAGGTCGGCGATGCGGGGCTGGTGCATCTTCAACCGCTGACGCAGTTGCAGCGGCTTGGCCTCGATGGCACGCAGGTTAGCGACGCCGGGCTGGCCCATCTGAAGCCGCTCACGCAGTTGGGGGGACTTTTCCTCGGGGGAACAAGAATCAGCGACGCGGGCCTAGTGCACCTGAAATCGCTAACGCAGTTGCAGGAGCTTGGCCTCACAGGCACGCAGGTCAGCGACGCGGGCCTAGTGCACCTGAGATCGCTGACACAGTTGCAGGAGCTTGGCCTCACAGGCACCAAGGTCGGCGACGCGGGATTGGAGCATCTGAAGCCGCTCACGCAGCTGCAGGTGCTTTGGCTCGACGGGACGCAGGTCGGCGACGCGGGGGTGACCCATCTGAAGCCGCTCACCCACTTGCGAGGTCTTTGGCTCGACGGAACACAGGTCGGCGACGCTGGGGTGGCCCATCTGAAGCCGCTCACGCAGTTGCGGCAGCTTTATCTCGCTGGCACCAAGGTCGGCGACGCGGGGTTGGAGCATCTGATGCCGCTCACGCAACTGCTGCGGCTTGGCCTCGGAGGCACCAAGGTCGGCGACGCGGGGTTGGAGCATCTGATGCCGCTGACGGGGTTGAAGGACCTCTACCTCGGGGGAACAAAAATCAGCGACGCGGGCCTGGTGCACCTGAAGGCATTTACGCAGTTGCGGGAGCTTCTACTCGTGAAAACAAAAGTCAGCGACCTGGGCCTGGTGCATCTTCAATCGCTGACGCAGTTGCAGAAGCTTGGCCTCGATGGCACCGAGGTCAGCGACGTGGGGCTGGACCACCTGAAGCCGCTCACGCAGTTGGTGAGGCTTTCCCTCTCCAACACGAAGGTGACGAAGGCGGGGGCGGACGCGCTTAAACAGTCTCTTTCCAAGTGCCAAATCATCAGCACGGTGCGCTGACTTTACAAGTACCCCCCCGCCTTGAATGAGAACCATCCCTCGGGGTAGGCGGTGGAGGGGGAGCCGATGATCACGTGGTCTAGGAGGGGGATGTCGAGGACCTTGGAGGCCTCCTTGAGCGAGCGGGTGATGCGGATGTCGGCCTCTGAAGGCGACGGATCCCCTGAGGGATGGTTGTGCGTCAGGACCACGGCGTAGGCGCGTTTGGAGATCGCGGGCGAGAACACTTCACGAGCCGCCACGAGTGCCTGATCGAGCAACCCGCGGGAAACCTCCTCGACGGCGATGATGTAGAGTTTGGCGTTGAGCAGGGCCACGCGGGCGCTTTCCGCGGGGAGGAGCCGCATCTCGGGCCCGACGAGTTCCGCGATCCGGACGGCGTCGTCGAATTTGTTGGCGGCGGCCCTGCGGCGGGCGAGTCGGACGCCGATCTCGATGGCTGCGTGGATCTGGGCGGCCTTGACCTTGCCGACGCCGGGGTGACCTGACCCCCGAAAATGGGACATGACGCGGCTGGAGTTCCGCCCGAAGATGAGGAGCGGAACCATGAAAAGAAGTCGATTCACCGAGGAGCAGATCATAGGCGCGCTGCGGGAGGCCGAGGGCCAGAGCACGATCAA
>JAKQKQ010000039.1 GCA_029560585.1 Verrucomicrobiota bacterium | reverse complement strand
GGAGCGGCTACCATTACAATGCGCGCCGCTGGATGCGGGGTTGGCGGAATTGGTAGACGCACTGGATTTAGGTTCCAGCGCCGCAAGGCGTGAGGGTTCGAGTCCCTTGCCCCGCACCACCAGCGCACCCTGAAGACACGCCCGAGCCACTCCACGGGCATTGCGCCGGCCGGCACCTCCGTCAGCCGACGCCTTCTTCACCGCGCTCTTCCGTACGCCCCTTCAGTCGTCCCCATAACCCAGGATCGCCTTGACCTCGAGGAACTCCTCGATCCCGAAAGCGCCCCACTCCCGCCCCAGACCCGACTGCCTGTAGCCCCCGAACGGCCCCGCCAGATCAATGGGGGCACCGTTGAGATGCACGTTACCGGTACGCAGGCGACGAGCCACTGCGCGTGCCCGCCCCAAGTCCGAGGAGGACACGTAACCCGAGAGGCCGTAAACCGTGTCGTTGGCGATGCGGATGGCGTCCTCCTCGTCCTTGTAGGTCAGGATGGACAGCACCGGGCCGAAGATCTCCTCCCGGGCGATGGTCATGGTCGGCGTCACACCACTGAAGATCGTCGGCCGAGCGAAGAAACCTCGCTCCATCCCGTCCGGTCTGCCCGGGCCGCCGGCCACCAGCTTTCCACCTTCAGCAAGCCCCGTGGCAATCAGAGCCTGTACGCGCTCGAACTGGGCCCGGTTGGCCAGCGGCCCCATGGTCGTACCGTCCGCATCCGGATCGCCCACCACAACCCGGGAGAGCGCTGCGGCAGCGATCTCCTCCACCTCCGCGAGACGCGCCTCAGGCACCAGCATCCGGGACGGCGCATTGCAGTTCTGACCCGTGTTGGTCATCAGTGTCAGCACGCCCAGTTTCACCATGCGCGGAAAATCCGTATCGTCGAGCAGAATGTTGGCGGACTTGCCGCCCAGCTCCAGAGCGACCTTCTTGATGGTATCGGCCGCGCTCTTCATGACCAGCTTGCCCGCCCGGGTGGATCCGGTAAAGGACACCATGTCCACGTCCGGGTGGGCACACAGGGGCGCACCGACACCGGGGCCATCGCCATTGACTAGGTTGAAGACCCCCTCCGGCACGCCGGCCTCGTCAAGAATCTCGGCCAGGATAATCGCCGACAGGGGGGCCAGCTCGGACGGCTTGAGCACCATGGTACAACCGGCGGCCAGGGCCGGCGCGACCTTGCAGGCCATCTGGTTGGCTGGCCAGTTCCACGGCGTGATCAGCGCGCAGACGCCGATGGGCTCGCGCAGAATGCGCGTGGTGCCGCGATTGTGCTCAAAAGGGAAATCCGCCAGTGCGGCGGCGGCTGCCTTGAAATGGGCCAGGCCGGAGCCCGACTGGGCGCTGCCTGCCAGATGTTTGAACGGCGCCCCCATTTCAGAAGAGATAGCCCGAGCCATGTCCTCGTAGCGCGCCTTGTAGGCGGTGCAGATGCGCTGGAGCAGCGCAAGGCGCGCTTCGCGGGTGCTGGCGGAAAAGGCCGGAAAGGCCGCACGTGCGGCCGCCACGGCACGCGCCACGTCGTCCGGACCGCCCAGGGCGATGGTAGCCACGGCGGCCTCGGTGGCGGGATTGATCACCTCAAGCCGGGCTGCGCGGGTCGTGTCGACCCACTGACCGCCGATGTAGAACTGGTGATGATGGGGCATGCTCTCCGTCCTCTGTTGTTATCGAAGCGGAGAGAAAGTACAGGAAACCGAGCGCTGGCG
>JAKQKQ010000036.1 GCA_029560585.1 Verrucomicrobiota bacterium | reverse complement strand
GTCGTGGCCAAACTCATCGACCTTCGCACCGGGCGCCTGCTCGCCACCGAGAGCGGCCTCAACCGCCAGCGCCGCCATGGCGAGGACGTCATCGCCCGTGTCGGCCACGCCAACGCGCACGGGGTTTCAATATTGCAGCGCGAGATTGTCGAGCAGCTCAATGAAATGATCGGAGCTCTGGCGGTGCAGGGCGGGATTCTGCGCGAGGATATTTACGAAATGGTGCTGGCAGGCAACACCGTCATGGAGCACCTGCTGCTCGGGGTGCCGCCGCGCCATCTCGCCGAGATGCCCTATGTTCCGGCCGCGCGGCATTTTCCGCCCGTGGCCGCCGCGGAGATCGGCCTCGCGCTGAACCCGGAGGCGCGGGTGGTGCTCTTTCCCGTGCTCGGCAAGTTCGTCGGCGGGGACACCGCCGCGGTTCTGCTCACCCTCGCCGGCCGCCTCCACGGAACCTGGCTGGCGGTGGACATCGGCACCAACGGCGAGATCCTGCTTTGTCACCAGGGGCGGATCTGGACGACCTCGGCCGCCGCTGGCCCCGCCTTTGAGGGGGCGCAGATCAGCGCCGGCATGCGCGCCGCCGCCGGGGCGATCGAGCGGGTGTGGTGGAGGGGGGATCACCTTGAGGTGCGGGTCATCGGCGAGGGAGAAGCCTCCGGCATCTGCGGCTCGGGCCTCATAGACGCCGTTGCTGCGCTGCTCGAGGCCGGCGCCCTCGATGAGTCCGGCCGGCTTGCCGAGGGGCATCCCCTGGTCACCATGGCGCCCCATCCCGGGGTGGCGGGGCTTCTTCCCGCCGCCCGCCTCACGGACCGGATTGTGCTCACCCAGCGCGACATCCGTGAGCTGCAGCTGGCCAAGGCGGCGATCGCCACCGCCATCGGTCTTTTACTGCAGTCGGCCGGCCTGGGGCCCGGGGAACTGGAGCATCTCTACCTCGCCGGGGCCTTTGGCCAGTACATCTCGCCCGAGTCGGCCCTGCGCATCGGCCTGCTGCCGCGGATCGATCTCGAAAGGATCAAGTTCATCGGCAACGCCGCCTGCGCCGGGGCGGAGATGGGGCTGATCAATACCGGCCAGCGCTGGCGCATCGAAGCCCTGGCGCCCAGAGTGGAATATGTCGAGGTGGCGGCTGCGCCCGACTTTCAGGATTTATTTGCGGAAAATCTGCTTTTTTAGTGCGGATGCAGCGGACTGAGGCCCGGATTGCGGCTGACGTCGGCGGGCTGGATGATTTCTGGCTCAAAACTATAGATGAATCATTAATTTGAAGTGTCATCAACTGCGGGTGATCTCATGGAAATGGAAATCAACGACCTCGTCAAACTCCTTCTTGCCCTGCTGGCCGGGGGACTGATCGGCGCCGAGCGCGAGTTCCGCGACAAGGCGGCGGGATTCCGAACCCTGATCCTCATCTGCACGGGCGCGGCCCTCTTCACCATGCTCTCCACCCGCTTCGGAAACACCGGTGATCCCGCCCGCATCGCCGCCGGCGTGGTCACCGGCATCGGTTTCCTCGGCGCCGGTGTCATCCTGCGCGACCGTGGCCGCATCATGGGACTGACCACCGCCGCCATCATCTGGATGACTGCCGCCATCGGCGTGGCTATCGGTACCGGCCAGCTGCTCCTCGCTTTGACCGCCCAGCTGCTGGTCATGGCCGTGCTGTGGATTTTCCCCTTTTTC
>JAKQKQ010000033.1 GCA_029560585.1 Verrucomicrobiota bacterium | reverse complement strand
GAGCGGGAGTATCTGCTCGACGAGTCCCTCGTCCAACTGGAGGAGGAGTTTCCCGAGCGCTTCCTGCGCATCCACCGCAACTGCCTGATCACCCGTTCCGCGGTCCGTGGCGTGGCCCGGGCGACCACCGGCGAGGACGGCGAGGCCCATTGGGTGATCCTGCTCGATGGCTTGGTCGAGCAGTTGCCCGTCAGCCGTCGCCAGTGGCCGGCGGTCAAGGAGGCGCTGGGTCTTTGATGCAAGGGCGGAACATCCGTTTTGACGGGTGTTCCAAGGAGGGCTCCCGTACAATTCGCCCCATGGAAAACCCCGGCCTCGCCCCCTCCCTGCTCGCCTATCCCCCTTACCGGCCCCGCCTCAAGCCGGCGCCCTTCCTGCCCATGTCCCGGGCCGAAATGGATGCCCTGGGCTGGGACGAATGCGACATCATCATCGTCACCGGCGATGCCTACATCGACCATCCCAGTTTTGGCATGGCGCTGATCGGCCGTGCCCTGGAGGCCCAGGGCTTCCGGGTCGGCATCATCAGCCAGCCTGACTGGCATTCAGCCGACGCCTTCCGGGGGCTGGGCAAACCGCGCCTGTTCTATGGCATCACGGCCGGCAACATGGATTCGATGATCAATCGCTACACGGCCGACCGCAAGCCGCGCTCCGACGACGCCTATACGCCCGACGCGGCCCCGGACAAACGTCCGGATCGTGCCGTCGTCGTGTACGCCCAGCGCGCCCGCGAGGCCTACCCGGACGCCAACATCGTCATCGGCAGCATCGAGGCCAGCCTGCGCCGCATCGCCCATTACGACCACTGGTCCGAGAAGGTGCGCCGTTCGGTGCTGCCCGACTCCAAGGCTGATCTGCTGGTCTTCGGGTCCGGCGAACGGGCGGTCATTGCCCTGGCCCATCGCCTGGCAGCGGGTGAGCCCATCGAAGCCATCCGCGACCTGCGCGGCACCGCCTTCATGGTCAAGCCCGGCTGGCACCCGGAGGGCTTTGTCGAGATCGACTCCGTCGCCATCGACCGCCCCGGCCCCGTCGAACCCCATCGCGACCCCTACGCCATGGAGCCTGTCGGGGCGCCCGCGGGGGCCGCTACGGTCGCCCCGGCCGATGCCCAGCCCATCCGCATTGTCCCCGCCGCCGAGCGCGTCGCCGCGCGCAAGGCCGACCGGGCGCGGCAGGTCATCCGCCTGCCGGCCTACGAGGTGGTCAAGGACGACAAGGTGATGTACGCCCACGCTTCGCGCACCTTCCATCTCGAATCCAACCCCGGCAACGCCCGCGCCATGGTGCAGGCCCACGGGGTCGGCCCCGGCTGCCGCGACGTATGGCTCAATCCGCCACCGCTGCCGCTCTCCACCGAAGAGATGGACTGGGTCTTCGGCCAGCCCTATGCCCGTCAGCCCCACCCGAGCTACGGCGAGGCGCGCATCCCGGCCTGGGACATGATCCGTTTCTCCATCAACATCATGCGCGGCTGCTTTGGCGGCTGCACCTTCTGTTCCATCACCGAGCATGAGGGGCGCATCATCCAGAGCCGCTCGGAAGCCTCCATCCTCAAGGAGATCGAGGAGATCCGCGATCGCACGCCCGGTTTCACCGGCACCATCTCCGACCTGGGCGGCCCCACCGCCAACATGTATCGCATGGCCTGCAAGGACCCGAAGATCGAGTCCTCGTGCCGGCGTCTGTCCTGCGTCTTCCCGGGCATCTGCGAGAACCTCGGTACCGATCACGGCCCCCTGATCCAGCTCTACCGCAAGGCGCGGGCAATTCCGGGGGTCAAGAAGGTGCTCATCGGCTCGGGGCTGCGCTACGACCTGGCCGTGCGCTCGCCCGAGTATGTGAAGGAGCTGGTCACCCACCATGTGGGTGGGCTCCTCAAGATCGCGCCGGAGCACACCGAGGACGGCCCCCTCGA
>JAKQKQ010000010.1 GCA_029560585.1 Verrucomicrobiota bacterium | reverse complement strand
ACTCAAACGCCCAACACGGAACACCCAACAATCAATGCCCATCTGATGATAGAGGGGACTTCCAATGGTGTGCGGCGCGCGACAATGCACGGCATCTCACAGAGATGCCCTACAAAATTTGTAGGCCGCCTGTGCCAGGCGGCTCGGCTCAGAGGTTTCGAGACATCCTCAGGCCGCGGGCCCTCCCGAAGCATGTGTCAGGACCAAACGAGACACGGCAATAGGGCGCGGCCAGCAACGGTCAAATGCCACATTTTCATTTTTCGCCACGGTCCGTGTCGCCGCATTCCGGGATCCTTTTCTCCAGCTTCGCCAGCTCGGCCCACTTCTTCGCGAGCCGCAGGGTGTCCTCGTGGAGCGCCGGCAAATTCATCCTCCAGTCCCCGCGATACCAGTTCTCCCACGGCCCCCATTCCGCCTGTTTGCGAAATTCCAGGACGTGGCCGAGAGCGCTAGCGGCACGCTCCGCCCCGCTCGCGGCGTCGCCCACCTCGAGACGGAAGAATGCCTGCATGCCTCGCGATAGCTCCAGCGCCCATTGTCCCAACCCCGACATCGTTTCCGCCTGCACGATGAGGTTGTCGGAAAAGAACTGTCGCTGCGGCTGCGGGATGCGCAGCGCAATTGCACGCGCGCCTTCGGCGACATCCCGAAATGCGGCCGCCGACTTGCCGGCAGATTCCGCGATCCGTTCCATCTTGCTGATCAGCTCGGGACTCCCGCCCGCGGGGAAATTGTCCCGGTCGAGCGCCATCGAGAGAATGTCCTTTCCCGCAAAGCGCAGCACGCCGTCGAGCACGAGACTCCCGGGTTTTGAGCCCGGCACGAACGCGGCGAAGTATCGCCCGTATTGCCGCGCCACCTCCTCGGCCACCTCTTCGCCGAATTCGCGTGCGCACCAGCGCCGGAGATAGCGGTCGGGATCGAATTCGACGTCACCCCATGTCAGATCGGCCACGGCCTCGGACTGCAGCACGACCTCGCGAATGCTGCCGACGTTCAGGATGGAAAGGTGCGTGTGGCCCTTGGAGACGATCGACGCATAGTTGCGCGCGATCTTCTCCAGGGCCACGCCCTGCGCCAGGCGAGGACCGGCCCCCCAGAAAGCCGCATGATAATACACACCGTATTGGCGCCCCTGCTCCCGGGGGATCTCTTGGAAGTCCCGCTGCATCTCCTGACTCGACCCTTCGTCCGCGAACACCACGACCACGCCCTCCGGAAACGTCAGGGCCCGTTTCTGGTGCAACGACGATCCCTCCGCCCAGAGCGTTGCCGTCGCACTCGGCCTCTCCCCATGTGTCACCTCGCGCACGATGTCCCATTGCTTTTGGATGGCGCGCGAAATCACCGCGCCGCGTTCCGCGTCGGATGACGGGGCCTTGGAATCCGCCGCCCAGAATGGCCGATCCGATGTCCCGCGCAGTCCCAGCTGCCAGATGACCTTCGGATATCGGGCCCAGAGTGCAGCGTAATGCGCCCAGACCTCCTCCATCTCGGCCGCGTGTGCGGTGTACGAGAATTCAAACGCTTTGCCTCGGTCATGCCAGTAGTTTCGGAAGGCGAAAGCGCTCACGCCCAGCGGCTGCGTGTGATGCTGGGAAACAAACAATCCCCTGCGCTGCGCCGCCGCGACGATCTTGCGGTCCACCGCGCTTTCCAGATCGATGTACGACCCGGGGATGATGGCGTTGCACCTCAGGCGCAGCGCAGTCTCAAATACCTTCTCGTACACCTCGTCGGCGATCGGAAGGTGAAAGTAGTAATGCACCAGCCGCCGGCGCTCGGGAGCGAGGTGCCAGCCGGTGATGAGGTCCTCGTCGTTCAGGAACCAGCCGCGGAAGTGGAATTTCGGCGTCCCTGACGCCACGTCGAGGGCGGTCAGGATCACGCGCTCCTTCCGCGCGGGCGGCAGGCCCGTCCAGTTGGCGATGGGGTCGATGCCGAGGCAGCGCGCGGCGAAATCGTATATGCCGAAGATCGTGCCCCGCTCGTCACTGCCCGCGATGACGAGCGCGGAGGAGTCCGTCGAGCGGAGGATATAGTTCTCCCACTTGCCATCGAGTTCGGAGGCGGGGACACCCGCTGATCCTATCAGCGCTCGACCGGCCGGATTGGTGATGGTGCCAATTCGGACACTTCCCGGCAGGGCATCGCCCACGATCGCCGGTCGGCGCCCGGTCACGCTCTCCATGTCGCGCTGCAGGTCGCGCGCGGCAGCAAGGACCGCCTCGCACTCCCCCGGCGCCACGCAGATATCGGCGCCAAGGCCACCATCCGCCACGACGAACCCCGCACCGGCCTGGGCCGCCCACACGCAGAGAACCCATGTGACCCCCGTCAACCAAACCCTTAATCCGAAATCTGTCCTCATGCTCGATCTCCTTCCAATGCTCGGCCGGATACGAAAATGCTCCTCGGATTCGGTTCGTCGATACTCAAAAGCAGGTTAGGTTCGATGCCGCGCGATGGGCGGCATCGGGGGCTGGGTCAACTCAGACGTGGCGCGGGCAATCCTGCCCGCGGCGTCGGCCTCGGTCACCGCCCGTCCCGCAGGACGGCGGTGGCCCGGAGGTCCTTGACGGCCACGGCGGCATCATTGAGCCCCGGGATCTCCCAGCCCATGATGACCGAGCCCACGCGGTAATCGGCCAGGTTGGTCGATGCGGGCAGATACCCGCGCTTCCACGCCTCCCCAAGGCCCGCGATGATGTGCGGCAATAGATCGCCGACGACGTCCACCCATTGCCCCGACGCGACAACCTTGTCGGTGAACGGCCTGACGCCCACGTCGTAGATAAGTTTCTCGGTCGCCGGCTTCTTGGGGGAACCTCCGTCGTGCATCGCGTGCAGGGAGGTCACGGGGACGCGGTCGTCGTAGAGCAGGATGCCAAATGAATAGTAGTCTCCGTAGCCAGCCGACTTGCGGGCGAGATTTTGGATGGTCAGGAAAATGACAAACTGGGCCGCGTGCCTCGTGCGGTCGTAACCTGCCCCGATATTCCTGTGGTCGTAGAGCAGCCGGACACCGATCGAGAAATCGAGCCTCGCCATATCGGCGATGGATGGGCATCGGTCGCCGAGATGACCGCCGGGACTCGCGACGCCCTGGCTGAGATACAGATGTGGCCATGGGTCGCCTTTCGCCCGATAGACGCCGCCATATTCCCGTAAGGCGTTGAGGCCCGCGACCAGGTCGGCGCCTTCGTCCCCCGGGTGAAACGCGAGCAGGGCGTAGTCGTCCTTGAACGTGAAACCGCGGGGCCGAAACGCCTGGTGCGCGACATCGACAATGCAGCTCTTGCTGAAATGCTGGGCCGTTTTCCAGACGGGCGCGTTGGTCGATTCGCCCCACCGGATCACCCGCTCTTGACCGTCGCGGTCCTTCGCCCTCAGACCCCAATGAAATCCCGCATCCGCAATTAGCTCGACCGTCCCGGCGGCGGCCCAGATGCCCGAATTCAGCGACAGGACCGCGAATCCAACCGCCCACCTTTGTGCGCGTGTCCCACTCATGTTCGCCTCAGGGTACTTGTCGCGCCCACGGGCGCAAGCGCCGGGGATTGACATGGCGGCGCACCCGGCGCAAGGTGCGGGCATCATCATGAAATACAACTGGATTGTCACTTTCCTTTTGATGGCCATCCCGTCGTTTGCCGGGGAGAGGGCGCCCGATCCCGCCGCGGCGCCGATCTTCAACGGCCGCGATCTCGATGGGTGGTACGTCTACACGGTGCAGAAACAGAATGAGAACCCGGGGATCTTCACCGTGGTCGATGGGATGCTGCGCGTATCGGGGGGCGAGGGGGATGAGGCGTACTACGGCGGCCTCATCACGAAGCAGGAATACTCCAATTACCGACTGACGTTTGAGTACAAGTGGGGCGAGCCCACCTACGGCAAGCGCAAGGGCAAGGCGCGCGACAGCGGCGTGCTGCTGCACTGCGTCGGCCCCAACGGCCCAGGCCCCTGGATGACCTCTTATGAATTCCAGATCATCGAGGGCGGCACCGGCGATATCCTCGTGGTTGACACCAGGACGAACAAGCTGGAGTCGGCCGCGGCGCCCCTGAGCCTTGTCTCCGAGGGATTCGCCGATGGCAAGCAGCGCTATTTCAAGGCCGGGGGCGAGAAGTTGGAATTCGTGAATAGCGGCCGCCTGAACTGGTGGGGGCGCGACCCCGCATGGACGGACACCACCCGCTTCCGGGGCGGCAAGGACGTCGAATCACCCTTCGGCGAATGGACCCGGTGCGAGGTCATTGCCCGCGGGGACACGCTCGAGTACCGCGTCAACGACCAGCTCGTCAACCGCGCCCACAAACTCAGCTTCACGAGGGGAAAACTGCTGTTCCAGACCGAGGGCGCCGAGGTCTGGTATCGTAACATCAAGCTCACGCCGCTGAAGTAACTTACGACGACATCGCTGGGCGAAGCGGCGCCCCGCGCGGGCGCCAACGGGGCAGAAAATGCCTGGTCCTCTTGCGGTGCAAAGCGGTGCGAGGACGCACCGCACTCCACGGCGCTGCGCGCGAAACGGGGCGTTGTGATGGGGTGCCGACATCGTCCCAAGATGTCGCCGGATTTCGGCCGAAGGTCTTTGGAGTGCGGACCGTCCGCGGGCCGCTTTTTGCGAGCAGACGAAATTTTCGAGCTAGCGACCCGATGACGCAGGTTCCCCCATCCTCGCGCCGCTGATCTCGAACGCCCATGCGTGCGCGCAGGGCGGGTTGCCGCGAATGATCTCCGGGACGGTGATCTCCAGCCCGCGTTCGCGCGCCGAGGCCGATGGCATCGCCTCGGAACCGAGCATCCGCACGGATTCTGCGGCGCGGACCGCGGGAATGGAAATGGTCTCCGGCGGCCGTGTCTCTCCCTCCTCCGCCAGCAGGATCGCGTACAGCGCATCGCCCTTTTTCGTGAGGCATACGCGTCCCTGCTTGTATGGGGGAACCGCCCGGGTGCCATAGATCGCCTCGCCGTTGACCCTCATCCACCGCCCGATCTCGCTCATGCGCTCGAGGGCCGGCGCGTGCAACTCCCCGTCGGCGTCGGGCCCGACATTCAGGAGAAAATTCCCGCCCTTGGCCACGATATCCACCAGCAGGTGCACCAGCTGGCGGGTGGATTTGTACTCGTCGTCCGGCTTGTACGACCACTGCTTCCCCATCGTCATACACGTCTCCCAGACGTAGGGCGGCGGTGCGTCCGGCACCTTCTGCTCCGGCGTCCGATAATTCTCGTACCGTCCTTTGACGGTGCGATCCACGACGATGAGTCCCGGCTGATGGCGCCGCGCCATCGCGGCGAGGCGCGGCATGTCGATGTCCTGCTTGGGCGGACGGACCTGTCCGCCGTCGAGCCACAGAATATCGATCGGCCCGTAGCCGCTCATCAGTTCCTCCACCACGCCATGGGTGAATGCGACGAATTGCGCCCACTTCTCCGGGTGCTCCCTGATATCATAGTTCACGCTGCGGTCGGGATGCGGCCATTCGGGCGCCCAGTAGGCGGGATGGTGCCAGTCGGATTTCGAATAGTAGGCCCCGATCCCGAAACCTTCCTTGCGGAATGCGTCGAAGACGACCTTTGCCACATCGGCCCTCGGATCAACATGGAACGGGCACGATGGATGCGTCGTTCGGTAGTCGGTCTGCCGCGTGTCGAACAGGCAAAAGCCATCGTGGTGCTTGGTCGTGAAAATGGCATACCGCATGCCCGCGTCCTTCGCCGCCGCGGCCCACTTGGCCGGATCGAATTTCCTCGGGCAAAAGGTCTGGTTGAGCGCGCGATAATCCCGCGAAAACTTCTCGAAATCCTTGCCCCGCGACACCCACGCCCCGAGGTCGTCGGGCCGGGCCCACGCATCCTTCTCAACGAGCGGCCACGACTCGATGCAGCCCCATTGGCTATAGATGCCCCAATGCGCGAAGAACCCGAATTTCCAGTCCTGAAATCTCTCCAGCTTCTGAAGCACCAGCGGATCGGTCTCCCTGTCCGCATCGTCCGCCGCGCTTCCCGGCTGCGGGAGGCACGACGCGATCACCGCCGCCAGCACACCGGCACGGTGCCGCCATGAATTGCATCGCAGAGCGTTGGCACCGCGCGTCCCAAACAGTCGGTCCTTCATAGCTTCCCTCTCAGATACGGCCCCTTTTCTGTAGCCATTCGCAAGCCCTCCGCAGGCCCATTGGATTATTGGCGCAAATGGCCTTTTCAACAGGTTGTCGCAGCGACTCCCCATGCGGATTCTGGCGTCAGCGGTCGAACATGCGAGGCTTAATTGAAAGAGGAAGGCCGACGCTCCATCCGAGAGCCAATGGCTCGAAAATTCGTGCGGGCGGGCGGGCGTTCAGCCGATTGCCAGTTGTCACGATTGGCGGATCCCGCCTCCTTGAGAAACGACTTCCGGCGCAGTAAGTTATCGTGTGGTCAGGGCGCAACAGGCTGGCGTCCAGCAATTCCGGCACTCCCGACACGGCCTGCGGCATGCGGTGTGGCTGATGGGGATTCTGTCTTTTGGCGCGACCTCCCCGCCGATTGCCGAGACCAAGGCCACGGGTGCGATCGGCGAGCAGCGGGTGCTCGTGATCGCGGCCAAGTTCCCAGGCATTGAGCCGTCTTTCTCCATCGACCAGATGCGGGTCAAGTACTTCGAAAGGCTTAACACCTATCTGCGGCTCGTGTCGGGTGGTCAGGCGACGGTCACCGGCAAGATGAGCGGATGGCACACGCTCCCCCGGCCCGTCGGGAAATATCGCATCTCGCAGCACAACCTCGAGGTCGATAGGACCAAGGTGGCGCAGCTGATTCAGGACGCGGTGGACCTTGCCGATCGCGACGAGGATTTCTCCCAATACTCCATGATCTTTCTGTCGCTCGGGGTGGATCGTGCCGAGTACGGGATGATGGGACTGTGCGGATACCCCGGGATGCTCGGCTGGCGAAACGATGTTCCTATCACCACGAAAGGCAAGAAGCAGAAGATCCCCGGGGGTGTCGCCATCTACTGCGAGAGGGCGCACGTGGGCGTGGTGTTTCATGACATGGCCCACATCATGGGTGGCGTGCGGGACGGAAAGAGGGTGGTGCCCTGCCTGTACGATCACGACCTGCAGGCGCGGCCGGGACCCTTCCGCGGTTTCGCGCAATTCTATCTGATCCACCTCGGCTACTTCGACCCGATGTCGTGCCACATGTTCGAGCCCGATCAGGGGCCACCGGGAGTCTGCGCATGGACCGCCCTCCGGCTCGGATGGATCGCGCCCAACAGGGTTGTTGAAGTCGCCAAGGACGAAACCAAGACCGTGCTCCTGGGTGCATTGCACGACCCGGATTCAAGAACTGCGGTCGCGAGGCTGCCCCTAACCGCGACAACCTATTATCTAGTGGAAAACCGCCAGCCCTTCGGGCCTGACCGCAATCTCCCATCGCACGGTGTCCTGATATCCTATTGCGATGATGCCGTCGCCGAGTGCCGCAAGGGCGAGGCCCCGACCAAGTTGATCAACGCCGATCCGTCCGTGCCAGAACTCAAAGGCGCGCCATTCACTGTGTCAGGGCGAAACGCCTATAAGGATGCGAAACGGCACGTCGCCATCGAGTTCCTCGCCCAGAAGGGGCGCGACGCCGAAATCCGGATCGCGCGCGATTAGTAGGGTTCGAATCGCGCGCAAGCGCGCTCCTGCGCCCCAACTTCACTGGTTCAAGATTGCAGGGGGCGGGAGTTCCGTTGCACCCCGCGCGCGGACGCGTATCGTCGGGAACGACGATGAACCCTGCCGAGGCCGACAAGCGTTTCCTGTGGCACCCGTTCACGCAGATGCGCGAATGGTGCGCGCCGGACCACGACCCGATCGTGATCGTCTCGGGCGAGGGCGCGGTGCTGCGCGACGACCGCGGGCGTGAATACCTCGATGGCAATGCGTCGATCTGGACGAACATCCACGGGCACCGGCACCCCCGCATCAACGCCGCGATCCGCGCGCAACTGGACCGCATCGCGCACTGTTCCGCGCTCGGCCTCACCAACGACATCGCGCCCCGCCTTGCCGCGAGATTGATCGGGCTCTTCGGCACCGAGGCGGGCCACCGCGCATTCTTCGCGAGCGATGGATCATCGGCGATCGAGGCCGCCCTGAAGATGGCTTTCCAGGCCCGCGCATATCGGGGAGAGCCGCTGCGCACGAGGTTCATCTCCCTGGGCGGGGCCTACCACGGCGACACGGTCGGCGCCATGAGCCTCGGCCATAGCGGGGCTTTTCACCGCCCCTTCGCGCCACTGATGTTTGAAACCACGGAGGTCATGTCGCCGTCATGCTACCGCTGCCCGTTCAACCGCGCCCGCCCCCAACGCGGCGCCGACGCCCGCGACACCCGCGAGTGCGATTGGGAGTGCATCGGAAAACTGCGCGGGGCGCTCGATAAATCCGGGGAGACGACCGTCGCCTTTGTCATCGAACCCCGCGTGCAGGGCGCAGCCGGCATGCTCATGCAGCCGCACGGATACCTTGAAAGGACCTCGGCACTGTGCCGCGATCGCGGCGTCTGGATCATCGCCGACGAGATCCTCACCGCATTTGGCCGCACGGGTGCCATGTTCGCGTGCTCCCACGAGGGCGTCCGGCCGGATCTCGTGGCGCTCGGCAAGGGACTCTCGGGGGGATATCTGCCGCTCGCCGCCACGCTCGCCAGCGGCGAGATCTTCGACGCATTCCTAGGGGACTATGCGGAATTCAAAGCTTTCTTTCACGGCCACAGCTACACGGCCAACCCCCTCGCCTGCGCCGCCGCACTCGCCAGCCTCGAGACCTTCGAAAAAGACAAGATCCTCCAAAGACTTCCGGCATCGGTCGCCGACCTAGCCCGCGCAGCGGCGAAATTCTGGGATCATCCCCACGTCGGCGACGTCCGCCAAGAGGGCCTCATCCTCGCCATCGAACTGGTCGATGATTTCGATTCGCGCCGACCCTTCACCGCCGAAAGTCGTCTCGGCCATCGCGTCTGCGACGCCGCTAAACACCGCGGCATGCTGACGCGACCCATCCTCAACACCCTCGTCCTCATGCCCCCCCTCTGCGCCACCCCCGACCAGCTTCGCGCGATGGCCGACGCCCTGTGGGACGCCCTCTGCGAGGTCCTGCCGCGATGAGAGCCAAAACCCGAGCCGTAGACACTTTGCCATGAAACGTTATCTCATCGCGGGCTCTGACACCGCCGTCGGCAAGACGTGGGTCACCTGTCGTCTTCTCGAGGCCCTCCGCGCCGCCGGCGCAAAAGCCTCGGGCTTCAAGCCCATCGCCTGCGGCGACCGAACTGATGCCGTCGCGCTCCTCGCCGCGGCCGATGAGAAGGAACTCACGATCGACGCGATCAACCCCTGGTTCTTCAACACGCCCGCCTCACCCTACACGGCCGCCGTCATCGAGGGACGCCGCGCCGACATGGGTGCCATCGACGCGGCGTTGGAGCGCGTCTGTGCCCTCCGCGATCCGGTGCTCATCGAGACTGCTGGCGGACTCATGAGTCCGGTCTCGGAGCTCGATACCATGCGCGATCTCGCGATCCGATGGTCGTGCCCGGTTATCATAGTCGTTCCCAATCGGCTCGGCGCGCTCACCCAGGCCCTCGCCAATGCCGAGTGCGCCCGCGCCGCAGGAATCGACCTCGCCGCGATCGTCCTCAACGACCTCCCGGAACCTCCCGGCCCCGAGAGATTCCTCAACCTCGAGGGCCTCCGCCAAAGCAACTTCGCGGTCCTCGATGAACGGCACCCCAAGAAGACATTCCGCTCAAATCTCGATTCCCTGAATGGACTCGCGCGACTCCTGCGCCGTTGACCGCGCCCGTCAGCCGGCGCAACCGGGGACGCACCCCTGCGTATAAAGCTCCCTCCGGCACCGGCCTGACCGAGCGCGCCCTCGATCTTGAATCCACCAAGCGGCTCGTTTTCAATCAGGAGATGAAGCCGATTTTTCAATGCCTGTTGTCGTTGCTGCTGACCGTTCCAGCGACCCGATGCCCGGCCGCTCCCGCTCCGGCCAAAGCTGGGACACATGCCGCGGATTCAGGCGGGCCCACCGCTCCGCGCCTGGAATGCTTCGCCGCCAGTGATCTTGTCAGGGTTTTCGAGGATGGGTACGGACAACCGGAGCCCCGGCCCGCCACCATCACCCTGTTCGGCCTGCGCAACGAGATCGTGTCGGCCCAATGCGTCGTCGCGGCGAACGCTGATCTGGAAAACCTGACCATCGCGGTCGGCGCCCTCAAGCTGGAGGACGGTTCGGCCACCATCCCCGCAGGCGGTGTGGCGTGGGACTTTGTCGGCAGCATTTTCATTGAGAAGAACAGTCCTAATCGGCGTCCGGCGAGCCTGACTCGCCCCGCCCCCGCGTGGTTTCCCGATTACCTCGGCGAGGAGCGGCAGTGCGCCCTGCCCAAGGGCGCGCGCAAAGCGGTCTACCTCACCATCAGAATCCCCCGGGACACGCCTCCGGGCGAGTATCGCGCCGCGGTCAGTTTCGCCGCGGGCGACGACACCGCCAGCCTGCCGCTCTCGCTTCGCGTATATCCGCTCACGCTCCCCGACACCCGTCACGCCATGGTCACGGAGTGGTACTCTGGCAGCCAGTTTGCCAAGCACCACGGGCTGGACGCGGCGGACGAGGAGGGATTCTTCCGCATGCTAAAGGTCTATGCCGACAACATGGCCGATCACCGCCAGAACGTCTTCAGGGTCAGCCTCGATCTGATCGGCGGCGCGCGCGCGGCGGACGGCAAGCTCACATTCGATTTCGCCCGCTTCGACCGATGGGCGCAGATCTTCTGGGACACCCGCCGCATGGACCTCCTGGAAACCGGCTTCGTCGCCCATTTCGGGAAGGGCGGCTGGTCCAGCAACGAGATCCTTCTCAGGGACTTCATGGTCAAGGACATGTCCACGGGCCGACCCAGCCCGATGCCGGGAGAGGAATACCTGCGGGCATTCCTGCCCGCCCTGGTGGGCCACCTGCGCGAAAAGGGCTGGCTCGCGAAGACCGTCTTTCACATCTGCGACGAGCCATCCGCCCACAACGTCATGGCGTGGCGAAAGGCCGCGGAGTTCGTCCGCGAATGGGCGCCGGAGCTGCGCAGGATCGATGCCATCGAGACGCCGCACTGCCTCGGCGATCTGGAAGTCTGGGTTCCCAAGCTGGACCATCTCGCGACGTGGCGCGACGCGTACGAGGACGCGCGGCGCCAAGGCAACGAACTCTGGTTCTACACGGTGGGCATCTTTCAGGGAGGCTCCCTCCTCAACAAGACCGCCGATGTCCCTCTGATCGAATCACGCCTGATGCATTGGCTGAATTATCGGTTCGGCCTGAAGGGCTATCTGCACTGGGGATTCAACGCGTGGACAGACGATCCCATCAGGGCGCCCGGCCAGCACCGGGGCGACGGCTGGCACGTCTATCCCAAGCCCGATGGCCTGCTCAACTCCATTCGCTGGGAACAGATGCGCAATGGATTGCAGGATCACGAGTGCCTCTGCCTGCTGGAGGAGAAGACCGCCTCCATGCGAGCCAAGCTGAGCAAGCGCGTCGCCTCCCTGATCGACCCCTCGCGACGCGGCATCGAGATCGCCTCCCAAGTGGTCGCGACCTACCACGACTGCACGAGGGATCCGACCGTGCTGTACGGGGCCAAGCGGCAAACGATCGAAGAGACCCTGGATCTGGATCGTTCGCCGCGAATACTGCTGCAGACGAATCCACCCGAGCACACCCCGGTCGCGAGCGGTTGCGCGGTCGACGTCCATGGCTGGGCCGAGCCGGGCACCACCCTCACGATCAACGGAGCGACCGTGGCCGTGGCATCGGATGGGCTGTTCCTGCATCAGGCGTCACCCTCGCGCGCGGAACAGATCGTCGTCGAGGCGCAGGGGGCCAACGCCAAGAAGACCCTCGTCCGCATTTTTCCGACCTTACCGTGAAAGACCCTTGGCCCGTCAAATGCTGGCTCTACCCCCGCCGTCCGAAGCCGACGCCTCGCGTCCCGTCATCATTGCCGATAGGCGCCGAAGAACGCGAGGCACGTCTCGATGACGATGTCCGTCTGCGTGACGAGGCCGTAGGTGCCGGGATACCCCGCGGGCACCTCGCACAAAAACCCGTATCGGCCCTGGCTGGCGGTCTGGATCAGCGTGGGCCGCTGCGAGTCCATGCCGCACGCCTCAATCTCGTACTGCTCCACCCCAGGCCGATTCGCCTCCAGAAATGCGTATCGGTCGCGGATGGCGGCATTGAACGCGCGGACCGCGGCATCGACGCGCTCCTCGTTGTCGTCGCGTGCCGTCAGGGGCATCACCACGAGACGGTTGTTGCCGCGACCGCCGGGGTTCCCATGAAAATCCAGGGTCGCATAGAGTTTCAGTCGCTCGCAGACCGAGCGCAGCGTCTGCGTCTCTGGCTCAGAGAATGGCCCCGGGCCCTTCCAATCATAGTCGCCGAGGCCACATGCGCCGTCCTTATTTGAATCGCGACCCCGAAAAGCGTCCCACCACTCTCCACCATTGCGATTGAGGTCCACGCGGGCGGCGCTCTGGCGCGTGTTGAGATCGTAGCCGGTGGGATTTAGAATCGGGATGAGCTTCAGGCAGTAACGGTCCGTGTCGAGAAGCGCCCGCGTCGGCCCCTCGGCAAGCAGTCGCGCCAGCGCAAGGAGACCGTAGGCCGGCTCCCACTCGCTGCCGTGCGTGGCGCCATATATGAGGAAGGCGGGCTTCTGTGGATCGCCAAGGTTGAGGCTGCAGATGCGCGCACCGCCGTTCGCCGGACCCTCGTCCTCAAAACGGAGGCGGGGCAATTCCGCCGCGAGCGCCCGCATCGCGTCCACGAATTCCGCGTAGGTCAACTTGCGTGCAAAATGGCGGCCGTACCGGACGCTCCCGCCGATGATATTGCCGGCGAACAGGTACTTGTTGAAGGAGCCGGGCACGTTGTACGCCGGTTCCGGAAGCGCGCAAAGATCGGTCGCCAAGATCGTGCCTTTCCCCAAGGACTCCGCTACCAGAAGCGCGCCATCGCCCGCCGACGACTCGGCCAAGACTTGTCCGCGCATCTTTCCCCGCAGCACCCGCTGCCCCCACGTCCCGTCCTTGCGGACGCCCCACGGGATCGAATCGGCGACCTGGAATCCCCTCGTCGCGGGGTGTTGCGCGAGGATGTGCATCGCGGGCTGATTCGTGGCGGTGAGCCCGTGCACCTCAAGGGCCCGCCAGCGCGCGTACGCCCCCAGATCAACGACCACCGGTCGCCCAGCGGCGGCAAGTTTTTCAATGACATCAAAATCAAAGGCCGTCTCCGGATTCCGGGAAAACACGATCGCACCGCGATACTTCTCCCGCTCTGGCCGGGTCATGGTTGAACAGAGCACCAGCCGATCCGGGTACAGCGCCGTCAGGCTGCGCACGGTCGGGTCGTCCCTGGCCGCATCGGTCAGCAGGACCAAGTCATTTCGTGCCACGCGCGGCTCGGGCCGCGCGATCACGCTGAGCGACACATCATCGAACTCGGCCAGGCCAATGGCATTCTGCAACTCCAGATAGACCATCAGGTGATCGGTCTCTCGCGGGACCGTCGCTGTGAGCGATTGCCGTTTCCACTCAGATTTGCCGGCGAGCGCCCTCGTCTGGGGCTGGATCAGGATCTCGCCGCCCTTGCCCATGCAGTAGAGCCGCAGTGACGCATATCCCTCCGCGCCGAGTTCCGTGCGAATCCATCCGGCGAGGCGGACGACCGACCCCGGCTCCACCCTCAGGGTCGCATCGGCACCCTGGCGCCAACGGCTGACCGTCGGATGGCGATTGACGATGCGCGCCAGCCGTTGGCCGGAGTGGGCGGCCCCCGCCACGATGGCCAGCTCTCGATCCGGGCCATCGGGCGTCCGCTTTTCCCAAGCGGTGGCTTGCGCCGCCTCGAAGTCGGCATCCCGAAGCAGGTTGGCCGACGGTTCGGCCGCGCATGCCGCCGCGGACATCAGCAATGCGGCGAGGATATGTCGTATGATACTGGGCACCCTGAGGTCGTGGTCCCTGGTTCTTGTGACGGTGACTAACTATCCCGCCTTGCCCAGCTCGCGCGCGTACCCCGCGTTGGCACCAACCTCGTCGAAGGCCCAGGGGAACATGCCCACGATGACGCCGTCGGTGGCTTTGATGTTCTTGAACGCGAACTCGAAGGCCGCCCGCACCGTCTTCTGGTTTGAGCAGAGCCGACCCGAGCCAAGGATCTTGAAGCCGAAGCACGGCTTCTGCACCTGGCGGATCACCGCCGTCATCACTTCCGGGTCACCCTTGAAAAACGGCAGGCCGAAGTCGAGCATCGGGATCTCCGCGTCCTTGTGCACCGTCTTCCGCGTCAGGAAATAGAAGCAGGTCATGAAGAAATCCACCTCCCAGCCCTCATCCGCCACGCGCTTGATACAATCCGGATTGTGGGCGGAAACGCCGGCCAGCACGCCACAATCGTGCGCCGCCTTCACATAGTCATGCACCTGATCGGCCTTGCCCTCGGCAAAGAGCCGGTCGGTCGCACCCCCGTGGTGGACCATGGCGATGGGTCGCGCCACATCGACGGCACCCCGAATCTTCTCCCTGTCCGAATGAAGGCAAAAGAACTTCAGCTTGCTGCCGCGCTCGCGCAACGGCGTGAGGTACGGCATCGCGCGGTCAGGATCGGCAAACTGATGGACGGTGATGCCCGCGCGCTCGCAATCTTCAAGGAACGCGACCGTTCGCTCGGGCGTGAAGTACTCCTTCATGTGCCGGTCGGCATGTTGTCCCGAATAGGAGTAGCCGAGGATGGGATTGGAGCCCGCCACGAGCCGGCTGATGCGGTGCTCGCCCAACTGGATGGTCGGCAGTGGCGCGGCCTGCCCCGTCGGCTCCGCGGCGCCCGCGCTCCCCGCACCCTCCAACGCCGCGGCCCCGGCCAGCCCCGCCAGTTGCGCGAGAAAGGCCCGGCGTCCCGCCAGGGTACCATCGCTCTTTGCATGACATGGGATCAATCGGGTCTCGCGTCGCATATCTCGCCCCCTTACCTGAATGCGCCGAATTGCTCCAGAGACCCCCGGCGCGCGGGAAGGATCACCCTCATTGTGTTTTTATAGTAACGCGGCGCGGGCCTCGCGTCCAGCCCCATGCTCGGGCCGCATGGGTCGGGGCGGGTTGCGGCCGTGACGCTATTTCAAGAACGGGATCGTCAGAGGATACTTCCAGAGTTCACCATTGTTCGCCTTTATCCCGCCCACGATCGGGAAGATGACGGCGATGACGCCCAGGATGGCCAAGATCGGTATGCCGATCAGCACGAAGGTGAGCGCGATTCCGGCGGCGCAGTAGATCAGTGACGAGATGATCCAGTTGGCGACCATCTTCCCGTGCGCATCGATCTCGGGAAGCTCCGCCTTCTTCAATTGCCAGATGATGATGGGCGCGACCAGCCCGGCGAGGGGGATGAGAAACCCCGCGAGCAGCGAGAGGTGAAGAAACATGGCCCATTGCCTAGTCTGAGTGGTCTTGCCTTCGTCGGTCATCTCGAACCTCCTTTGCGATTCTATGGATTGGGATTCTTTTTTCGGGGACGCGAACGGCGGGCGCCGTCCCGGGGACCGCCCGAAGGCCTGACCTTCGGGTAAGAAGCTCGCCAGCCATCCCGGATAGCGTGGCAGACCATCCGCCGCACGTCTAGCGGCCTGTTGAAAAGCCCGCGTGGGGCTATCTGGGCGCGGCATGCTCACGGTTCCACCAGGATCGCGGCCTCGCCATTGCGCAGGGCGACGGTACTCACGGGCTCGCCCAGGGAGCCATCGGCATTCAGGGGGCGAAGCATCTGGGGCAACGGGATGGTCGTCGTCGTTTCGTCGCCGAAGCAAGAGCCCGTTCCGGGCCGCACCACGACCAACCCTTTGGTGAACCGACGGGCGAAGACCGTGTCCGTATAGATGGCGCCCTCGATCAACTCAATGTCGTCGAACCAGGCGGTGCCCGTCGCGCCGTACATGCGAAAATTGATGCGCCCCGTGGTATCGTCGCCAGTCGTGAACACGTGCCGGTGGCGGGTCCATCCGATGGTTCCGGTCACGGTGATCTGAGGGCTCGCCCCCGCGGCGCCATCGAATTCGTACGGGTACACCTGCGCTCCGGGCGAACCGCAAACGTTCTCGGTCCTGACCCACGCGCCGAGCGTGTAAGTCGTCCGCGGCTTCAACGTCACGTATTGGCTATTGATGTTGTTGATCTGCGCCGAGCCGCTCTCGATCCGCGCGCTGAATCCGCCCCCGTGCCTAGTGCCTGCATCGCGTTCGACCGGCTCTGCAAACCGCCAGCCCCCATCGGTTTCGAAACTCCCGTTGGGGAGGAGGTTCGTTGCGTCTTGCACCGTGGAGCGCAGCGTCTCGCTAAAGACGCGATACTCTCCTTCGGGTTGGCCCAGGTCGGCCCGGATCGCGTCGAACCACAGCTCGGTGACGTGCGCATACGGATGCGATCCGAAACCGAAGTAGGTGAAATCGCCGTGGGCCATGAGGTAGCTGGCCAGGCCGTAGAGCTGGTCCCGCGCGCGGCTGACGCCCTCAACCTTCTGGCCGAACTCCGCCAGTCGCTCGTCATAGATCGGGCTGTGCTGCAGCATCTGGATCTTGCCTCGGCGATCGCACGCGCGGGCATCGTCGATGATCCGCCGCCAGGGCTCGCATGGCACCGTGATGTTCAGCCAGTTCTCCGATTGGAAGCCGTCGATCACCATCGGATCGGCGCGCCAGCCATTGCCCGTCACGACCTTGTCGGGGAGGGCCAACTTGATCTTCGCCATCAGCACCTGCACGTCCCGGACCCATTGGCCCGGATCGCTCGGAGGGCGCGGATATTCCGCCACGGGACTGTGGCGGCCCGCGCCCGCGACATCGGTCGGCACGGTGTCAAAATAGATGCCGTCGAAACCCTCGGCCATCTCCGGCGCGTGGACGGTCGCCATGAAGTCCTGATAGCCCGGGTCGCCGACGTTCATCACATAGTCGTCGCGGGGCGGACCCCAGAAATAAATCGGAATCCTCGCGGCTCTCCGCTCACGCGCGGTCGCCCTTGGATTAGCGAAGCTCTTCGCCTCGGCGTCATCCACCGCCCCATCGCCGTTCCGGTCATTTCGCGGGTCCCAGCCTGGGCACAGCCGCTTCTCGCGCGGATTCTTGGCGGCCTCGGCCCCCACGTGGAGAGTCACCTCCGTGTCTTGCGCGAAATGGCAGAAGCAGTCCTCGAACCCGACGCGGCGCGCCTCGCAAAACTGGCGCAGGGCATCCGCCTTCGGTGATGGCACGACCATCGTGCAGATCAGCGCATACTGGGTCGTCAGGATGTCGGCGCGGCCCGCCTTCGCCTCCCTGCGAAAGCACATGTCGACCTTGTCTTTGGCCCATGCCGACTCGCCCGCGAAGTTCACGAACGTCCGCACGGTCGGCAAGACGTGGGGCATTGGCCGGGGCCGGAACGTGAATCGCTGCGGCGGCGATGCTCCGGGCGACCGTCCGCCCCGGTCCCAGACCCATATGCGCCAGAAATAGGGCGTACCGTTCTCCAGCTCTGGTCCGCCATATTCGGCAATGGTGAGATCGTTTGTCCGGGTGATCTCCCAGATGGGGGCGTCGAATCCGGCAGCGGTCTTCGACACCGCGAGCCGATAGTACTGTTGCCCTTCGCATTCCCAATAGAACTCGGGGCAGGGATCGCGGACGACGGCGGGTTCCACCCTCCATTCGCAACGCAGGCCAGTCGGAATCGCCCGCGACGGTGCCCCATCCATGCGGAAGGCCGCGACCGTAAATGCCGGCACCAGGAGCACCAGCCACCTGAACTCAAACATCGGGGGCAGAAAAACTCTCCGCTCCATCATTTTGGCGCGGGCCACAGGGCATCGATCAACTGGACCGTACGATCCACGAAAACCTGGCCGCCCTCCGGCCCGAAGGTATTGCTCTGCACGACGGCGCTATAACCGCCGCCCGCCACGGCCCGCGCGCTCGGGAGATAACGGCCCGGCCCGCCCGTCAACTGTATCACGAGGGTCTGAAGCGCCCTGCTGCGGCCCTTGATCTGAACGCCATAATCGTGGAACAGCTCAAAGGGATTCGTGGTGATGGCGATGTCGCCGATGCGCAGCACGTGCACCTCGACGCTGGCAGTATCGTTCGCGCCCTGCTTTTCATAGCGGTCAATGGCCGATTGCAGCCACGCGACCCGGCGCGTCGCATCGCCCTTCTTCTTGAGCGCCTCAATCTCCTTTCTCGCCTCCTCAACCTCGGCCTCTGTCACCTTGCGGACAGGCAATTCAAGATCCTCGACGCGGTGCTCAAAGACGACGTCATTGCGGATGTCCTTCGCGGCCAATGCAAGGACGTCGTTCACCTCGCGCGCGATGCGACGACCGATCTCCTGGGTGTAGGTCAGGCCGCGCAATTTGAGCATTCGTTCCTCGGCCGCCTTGCGGTACATCCGGTGGGGGGAAATGTCGCCGCCTGCACCCGGCCAGCCCAGCACCAGCAGATCTTTCGCCGTCCCGCCCCGCACTTGCTCCCGAACGTCGTGCCAGAAGTCCGCGTTCATCGTGGAACGGCCCTCCACCTCCTGAGAAGGACAGGCCACGTTGATTCCGGCCGCGAGCGGTTTCCCCGCCCCGTCCCAGAAGAATACCATCTCCAGGCCGTGGTCTTCACCGCCCTCGATCCCGCGAAATTCTGGGACGTTGGTGGGACCATACATCTTCGCCTTGCCGTCCGCATAGACCGCGCGGCGGTTGTGGCCCACCACGGCATGGCCAAGCCCCCAGCTTACGCCACCGGGCTTCCTCGCCGCCCATGCGCGCTCCACCACTTCGGCGAGCCGGTCCACCAAGAATGCGACGTATTCCGTCGGCCGCATGACGCCGGTGTCGGGGATCTCATACTTCCCCTCTTCCGTGACGGGAGCCGTATGCGTGTGCGTGGCGGTCATGATGAGTTTCCGGGGATCAAATCCGGGCAATTTGTCCTTCAGGCGGCTGCGCAGCGCGCCGGACACCGTCGGGCGAATCCCCACGAGGTCGCATGACAAAAAAACCGCATGGTCCAGCGCGCTATTCCCATCGTGAGCCTCGATCGCCACCGCCGTCGCCGTAAGCGGGTTGTCGATCCCGCGCGATATGCGCGTGTTGAATTGGCCATCGAGGGCAACGGGTCTGTCGGGCGCGATCTCGGTCGAGGCCGCGCCAATCCGCAGTTCGGCGGCCCTCGCCAGAGACCCCGGCCACGCAAACAGTGCCGCGCATCCAAGGATGGCCAGCTTGGAAACCACGTGGTGATTTATACCCGCATGCCTTTTCATTCCGATTCCTCCTCTTCGTTCAGTTTAACAACCGTCGTGCAAGTCCGGCGAACTGCCCCGCCGGGCCGGAGCAATGTGCGCCGCGATAGGTGTCTTGAAGACGACATGGTGGGCTCCTGTGATTTGCCGTCGCTCGATCAGATGCGCACTAACGTCCCTTTTCGGTACATGTAGCCAAGAAGGACCCACAGCGCCGCCAGTGCGCCTACCGCGAGGATCGTCTCGTGCCATGGGCCGACATAGGGCTTCAGTCCACCCAAGAAGACCTCCGACACGCGCCGGAAGGCTGAACTGCACAATAACCACGCCATGTAGGCGAAGATCGAATTCGCACCGATGGCCATGAAAGGCACGGCCCACCGACGATGACCCCGCACATCGATGATCAGATAACAGAGCGCGAGCAGCAGAAAGCTGATGCCGCCGGCGTACAGGGCGTAGGAGCTGGTCCATCGGACCTTGATGATCGGAAACCAGATCGGCCACTGGCTCCAGTCACAGCCGAAGAGCCGCAGGCCCGGAAACCACGCCGCAATCCAGCCGCCCCAGAACATCCCGGCCGCCAGGCAGGCGACGCCGAGCACGGTAAGCCATCGCAACTTCAGCCGGTCATCCAAGCCAGATCGCAGGAGCTGCCCCGCAAACACGCCCAGCATCGCCGACGAGGCATGGCCGAGAATCCCGATGACCCAGCCGATCTGGTGCCCGCGCCATTTGCCGAACATCCACTCGGTCACCCAGTCGCCAAAGTTGCAGCCCTCGCGGAACTTGCCAATCTCGTGGCCGGGGCCGGGCACGAACGCCAGGAGGATCCAATAGCCAAGCAGCATCGCGATCGTGGCGATGACCTGGCCGCGCAAGCGCAGGTTCAAGAATAGCACCGCGGCGACCAGATAACCCAGCGCGAGCATCTGGAGCACGCTGTAGGTCAATTCAAACTGCGCCGGATCAAATGTCAGCAGGCTGCCGTTGACCATCATCCCCAGCACGATCATGACGACGACCCGCAAAACGATGTGCCCGTAGATCTTCGCGCGACTGTCGCCGCGGGCGAGGCGCTTGCCCAGCGCATAGGGAATCGCCACCCCGATCATGAACAGGAACAGCGGGAAAATCAGGTCGATGAAATGGAAACCCTCCCATGGCACGTGCTTCATCTGCACGGGAACCCAACTCAGCCATGGTTTGCCGCTGGCGCTCGCCGCCGCCTGCGCCACGGTTCCGCCCCCGATGATCCAGAACATGTCCAGGCCCCGGAGCGCGTCGAGCGACGCGAGTCTCCCCGCCTTGTCGGGGGGCGCCTTGCCCAATTCTTCACTCACGGCCGCCGAGGCCATCTCATCCGCCCGCCTTCTTGCGAGCATTTTCGATGACGGCATCAAGGGCCACCGGCTTGCCACCTTGCTTGAGACTTTCGTCCGCGCCCTCCAAGAAGGCATATATCTCGATGGTCTTCTCGACAGTCATCGGCGGCTTGCGCGTCTTAAAAAACCTGGCGATCTCGACGAGCAGCGGTTCATAGCCCTCGAATTTGTCGACCACCGCCGTCGATTTTTGCCCGAATACCGTCGCGCCAAAACCGACCGGCCCCTCAAGGATGCCGCGCAGCGTCCCGATCCGCCCATCGGCCCATACGCCCGTGGCCACCTGTGCGGTCCGGCCCTTGGCGCAGGCGACCGTCTTGCAGCCGGGACCCATTATCGTGAAAAGGATCTCGCAGCCATGGATGCCATAGTAAAACAGTTCGGGATGATCCGGGAGGATCGATTTGCCATTGCTGTAGGCGGTGCAACCGAGAATGGGGCCGACCTTCGGGTCGTTCACCATGCCGGCGACCAGCGATCCATAGCGGAGCGAAGAATTTGAAAAACAGGGCGTGCCGCTCTGATCGGCCTCCCTGAAGAACAGGATGATGTCGGCGAGAGAGGAGGCGACGGGCTTGTCCACGAACAGCGGCTTCCTGGTCTTGAAGACGGCGCGGGCCTGTTCCAGATGCGGTCGGCCGTCGATGCTCAGCAACAGCACCGCATCGACCCGGGCGAGCATCGCGTCGATGGATGGGCTGATCTCCACGCCCAGCTTTCGCATCGTCTCGATGTTCTTCTGAATATTCGTGCTGCTGAATGGGATGTCCGCGCTGAACGCCGGGTAGGCCGCCACGATCCTCATGTCGGTCATCGGCGGTTGCGCCTTCGGCCCCTGGATGATCTGGGTCCACGGCACCGCATGCGCGTCGAGCCCGATGATGCCGACGCGGATCGGGTTTCCGGCCGCCGGTTGCTGCGGCGGCTCCGCCCTCGCGCCCTCGGCGGCCGCGACGGGCCCGACGTGCGCGAGACCCATGATGGCGCACAGAAAACTGGCGCGCCCGCGACGGATGAAATCACCAAGTCGGATCGGTCGGTCGTTCATGATTTGCTCCTTCGGTTGTCATCGGATCCGATAACCGGCGCGGCGAGCACGACGGGCGTGAGGGTTTTTCACGGAGGGGCGCGCTTGCGCGCGATTCGAATCGCCTGCAAGCAGGCTCCTACGTCCATACATCCCGATTCTCGAGCTAGCGCCCATCAGGAAAAATTCTCCCGCGCGACGCGCAGCATGTTTTCGCCGAGGATCTTTCGGATGTCGTCATCCTTGAGGCCGCGCTGGACCATGCCGACGGTGAACAGCGGCCAATTGGTCCACGCGAGGCTCGCCTCGGCGTGCGGGGCGGGCTTGGCGCTCTCCGCGGGCCAGAGATGTTCCCAGCGGGCGCCCTGCACCGAGAGCGCCGAGCGGCCATCCGCCCGCTTGGGCACTTTCTTGCGCTCGGCCTCGTCGTTGCGCGACGCGTAGGAGGTATCGCACCCGATGGCGACATGCTCGGCCCCGAAGTTTTTCACGACGTGCCCGATGTGATCGAGGAAAACCCCGATGTCCCCCGCGCCGCCGAGAAAGCGGGGGATGCAGCAGATGCCCACCAGTCCGCCCGTGTCGCAGATCGCGCGGATGACCTCGTCGGGTTTGCCGCGGAAGTGGCGGTACAGCGCCGCCGCCGTCGTGTGGCTCGCGACCATGGGTTTTTTTGATGCCTTCGCCGCCTCGAGGCTCGTGCGCCAGCCGGAATGCGCCACGTCCACGATGACCCCGACGCGGTTCATCTCCTCGATGGCGGCGTGGCCGAAATCGCTCAATCCGCCATCGTTTTCTTCGCCGCAGCCATCGCCGAGCGGATTCCGGCGGTTGTAGGTCACGTGCATCATGCGAATGCCGAGCTGGTGGAAGATCCGGATGAACCCGAGTTCGTCCCGCACGTTGTTCCACCGCTGAGCCAGTGGCACCCCATTCCCGCTGAAACAGAGGCAGAGCCGGCCCTGCTTCTTCGCCGCGACGATGTCATCCGGCCTCACGACCTTGAATAGCTCCTCGCGGAGCATGTCGGTCGTGAACGTGAACCGCGCGAGCCGCTTGATGAGCCGCAGCGGATCGTTGCCCTCCTCGCCGGCGTTCTGGAAGATGCATGTCACGCCCGCCGCACGGAACGCCTCGAGGAATTCCTTTCGCTCCGCGGCGTCGGTGGCGCCGCGCGTCATCGACATCTCCTCGCGCAGGTCCACCAGTTCCGCGTCCGACGCACCGGCATCGACCGCCGCCCGGAACGCGTCGCCATCCACGGCGCACCGCGGCGCAAAGCCGTAGGATTCGAACACGAGGGAGCCGGCGTGCAGCTCCATGCCGTGGTCGATGTCCTTCTGGCTCGGCTTCAGCACCGACAGGGCGACCTCGCGCGCCTTCTGGATTCTCTCATTGGGTGGCGACAGCGGCGACGCGTCGGTCGCGGCTGCGGCCCTCGGCACATGGATATTCAGCCCACTCGCCGCGCCCAGTGCCGCGAGGCCAGAGGAAGTTCTCAGGAATTGCCGCCGTGTTGCCCGGTGATCACGCGTCGTCATAAGCGTCAACCACGTCTCCGATTCGCCCCCATCTCCGAGGGCCATGGGTATTTACAATCGCAGTTTCAAAAACTCCGCGTCCCTAGGATGGGTGGTCCCCGCATCTCGCGCAAGGATTTCATGGCACCTGCCCAGCAGTCCCGAAGCGATTGAATCTTCCATTTGCCGATGCATCATCCCGGCGTGACCAGCGTCCCTCGCCCCATCGGTATCCCGCTCCAGATCCTCGCACTCGCGACGGCCGTGCTCCCCATCCGCACCCTCGCGGCCCAGGCCGACGTGCCGTCGGCCCAGCCCCGCGACCCCGCGAAGCAGTTGCGGGATGATCGCCGCGCCTTCCAGGAACTGGAACTGATCACCGCCAAGCCCTGCTCGTATATATTCAATCCGGGCCAACCCCCGAGGATCGTCTGGCGCGATGCCGAGGAGGTCCGGCGACTCGGCGGGGATCCGAAGCCGCGCGTGCGGTGGTTCGACGCCGAATTCAATGAGGCCGATGTCCCGCGCGCGCGCGGTCGCTGGGCCGCATACATCGAGGCGACCGCCCCCAACGGAACACCCGTGCGCCGGGCGATGACCTTCTACTGCCGACCCGATGACTGGCTGCTCTACGAACCGCCGAAGCTGTCCGCGTCCTGGCCGTATCAACCCGGCCCAATAGCCGAACAGGTGTGGCTCGAGCGCGGGGAGGAATTTCCGCGCGCCCTTGAAGAGACGGCGCTGAGGAGTTTTCTGGACAGCGAAATGGCCAGCATCCTCATGGCAGGCCTCACCGATGCCAAACCCCTCGGGCACCCCGCTCGTCCCATCGACTCGGCCGGCGTCCTCAACGACGACTTCCATCTCGGGCTCAAGCTGAAACTCATGGGACTCGCCGGGAAGACGCGTGTCCTGCAGCCGCCCCGCAGACGCACGGGTCCTCCCGCGCCCGTGCTCCGCGAAGGTTCCGTCACCGAGGCCGGTGTGGCGCCCGACGCCAAGGCGAAGATCGATGCCGTCTGCCGCGCGTGGGCTAAGGACTCCGGCGTGCCGTTCGTCACCCTCGTGGCGCGCCATGGCGTCATCGTCACGCACGAGGCCTTTGGCAACGAGAAGGATGGAAAACCCGTGGCACGCGACTATCGCTGCCAGGTCTTCTCGATCACAAAGACGGTCACCGCCCTCTTGTTCAGCCAGTTCGTCGATCAGGGCCTGATCGATCTCGAGGGCCGCGCATCCGACGTCTTTCCCGACTATCCAAAGGACGACCCGCACGTTCCCACCTTCCGCCAATGCTTCACGCACACGAGTGGTCTGACGGGGCACGGCGATTTTGGGGCGATGCGCAACCCCCATTTCGAGAACGTCATCCTCAATGGCATCGACGCCAACGAGCCCGGCAAAACCTACCAGTACAGCGGCATGGGCTACGACCTCACCGCGAAAGCCATGGAGATCGTCGCCGGCAAATGCGCCGCGCGTCTCTATCACGAGCACCTCTTCAAGCCCCTCGGTTTCGAAGACGCGCGCGTCGACGACGCCGCCGCCGGCGCGCACCTCACCGCGCGAGAGCTGGGCGCCCTTGCCCAATGGGTGCTCAATCGCGGCAGCTATGGCCCGCTGCAGTTCATCTCCCCGATGACATTCGAACGGCTGCTGCCGAGGCCCGTGAACGTGACAACAAAGAACTATGGCGAGGACGAGGGCATCGGCATGCACTGGATGCGGAACACCAGGGTCGGCGCGCCCGAACATTCCAAAAAACCGGAAGATTGGATATTCAGCACAAACACCGTCGGGCACGGGTCGTTCAGCGGTTGCCTTTTCGCGTGCGACCTCGATCGCGACCTGCTCGTCGTCCAGGCGCGCCGGGAGTCAGGCCCGCGCCATGGCGAGTGGGTCCCCAAGCTCTTTCAGGCCGCTGCCGAATGCGTCGCCGACAGTGCCACGACCACGAAACGCGAGTGAGGTGCCGTTGCCGGGACCCCCAAGAATGACAATCGATTCTGGAGGGTGACCGGCCTTGGCCGCACCTCGTTCGCCGCGGCCGACGTCCCTCCCCGCGTGCCGCGCGAGAATCTCCATGCTATCTCGGGCGCGCCGGGGCGATGTACAGCGAGTGATCAGCCTTCATGTCTTTCCCGGCCCACAGCGAGCGGGCGGTCCAATCGGCCGCCGGCCCCGACCAGAACGGGTGAGACGCCGGCAGGCCCAGCGGTAGGAATGCCGCTGTGCAGAGGTACAGGCTCCCCGTGCTGATATAACCCTCCGCCAGCCTCTGCTGGTGCCCGGCGAGCCCGATGCGCAACCATCCGCCCTCGTCGAAGGTGCCGTTTGCGCCCAGCGTGCGGCGCATCGCCGCCTCCAGCGCGCACCGCACCTGCGCGGGCGACACGCCCTCGGGCAACTGGTCGCGCAGCGCCATCTGCGCGAGCAGCTGGAACGCCCCGCACCGATAGGCGATCGATCTGCCGATCGCCGGATACGTGCCATCGGGCGCGATCAGCCGCTCCTGGATCGCCGCGTATCGCCTCGCGCGCGCGAGGACCTTTGGCAGCACCTGCGACCACTTGTCCGTGAACGTCGCGATGTGCTCCAGCACGTCGATGTACATTGGCTGGATCACGAAACTGTTGTAGTAATCCCAGTGGAATTCCGGACCATCGCCATAGACCCCGTCGCCCTTGTACCACTCCTCGTGCGATGCGACGGCTCTTTCAATCGGCCCCTCCTGCCAATCGGTCCCGGCCCATGCCAGGAACGCCTCCACCATCGCGGCGAACAGCAGCCAGTTGTTGTTGCCGGGCTTGAACTGCCGCACGGTCTTGATCGCGGCGATCAACCGATCCCTCGCGCCGGGCTCGAGCTTCTCCCACAGTTCGTGCTTGGCCCGCAGGATCGCGTGCGCCAGGAACGCAGCATCCACCAGATTCTGCGGCCCGGCGCCCAGATCCATGCGGTCGGCACATCCCGGATCCGTGATGTTCGCCAAACACTTCCGCGCGAGCCCCGCCAGCCTTCGCGCATCCTCGATCTCGCCGGGCGGTTTGTCGGCCAACTCCAACCACGGCGCCAGCCCGCACATCGCGCGCCCGAACGCCTCGAAATGCGTGAAGAGTCGCCGCTTCGGCACATCCCCCTCCGTCGCCGCCTCCACGGGCATCTTCGCTTTCAATGTCCCGGCCGCCAGATTCTCCAGCACCGGCTCCACCGCCCGCGCCAGCATCCCCGTCCAGTAGGGCCGTCCGCTTGCGTCCCCCGCATTGTTCGCGGCGAGCCGACCCGGGATCCCGCCCACAGCCGCGCCGGCCGATACCACACCAAGGAACTCCCGCCGCGTGCGCCCCACAGAGCCATCTGTTGCCATGACGATCATCGTGCGCGGCACACCGACCGAACGAAAACCAAAAACGAGGCGCGCCTTGACCACCTCGCTGGGCCTTGATACCAGCGCGGCATGTCATGCCGCGAAGCTGGAATTCGACGGCAAAGGGGGCGTATCGGCGACGGCGCGGCAAGGCGGTCGAGAACTCGGGGTCAGCTGCAAGACGTGCCATTGCACGGCGGAATGCGTCATGATCGGACCACGGGATATTCGATCTCCCCATCACCCAGAACAAGAATCTTCCGTTTTCCCCAACACGAGAGCGGAAGCACTGTGCCGCACGTGCCACCGCGATGCAGAAAGAAGTTTTGATGCCCGACCGGCCGCCATGCGGGATAAGAGCTGCGTCGATTGTCACATGCCCGTCGCCGTTCCGCCGCACGCCCCACAGGCCGCCGGAGCGGCGGGCGGTCCTGGACGCCCAAGGCACCGACACACATTCCTCGGCTCACATGACGCGGCCTTCGTGGCCAGTGCCCTTCGCATTGAGATCACCCCAACCGGCGCCGACTCCGTGGCCAATGTCGGAGTCGGCCACGCGCTCCCCCTCGCCACCGTCAAGACCCTCATCATCACCATGTCCGCGCTAAACGACTCCGGAAACACCCTGGATTCCAGGCGGATCGAGATCGGACACAAGGATCCCATCTCGCCCGGCGACGCATGGACCGGACAAGCACCCGTCCCTGATGGAACCGCAGAGCTGCGGGTCGCCATCACCTACCCATTCGCGGATTTTCAGCCAGCTTCCCAGCACATGACCATCGCAACGCGCTCGCAGAAGATCCGATTAGCTCGAAAATAGGGCGTAACGACTGAGTAGCGAAGGGCTTGCGCCCTTCGGCGTGGGCCATGGGCAAGATGCCCATGCCACGGTCCTGTGGCACGGGCGTCCCGCCCGTGGCGACCGGGCGTTCGCCGAAGCCGGGATGTTGGGAACATCGCCTCTGGCGATCGGCTTCGCTACGAATTTTCTGCCCCGGTGGTCCGGCAGCTGCCGGATGGAATCCAGCTCGATAATTCAGATGCCGTGCAGTAGGAGCCTGCTTGCAGGCGATTCCATCCACGAGTCGCGCGCAGGCGCGCTCCCACATCCCATTTTCTGCCCCGGCCGTGCCCCGAATGCCCGCCGCCCGGCGTCCGGAGCCTGCGCGCGGCCGCGCGCCGATTTCAGCCCCCCTCTTCCTCCTCGTCGCCCTCGCCTTCCGTCGGCGGGGGCAGCGCCTTGTTCGAGGGCGCGCCGAGCCTCACGATCTTTCGGGCGCGGTTGAGGACATTCCCTTTTCCGGTCGCGAGCCTCGCCCGGGCGCTCGCGAGGCTCTCCTCGGCCTGATGGAGCCTCTCGCCCACCTTGTCTAGGTCGGCCACGAAATCCGCAAGCTTGTCGATCATCCGTCCGACCTGTTCGACGATCTCTCCCATGTTGCGGCGCTGGCGCTCCGCGCGCCACAGTCCGGCCACCACCGTCAGGACCGACAGCGCGAGGGATGGTGAGAGCAGCACGACGTTCCGCTTGATCGCGTACGGCTGGAGATCGGGCACCGCGCGCAGGGCCACGGCCAGGGCGGACTCCACCGGCACGAACATGAACACCCGGCCCAGCGTGCTGAGGCCGGGGATGTCGTGGTATCCCTTCTCCCACAGCTCGTCGATGTGGCGCTTGACGGAATCGCAGTGCGCGCGCAGGGCCACCTCGCGCTCCTTGCCCTCGGCACGGCAGAAGCGCTCGTAGTCGGTGAGGGACACCTTCGAATCCACGATCAGGTGGCGCGGAGGCTCGCCCTCCCGCTCCGCGGGCACCTTGATCAGGAAGTCGGGCCGCAGCCGTCGCCCCTCGACCTCGAATACCGCCTGCGTCTCGTAGTCGTTGCCCGGCTGGAATCCCGCCGCCTGCAGGAGATTCTCGAATGTCATCTCGCCCCAGGCACCCTGCGCCTGCGGATCTTGCTTCAAGGCCAGCGTCAGGTTGTGCGCCTCGCTCGTGAGCTGCACGTTGAGACGCTCGATCGCGTCGAGCTTGTTCTTCAATTGCCCGACCTGATCGGTCTCCGCCGTATGGACCTGATCCAGGCGCTGCCGAAAATCCCCGATCTGCCGCTGGAGCGGCGCCAGCAATCCCTGGATATCCGCCTGGCTCTGTTTCCGGAATGCCGTCGTCGTGTCCTGAAAGATCCTCCCCGCCAGGGCCTCGATCTCCAAACGCATCCGGTCGCCCGCCTGCTGGAGTCCCTCCTGCCGCTCGCGAAGCACCGCGTTCTCCTCCCGCGCCGCGGCGAGTCGCCCGTGCAATCGCGCATAGCTGATCGCCCAGCCCAGCCCAGCCCCCGCCAGCAGCGCCAGCACTCCCACCACCGCCAGCAAAATCCAGTCCGGTTGAACAACGCCCATCGGCGCGCATCCTAGGACGACCGCAGTAATGACAACAGCGTAATCCGGCCGCTTGCGCGAGCGGCCCGCGCGGCCGCAGGTCCTTCCACCGGTGTCGTGCGACGCGCGTTGCGGCCATCGGCATCGGGATTGTTCTCCCCAAGCCCTTTGGCGTACGATTGCCCCGCGCGATCCGGCGACTCGAGCGATTCCTCCCCATACCCGACGCGCTTGGCCTGGCCCTGTTTAGCATCACGGGGGCAGCCTACGCAATTGAGGCCAAGACCTCCCTGCTGCGCATGGCCGCGCTCAAGTGGAATATCCGCCTGCCCGATGCCGACCCGGAACGCTGAAGATCACCGGTGCGCTTCCTTCCGTGGATGGAATGCGCATGGGGCATCCGGTCCCATCTGGGAGCGACGTCGGCCCCGGCGTCCGGGCCTAGCTCGAAAATCCGGACACCGAATCGTAGGAGCCTGCTTGCAGGCGACTCCATGCGCGAATCGCGCGCGAGCGCGCTCCTACGCCTCATTTTCACCCCCGGTGGTGCCCCGGATGACCGCCGGCGGGCGGGCGGGCATGATGCCCTGATACTACGCGCGCGTTTGCCGTCTCGCAGAGACGCCCCACAAGTTTTGTGGGCCGCCTGTCTCAGGCGGCAACGGGCGTCGAGTTTTCCCCTGAATGATGCGGCCTAATGGCACGAGCAGCCGCTCTCGCAGCAGCCGCCGCCATCCATGTCTTCGGGCTCCGGCAGGCGCCCCAGCTCAAAGGTCTTTGAGACGAATCGGCGCACGGACATCTGGAAGTTGTGCGCCTGCTCGCGCGCATCGAGGAATCCCTTGGCCACCCCGTTGTCAAAGACTTGCTGGCGCAACTTGTCGAAATCGTCCATCTCGTCATCGCCGATGACCCGGCCCATCTCCTGCTGCCGCTGGAGTTGCTGGTGACGCTCCACCAGCGAGTCGTACAGCCGGCGCGCCTCGGGGTCCGCCTCGAACGCGCTCACCCGCTCCTGGATCGACCGAAACTCTGGCTGCGCGACGATCACCTCGCACAGCTCCCGCGTCTTCCGCATCACCAACGAATCATCCTGTACCATCGCCATATCCTCCACGGTGCCTCCCGGCCGGTAATCCGAACCCGACCGACGGCCCGCAGACTATGGCGCGGAATGCGACAAATACAAATACCGCGATCATTGAGGCCGGCCATGGCCCGCCGCACCCTGCTGGCCCAGAGGCCCTCAAATGTGGGTGCTCTCTGCCGCAGGCGCCGACTGTCCACGCCGCTGATCAGGCGCCAACCATGTGCCATCAGGGCGCCGGTCGCGGGCCCCTCCGTTTACTCGACCCGTGCGATATAGACGGTGCTCGCCGAATCGCGGCCCTGGAGCGGGTTGTAGAATTTAACGACCTGCGCCCTCGAGCTGATAAAGACGTGGCCGAGATTCCGCAGAAAATCCGGGTCCGGCGGATCGTCAGACCAGAGACCGAAAACGCCCCGGGGTTGCATGTGCGCCGCGAACTGGCGGAGACCGTCCGGCTCGTAGAACGCTGCATGGCGCGGGTGCAACAGGTGCCGCGGCGAGTGGTCGATGTCCAAGAGGACGGCGTGGAAGCGTTGCCCAGGACATTCGGGGTCGAACCCCGCTCCCGGAACCGCGGCTAATCCAAAGAAGTCTCCGTGGACGAATCGACAGCGAGGATCGCCCACCAATTGCGATGCCAGCGGAACCCGGCCTTGATTGTGCCAGTCGATCACGGGTTTCAAAGCCTCGACCACCGCCAGCGAGCGCACGCGCGCGTCTTTCAGGGCCGCGAGCGCCGTGTATCCCAGCCCGAGACCACCCACGACAACATCCAGGGCCGTTCCGTCCAACTCCGCCAGAGCGAAATCCGCTAAAGCGACCTCCACGTCATGGAACAAGCTCGTCATCAAGAACTCATCGCCAAGCTTCACCTCGAAAACTTCCAGACCCCCCAGAGTAGCGACGGTCCTCCGTCGAAGCATCAAATCGCCGAGTGGCGTCTGTTGGAAATCGATCACCTCGAAGTCCTTGCCCATGCGCGGATCGTAAGAACCCGTCAGACTTTGGGAAGCCCGTCCGCGTCGCACCACAACGATCCGCAAGACGGCAGCATTCGGCCCATGACTGTCAATCAGAGTCCCTCGAAAGTGTCATTTTGGCACTGCCGCGAAGGGCCCTGGCGCGCATCAATTATCCATATATACCTCAACGACAGCATGTTGCAAAATCAATACGATCATCTTCAGGCTGGCACGAATCGTGATCTAGGTTCTCTGCAGGATCGAACCGTTACCTAATCCGCAGGGAGTCTTATACACCGATGGACATGAATCGATTGACCGAGAAAGCGCAGATGGCGCTGGTGGAGGCGCAGGGGATCGCCACGCGCCTGGGCCATCAGGCCGTCGATGTGGAGCATCTGCTGCTCGCGCTCATCCAACAGCCCGAGGGACTGGTGCCCCGTCTGTTCGAGCGCGCTGGTGCGCCGATGCAAGCGTTGCGCGGCCGCGTGGAACAGGCGCTGGATTCCCTCCCGCGCGTGATCGCCTCGACCGGCCCCATGGCGAGCATCGCCGTAACGCAGCGCCTGAACCAGCTCCTGGCGCGCGCGGAAGATGACGCCAAGCGGCTCAAGGACGAATTCGTCAGCGTGGAGCACCTCGTGCTGGCGATGTTCCGAGAGCCATCGGAAACCGCCGTCGCGAAGATCTTTCGCGAACTGAAGATCACCGAGGGCCAGCTCCTTCAGGCGCTCACGGCGGTGCGCGGCAACCAGCGCGTCACCAGCCAAAATCCCGAAACCACCTACGAGGCATTGGAGAAATACGGCCGCGACCTCACCCGACTCGCGCGCCAGAACAAGCTCGACCCCGTCATCGGCCGCGACGGCGAGATCCGCCGCTGCATCCAGGTGCTTTCGCGGCGGACAAAGAACAACCCCGTGCTCATCGGCGAGCCGGGCGTCGGCAAGACCGCCATCGTCGAGGGCCTCGCCCGACGGATCGTCGCGGGCGATGTCCCCGAGAGCCTAAAAGAGAAGCGCATCGTCGCGCTGGACCTGGGCGCACTCATCGCGGGCGCGAAGTACCGCGGCGAGTTCGAGGAGCGCCTCAAGGCCGTCCTCCACGAGATCGCCGCCGCACAGGGCCAGATCATTCTCTTCATCGACGAGATCCACACCATGGTCGGCGCGGGCAAGGCCGAGGGTGCCATGGATGCCGGCAACATGCTCAAGCCCATGCTCGCCCGCGGCGAACTGCACTGCATCGGCGCGACGACCCTGGACGAATACCGGAAACACGTCGAAAAAGACGCCGCCCTGGAGCGCCGCTTCCAGCCCGTGCTCGTCACCGAGCCCAGCGTCGAGGACACGATCTCCATACTCCGCGGCCTCAGCGAGCGCTACCAGCTGCACCACGGGGTGCGCATTCAGGACGCCGCCCTCGTCGCCGCCGCCACGCTCTCGCACCGCTATATCTCCGACCGTTTCCTCCCCGATAAGGCCATCGACCTGGTCGATGAGTCCGCAGCAAAACTCCGCACCGAGATGGAGAGCATGCCCGAGGAATTGGAGGGCCTCCAGCGGCGCATCATGCAGCTGGAGATCGAGCGCGAGGCGCTCAAGAAGGAAAAGGACAAGGCCTCCCGCGAACGCCTCGCCGACCTGGAGCGCGACCTCGCCGAACAGAAGGCGCAGCGCGACGCCCTCAAGGCCCAATGGGATGGCGAAAAGGCCGGCATCGAGGAGGTCCGCGGCCTCCGCCTGGCGCTGGAGCATGCGCGGAATGAGATGCAAAAGGCCCAGCGCGAGCACCGCTTGGACCGCGTCGCCGAATTCCAGTACGGCCGCATCCCGGAGCTGGAAAAGAAGATTCGCGAAAAGGAGCAGCAGCTGGCCGGTGCCGAGGGCGCGCGTCGCCTCATCCAGGAGGAGGTCACGCCCGATGAGATCGCCGAGGTCGTCGCCCGCTGGACCGGCATCCCCGTCTCCCGCCTCCTGGAGGGTGAAAAAGAAAAGCTCCTCCGCCTGGACGAATTGCTGCATCGCCGCGTCATCGGCCAGGACGAGGCCGTGCAGGCCGCCGCCGATGCCGTCATCCGCGCCCGCTCCGGCCTCAAAGACCCGAAGCGCCCCATCGGTTCGTTCATCTTCCTCGGCCCCACCGGCGTCGGAAAAACCGAGCTGGCCCGCGCGCTCGCCGAGGCGCTCTTCGACAGCGAGGAGGCCCTGATCCGCATCGACATGTCCGAGTACATGGAGAAACACGCCGTCGCGCGGCTCATCGGCGCGCCCCCGGGCTACGTCGGCTACGAGGAGGGCGGCCAGCTCACCGAGGCAGTCCGCCGCAGGCCCTACGCCGTCATCCTATTCGACGAGATCGAGAAGGCGCACCACGACGCTTTCAATGTGCTGCTCCAGATCCTCGACGATGGCCGTCTCACCGACAGCCAGGGCCGCACCGTCGATTTCAAGAACACGATCATCATCATGACGTCGAACATCGGCAGCCCCCTGCTGCTGGAAAACGTCAGCGACCGCGGCGAGATCAGCGACGACATCCGGGACCGCGTCCTTCGCGAGATGCGCGCCCACTTCCGGCCCGAATTCCTCAACCGCGTCGACGACATCGTGCTCTTCAAACCCCTCACCCTCGCGGAGATCGAGCGCATCGTGGAGCTGCAGCTGGACCTCATCCGCAAACGCATCGAGGCACGCTCCATCCAGCTCCACCTCACCGAGGCGGCACGCGAATTCGTCGCCCGCCAAGGCTACGACCCGGTCTATGGCGCGCGCCCATTGAAGCGCTACCTCCAGCGCGAGATCGAGACCGCCCTCTCGCGCAAATTGCTCATGGGCGAGATCAGCGACGGCGCCCAAGTCACCGTCGATGCCAAGAAGGGCGCGCTCGTCTTCCAGAGCAAGGGTTGATCAGGACCCCGACGAACCACCCGCGCGATCCGTGGTCCAGACTCTCGCACGCCCGTGGGTGCGGTTCTGGACCACGAATGGACACCAATCAACACCAATTTCCACCGACTTGATATTCGTGTTCATTGGTGTCCATTCGTGGTTGGAAACCGATAACAACCGGTGGCGCGGCCCGCAAGTCACCGCGCCTCGAGCTTCGCAAATCTCGCGCGGGCCTCGGCCCAGCCCTTTCCGCCGACGGGCCGATACTCTTTGATCTCGAAGGACGACCGCACGACGGCGCGCAGCGCGTCGAGATCGCTGAGGTCGCCGGAGGCGATCGCCTGCACCAGCGCGTTGCCGGCGGCCGTGGCCTCCACCGGACCCGCCAGCACGGGCCGCTCGATGGCGTCCGCGGTCAACTGGCAGAGCAGGCGGTCGCGCGTGCCGCCGCCGACCATGTGCAGGCGCGCAATCTTGCGCCCCGTGAGCGCCTCGATGCGATCTAGGGTTTCCCGGTAAGTCAGCGCGAGGCTCTCCAGCGCGATGCGGATGATCGAGCCCTCGTCTTCGGGCGCGGGCTGGCCGGTCTCTTTGAGATAATCGCGGATCTTGGCCGGCATGCCCCCGGGGCTCCCGAAGCGCCGGTCGTCGGTGCGCACGAAGCCCTGGAATGGCTTCGCGGCGGCCGCCTTCTCCTCGAGGGTCTTGAAATCGAATTTCTTGCCCTCGGCCTCCCACGCGCGGCGCGATTCCTGCACAAGCCAAAGGCCCGTGATGTTCTTCAAGAACCGTATTGTGCCGCCGAAGCCGACCTCGTTCGTGAAGTTCGCCGCCAGGACATCCGCGTTGATCCGGGGGTGGCGCAGCTCCACGCCCATCAGCGACCACGTGCCGCAGGACAGATAGGCCCAGTCGTCAGACGCCGCCGCGGGGATCGCGGCCACCGCGGCACCGGTGTCGTGGGAGCAGGAGGCGATAACGCCGACGCCCTCCAGCCCCGTTTTCGCAGCGACCTCGGGCAGCAGCGGACCAAGGCGCGTCCCGGAATCGACGATCTGCGGAAACACGCTGCGCGGCAACCCCAACCGCTCGATGAGTCCCCAGGCCCAGTCCATTTTCCTCGGACAGAACAGCTGGCTCGTGCTGGCCAGCGAGCGCTCGGCCACGCCCTTGCCGGACAGGAGGTGATTCATGAGGTCGCCGATCATCACGAAGCGATCGGCCTTGCGCAGGGGCGCGCCCTTTTCGGCGTCGGCCGCGACGAGCTGATACAGCGTGTTCAACTGCATGAACTGGATGCCCGTCGCATCGAATATCTCGGACTTCGGCACCTTCGCGTACACAGCCTCCGGCACACCGTCGGTCCGCTTGTCGCGGTAGATATATGGCGGCTCCATCAGCTTGCCGTCCGCCCCCAGCAACCCGTAGTCCACCCCCCACGAATCGCAGCTCACGCTCTTGGGTCGGGCCCCCGCGGCCTTCGCCTTCGCCAGCCCCGCGAGGATCTCGCCGAACAGCACCTCGATCCGCCATCGCAGCGAATCGCCCCTCGGCTCCGGCGTGTTCGCGAAGCGATGCATCTCCTCCAGATTCAGCTTGCCCCCCTCCAGCGTCGCCAGCATCACCCTGCCGCTGTCCGCACCAAGATCGACCGCGAGATATTGAGTCATGGCGACATGCTATCAGAGGCGCAAATGGGGCGGCAAGAAAACGGAAGCGGGCTTCAGCGGTCCCTCCTGTGTCGAAGAGCAGCGTTGCGATAATCTGCTCACACCGCAGCCGTTCGTCCTGAGCGCGAGCGCAGCGAGCGGTCGAAGGGCGAATGGCGTATGCAGCACGTCCTTCGACAGGCTCAGGACGAACGATTGAAAGAAGTGCTCCCAAGATCAGAAATTTCCGCATGGGCCATTGGAACGGAGTTATTCTACCATCGCTCGGTCCGCCGGATGATGTCCTCCTCGGTCCCGGGCTCTGCGGCGATCCAGAGGAAGAGGCCCTCGGGCCGGAGCTGTCCGATCAGTTCCTCCAGTTCGGCCGGGGCCAAGTCCACGATGACGGATTTGCCGGCGGCCTGGATTCTCTTGATAAGGGGGACCCACTGTAGGATCGGCCGGTCATTCCCGACGCCCTGCGCCCACTGGATGGCGTTGAGGTTGGGAAGTTCCAGAATGCGGTCAATGTTCTTCGCGACGCCGCGGCCATCGACGTGAAAGATGTTGTGGTCCACGTGCTCCATCTCGCGCGCGAACGCGGGGAGGATGAATTCGTCGAACATTTCGGGCGAGACGAGGCTCGCGAAGTCGGCGGCGGGAAGGTGCAGCCTGCCAAACGAGGGGACGCCCATCCACCCCACCGACGGCTGGCCATGCCCCCTGAGCACGCCATGGAAATGGTCGAAGACCCTGGCGAAGTCGCGGTTGGCGAGGTCGATGAGGATCTTGACGTCGTCGGGTTCCATGACCATGTCCACGCACAGGCTCTGGGGGTCGCGCCAGGCGGCGGCGCAGTCGATGCCCGGATGCAGGTCGGTGTAGCCGACGAGGAAGAGCCCCTTTCCGCGATCGAGCGCGACGCGCGTGATCTCGTCGATCTTGCGCAGGCAGGGGTTGTCCATGTCGAGCCGCAACGTGGCCATGTCATCCCAGTCATGGACGATGGGCTTCGCGTACGACGTGACATCCTGAAAGACAAGCTCGCAGCCGTAGAATGCCGCATAGACCTCAGGGCCGAGGTTCGGCCAGAAGACCGGAAAGGTCTCGGCCGGGAAATTCCGGCCCCGGACGCGTTGCGCGAATGCCTCGACCTGGTATTCCGCGTCGAACCAGCGGTCCTTGAGCGTCGACCAGCGCGACATGTCCAATGGGCGGCCCGCATCGTGCTGCACGTTGTGCCGGGCAAACCGGATCGGTGGGCGATCGATGACCGCCTGCTCGTACCACGCGGAGACGCGCCGCATGGCCTCGTCAAAATGCGGCATCCCCGCAAGCTCAAGGGTCCAGGGCCGGGGCGCGCTCATTTGCTCCTTGGTGCGGTGCGCGTGACATCGTGAAGGATAGAGGCCTGCGCATCAAGTGGTGCGGTTCGTGGGGCGACCCATGGCCCCAAGTCTCGCTGTAGCCGTAGTACAGCCAGCCGAGCCAGTCGCCGACGTCATCCGGGACAAAGGTCGGATGCCAGGCGAGCCTCCGGCCGATCTTCGGCAGGACGGGCACCTTCCAAACCTGCAAGAATCTTTCCTTCGGCCAAGCGATTCCGTCGTCTGAAAACGCGGCGTAGATGCCGGACCGGGCCGGATCCCCATCCTCGCCCCGCGCGTTCAGGCAAAACAGCATCACGAACTGCGGCGGCAACGGGAAGTGGATCACGTGTGGGAACAGGGCCGCTTCATTCTCCTGGTTCCCCGTCACGATGGGCGTGTCGCGCCCACCGATGCCGGGCTCGGTGAAATCGCCCTCGAAGAACTTGCGCCATGCGTCGGTCCTGGCCCCTCAAGCAGATACGAGGATACGCCCGCGGCGATCAGCGCGCGATAGGACGGCCGGTCGCGCACCACGGTGAGGCGTTCGTCGGGAAAATAAGTCAGCCCGAACCGGCCGTGGGCGAGGACCGTCTCGGGGGGACCCATTTCGACGTGCCTGGGAAAGGTGGCGGCGCTCGCCGCGGTCGAGGAGACCGCCGCCAACCCGAAGGATCCGGTGACAAGCGCCGCGCCAACCACGCCCCGCAAATCGAGGCTCATGCAATAAGCGTATCGTGGGATCGGCCTTTGACCAAGGCCCGTTCGTGCAGTTGCCAAATCACGGATCGGGCTTACAGGGCGCCATGAGCCATCGATTATTCTGCAATGGCATTCAAACATCCAAACACATCGCCGCCGGGCTGCTGCTGGGCCTTGGCGCACCGATGTTAGCGGGCGCCGGGTCCCCCTCGGCGCAATTCACGGAGGTCGTCGGCAAGGTGAGCGTCGGTTCCCTGGTGACCCGGGGCGAGACCCCCGCGGCCGTGGGCCAGCGCTTCACGTCCGACGAGTTCGCGAAAACGGCACGCCAATCGCGGGCCGAGATGTCGTGCGACAACGGCGCACTGATCCGCATCGGCCCTAATAGCGTGTTCCGTTTCGATCTGACGCGGGGAGACTACCGCCTCGATCAGGGCCGCGGCCTTTTCGTGTTCCCGAAAGGGCAGGGCGAGCGCCGGGTCTACGGCGGCGTTGCTGTGGCGGCGATCCTCGGCACGACGGTCTACATCGACGCGGCGCCAGGGCGCATCCGCTACTACTGCCTCGAGGGCAAGTGTCGTGTGGGCTCCCACGTGCTCTACTGCGGCCAACTGCTCGATGCCCGCGGCTCTTCCGGGATCTACGCCGTACCCAAGCGTGGCTTTGATGTCCCCACATTCCTCAAGTCAAATGACCTGGTCACCGCGTTTCGGCGCCCGCTCCCGAGCCGCGCCCTGATCGAGCGCGAGATGCGGCAGCGCTGAGGCGACGGAGATTGCCGTTGATGGGTGGAGACCATAGGCTCCGCCCATGAAATCCAATCCGCGTCTCGCGCCGATAGCTTGCGTCGGTTTGGCCCTCGCGACGGCCTGCGCCCAAGCGGCTTCGCCGACCGCTCCCGCGGGGCGCTACGACGCGCCGCCGCCGCCGGCATGGCTGGAGGGGATCACCCGAGTGGCCTACACGGATCTTCCGAACATCCAGGCCATCGAGGATTGGCCGGAGAAGGTCATTGCGGATTTTGCGGCTGCCGGGGTGCAGATGATGTTCTCCCGATGCCAGAGCGGCGATGGCTGGCAGGGGATCGGTTGGAAGAGCCAACACGGCGCCCCGGATCCGAAGATGGGCGCCCGCGACGGCACCCGCGAGGTGGTCGCGCTCTGCCACAAGCACGGCATCCGCTACGTCACGTACTATTGGGCGCAGCGCGAACCCGAGAGCGTCGGCCAGGCACACCCAGAGTGGCACGCGCTCAACGCTGATGGAAAACCCTCCCACTATTACTGCTATAATACTGGCGCGCGCGATCTCGTCCGCGACCGGATCGTGGAACTGGTGAAGGACGTCGGGGTGGACGGCGTTTTCTTCGACATGTTCCACGCCCGTGCCACGGAGTGCTATTGCGCGTCGTGCCGCGCTAAGTTCAAGGGGCTCACGGGGCAGGATCCGCCCACGAAGGAGGATTTCGCGAATCCCCTGTGGCCGCAGTGGGTCGAATTCAAGTACCGCTCCATCGAGGACGCCCTGCTGGATTTCAATCGCGCGATCAAGTCAGCCAACAAAGACGCCGCGCTGATCATCAACTCGTGGAGCGCCTGGGTCTATCGCAACCGCGGCAACATCCGCAGCTCGATCCGGGTGGCCGATTGCGTCGACGGATTGCTCGAGGAAACGGGGTGGTACGACGTGGTGGATCCGTCTTTCTTCGCGTTCCCCACGCGCCACAACTTCATGAATTGGCACCTCGCCGGGATCTGCCGCGAGAAGCGCGCGTTCATGTGGGGAGCCGGGACTCTCCCGGGCTGGCGAAATGTGCCCGAGACCGAGGCGCGCATCCGCGTGATGACCATGATGTCCAACGGCTCGGTCCCCGCGCACTCCGTGCCCGGCCGGGACACGCTCGCCGCCTACATGAAGGACATCGCCGCGAGGGACAAATACTTCGCCGGCTCGCGTCTCGCGCCGTGGTGCGGGCTGGTGGTCTCCGAGCGCTCGGAACTCTGGTATGGGCGCGACGACCCGAAGGAGAGGTACGTCAAGGGCATCTACGGCGCATTCCAAGCCATGCTCGAGCGCCATCTCCCCGTCTCGCTCGTGACCGATCGCGACCTCGAGCTGGGCCGCCTCGAGCCACATCGCGTACTCCTCATGCCCAATTGCGCCGCGATGTCCGATGCCGAGATGGAGACAATCCGGAAATTCGTGCGCGAGGGCGGCGGCCTCGTCACGACGTACGAGACCTCGCTGTATGACCCGCTCGGCCAGCCCCGCGACAGTTTCGGATTGGCCGACGTGCTGGGGGCGCGCAGGACCGGCGATTTCGATAACCGCGTCATGCGGGTCTCCCACAGCGGTCCGAGAATATCCAATGCTAATATATATTTCGGCGAGGCGCATCGATGGAGCCAGGACCCCATCGTGCTGGAAACCCTGAAGCTCCGGTCCGTCGCGACACCCGAGGGGAAGATCACCCGCCACGTGCCGCTGCACTGCCGCATGCTGTTCGCGGAGGGGCAGGATGGGAAACGGTCTGCCCTGGCCCTGAGCGCCTACCGCGCTGGCAAGGGCGATGCGCCGGGAGAAACGATCGCCGCGCCCGCGCTGATCGAATCGCGCTTCGGCAAGGGTCGCGTGTTCTATTTTCCGGCGGATATCACCTGGTCCTTTTTCCGCTATGGCCACGAATACCTCGGCCGCCTCATCGAGCTGGCCGCGCGCGAGGCGGCCGGGGAGCCGCCGCCCGCCGAGGTCGAGGCGCCCTCCTGCGTCCAGGCCATGACCCACCACCAGGGCGAACGCCTCGTCGTTCACCTGCTCAACGACATCTCCTCCTTCGGGCGCTCCCAGAATGTGCAGGGCGAAAGCCTCCGCCTCCGACGCGAGGTCCTGCCCATCCGCCGAATCCGGGTCACGTTCCGCGACAAATCCCTCCGCAATATCCGCCTCGTGCCCGGCGATACCCCCCTCCAGCCGGAGGATACCCCCGCCGGCCTCCGCGTCACCATCCCGGAGCTGGAGATCCACGCCATGGTCGTGGCGGAAAAATAAGGGGCCTCCCACCCGGACCTATTGGGCTAGCATCGATCGATACGTGTCTATCAGTCCGCGGTGATCGAGCTCGGCTTCCAGGAGGGCATTGTCTATCTCGCCGCCCGATACTTCGATCATACGGCGGACATCACGGAGGTGTTTCTCGCTTCGGCCCTCGCGGTAGTATGTGACCTTCCAGACCAAGACATATTCCGGCGGGGCGTAGAAAATAGGGCCGTGAGGATAATCGGCGCGGCGACGGTTCTCCCACGCCCAGTGGAAAAACGGGTCGGTGCGGGACGGATAGAAATCCGCCTTCAAGCCCGTGGAGATATCAATCACGTTGAAGTGGCCACGGCATTCACGTCGATTCTCGCAGATGAGGACATCTGGCGGCGGGCAGTAGAAGCCGGTCTCCAGAAAAATGCTCGATAACTGCGACAGGGCATCGTCCGGCATGGCGATGGCTATATCGATGTCGAGGGTGAGACGCGGTTCCGAGAAAAACATGCATCCGACAGAACCGGACACGAGATACTCGATCCCGGCATCGTGAATGGGGCGCACGAAGATCTCGATCAGGTCAGGTTCTGGCACGGGCGATCTCCTGGGCCACGGCCCGCTCGACTTCTTCATTCGTCCACGAGGGATGGCGCGTCCGGATGGCGACCGCCCGCGTCTGGCGCGCTGTCCGGAGCAACCCGAGCGCCACCTGCCACTTTTCGGCGGGGGTCATCTCCCGGAATCTCCGGATCTGAATCGGGTGCAGCGGTTCGAGTCCCACGCTTGAAACGTAGCATGATCAACGGGCGGAGTCAGCGGAATCTGGGATGGGTAATTTGGGAAAAGTCAGGTATCGCTGGGTTGCCTTGACGCCCCATGTATAGACTGGTCCATGCTCCGGCACATCATCTTCGATTGCGACGGGGTCCTCTGGCAGGGGACGAACGACGGCTACTTCCTCTGCTACCATCGGGCCGCGATCGAGGCGGGGATCGAGATCGATTGCGCCATCGCCCGGGAGCGCATCCTCCAGAGCTGGGGGCAGTCGGCCCGCATCGAGGTCGAGGGCATGATTCCCGAGCATCCAGACCGCGTCGATGAGGTCGTCGCCAACTACCGGCGGCTGGTGCGATCAGACCTTTTCCTGGAGACGGCCTCGCTCGTGCCCGGCGTGCGCGAGTGCTTCGAGGAATTGGGGCGCGACCATCGGCTTTCGGTCGTCACCGGAATGAACGGCGACAATCTCGGTCGCCTGCTGGACCGCTTTGGCTTGCGCGGGCACCTCCGCCACGCCATTTCCACATCCGACACCGACGACCCCGACAAGCAGAAGCCCACCGGCTATCACTTGCGCCGGCTCTTGCAGGTCGAGGGGCTCGACCCGCAGGAAGTGCTGTGCGTCGGCGACGCCGCGTCGGACATCCTGATGGCCCAGAGCCAGTCCGTGCCCATCGTCATCGTGCTGACGGGCCACCTCACCGAGGCGGAGGCTCTCGCCCGGGGCGTGACGGACATCCTACCCTCCGTCGCCGATCTTCCGGCATGGATCCAAAAGCTGTAGGAGCCCGCTCGCGGGCGATGACGAGGACGGCCCGGCGCGAAGCTTCATTTGATTGCCGATCTCAACGCCCAACAATGAACATTCAACAAACAACGCCCAACGACAGAATCTTGGGGAGGGCCCGCGGCCTCGCGGACCGGGTTGGCCCAAGGTGGCGCGCGGCCGGTGAATCGCGGACGCCGAGGCCGACGTCCCTCCCTGCGTGAATCGGCGGAAAATTTCTTTTCTCTGAGGCGGTCATCAGGATACTCATTGCTCCTGCCATGATCGCCGTTCAAAGATGCGTCCTCGCCATGGCGGCCGTGCTGCTGGCCGCGGGCACCGTCCGAGGCGCCGATGCAGGCCCGCGCCCCAACATCGTGCTGATCCTCGCGGATGATCTCGGCTACGGCGATGTCGGCTGTTACGGCCAGCGGCTGATCCAGACGCCGAACATCGACCGCTTGGCCGCCGAGGGGATCAAGTTCACGCAGTTCTACGCCGGGGCCAGCGTTTGCGCGCCATCGCGCTGCGTCCTGATGACGGGCAAGCACGGCGGCCACAGCCGCGTGCGCGGCAACGCTCCGACCACGCAGCGCCTCAGGCAGTCGCTCGCGCGCGAGGACGTGACCGTCGCCGCGCTGCTCAAGGAGGCGGGCTACGCGACCGCCCTCGTGGGCAAGTGGGGGCTCGGCGACGCGGATACGCCCGGGCACCCGCTCGCGCAGGGTTTTGATCTGTTCTTCGGGTACCTCGATCAGGTCCACGCCCACATGTACTTTCCCGAATGGCTCTGGCGGGACCGAGAGAAGGTTGCACTGCCCAATCGCATTCGCCCGATCCCGGTCGGCAAGGAGGGCGCGTGGGGTACCGGCGGCATCACGACGAACAGGGTGGCCTATAGCCCGAAGCTGATGCTCGACGAGGCGCTGCAATTCATCGAACGCAACAAGGCGCGCCCCTTCTTCCTCTATTTCGCCACCACCATCCCACACGCAAACAACGAGGCCGCAAAGGAACTCGGCAACGGCGCCGAAGTCCCGGACCTCGGCCCCTACGCGGACAAACCGTGGCCGGATCCCGAGAAAGGATACGCGGCGATGATCTCATACCTCGACGCGCAGGTCGGCTCGATTTTGCAGAAACTCAAGGCGCTCGGCATCGATGAGAACACGCTGGTGCTTTTCTCGTCCGACAATGGCCCCGAGAAGAAGGAATTCACCGGCTACGACACGGCCTTCTTCAAGTCCTCCGGCCCGTGCCGCGGCTTCAAGCGCGATCACACCGACGGCGGCATCCGCGTGCCATTCATCGCGCGCTGGCCTGGCAAGATCCGGCCCGCGGGCATCACCGAACACGTCGGCTATTTCGGCGATTTCCTGGCGACGGCGGCCGAATTGGGCGGGGCGCGAACACCCGACGGCCTCGACGGCATCAGCCTTGTGCCGTCGTTGCTGGGTCGGGGCAACGAACAGCAGAAGCACGAATTCCTCTATTGGGAGTATCACGGCGGCGGCGCGTCCGACTCACAGGCGGCGCTCATGGAAGGCCGATGGAAAGCCATTCGCGGCGGCGGCCGCACCGCGCCCCTGGAGCTGTACGATCTCCGCGCCGACGCCGCCGAGGCAGACAACGTCGCCGCCAGATACCCCGATGTCACGGCGAAGCTGGACGCGTATCTCTCTCGCGCGCGCGTGGATTCGCCGGATTGGCCCCTGTTCGCTGTACCTGCCCGCGGAAAAAAACCCGCACTCAAGTAGGGGCACGGCGAAGGTGTGGGCCCGTGGCGAAGCCGATCGCCAGAGGCGATTTTCCCAACATCCCGGCTTCGGCGTTCGCTCGGTCGCCACGGGCGGGACGCCCGTGCCACAGGACCGTGGCATGGGCATCTTGCCCATGGCCCCCACCGAAGGGCGCAAGCCCTTCGCTACAGCTGGCAAGTGAGCGCGTCCTTCGACCGCTCCCTGACGGTCGCGCTCAGGATGATCGGGGGAGGGACGTCGACCCCGGCGTGCGAATCCTACGGGCCGGGCGCGATGGCGGATCGTCCAGCCTGAACGGCGTTCAGCTCGGCCTTCCGCACTTCGACCTCACCTTTCGCGGCCTGATAGTCGGAAAAGCTCATGGCCCCCGCATTGAACAGGACTTCAGCGAGTCGGAGCTGACTCTCTGCCGCCTCCAACCGCACACGGGCGATCTGTACTGGATCGCCGGTGATCCGGGCCTCCAGCAAGGCCACGGCGTCCTTTGCCGCCTGAAACTTGCGGGCGTCGAGCGTCCCCGCCTTGAACTGGGATTCGGCCAGAGACAAGGCTTCCCGGGCCTGACGGAGTTGCACGCGGAGTACCTCAAGTGGTGCTTTTTTCGCGGCGGCGGACTCGCCCACGCTCTCCAACCGGATCACGATCGCGACCGGCGCGCCCGATTCCGGCTGGAACTCGCCAACGATGTACGACCCGTCGGGCTGTCGTACCAGCGTGCCCTTGCGAAACACAATCCGACCCCGCTGCTGTTCCGTCATGGGACCGGTCTTGCCATCAACGGTAAAGAGCGCATGGCCGCGTGAATCCTTGATGACGCAATGCAATCCTCCTCCCCACCACGCGCGCGCGATAGTGGCCGTAAACGGCGTATCGCTGAGAAAGCCACACTTCATTGACCCCCCGCCAACCCCGATGACAAACCTCGCATTCGCGGCGCCTTGGCCCTCGATGACAACACGGCCGGCGCGACCGGTCGCTCGGGTGATGGCCGGACCCGCCACCGGTTCCCCGATCTGCCGATCCGCCGCACTCGTGGCACGGGTGTTGAAAACGACCCTGCCGATGATCCTGGCCGTGCCTATGGGTTCCGGGGGCGCCTGCGATCGCACGACTTGCACGACGCCATCGTGCGACGCGGATTCCACCACCCGGCCCACAAAAACCTTCTGCCCGCACCAGTACGCGACGATATCGCCCGGCTTGAATGTGCGGGCCAGCTTGTAGACCAGCATCCAGCTCCCCCGCGGGATCTCGGGACTCACCGCATCCGTTTTGGCCCGGTAATTCCCAATGACAAAAGCGCGGAGAAGGAGCGCGAGTGTCAGGGCGACGATGATGCTCGAGATCATATCTCGCGCCCGGCGATTCAGGCGTGTCGATTTCAATTGCTCCGCCGTGATCCCCCGCTGTCGCGCCCAGGCCGTCGAGGCAAGAAACTCTCGGTCCATTCGCCGTAACAGCGGATAAAGGGATAGCCCGATGACAAGGATGGCGCCCCCGTAAATCCAGTTCAGCGGCTTCGGTACGGAGGAAAACCAGATGAAGAAGAATGGACCGAAAAACGTCCCGGCATTCCAGAGTCCGAAGAGCAATCCCCGCCACATGGCCTCCCGCTTCTCGGTTTCCGTCATGTGCGCGCAAATCTCCCGAACCAACGGCGGCTGGAAGGGAGACCACAGGGTGCGATCCGGCGCCGCCCCCCGCCGCGCCTCACCGGGCGGCTCCTTCCTGCTGCGCCCGATGCGATAGACGATGAAAGCACCCGCCGCGATGGCGATGACAACCCATGCCGCAACCCTGGCGATGTCGTTCATCGAGCCACCGTCGATCGGCGTGGTCAGGGGCGCCCTGGCTATCAACCGGGTCACACGCGCGACGGCTACCGCGATGACGGCCGCCACCGCCATTCCCAGGAATGCGATAATGACTATCCGCGCCGTGCTGACCTTGGCCGCCGGGGCGGAAGCGGGTCGCGCCTGGTCACTGGCACCCAATTTCAACGCCGCCAGGCGCATGACGGCGCAGGCCCCCATCAGTACGAGCACCCATGGCAATTCGCGGGGCTGGAACAGCGGCCAGGGCTGTTCGGTCAGCAGCCAGAGCAGCAGCGCGATCGCGAGATTGACGCCCAGCACGACCAATCCGATCGTCCCGCAGAACAACAACACGCCAGGCCAGCAGGGGCGCCGTCGCCCCGCGTGCTCGATGAACAGCGGCAGATTCCTCGGAGGAGCGTTCGCGGGACCACATCCCTCATCGAGCGATGTCAACCGATCCACCGGTATCTTCCGCCCGCACCGGATGCGGATGCCGGTGATCATCAGCGCGAGGAAGACGGCGATGAGAATGGCGCTTGAATCGATTCTGTCGGCCAGGGCCGAGGATGCCACGATCGCCGCAGTTCCAGTGACCGCGAGTGTCAGGACGAAGCTCAGCGCGACGCCGGGCCAGTGGATCACCGCCTTGTTGCCGCGGCATCCCACGACCACGAGAGGCCGCGGCCCCGTAACCGATTGGCCTGTCTTTCTCCGGGTGGACATCTCGATAAGAAAGGCGACGCCGATCAGCCCAAAGAAACCGAAGAAGCCAGAAAACCCGAAGCACCATCGCATCTCGTGAAACGGCAAAGACCCAAGGGCGGACAGGAAACCGAGGAACCCGAGCGCCGAAACGTTGAGGAGTTTGATCGCCAGCGGGGACGTGAAGGTGGTGCCGGATAAGATCTCGAAGATGCGGACCATATCCGAGCGTTGTGCGGCTTTGCCCGCGGTGCCCGCGGGCGCGCTCGTGATCGTCTCGACCATCGTCCCGACATCGCTCGCGTGCTGGTAGCGGCGCTCGGGATCCTTCTCCAGCGCGCGCAGCACGACCTCGTCGAGCCGCACGTCAATCTGCACCTTTCTCGATGGCGGCTCGATCGGCTTGCCGGGCAGTTCACCCGTGAGCATTTCGTAGAGAACCACGCCGAGCGAGTAGATGTCCGCGCGATGGTCGGTGGTGCGATGTGCCTTCTGCTCTGGCGCCATGTATTGTGGCGTGCCGGCGGGCTGGGACTCTTCCGGGCCCGCGCCCGGAAGATCCGCCGCGAACATCTTCGCGATGCCGAAATCCGCGATCTTCACACGCCCCTCTTTATCCAGCAGCAGGTTCTCCGGCTTGATGTCTCGATGGACGATGCCGTGCCGGTGCGCGTATTGGAGCGCCTCGCAGACGGGCGGCACGATGGCCAGGGCCTGTTCCGGTGTGAAGCGGCCCACCTTCATCGCCTGGTGCAGGTTCACGCCATCGACGAATTCCATGAGCAGGTAATAGAAGCCACCCGCCTGGCCAAAATCGTGGATGGTCACGATATTCGGATGATTCAGGGCCGCCAGCGCCTGCGCCTCGCCAGTGAAGCGTTCGGCAAACTTCGGATCGCCCACGCGCTCGGGCGCGAGAAGTTTCAACGCGACGAAACGATTGAGGCTCTTCTGGCGGGCCTTGTAAACGACGCCCATGCCGCCGCGGCCGAGGCATTCGAGGATCTCCAATTGAGGGAAGTGCGGCGCGAGTTCCCCTGGCGACAGCGCCTTCCCGGGTCCGGCGGGCTCCGTGCCCGGGTCTGTCGGCGCCATCGCCTCGGCCATCAGGCAGCGGGGGCACAGGCCCGCGGTGGCCTCCGACGGCAGCGTGGCACCGCATCGGGGACATGATCTCGTGACTGAAGTTGATTCGCCCATGCCATGTCCTGACAGAAAAGCGGGGATTGGTTACAAGGTTTCTTCAGCCCCCTAAAGCGGCAAACAAGACGCTCATCTCAGCCTCGACCTGACCGGGATCATCGAGCGTCTGGGCGACCTCCGCCTTCACCAGCCCGCGAAATCGCTTCCTCATGCGATGCACGGCCACCTTGAGCGCGGCGGCGCTCAATCCGCACTTCGCCGCCACCGCCGCCTGATCGCCTTGTGCCGCATCGCCCGTGAGCCATGGCCTTGTCTGCTCAAACACTGCCGCGCGCCCCTCCGCGGCGCATTCGAGGCGCAACGACTCCAGAGCCCGCGCCAGCACGGTCAACGCCCACTGCCGGTCAAAAGCCGAGTCGGGGCCCATCGCCGTCGGGTCCGGGAGCGACCGCACCACGGCGCTATCATCGTCATCCAAGGACACGCATTCCGCCCCGCCACCGCGCTTGAGCCGGCGCGCCGCCTCCCGTCGATGCGAAAGAAAATGCTTAACCGCGCCCAGCAGATATGAGCGAAACCGGCCGCGTTCCCGCTCGGCGCTTGCGAGGGCATCGCCTGCAAGGACGCGGGCAAAGAACTCGTGCGCCATCTCGCGCGACGCGTCCGATTCACGGAGCTCGCACCTGAAGAACGCGACGACGGGCTCATAATAGGCATCGCAGAGATCGGCGAGCGCCTGGCGTCCCTCTTCCGAGTCGGCCTTCGCCCGGTTGACCTGCGTCCATCGCGTCGTGCGAAAATCCGCGCCGCGCGCTTCGCGGGGGTGCGGTGTCGATGACCGCGATGCTGGATCGGTGGTCATGGGTGCGTGCGTATGGTGCCACTAATTCCTGACGTGTTGGAGGGAAAATGTTACAGATGCACGGAGGGCATCAATGTGTGGCGTGCCATCGCGTTTGCGACCGGACCGGGGAGGTCGATCCAAGGCGGGAATTCGATGGAGAAAAGGCGGGTCGCAGGATAACTTGCCCACATCTTGCCACCGCGCTCGTCACCATGGGAAAGCCTCTGATCGCCATCGTTGACTGGACCATCTCACCCAGGGGAGATCCCGAATCCACCGTGGAGCGCGCCGTCATCGGAGAGGATGCCGATCTGCGGCGCTATCTTTGCTCGACCGACGCCGACCTCAACGAGGAGACCTGCCGCGCGCGCGCGATGATCGTGTGGCACAACATGCCCCTGACCGCCGCGGGCATTGGCCGATTGCGCGACTGTCGGGTGATCATCCGCAACGGCGTGGGTTTTGATTCGGTGGATATCGCGGCGGCGCGCGAGCGCGGCATCGCGGTCTGCAACGTGCCCGACTATGGCACGGAGGAGGTGGCGGACCACGCGATCGCGCTGGCGATGGCCCTCTGCCGGCAGCTATTCCCGCTCGACGCGGAGGCCAAGCGCCTGAGCTGGCTCATCCCCGTCGAGCGGAGGCTGCGGCGATTGCGGGAGTTGACCTTCGGCATCGTGGGCATGGGGCGCATCGGCACCGCCGCCGCGCTGCGGGCGAAGGCGCTCGGGTTTCAGGTCTGCTTCTACGATCCCTACCTGCCCAACGGTGCCGACAAGGCCGTCGGCGTGGGCCGCGCAAGGACGCTCGATGAGTTGCTGGCAAAAGCCGACGTCCTGTCGATCCATTGTCCTCTCAACGACGAGACGCGCCACCTGATCGCCGAGCGCGAGCTCGCGCTGATGAAGCCCACCGCCTACGTCGTGAACACGGCCCGGGGCGCGATCATCAAGAAGACGGCCATCCTGGCCGCGCTGCGCGAGGGCCGACTGGCCGGCGCCGGACTGGACGTGGTGGAAGACGAACCGCTCAAAACGGCCGAGGAGGCCGCCACCCCGAATTTGATCGTCACCTGCCACTCGGCGTTCTGCAGCGCGGAGTCGCAACTGGAAATGAGGCGCACCTCCGCCCGCATCGCCCGTGCCGCGGTGCGCGGCGAACCGCTGGAGAATGTGGTCAACGGCGTGATCTCGTGATGGCATATTGCTCTGGCGCCCCGACCTGAATCTTCGAATCAGACAACATGCCCGACGCGGCCGGGGCTCCACCGGAGAAAGAAATGGGACGTGGGAGCGCGCTTGCGCGCGATTCGAATCGCCTGCAAGCAGGCTCCTACGATTCGGCATGTGAATTTTCAGATGACTGGTCTTTCCCATTTTGCGGATGATACGAATGAACCCGACCCCGTCATTTTGTGATCGAACGTCGGTTTGGGGGTGGCCTTTTCTTGGCTACCTGCGCGCGGGACAGTATGCTGTTTGGCAGTTCGCATCAGGAGGAAGAACGTGAGACCTACCGCCGTGCTCGCACTGGACGCCTCTGACGGGCGGCTTGACGAGCTGCCCCGCCACTTGAGCGATGCTGGGTTTGACGTGTGGCTCGTCCCGAATCTCTATCACGTCGCCGAAGCGTGCGAACTCTGGCGCGATCTCGCGTCCCTTGAGGGCGGGGCGGTTTTCCTGTTGCCGCTGCACCCGAGGCCGATAGAGGCCCTGCTGCGCCGCCATGGTGCCTGGCGCACGGAATGCCTGGCCGTGGACTCGCGCACGCGGGAGGCCCCCGCCCCTCTCGCTGCGGAGCTATCCAGGCGGCTCGGCTCGCCCTCGGGCGCGGGCTCCATCCAGAGGCGGGACGCGTCGGCCGGCGCGCGCTGGTACCCGCTCGTGGACGAGAGCCGCTGCACGCACTGCGGAAGCTGTTTTCAGTTCTGCCTCTTTGGCGTGTACGAGATGGATGAGAGAAAGAAGGTGCGGATCGTCCATCCCGATCGGTGCAAGCCGGGTTGTCCGGCGTGCAGTCGGATCTGCCCCCAGGGCGCGCTAATTTTTGCGCTGTACGACAAGGACCCCGCCATCGCCGGCGCGCCGGGCCGATTCCCGAAGCCCGATGCGGCCGCACGAAAGATGTATTATGCGCGCACCGGCCTGCCGTGTCCCCGCTGCGGCCAGGCGGGAAAACCCGCCCCGCAACCGGGCGCACCCGCGTGCGACGAGTGCGGGCGCCCCCGCGTCGCCGCGAAAAGGGACCGCGACGAGCTCGACGCACTGCTGGATGGCCTGGAGCGACTTCAGGAAGGGCCGCGCTGACGTGTCCGATCCCGGGTACCCGATCGTCCTCACCGCCGACCGCACCCTGACCGCGCGGTACGATCTGCTTTTCGATGGCATGTTGGCGGCCAGCACCACCACCACGACGCCCGGGTTCATCACCGAAAAACTGCTCATGCCCCGCCGGGGTTCCGCGAACGGATTTGCCGAGCGCGCGCCGTTGGGCCTGCGCCGGATCGAGGCGGCGCTCTTGCGCGCTGATTTCTCGCCGGCCGATGTCGCCGTCGTGGACGAGGCGCAACTGCCGACGGCGATCGGTTCCCGCACCCGCGTGATCGGCATCTCCTCCGGCGAACCCGCGGGCCGCGGCATGAACTCCTCCACGATGACGGCCATTGCCGGTGGGCGCATCGTTCCGCGCGACCGTTTCGAGCGCCTCCTGCGCCGCGTGCGGGGCCTCGTTTCGGAGCGGGCTCCCGGGGCCCGCGTCGTTCTCGGGGGCCCGGGCGCCTGGCAGATGTCCCCCGAGGAACGAAGGGCCGCGGGCATCGATCACATCGTCACCGGCTATGCGGAGGCCAATGTCGCCGAGATCTTCCGGAAACTCATGCGCGGCGGGGCCCAGCCCGAAGTGCTAGAGGGCCAGGGACCGGTGGCGCGGGACATCCCATTCATACGCGCGCCGAGCACGATGGGCGCCGTCGAGATCAGCCGCGGCTGCGGCATGGGATGCCACTTTTGCACCATCGCCAGGGAGCCGATGGTCCACCTGCCACCCGAGACGATCCTTGCCGATGTGCGGGCCAACATCGCCGGGGAACAATCCAATCTGGCGCTGCTCAGCGAGGATTTCTTCCGCTATGGCGGCAAAGGCAGCCGCGCCAATCCGGGCGCACTGATCGAGCTGGTCCGCATGATCCGCGCCGTTCCCGGCGTGAGGCTTCTGCAGATCGACCACGCGAATCTCTGCAGCGTCGCGCAGTTTGGCGATTCCGATCTTTCGACGATCCGGTGCCTCCTGACGGATGGCCCACGGCAGAGGTATCTCTGGGTCAACGTGGGCGTCGAGACGGCTTCCGGCAGACTCCTCAAGGAGAATGGTGGCGCCGCGAAATTGGGAGGGCGATATCCGCGCGGGTGGGGCGAGTTCTCCGCCGTCCAAGTCCAGCGCCTGATCGACGCGGGTTACTTCCCCTTCGTGAGTCTAATCATCGGCCTCCCGGGTGAGACAGACGAGGATGTCGCGCGCACGCTGGAGTGGGTCAACCGATTCCGCGAGGGGAGGCTGGCGGTGTTCCCCGTCATCTACGCACCCGTGAACGGCGGCAGGGCGCTGGAGCCCGGGGATTTAACGCCGCGCCACTGGCAGCTCCTTCGCGCGTGCTATCGCCTTAACTTCAAATGGATCCCGCGCCTCTATTGGGATAACCAGAGCGGCGCGGGTGTTCCGCTGTGGCGCCGCGCGCTCCTTCGCTCCATGGGAAGCGGGCAGATCATCCAGTGGTGGCTGCTGCTGCGCTGGAACCACTGGCGGGCTGGCGCCCATGGCCTGCCGGAAGGGAACCAGGCGGGATGAGCATGGGAGGCAGGACGGGGGTTGCGCGCGATCCGAATCGAGAACGCCTCGAAGCCGCCCTCCGCAAAGCGACGGACAGGTTGCTGGCCATGCGCGGCGGGGACGGTTCCTGGAGGGGCCGGCTCTCCTCGTCGGCGCTCTCCACCGCCACGGCCGTGAGCGCACTCTCGATCGCCGGGTTGCCAGAGGATGACGCGCTTGTTCGCGGCGGCGTCGGATGGCTCGTCCAAACACAGAATGCCGATGGTGGCTGGGGTGATACGACCGATAGCCCGAGCAATCTCTCCACCAGTCTGCTCGTGCGCGCGGCGCTGGCGCTGGGGCGCCAAGGTCCATTATTGGGGGATGAACCGTCGCGGCGGCTGGACGGATATCTTTGCCGCGTGGCCGGTGCCACGGAGGACGAACGCCGCGAGGCCATTTGTGCCGCCTACGCACCCGATCGGACGTTCGCCGTCCCCATCCTCACGAATCTCGCGCTGGCGGGGCTCACGCCATGGGAAGGGGTCCCCCCCCTTCCCTTCGAGCTTGCCGCGTGTCCCTCGGCCTGGTTCCGCTTCCTGCGACTGCACGTCGTCAGCTACGCATTGCCAGCCCTCATCGCCGTCGGCCTCGCGATCGACCGGCACAACGCGTCGCGCAGCCTCCTGCGGCGGTGGGTGCGGGCGGCCGCGACCGGCGCATCCCTCCGCAAGCTGGAGAATATCCAGCCATCCAGCGGCGGGTTTCTGGAGGCCGTGCCGCTGACGAGTTTTGTCACGATGAGCCTCGTCTCCCTCTTCGGTCCGGGCCAGCCGGTCGCGCGCAAGGGCCTTGCGTTTCTGCGCGCCTCGGCGCGAGAAGACGGGAGTTGGCCGATCGACAGCGATCTTTCCGTCTGGATCACCACCGCATCCACCGTGGCCTTGGCCGAAGCGGGCAGGGCACACGAGATCGGCGGGACGCGGGACTGGATCCTGGCCGCGCAGCATCTCCGCCGCCATCCGTACACGGATTCGCCGCCGGGCGGATGGGCGTGGACCGACTTGCCCGGTGGCGTGCCGGACGCCGATGACACCGCCGGGGCCATCCTCGCGCTGGCGCGCGCCAGCGAACGCCACGCGGCCGTCGATTCGGGCGTGAGATGGCTTCTGGATCTTCAGAATTCCGACGGCGGATGGCCGACCTTTTGCCGCGGCTGGGGGCACCTGCCATTCGACCGCAGCGCGCCGGATCTCACGGCCCACGTCCTGCGGGCGCTCGATGCCGCGGACCCGGAATCCAGCCGCCCCGATTGCCAGAGGGCCAAGGAAAGGGGGCTCCGGTACCTGCAGCGGGAGTTGCGCGCCGACGGCTCATGGCATCCGCTCTGGTTTGGCAATCAGGGATCCCACGACCAAACCAACCCCGTCATCGGCACCGCCCGCGTGCTGCGAGCACTGGCGTTATTCGAGCCCGGTCGCGACCACACCCGGCGCGGCCAGCGGTTCCTGCTGGAATCCCAGAATCGCGATGGCGGATGGGGTAGCGCCGCGGGGCTCTCATCCACCATCGAAGAGACCGCACTGGCCGTCTCGGCGCTCGCGGAAGCGCCCCATTCGGAAGCGGGGGAGGCGCTCGACCGGGGCGCGTCCTACCTCGTGGATCGAGTGGAGGCCGACACGTGGCTCGCGGCTGCGCCCATCGGTTTGTATTTCGCCCGATTGTGGTATAGCGAGGCTGCCTACCCCGCCATCTGGACGGTCGAGGCGCTCGGTCGCGTATTGACACGGCGCGGCGCTCCTCAGAGCCTATCCGGAAGGGAAATGGCGAACTTAAGGGTCCCCAGCGGGGGATAGGACAGGAAATGCATATCGGCCCGCCAGGACTCAAGCCAGCCGAACCGGTGGACATCAAGTCCGTTCCACCGACGGATGAATTGCGCCAGCGGATCCGCGAGGCGGCGGGCCGGGCCATGGCGCAGCATGATCGGTCGCGCGCCCCCACCCGCGAATTCCTCGATGCCACCGGCCGCGACCTCCTGAGCAATGCCGGATTGCCAGAATCATTCCTCGGCTTCGCGATGGTCGCCCTGAACAACGCCTTCTGGCATGATGCGTTTGCGGCGGTGCCCTTCGGGCGGCGGCTTTTCCTCCTGCCGCACTGCATGCGGGATGAGGACAAGTGCGCGGGCAAATACGATTCGCTGGGCCTGCATTGCGCCGGCTGTGGATCCTGCCGCATCGATGGGCTCAAGGCGCAGGCCGAGGCGCTCGGTTATCGCGTCCTGATCGCCGAGGGCACGACGGCGGTCACGAACGAGATCCTGGATGAGGGGCGCGACGCGGTGCTCGGCGTCGCCTGCCTGGATTCGCTCGAGAAGTCCTTTGCGCGCGTCGTCGAGCTGGGCATCCCGCATCTGGCGGTTCCGCTTCTCTCGAACGGCTGTGTGCACACCCAGGCCGAGACCCCGCTGATCGAGGGGATGCTGCGGGAGCAGTCTTCCGCGCAAGTGTCCACACAGACCTATCTGCCGCTCTTGCGCGAGGCGCGCCGCCTGTGCGCGCCGGAGGCGCTGCAGGAATTGCTGGCACCCTTTGTGGAACGGGGTGCCTTCGAACGGTGCGGGCCCGCGGAATCCCGCACGAGCACCGAGGCGCTGGCGATCGAGTGGCTGCGGGAGGGAGGCAAGCGTTTCCGGCCCTTCGTGACGCTGGCGGCCTATGCCGTCGCCCGGCACGGTGCCGCGGCATTGCGCGCCGACGCGAACCTGGCGGAGCTGCTGCCACTGCCCGTGAGGCGGCTGGCGCTCGCGATCGAGTCCTTGCACAAGGCCTCGCTGGTCCACGATGACATCGAGGACGGCAGCCCATTCCGCTATGGGCGTGCCACCCTGCACCAGGAGCGCGGGGTTCCCGCGGCCCTGAACGTCGGCGACTACTTGGTGGGGCTCGGCTACCGGCTGGTGGCGGGCGGCCGCGGGGCGCTGGGCGCCGAGCGCGTCGCAGATATCCTGGATCACCTGACATCCGCGCACCTGCAATTATGCCGCGGCCAGGGCGCGGAAATGGAAACGGACCCGGGCCGGAACGATCTTCGGGCCCTGGATGTGCTCGCCATTCACGCGATGAAGACAGGGCCGGCATTCGAGGCGGCCCTCTACGCGGGCTTGCGCGCGGCCGACGCCGTGCCCGAGGCGTCCGTGCTGCGCAGGTTCTCGGCGTGCCTCGGCGAGGGCTACCAGATCCTCAACGATCTGGACGACTGGCGCGCCGACGACCGCAACAAGATCGAATCCGGCCAGGATGCGGCGCTCTCCCGGCCAACGATCTTGCGGGCCTTCGCCCTGGAGGCCGGTGGCGCCGATGCCCTGGAGCAGGCCGCCGGCGCGCCATCGCACGAGGCACGCGTGGAACTCACGCGCCGCGCCTACGATGACACCGGGGCATTCGACAAGGCCCGCGCGCTGGTGGCCAAACTGCGCGAGCGGGCCCTCCGGGTCGCGGACGCTCTGGAGGGCGCGCCGATGCGCGAGTTGTTCGGCTTCCTCGTCCGCGTGGTCCTCGACCCGAGCTGAGGCAACGTCGCGAGCTACGGCGGCGACCGCTGCAGAAAAATCAGAATGCCACGGATGATTTCCAAAGAAATCCACAGTTCCCAGTCCGCCGGATTTCTCGGACAACTCGATGCCCGTCTGCGGGAGGGCTGGCAGAGCCTCGCCCCCACCCTGCGCGATTCGGTGCTCGCGTGGTTGGAGCCTTTTGCCGACGCCCATGGCGGCTACCGCGGTCGCCGCGGATCGGCCGACACTTACTACACCGATTTTGGCGTGCGATTACTGGACCTCGCCGATGCGCCGGCGGATGGGTTCGGGCGCGTCGATCGGTACCTCCGATCATTGCGTCGCGCCACCGACCTCGTGGATCTATTCAGCCGACTGAATGCGGTTCGGCTGCTGCGTCGCCGGGAAATCGCCATGCCCTGGCCCGAGAATGCGGGAGAAGTGCTGCGCGCCCAGCGCGCCGAGGGCGGTGGATTCGCCCAACCCGGAAGGCGGGAACCTTCCGCATACCTGACGTTTCTCGCGGCCCTCGCGTGCGAAATAACGGGCGATGCCTTCCCGGAACCCGCGAGCGCCGCCGCCGCAGTGCGCGCCTTGCGGAGGCCCGGGGGCGGCTTCGCGGACCGTCCCGGCGAGGCGTTGGCCCAGGCCAGCACCACCGCCGCCGCCATCGCCGCGCTGGGGCTGATCGGCGCCGCCGATGCGCGGGAAACCGAAGAGGCCGCGCGGTTTCTCGTTGGCCTCCAGGGCCCCGACGGCGGCATCCGGGCACACATGGACGCGCCAGGGGCCGATCTGCTATCGACGTTCACCGCCCTCACGTGCCTCGCCGGCGTGCGCGCCCTGAACGTGGTCCGGCTGGCCTCGGTCGGGAGGTTCATCCTGGATCTGCGAACGCAGGGCGGCTTCTGCGGATCGATGGCGGACCCGGAGTGTGACATCGAGTACACGTACTACGGCATCGGCGGCCTCTGCCTGCTCCAGGCGCACCTCAATGGCCGGCGCGAATGAGGTGGCGCGCGGCCCCCCGATAACCGCTTTTACTTGCGACTCATCCACTTCGGCAGCATTGTCCATCAGAGGGTCTCTCATGCAGCTGATCGACACACACGCCCACCTGGACTTTCCGGACTTTGAGGGGGATATCGACGACGTCGTCGCGCGCGCGCGCGAGGCGGGGGTGGCGCGGATCATCACGATCGGCACCGATCCGGCCTCCTCGCGGCGGGCCATTGCGCTGGCCGAGCGTTTCGATGGCGTCTTTGCCGCGGTGGGGCTGCATCCCTCCGAGGCGCAAGATGCCTCCGGTGACTGGATCGGCGAACTTCAGTCCCTCGCCGCCCACCCGAAGGTCGTGGCCATCGGCGAGACTGGCCTCGATTTCCACCACCTGCCCTCCGCGGAGGTCGCCGAACCATTCCGCGATCTCGCCGCTGCTGCCGTCGCGGGGGGTTCCGGGGAGCTGGTGCGCCGCATCGGCGACGACGAGTACAAGAACCGGCAGGCCGATGCCTTCCGCGCACAGTTGGAACTGGCGGTGGATCTTGGCCTCAACATCATTGTCCACCAGCGCGAGGCCTGGCGGGACACGCTCGATATCCTTGCGCCTTTCACGGGCAAGCTGCGCGCCGTTTTCCACTGCTTCGGCGGCGGGGCCGACCAGGCCCAGGAGCTGATCTCGGGAAACCACATGGTCTCGTTCACAGGGATCGTGACGTTCCGCAACGCGGACCTGTTGCGCGAGACGGTGGCGGCCGTTCCCGAGGGCTCCTTCATGGTGGAGACCGACTGCCCCTACCTCGCGCCCGTGCCACACCGCGGCAAACGCTGCGAGCCCGCGCACGCCCGGATCACGGCGGAAAAGATCGCGGAGATCCGCGGCACAAACCTCGAGGCGATCGCGCGGCAAACCACCGCCGCAGCCGAGCAATTTTTTGCATTCCGGCGCACAACAGCGAATTGAACCGCGATGGAGCATCCGGAGCCACGAATGGATTCGAACAGGCACGAATGCCGGCCGCCAGGATCCGCGCCCATGCGTGCCCATTCGTGGTATCGGGACTCCATCCATTGATCACTTTGGGTTATGGCCGAGCGCGTACAGGTTTTCTACGAGGGGCGCGTGCAGGGGGTGGGCTTCCGCTATAGCGCCAAGCTGGTCGCCCGCGGGTTCGATGTCTGCGGTTGGGCGCGCAACCTGCCCGATGGCCGAGTCGAGATGGTCGCCGAGGGCCAGCGCGCCGAATTGGAGGAATTCCTTCAGGCCATCCGAGACAGCCATCTCGGCGGATTCATCCGTCGCGAGGAGACGGCGTGGTCCACAGGGACCGGGCTCAGGGGATTCGAGATCCGGTGATGAGCGACACGCACCCCATACGGTTGCGAGGCGTGGCCAAGCACTTTCCGCTCCACTGGAGGCGGGGGCGCGTCATCGCCGTCGAAAACCTGGATCTGGAAATCCGGCGGGGCGAGGTCTTCGGTCTCCTCGGGCCAAACGGCTCGGGCAAGAGCACGACGCTCAAAATGATATTGGGCCTGACACCCCCGACCCGCGGCGAGGTCGAGCTCTTCGGCGAGCCGCCCGCGCGCCCCGACTCCCGCCGCCGCCTCGGCTTTCTCCCGGAAAGCCCCTATTTCTATCGGTTTCTCTCTGGCGCCGAGACGCTCCGCTTCTTCGGCAGGCTCTGCGGCGTGCCGAACAGGCGCCTCGACGAGCGCATCGATGAACTCATCGCGCTCGTGGGCCTCGCCCATGGCCGCGACCGCCCGCTGGCGACATATTCCAAGGGCATGCTCCAGCGCATCGGTCTGGCGCAGGCGCTGGTGCACGATCCCGAACTCGTCCTGCTCGATGAGCCGACCGCCGGCGTGGACCCGATGGGCTCGCGCGACATCAAGGACCTCATCCTACGCCTCAAGGCCGCGGGAAAGACCGTCGTCCTCAGCTCGCACCTGCTGGAGCAGGTCGAGGAGGTCTGCGACCGCGTCGCCATCCTCCACCTGGGCCGCAAGATCGTCGAGGGACCGCTGGATTCGCTACTCTCCTCGGGCGACCGCGCCACCCTGGAGGTCTCGGGCTATGACGCGGCGCGGACCGATGCAATCCGGGCCGCGCTCGCCTCGGCCGGCGCCCAGCTCGTCGCCGTCGGTCGGCCGAGGCTCACGCTCGAGGAGATATTCGTGCGCGAGGTGCGCCGCGCGGGGGGCGACAAAGGATGAATCCCCTCGCCCGCATCGCCGCCATCGCGCGCAACACCCTCCTGGAGGCCCTCCGCCAGCGGGTGCTCAATGTCATCCTCGTCTTCGGGCTCGTGGTGCTGGCGGGCGCCAACCTCTTCAGCGAATTCTCGTTCGATGACCAATTCAAATTCATCAAGGACTACTGTCTTGGCGTGATGTCGCTGATCGGCGTGATCATGGCGATCGTGGCGGTCGCGCAGCTCCTCCCCGCCGAGATGGAGGCGCGCACCATCTTCACGATTCTGTCGAAGCCCGTGCGCCGCTGGGAATTCCTGATGGGCAAGTACCTGGGCGTCGTGGCGATGCTGCTGCTCACGCTGCTGCTCATGACAGCCGTCTCGGCCGCGGTGCTCTTTGCCCAGGAGCACTCCCTCGTCTCCGATGCGCGGGAGGGCCTCGCGCGCGCCAGGGACCCGCAGGCCATCGAGGCCGCGAAAGCCAGCATCGCGAAGATCGCGGCAGCCGCCCGCGACCCGTGGCTGCTCGCGGCGGTGGTCCTCGTCTCGCTCAAGGTCCTGCTCGTCGCGGCCATCGCGCTCGCGATCTCGACCATCGCGACCTCGATGATGTTCACCGTGGTGGTGACCAGCCTGATCTACATCGCGGGGCATCTCGAATCGACGGCGCGCGCCGTCTGGCTGGATCCCGCGCAGCCCGCTGGCCCCGCGGCAAAAGTTTTTCTCGCGATCGTGAGCATCCTGATCCCCGATCTCGGCGTCTTCAACCTGATCGACGAGATCGTGCTCGGGAACACCGTGACGATCGTCTACCTTCTGAAAGCGATGGCGTACGCCGGCGGTTGCCTGACGGTGGTGCTGCTGGTGGCGTGCGCCCTATTCGAATCTAGGGAGCTGTGACATCGATCGCATCGCGACGGTGGCGGGCATGGCTGGCGGCGGCCCTGCTTCTGGGCGGCTGGGGCGCGTTCAAGCTGCCCCTGGAGCGGGCGCTCGGCGCCGAGCAGGTCCGGCTGCGATATGGCGGCGCGCGGGTGACCCCAGAGATGCGCGACCTCGTCAGCCAGGGCGCCGCGATGGCCCTCCTCAGCGGATTTCGCGGGGCGGTCGCCGACTACCTCTGGGTCGTCGCGCACACGTACTGGGAACAGCGCGAGTGGTTCCGCATGCATCGCCTCATGGAGCTGGTCTGCCTGCTTCAGCCACGTTCGGTCCTCTTCTGGGACATGTCGTCCTGGCACATGGCGTGGAACATCGCCCACGACGCGCGGAACGACCCGGACGAGCCCCGGCTCGCCAAGCGGCTCTGGGCCGAGCGCAAATGGATCGATGCCGGGCGCCAGCTCCTCCAGCGCGGCGTGGAGAACATACCCGACCGCTATGAACTCTGGGCGCGCCTCGCATGGCTCCTCGACCAGCGGGTCGGCGACCATGCCGCCGCGGCCGAAAACTGGCGCAGGGCCGCCTCATTCCCCGGCGCCCCGGCCTATGCGAGCCGCCAGGTCGGCTATCAACTGGAGATGGCCGGCAAACTCGACGAGGCCTACCGCTACTGGCGCGAACTGTGGGCGGCGCATCCCCAAAAGAGCGGCGAGCCGTTCATGCTCTGGGATCGGATCGCCGACCGCATCCGTCAATTGGAGGATCGGCTCCAGATCCCCCCCGGCCAACGGCTCGACACCTCCGGCGTCCGGGACCACCGCTAGCCTGCATATTTCACGCTTCCGCGTGAAACATGCAGGCTCGAAGGAAAACCGCGCTCCGCAAAACCCGGGTCCACCGACCCGACGCCGCCGCTCCGGCCCCGGTTCCTCTGCCGCCCGCGCGCCCTGCCCGGTCTCCCCACCCTCCCTATTTCGCGGCTTGCGAATGGGGCCCAAAGCGGCGAATCTCTCCGCCTAGGAAAGCAGGGCTTGTCGGAACGTCCGATCGGCCGGAGTAGTGCGCATGCGATTTGGCATTTTTGGCGACATCCACGGAAATCTCGAAGCCCTTGAGGTCGTGCTCAACGACATGCAGGACCAGGGGGTGACCCACCCCGTGTGCATCGGTGATGTCGTGGGATATGGCGCCAACCCCGTCGAATGCCTCGAGTTGGTCCGCCAACTGAATTGTCCCCTCGTCAAGGGCAACCACGACGAAGAGGCATCGACCGAGAGCGACCTGCGCGACTTCAATCCCGCCGCGGCCGAGGCCATCCGCTGGACGCGCAAGCAGCTCTCGACCGAGCAGCGCGGCTTCCTCAAACAGATCCGCTACTCGCGCCCGGTGGCCGATTTCACCATCGTGCACGCCTCGCTCGATTCGCCCGAGAAGTGGGGCTACGTCTTCAACAAACTGGAGGCCGCCGCGAGTTTCACGTATCAGGTCAGCCAGCTCTGTTTCTTCGGTCACACGCACGTCCCCCACGTTTTCATTCGGGACACCGACCTCCACGGCGGTTTCTATTCGAAGATCAAGATCCAGACCAAACGAAAATACTTCATCAACGTCGGCAGCGTGGGCCAGCCGCGGGACGGCGATTGGCGCTGCTCCTATGCCATCTACGACACCCAGAAAGGGCTCATCGAGCTGCGCCGGATGGAGTACGACGTCGTGAAGGCGCAGAAGAAGATCGTGGCGGCCGGATTGCCGCGCCGGCTGGCCGAACGACTGGCCGCCGGCCGCTGAGGTGGTAGGTTCCGCCATGCGACCACCCGCCCGCCCGCTGCTCGCCATCGCCCTCGCGCTGTCCCTCGCCCCGCTGGCCCGCGCGCAGCTCCAGGTCGAGATCGTCGAACCCCAGTCGAACTATCTTCTCTACGAGCCGATCCTCCTAAAGATCAAGATCGCCAACGGCACCGGTCGGGTCCTTGAACTCAAGGATTTTGGCAACAAGGGCTGGCTCCGCTTCCTCGTGACCCGCGGGAGCGCCATGATGGTCAAGCCCGTGCAGGAGTTCTCGCAGCCGGGGATGGTGCTCGAGCCGGGCGACGTGGCGCGGTTCACGTTTAACCTGACACCCTACTACGGCCTCAGGGATCCGGGGGCCTATTCGGTGCAGGTGGTGGTCAGGGTGCCTGGCTTCAGCGGCGACGTGATGTCCCGGCCGACGCTATTCAACGTCCTCAGGGGCCACGAGGTATGGTCCAAGGAGATCACCCCGCCCGGCGTGGCGCAGCCGCGCAAATTCAGCCTCATCACGCACCTGGTCCGGGATGATCGGCAGCATCTCGATCGTGCGTACCTGTACGCGCAGGTGGAGAGCGAGGCGGAGAACCTGGTCTTCGCGTGCCGCCAGCTCGGTCCGCTGGTGCAAGGGGAGCGCATCGAGTCGCTATTCGACTCGGCGTACGGGTGGCATGTCCTATTCCGTTCGGGCGCGAACACCTTCGGATATTACCAGTTCGACATCGCCGGGCGCGTGACCGAAAACAAGGAACTGGCCAAGACCCAGACGCGGCCACGGCTGCTGGTGCAGGGCGGACAGATCGAGCTGGTCGGAGGGGTGAGCCGCGAGGACTTCGGTTCCAGCGACAGCCTCACGGGCACGCAGCCGCCGGCGGTGCTCACGCCGGGCCAGGGCATTCCGCCCAGTGAAGAGCAACGGTCCCGAAAGAAAAAAGATCAAAACCCGCCGCAGTAAAACCCGCGGCGGATAGTTCTCCCGCCAGATCCGCCGCACCCGGAAAGTGTCGGATCGAATCCCCAAGATAGCGGTAGGCCCCCGCATCCGTGCCCACTGCGCGGGCGATCAGTGGCCCAATGCGCCCCACGTACCAGAAGTAAAGCGGGGCGATCACTCGCGGCGGGGGTGTGAATTCCAGCACGCAGAGGCGCCCACCGGGGCGCAGCACGCGGGCGCACTCCCGAAACGCCGCGCCCCTGTCCGCAAAGTTCCTGACCCCGAAAGCGATCGTGACCGCGTCGAACGCACCATCGGCAAACGGCAGCCGCAGGGCGTCCGCCACGACGAGTGGAGTCGCACCCTTGGCCTGCGCCAAGGACAACAGCGGATGGCAGAAATCCGCGCCGCAGATGAGTTCCGCCCCGGGGATCTCGCGCTTGAGGACCAGGCACACATCGCCGCTGCCGGTGGCGAGATCCAGAATGCGCCGCGGGCGAGCCTCCGCCACGCGCCGGGCCAATCGACGTCTCCAGCGCACGTCGGAGCCCAGGCTCAGGAGGCGATTGAGCAGGTCATAGCGCCCACGGATGCGGGCGAACATCTCCCGGATGGCGCCAGGTTCCCGGAGGGTGTCGATGGTCACGTGCGGTAGGAATCCTCGACGCGTTTCGCCACGTCGCGGTAGCCGTAATCGGCCTCGTATATCTTTTTGAAGGCCTCGACCGCCTTGTCCTTCTGGCCCATCTCGTCATAGACGAGCCCGAGATTGTAGAGGATGTCCTTCTTGGAATCATCCATGACGCGCAGCTCGGCGTCGGCCTCCTCGAGGCGCTTGGCGGCCATGTCGAGCATGCCCTTGGCGCGGAAACACAGGCTGAGGAGGGTCATCGCCCGCACCCGGAAGTTCGGTTGCCTGAGCGCGGCCTGGAGTTCGGGGATGGCATCGCTGTGCTGACCGGCGTGCAGCAGCGCCTCGCCTAGCTCGAAGCGAAACTGGAGGTCGTTCGGGTACTTCGCCACGCGGGCGCGGGCTTCGGACAGCACGAGGTCGGCCCGTTCCTTGCGGTTGGTTTCGAGCGTCTGGACGTGCTGCTCGTGCTCCGGGTGGCCGGGATTCTCCTCGATGAATTTCTCCCACTGCTTGACCAGCTCATCGTACTGCTGGACGCGGATCTCGAATATCGTGCGCTCGATGTGAGGATCGGCCCGGTTGGCCAGCTGGTTGGCGTGCTCGAAAAACGCCAGGGCGTTGGGAAGATCGCCTTTCTGCCGGTAGAGATCGCCGATCTTGCGTGCCTCGATGACATTGTTGGGGTCGGCCTGAAAGCGCTCGTAGTGCTCGGCGATCAGCTTGTCGATCGCGTCGTGGGATTTCGAGATGCGGGCGGTCTGCTCGAGCTGCTCGGCCTCTTCGGAATCCTTGATAAGCTGCCGATAATCCCCCGCCTCCCCCCAGCCGGCCCGCTCCATGCTGCGGATGGCCTCCGCCGCCTTGAGGTTGCTCAGGGCGTCGTTGTTTCGGGGATCCACATTCAGGACTGCCTCGAAGACCTCGAGGGCGCGCGGGTCCTTGAGCTCGAGGTACATCTTGCCGAGATCGAGAAGGTTCGGGATATCGTTGGGCTTGGCCCGCTGCAGGATCTCGTGGGCGAAACAGGCGGTCTCGACCATGTCCAGATCGCGCGCGACGTGGCTGAGGAGGTTATTGGCCTGCTCGTTGAACGGATCATCGACCAGCACGTTCTCCAGTACCGCCAGCGCCTCTTGACCGTTCTTCTTGGCGAGGCTCTGCGCCTTCATAAGGGCGGGGGCCGTGGAGAGGGAACTGAGCGACTGCATGATCCGCGAGCCGGTCTTGGATTTGCGGATGCAGGTCTCGCGAAGCAGCTTGCGGCCATCCAAGAACGCGGGAGCCTCCTTCAGCAACTGCTGCAATAGGTTCACGACGTAATCAAAGTTGTCGCGCTGCGCGGCCTGGCGCGCCTTCTTAAAGGTTTCTCTCTGGCGGGGCGTGAGTTCCGCCTCCCTCATGACGGCCATGGGTGAAGTATGATCGTTTAAGGGTGCCGGGTCAAGACGATGAGCGAAGCGCCGGTTCAGAGCTCGCGGCGCATGGCGAAGGCCTCGCCGGGCGCAAGGCGCCGGATGTCCTCGGTAAGCTCGCACCATGGCTGGAGCTGGGCCGGTTGAAAAGTCCGGCTCATGACCACGCAGATCGACGTCTGGTGGCCGCCGATGCCGCAAGATTCGACGCCCTCCCAGGAATCGGCCTCGAGGCGATCGGTGACGGCCAGCCGATTCCCCTCCCACTCGAAGACGCGCTGGAAACGGAAGGGGGCGGCCCGTTTCCCGGTGACCAGCAGTCGCTGGAGAAGGCGGCGGATCAAGTCGGCGCAAAAGCGCCCGATGGTGAGCATGGCGATGCGGGAAATCACCATGGCGAGCGGGTTCATGAGCTTGTGTTTCGCCCACCCGAGCGAGCCCGCTACCGAGATGCGATCGGCATCCACCGAGCAGTCGTACCGGTCGATGAGATGGCCGACGGCGTTTCGGCCAGCCACGCGCAAGGACAGATGGGTGTCGGAGGCGACCAGCCTCCCCCCGCGGAAGAGTTTGAATGCGCCGCCCTTATTGAGGGCCACGTAGAGCCGCGCGTCGCCACGGCGTTCGACGAGTATTTCCGCGCCCTCGAGGTATCGCCTCTCGTCGGCGGGCGCCTCGGCGGGGCCGCGCTCCGGCACGAAATCGCGCCAGGCGAGGAGGTAGTTCCACGCGTGGTGGCCGATGATGTGGTCGTCGGCATAGCAGGGCTGGAGCCCTCGGTGCAGGCCGTCGAGGAAGCGGTCGTTGATCGCGAGGGCCTCGGGCATCCACCGCCCCACGAGTTCGAAACCATGGGGGAAGAAATTGAGGGTGTTGCGGCTGCCGTACTCCCCGCCGAACGTGCCGTCGGGATGGATGAAGAGGCCGGCCACATCGACGGCGCGCCGGAGGGCCTCCTCGACACGCTCGTCCGGGCGCTTGGCATGATATGCCGCGAGACACGAGATGGTGAGCGTGAGGTAGCCGGGGTCGCAACCCTCGTACTCCTGAAACCAGCCCTCGGCGTGCTGCCAGGCGAGGACCTGCTCCAGCCTGCGCTCCGCGGCCTCGGCCCAGCGGTCGGTCCCGAGCCACTCGCCGAGTTCATGGAGCCCCAGGAGGATCAGCGCGTGGTGATTGGTGAGCCGCCCGCTTTCCTGGTGCGAGGCCAGCCAGTCCGCCCGCCGTTCGAGGAATGACACGATCTCTTCGTCATTCAGTTCCAGCAGCCGACACGTGGAGACACACGCCAGCAGCGAGAACGCGGCGGCGCCTCCCGCCTTCTCGTAGGGGAAGTAATCGTCGCACGATCCGTCCGGGTGCGCGCTCCGGGCGGCATAGCGAACGCCGGCGACGGCCCATTCGCGGATCTCCGGCTGCCGATGGAAGGGATTGTCTGGCAGGTCGGCCTCGTGGGCGAGGGCCAGCGGCCAGCAGAATTCCTGGGCCATGCCGCTGGGAAAATCGATGATTCTATAGAGCCAGTAGTTCCTGTCGAAGCAACCGTAGGTCGGGCTGTGCGGATTGCGGTCCTGGAGCGTGAGGATCTTCGGTATGTTCTGGAGGGCGGCCCGGGCGAAAAGATCTCTGCGGCGGCTCATGGGTCAACGTTGTATGCGGAGGTTTGGGACAGGCAAGGCTGGCGCGGGCCTCGGCCAATGGTTCAGAAGTTCCGTCATCTCGGCGGCGGACACGACGACGGGTCGCCCGTGGGCCCTCCCCTCGTGGATGCTGGCCAGCACGGGTTTGGCGATCTCGCCCATCCTCTTGGGGACCAGGCCGCGCCAGGGCTGGTGGACATGAAACCCGTGCTCCCTCCCCTTCCAGGCCTCCCCCTCCAAGATCCAGTGGGTCACGCCGTACTTGCTCTGAAACGCCAGGACTTTCCCGGGGTCATCCGTGTACCAGGCGGTGAAGGCGTCCCGGATGCGCCCGGCGGCCGCCCTGTAGAAACCGAGGTGATAGGGCAGGGACAATTCCACGGAGGCCACGGACCTCGCCCCAAAAAGGAGCGGCGGGGTGGCCGAAAGCTCACTCTCTGGATGCACCGCCAGCACGGCGCGCTCGGGGGGCCCAATCTCGTACTGGATGGTCGAGGCCAGGCTGCCATCGTCATAGCTCGCGCGCCCCTGCCGGAGGGCGACGGCGAAGACGGCCGCCATGGCGCACGCGCGCAGGGGCCACCGCCAGCGCGATACCAGGGCCGCGAGGAGCAGCGCGCTGAGGAGCATCACCGAGAACTGGACATATCGGCTCGGATGGAACAGCCGATGCCACAGGCAGTGGGCCAGGATAAAGAGCAGGGCCGAGGTCGCGAGCCATGCGGTCATGGGTGCCCGTCCCCGCGGCGACCAGAGCCCCGGGAGCAGCCGGGCCGTCGTCGGCGGCAGGCTGAAAAACGTCATGACCCCGAATGCCACCACGATTATCCACGGGATCTCGGAATCCCGATTCACCAGGCCTCCGCGGGAATTGGTTACCCAAGATGAGATCGGGTTATCGGAGAAGAATGCGGCCCGTCCGGCGCCGCCGAATTCCTCGATCCGGCGCGCCGCATCCTTCGTGATGCTCGGCCCGAACGGCTCCAGCCGCTGCCCGTAGAGGTGCGCCACGATCAGCAGCGCGCACGCCGAGATCAAAATTGCCAGAGACCAGCGCAGCAGCTCGTTCCGCCAACCGGTGCGCCACTTTGCCCAAAACGAGACCGCTTTCACGCCGGGAATGCCGCGCAACTCACCCTCGCCGCAGGCGGCCTCCACCGGCAACCACGCGGCCATCCCCGCTCCGATGCACCAGCCGAGCACCGCCACGGGAGGATACCACAGCACGGCAAGCGCGACCCCGACCGCAAACCTCGCGGGATTTCGCCCCGCGGCGCTCCCGAGGATCTCGACAAGGAACGGCAGCGCCCAGGCCCTCGGGGTGCTGCTGACGAGGTCATCCCCGGTCCAGACGAACACCTGGAGCCACGCGGCCAAAACCCAGCCATCCTCTTCGCGGCCGAGCGCCGCCGCCAGCCTGCGGGCGCCGAATGCCAGCCAGGCGCCGATCAGCAGTGGCTGCACCCAGCGCGCCCAGTCGAGCGCGCTGCAGAACCTCGAGGTGATCGCGTCCAGCGCGCCCACGCCGAACGGCACCGTCGCCGCGAAGTAGGCGCCGAAGAGATCCGCGGTCGGCCGCAGGCCCAACAGGTGCTGGCGCATGTCATCCTGATAGGCCAGCGGGTGGCCCCAGAGGTGCGCGAGCACATGGTAGGCATACCCGATCAGGACCGGGAGCGCCGCGGCCGCGAAGGTCTGCCAGCGGGGGCGCATCACAGCTTCATCCGGCGATCGATGAGGTCCGCCAGCAACCCGATGAAGATCATCTGCACGCCCGTGAGCGCCGAGGCGATGGCCAACAGCCCGAGATGGCCCTGCCCGGTATAATCGATGATCCCTTTGCCGATGCCCGCGACGAGGAAGAATAGCGCCGGTGGGATGAACACGTTCAACGGCCGGAAATACGCACAGATGCGGATGATGAGAATGAAGAAGGCGGTGAAATCGCGCACCGGTTTGATCGAGGACTTGCCCACGCGCTTGCGGTAGTTGATCGGCACGAAGGCCACGTGGTAGCCGTTGGTCATGAACGCGAGGGTGATGGTCGTCGTGAAGGAGAAGCCCTCGGGGTAGAGCGTGAGGAATCGCATGGCGGCCTCTTTGCGAAAAACCCGGAAACCGGAGTTGAGGTCGGGGATCCGGCTCTGGCTGAGGTACTCGGCGAGGCGGGTGATGATCCACTTGCCGGGGCGCCGGAGCAGCGGCACGTGGACCTCGCTGCCGGTGCGCGCCCCGACGACCATGTCGGCGTCCTTGGCCTCGGCCAGCAGCCGCGGGATATCCTCGAGGGGGTAGGTGCCGTCCGCATCCGCGATGAGGATCCAGTCGTGGCGCGCGCGTCGCATCCCGGTCATGAGGGAGCTGCCGTAGCCCCGGTTGGTCGGATGGCGCACCAGCGTGACCGGCAGCCCGGCCGCCACCTCGGCGGTCCGGTCCGTGGAGCCATCATCAATCACGATCACCTCGAAGTCGGCGGCGTATTGCGCGCACGAGAGGATCGCCTCGACGGTGGACCTGAGCGCCCCCTCCTCGTTAAAGGCGGGGATCAGGACGGTGATTCCAGACGGGAATCGCGCCTCGGGATTGGCCATCCCGCAAAGTGAAGGGTCGCCAGATGGGCTCACACAAGAAAATTCGGCCCCCGCAGGGCGCGCACCGCGGGGCCTCTTGTTTTCTAACCCACGGGCCCACTAAAGGATCCATCCGCGTTCTCAGCCGATGCGGCCCGCCGAGCTTCTTTGGGGCGCTCGATTCCCCGTTCGTCCTGAGCCTGTCGAAGGACGGACTCGACGGAGCGGCGCGTTCGGCCCCCGAATGCCGCCTGACACGGACGGCGCATGGCGCCCGCCTTCCCCTGCGGCGTTTCACACAGACGCCCCAAAAAATCTTGGGCACACCATGCGGGTATCCTGGGAAGGGCCCGCGGCCTCGCGGGCCGGGTTGGCCCAGGTGTCGCGCGGCTGGTGAATCGCGGACGCCGGGGACGGCGTCCCTCCCAACTGAGACTGAGGCGCCATCGGCGAGGTGATGGTCTGGAGTTTTGAGGCAGATGCGACTCGGCATCCGCCAACATTCGTCATCGGGCGCCAAGGCGTTTGGGATCGATCTCCTGTCCCTCAGCTCAGCGGGAGCGGGACCACGCGGGCGCGGGACAGGGTCTCCGGCACCCATCGGCCATCGGCGACCGTCGCAAAGAGCTGCGCGTCGGCCGGGATGAGGCGAGCGAGGGCCGCCCGGCGCGCGGGATCCAGCTCGCCGAAGACATCGTCCACCAAGACCACCGGCGGCTGTGATCCCGCCGCTTGCAGGACGGCGATCTCCGCGGCCCGAATCGCGATGGCGGCGGAACGCAGTTGGCCCTCGCTGGCGTGGCGCCGCGCGGGCGAATCACCGATCGCGATGTCCAGGCTATCCCGCTGGAGCCCGATGAGCGTCCGGCCCGCGCGCTGTTCCGCCTCCATGTCCGCCTCCCAAGAGCCCGGCCGGTAAACGATCCGCAGGGCCTCCGCGCCGCCCGAGATCTCCCGGTAGGCGCGCGCGGCATGCACCGCCAGCCGCCGCACCAGCGCGCGCCGCTGGCGCTGCAAGGGCGCGCCCGTATCCCGTAACTGGGCCGTCAGCAGATCCCACAGCGCCCGATCCGGGCGCCGCGCGCCGATCAGCGCCTGCCGCTGGGACGCCAGGCGGCGATAGCGCAGGAGGCCGCGCAAAGCGCCGCGGTCCAGTTGGCTGGCGAGCGCCGAGAGAAACCGCCTCGCCTCGGCCACCGGGCCCGTCACCAGTCGAACGTCAGAGGGGACCAGCGCCACGCACGGCAGCGTGCCCCAGTAGTCCGCCGCAGACGATGCCTCGATCCCATTCAATGCGAGACGTCGGTGCCCCGGCGCCCAATGCACGTCCATGCGGTCGCGGGCGGTCGCCACACTGATCTCGAAGCACTCCGCGCCATGCCGCACCATGTCCCTGGCCGTCGCCGCGCGGAACGACCGCAGGCGGCACGCGAAATGGATCGCCTCCAGCAGCGCCGATTTGCCCGCGCCGTTCGGCCCGCAGAAAACCGTCGCACCGCCCTCGAAGGCGAGGCAGACGCGCTCGTGGCAGCGAAAATCTCGGAGCTGCAGTTCCTTGACCACGGTGTTTTCAGAATGGGGCCGCCAAAATGGATGCCACAGCAGTCCCTCCCCCACCAGCGGATTCGGTCGGCACAGGGGGCGAAAAGACGCTGCAGGAGCGCGCTCGCGCGCGATTCGCATCGCCTGCAAGCAGGCTACGACATGCGACTTGACGAGCGGAGCGCCGCTCGCTCATCCGCCAGAAGCGGAAAGGCAGCCACGCGTCCCGAAATATCCGGGCTCGATCCTCATGCGGCGCATGCGATGATGGAAAGATGTCCCGGCGGCCCGAGATGATAATCATAGGCAAGAAGCTGATGGCGATCGCTGTCGGCGCATCGTGGATGTTCTCGCTTTCCCATGCGCAGAAGAGCGTCGTCCTGTCCGATGGCCACGACGCGTCGGGCTGGGATACCCGGCGCGATCCGGCGCGGCTGGCGCGCGAGTTTGCCTCGTCCTCGGTTTCGGCGACGACAGGCGATAAACCGGCGCTCCTCTGGTCGTTTTCGCCGCGCTCCGCGAGATACAATGACCTGTGGCACGCGTGCGGGATCGAAGATCGATTCGCGCGCGTGAAGATCGTTCTCGAGAACCGCGGGTGCCCGTTCGATTTCGCGGTGAAGACGGTTGACGCAAACAACGCCGAGTGGACGACCAAGCCCATCGCGCTGGCAGAAGGCGGCGGCGCCCGCGAGATCGTGATCCCGCTGTCGGATTTCAAGGTCGCGAGCTGGTCGAAGGACGTGGACGGCACCCTCGATTTCCCACTGGGCCAGTTCGTGCTCATCGCCTTTGGCATTCGACCGAACAAGGCGTATTCCCTCGCGGTTCAGTCGATCGCGCTCGAATATGATCCGCCGCCGCAACTGGGGGTCGATTCGATTTCGATTCCCCCCTCCGTACCCGCGGGTTCCCGGTTCGACGCATCCTTTTCCGCCACGCTGCTGCGCGGCGAATTCCGCGGCAATGGCGCGACCATCGAACTGCGCGCGCCCGGGGCGAGGCGCACCCGGATCCCGCTCGTCCCCGATGCGCCGCTGGCGAATTGGCGGATCGGCGAAAGACGCTCCTTTGCCACGGACGGGACGAAGATCGGCCTCTTTGCCCGCGGGGGCGAATTCGATGCGGTGGTCAGGCTCGATGGGGCGGATGCCGAATTGGTCGCGGGGGGAAAACCCGTCGCGCCGCGCGTCACGGTCAGAGAGCGCCAGCGCGGTACCGTCGTGGCGGAGGTGAAGCCGCGGCTGGGCGTCCCGACCCTTTTCATCGACGGGAAACCCGAGCCGTGGCTCTCATATTCGGCCTACGGGCCATCGACCGAGGTCTTCACCGACTTTGAGGATGCGGGCGTGTCGCTCTTCTGCGTGATGGCGACGCCCACGGACCACGGCTATTCGTTGGCGAGGACCGCCTGGAAATCCGAGAAGGAATTCGATTTCACGCAGCTCGACGAGCGGATGGAGATGGTCCTCGCCGGGGACCCGAACGCCCACGTCATCCCGCGCATCTATATCGCCGCCCCAAAATGGTGGTGCGCGAAGCACCCCGACGAGGTCGTCACGCACGACCCCGGCGACGGAAAGCCCGTGGTTTTCGTGCAGGGAGGCAAACCGGTGCCCTCGTGGGCGTCGGAGATCTGGCGCAGGGATACGGCCGCGGCGATCCGAAAGCTGATCGCGCATGTCGAGGGATCGCCGTACGCGGACCGTATCATCGGTTATCACATCGCGTCGGGAACGACGGAGGAGTGGATGCAGTGGGGGTCGAATGATGGCCTCTGGGTGGACTACAGCCCCGCGAATTTGAAGAAATTTCGCGCGTGGCTCGCCGCCAGGTACGGCACGGACGCGGCCCTCCAGAAGGCATGGGGCAACGGCGCGGCCACGCTCGCGGACGCCGCGATACCGTCGAAGAAGGAGCGGATGTCATGCCGCCTCGGAACCCTGCGCGATCCCTCGGTGGAGCAGCCGTCTGTGGACTACGCGCTGTACACGTCGGACCTCGTGGCCGAGACGATCGCGTATTTTTGCGGGACGGTGAAAGAGGCCACGCGACGCACCAAGCTCGCGGGCGTGTTCTACGGCTACGTGCTGCAGCTGGCGGGCGAGCGCCGGCAGCAGAACGCCGGGCACCTGGCGCTGCGCGCGGTCTGGGATTGCCCCGATGTGGATTTCATCGCATGTCCCACGAGCTACGCCTTCCGCGCCGTCGGCAGCGGCACGGCGCACATGATGTCGCTGCTGGATGGAGCCATGCGCGCGGGCAAGATCTGGATCGACGAGGACGATATCCGCACCTCGCTCTCGGCGGGCAAACTTGGGGAGTGGGGCAGGCCCGCCGACGTCCATGGCGACATCCTCCAGCAGGAGCGGGAGCTGGCGCTCGTGCTGTCCCGCGGTTTCGGCCTGTGGTGGTTCGACGTGGGCCGCAACCGCTACGACGACCCCGCGCTCATGGGCTCGATCACAAAACTCGCGCGATGCGGCTCGGCCCTGATGGATGCGGACCGCTCGCCGGTCGACGAGATCGCCTTCGTGGTCGATTCGCGCGCGCTGTCGATGATGGAAGTGGGCAATTCCCTCTCGCGCCACCTCATCATGGCGCAGATCCCGCAGGCGCATCGGATCGGCGCGCCGGTGGGTTGGTATGACATCTCCGACCTCGACACGCTGCCGCCGCGAAAGATGTACGTCTTCCTCAACCTGTTCGATCCCACGGCGAAGGATCTCGCGAACATCGCGAGGCTCAGATCCGAGGGGCGCGTGTTGATTTACCTGTACGGCGCCGGAGTGTATGAGAACGGCGCATTTTCCCCGCGAGCATCCGAGCGGCTCATCGGATTCCCGCTCGAGCATCGCGCCCAGGAGGGCCCTCTTTCGGTGAAGATCCCCGCGGGTGCCATGCCGGCCGTGGGCGCGCTGGAATACGCAACGGGCGTGAAGGCGCGCGGCTATTTCGTGCCCAAGGGCTCCCCCGGAAAAACGCTCGGGACCCTGCCCTCCGGGGAGCCGGGGCTCGTCATGGTCGAGGGCGATGGCCATACGGTCTTTTGGTCGGCGGGGCCCGCGCTGCCGGCGAGACTGCTGCGCGCGGCGACGGCCAAGGCCGGCGTGCATCGCTTCATCGAGACCGACGACGTGGTTTGGGCGGCGAAGGAGACCCTCGCGGTCACGGTGGACCAGCCCGGCAGGCGAACGATCCGACTCCCCCGCCCCGCCAAGGTCATCGATGTCTACTCCGGCATGGTGGTCGCGGACCGCGCGGAATCCTTCGATGCCGAATTCCAGGCCGGCGGCACCAAATTGTTCCGCCTCATCGGCCGCTAGCTCGGCGGCCGAAGGCTGAAGCCGATCGCCTGCGGCGCTTGGCGGGTGTCGCGAGGGCCGGACGCTCACGCGTTCGGCTACGCCCCGGTTTCCGGCATTTTCTCGTCAGCACTCTAATCTGAGAGGGTCGTATCGCGCGTCGCATTTTCTGGAAGGTCCACGCCACGATATTGGGATTGCTGATCCAGCGCATTTTCGGCGCTTCCGGTGAGCGTCAAAAGCCATGGTCCGACCCCATCGCGGCCGCGACGTCGCACTACGGTTGCGTGCCCCCATCGAAGAAAAGGCGGTAGAAACACTTGCCGGAACCGGGCTCGGTCCATTGTACTGGATCGCCGAAAGGTGCCCAGTTTTTCAAATCGTCGGATTTCTGGAGCTGAAGCTCCACCGTGACCGTACCGTTCGAGACGCCAACCATCGGGGCGCCAACGTAGAGGTTGCGGAAGTCGCTCTCCGTGTAGAGACCGGCGCTGCTGGCCGCGTCGAAGTACGGCGTCACCAAACTGCCGTTGTTCACCCGCCAGTCAAAACCCAGCGCGGTCAGTTTGAACTCCGCAACGTCGTTTAGGCCGTCACCGTCGGTGTCGTCTGCTGTCGAGTGGCCCCGACCTGTCAGGGTGATATCGAAAGGATTCTCATCCGCGTCGTTGTTGGCGATGTGGATGGCGGCGGTCTTGGCCCCGGCGCTCGTGGGTGCGAACTGAATCACGAAAGTGGTGTTACTGCCCGGCGCGATCGGGGCGACCGGGCTGCTCGTCACCGTGAAATCGGAGGCATCGGCCCCGTCCTTGGTGATGACGAGTCCCGTCAGGTTGCTTTCGCCGATGTTGCGGATCGTGAAGGTCAGGCTCATATCGCCACCCGGCGGCGCCCCGAAGGAAGTCCTCGTCCCGCCATCGAGAACTTCCGCGCCTGTCGGCTGTTCCACGACGATTTCCTGTTGCGGCGAAGGCGCATGAAACACGTAGGCCGCGCCAGAATCGCCAGTGCCGTTGTCCGCCTGATTGCCGTTGATCCCCGTGGCGCCGCTGTCCTCCCCATAGGCCCCGACCACGGCCGTGTCCCCCGACACCGCCACAAAGACGCCGAAATAGTCACCCACCCCGGTGTTGGAGGCTTTCAGGTACGCCTGCTGGCTCCAGTTGGTCCCCTCCCGCGCGAACACGTACGCCGCGCCGGAATTGCCTCGGCTGTTGTCGGCCCCATCACCGTTGACCCCCACGGTGCCACTGTCCTCCAAATAAGCCCCGACCATGGCCGTGTCACCCGACACCGCCACCGAGTAGCCGAAGCTGTCACCCGCCCCGGTGTTGGAGGCCTTCAGGTACGCCTGCTGGCTCCAGTTGGTCCCCTCCCCCACAAACACGTACGCTGCGCCGGAATCGCCCAAGCTGTTGTTGGACTGATTGCCGTTGATTCCCGTGGCATTGCTGTCCTCGTAGTAAGCCCCGATCACGGCCGTGTCCCCCGACGCCGCCACCGAGTAGCCAAACAAGTCACTCGCCCCGGTGTTGGAGGCTTTCAGGTACGCCCGCTGGCTCCAGTTGGTCCCCTCGCGCACAAACACGTACGCCGCGCCGGCACTGAGGGTGCCGTTGTTGGTCCCGTCGCCGTTGACCCCCATTGCCCCGCTGTCCTCCCAAGGGGCGCCGATCACGACCGCATCGCCCGACACCGCCACCGAGTAGCCGAAGCTGTCACCCGCCCCGGTGTTGGAGGCCTTCAGGTACGCCTGCTGGCTCCAGTTGGTCCCACCCCGCACGAACACGTACGCCGCGCCAGAATCGCCGGCGCTGTTGTCGGCAGCATTGCCGTTGATCCCCGTGGCGCCGCTATCCTCCCCAGAGGCCCCGACCACGACCGTGTCCCCAAGAATCGCCACCGAGTAGCCGAAGCTGTCACCCGTGTCGGTGTTGGAGGCCTTCAGGTACGCCTGCTGGCTCCAGTTGGTCCCCTCGCGCACGAATACGTACGCCGCGCCAGAAACAGACGCGCTGTTGTCGGCAGCATTGCCGTTGATCCCCGTGGCGCCGCTATCCTCCCCATAGGCGCCGACCACGACCGTGTCCCCAAAAATCGCCACCGAGTAGCCGAAATAGTCTCCGGCCCCGGTGTTGGAGGCCTTCAGGTACGCCTGCTGGCTCCAGTTGGTCCCCTCGCGCACGAACACGTACGCCGCGCCGGCATCGATGGCGCCGTTGGTGGTCCCGTCGCCGTTGACCCCCGTGGTGTCGCTGTCCTCCCCAGAGGCCCCGACCACGACCGTGTCCCCCGAAACCGCCACCGAACGGCCGAAGGAATCACCCGCCCCAGTGTTGGAGGCCTTCAGATAAACCTGCTGGGCGACTGGGTCCACGTTGATCGGATAACGCGCGCCGCTTTCGTTCACCTCCACGCGGAGGACACCCGCACCGCCGTCGGACGCCTCGAAGCGCGCGACCAGCGCCCGGCCGTCAGCGTCCCAGGCCCGCAGCCCGCCGAAGTCCACCACCCGGGCCCCGCCGGCGTCTAGGAAGCTCACGCCCACGCCTCCCGGCCCCACTGCCGGCCTTAGCCCCCCGCGCACCGCAAACTCCAGCCGTAGCGGTTCGTCCTCCCGCGCGCCCGCGGGCCGTTCCTCCAGGGTCCAGCCCTGCTGGAGACCCCGCCCGTCATTGATGAACCACTCCCGCAGAACGGCGTCCCATTCGTAATGCACATTGCCCCCCTCGTGGCCCACGGTCGCTTTCGTCGCCACGGCCCGTTCCGAGCCGGGGAAACCATAGCGCAGAAGTTCAAGCCCCCAGCTCCAGCCGCCCGCGCCCGGGGTGACGGTGAACCCGCGCCCGTCGAAGCGCGTGCGCCACCGCTGGCCCGGATTGCTCGCCCCAAGCATGCCGTCTGCCTCGCGGACCACCGCGTGCCGCCAGTTCTCACGCGCCGCACCGATACCCGACCAATCCGGGGCCGAAAGCCCCTTGGGCACCTGTTCCGCGTAGGCCTGCTGTTGCGTCTTGCCCGGTGCCTGCTTCGGGGTGTTCTCGGCGCAAAGGCCGATGCATGGACATGCGAGCAGCAGACCGGCTGTCGCAAGTGGGAGCACACGATGGTTCATCGAATCCATCCTTTCATGCCAACGGCACATCGACCGGCACATCCGAGCTGCGCCCGCACCAGAACGTCGAAACGATCGGCCCCGATGACATGCCAACCCCTCCGTCGTTCATCAGCCCCATCCATGGTAGGTATCGACCACCATAGGCAAGCCCAAAGACAAAGACTCGAGGTTTCGGGGGTCGTTTCGTTTCGGGGGTCAACTCTCGATTCTTGACACATCGTGGAGCGCATGGGGTTTCCCGTCGGATGATGGGGTCAACTCTCGATTCTTGACATCTGCGCGCGAATGCGCGCGGGATCGGGAAGGATCCTTGTCCTCATTTTCTCTCACGGGGCCACAGGGGCCGACGCTCCGATCGCTTGAATCCTGTCAGGGCGTCGCCCCCGCACCTGCCGACGCGCCTTTGCGTTTCCCCTTTTTGCGCGGGTGCGCGGGGCTGGTCGCGGGCGGAAAATCCTTCTCGCAGGTGGTGGTTTTCCACTGTTCGAGGAGGCGCCGATGGCGGTCGAGTTCGGCGGCGGACGCGGCCTCTGATGCGATGTTCGTCAGTTCGCCCGGGTCGGAGTCGAGGTTGAAGAGAAGTTCGGCGGGTGAGGCGTCGGCGACGCCGGGGAAGATCATGTATTTGAATTTCGGGGTGCGGATCATGAAGCTGCGGGGGCGGCCGGCGGCATTGCCCTGGGCCATTTCGGCGGCGACGAATTCGTGGCCCGGGAGCTTGGGATTTTCGATGATGCCGCGCAGGCTTTCGCCGCGCATCGAGGGTGGGGCCTGCACGCCCGCGTAGTCGCAGAGCGTGGGCAGCACATCGAGCGTCGAGACCAGATGCTCGCGGTCGATCCGGCCGGCGGGCGTGATCCCCTTCCAGCTCACGACGAGGGGAACGGCGACCTCCTCCTCGTAGTACATCATCTTCCCTGTCCAGCGATGCGAGCCCAGTCCCTCGCCGTGGTCGCTGGTAAAGATGACGAGCGTGTCATCCTCCCGACCGGCCTGGCGCAGCGCATCCATCACTTGGCCGACCTGCCGGTCCACGTCCTCGACCATGCGACAGTAGGCGTAGCGGTACCGCCGCCATTGGTTCTCGTCCCACGCGTCGTGCCCACGGCGTTTCGCGGGGGTGTCGGGCCCTCCAGCCGTCACCGCGAAGTTGGGGGGCAACGGGGGCAGCTCCGCGCCCGCGGGCGGCTCGTACTTTTTCCATACATCCTCCACGAGGGGGCCTTTTTCGCCGGCCAACAGGCATATGTCATGCGGGTTGATGAAGGAGGTCACGAGCAGGAAGGGCTTCTCGCGCTCGCGGCGCAGGAACTCGATCGCGGCATTCATCGTGGCCTCGTCCACGTCATGGGCGAGTTTTCCCAGGCGCGTGGTCTTATTGAGCACCTCGTAGCCCGCGATGCCGTCATTCGGATAGGGATCGGGCATGTGCCATTTGCCGGCGTACCCGGTGTCGTAACCGGCCGCGCGGAAGACCTGCCCCGAGATCGGGATGGCGGGATCGATAGGGACGGTGTTCTGGTCGACGCGGATCTCGTGGGGCGGGCGCCCCGTGTGCAGGCTCGAGCGCGAGGGACTGCATAGCGGATAGGGGCAATACGACTTCGTGAAACAGACGCCGTTCGCGGCGATCGAATCCATGCCCGGCGTCTTGAGCAGGGGATTTCCGACGGCGCTCATCGCGCCCACCTGCTGCTGGTCGGTCGTGACGATGAGGATGTTCGGTCGCTTGGCGGGCGGGGCGCCAGCGACGTGAGCCGATGGCACCAGTGCGCCGATGCAGAACAGGGCGGTGATCATTGGGATGCGTCGTTCAAATCGTTTTCTCATATGGCGAATGTCCTATCAGAGTACTAATGGCGCGAAGAGAGCGTTTTTGGACATCCGGTCTTGATCAAGTGAAGGCAAGGCTTGTGGCGCGATCCTTCCTTTGGAGCGCGGTGGCAACGCCACCGCTTTGGAACGGCGCGCAGAGACGCCCCACAAGATCTTGGGCGCGCCATGCGGGCATCCTGGGGAGGGCCCGCGGCCTGAGGCTGTCTCAAAACTCAAACGCCCAACACGGAACACCCAACAATCAATGCCCATCTGATGATAGAGGGGACTTCCAATGGTGTGCGGCGCGCGACAATGCACGGCATCTCACAGAGATGCCC